>JAZSFK010000059.1:0-11498 GCA_045532175.1 Candidatus Fimenecus sp. | reverse complement strand
GCAGAGGCTCTTGACATCACTGTTAGAGGTCCAACTGCAAAATTTGATGAAACAGTAGAACTTCACAATCGCCTTGGTGTAGACTCACGTCACGCTGACCAGCAGGTTAGAGGCGCTGATGTTGTTCCTAACGGTACAGGTAAAAACGTAAGAGTAGCAGTTTTCGCTAAAGGTGATAAGGCTGATGCAGCTGCAGCAGCAGGTGCAGAAGTTGTAGGTGCTGAAGACCTCGTTGCAAAAATCCAGGATGGTTTCATGGATTTCGACGTTTGTGTTGCAAGCCCTGATATGATGGGTCTTGTTGGTCGTCTTGGTAAGGTTCTCGGTCCTCGTGGCCTTATGCCAAGCCCAAAAGCAGGTACAGTTACTCCTGACGTTGCTAAGGCTGTTACAGAAGCTAAGGCAGGTAAGATTGAATATCGTCTTGATAAGACAAACATCATCCACTGCCCAATCGGTAAGGTTTCATTCGGCGCTGAAAAGCTTCAGGAAAACCTTGAAACACTTATGGAAGCAATCGTTAAAGCTAAGCCGGCTGCTGCAAAAGGTCAGTACATTAAGTCTGTTGCAGTTGCTTCAACAATGGGTCCTGGCGTTAAGATTAATCCAAACAAATTCACAGCTGCTCCTGTAGCTGAATAATTAATTAGTACTTGACAAACCCCGATGGGTGTGTTAGTATAATAAAGCTTGCCAAAGACAGTAGGTGCATTTTGCGTAAAAGTTTTGACTGCCTACCGAGGATATTAGCATTTACTTAAAATGTTTCTATGCCTTTTCTGTCTTTGCAGAAGAGGCATATTTTTTCTCCTTGCAAGCGCATTTGATAATTTAATAGGAGGTGAATCGTTTGCCAAGCGAGAAGGTTTTAGAATTAAAGAAACAGCAGGTGGCTACTCTTAAAGAAAGACTTGATTCTTCAATCGCAGGTGTTGTAGTTGACTACAAAGGTATCAGCGTTGAGGATGATACAAAACTTCGTAAAGAGCTCCGTGAAGCAGGTGTTGAATACACAGTTGTAAAAAACACAATTCTCGGTCGTGCCATCGACGGAACAAGCCTTGCTGATATGAGTGGTGCTCTTGAGGGTACAACTGCTATCGCTACAAGTAAGGATGACTATGTTGCAGCTGCAAGAATTCTCGGAAAATTTGCTGAAAAGAGCGCTGATTTCAAACTTAAGACAGGTTACCTTGATGGTGAAGTTATCAGTCTTGAAAAGCTTGATGCTCTTGCAAAACTTCCTTCAAGAGAAGTATTGCTTGCTACAGTTCTCAGTGCGTTCAACGCACCTATCGCATCTTTTGCTCGTGCAGTACAAGCTATTGTTGACAAAGATGGTGAAGCAGCACCAGTTGCTGAATAATTAAAAATTAATCTTATAAAAAATATTTAGTTTAAAATTTGGAGGTAAATTACCATGGCATCAGAGAAAGTTATGGCAATCGTTGAAGAACTTAAAGTTCTTACAGTTCTTGAGCTTTCAGAGCTCGTTAAAGCAGTAGAAGAGGAATTTGGCGTATCTGCAGCAGCTGCAGTAGCAGTAGCAGCACCAGCAGCAGGCGGTGCAGCAGCAGCTGAAGAAAAGACAGAATTTGACGTTGAACTTACAGAAGTTGGCGCAGAAAAGATTAAGGTTATCAAGGCTGTTCGTGAAGTTACAGGTCTTGGCCTTGCAGAAGCAAAAGCTGTTGTTGACGGTGCTCCTAAAGTACTTAAAGAAGCTGCTTCTAAAGAAGATGCAGAAAGCATCAAAGCTAAACTTGAAGAAGTTGGCGCAAAAGTTACTCTTAAATAAGTTTAAGACTACTGAGATAATCCTCATTCCTATTGGGATGAGGATTTTTTTATTGTTCATTTATTGAAAATGTATTAATAGTATGGTATCATTAAATAAATATAGTAATATAAGGGGAAGTTTGACTATGTCGAAATATTCGGATAGAGCAGTGAAACTTTTTATGGAGGGCAAAAATTGCTCGCAAGCGGTTTTTGTGGCATTTGCACCTGATTTAGGACTCGGCGAGGAAACTGCTCTGGCGGTGTCGATAGGTCTTGGCGGTGGTGTTGGCAGAATGAGAGAAGTTTGCGGTGCCATTAGCGGTAGTGCTATGGTTGTTGGTCTCAAATATCCTGAACTTGACAAGACAGAAGTTTATAAATTAGTTCGTCTTATAATTGATGAATTCAAGAAGACCAATCATTCAATTGTTTGTAAAGAACTCTTGGGACTTACTGAGACAGAAAAATCAAGTGTTCCTGAGGCAAGAACGCCCGAATATTATCAAAAAAGACCTTGTGTTAAAATTGTTGAAGATGTAGCTTTGGCAACAGAAAAAATACTTTTTACAGAGGAGAATAAGTAAATGGCAGGAGTTTATGCATTTTTTGAAGACAATGTTGTTACAATTGGTAATGATTATATTGAAAGATGTTTTTCAACGAAGAATAATCGTCTAATTACTACTGAAATTGTAAATAAACGTACAGAGGAGAAAAAGGCAATTGAATTCAAGCCTTCATCTGCTGAATTTATTGTTGCATTTAAAATAAAGAAATTTTTAGGTGAAAAAATAACATTTTTATCATCAAATAATCTTGAAATTGAAAACATAAATGTATTTAAGCATCGTGTGGAGTTTATTTTTAAACCGTATGTTTATAATGGGGCAAAAATCTCCTTTGTGGAGACAGTTGAAATAGAAGAAGATTGTCACTATATGCACAAATATGTTGAAATGGTTATAGCTCCTGAAGAGCAACATCTTGTTACAATTGATTATATTGACTGTGAACACATCCTTATTGATGCTCCCGAACAAAAGTGGACTATAGGTGAAATTGAGCCGGCTTATCTTACAAGTTATCACTCTGCACTTGGTCAGCCTGTGTATGTTAACGGACTGTTTATGGGTTCGGAATTCCCATTATCAGAGAATAATATCTCAGAAAATACTGTGTATTGCAGATATTTCAGTGGTAAAACATTTGATAAATTAAATCTTAATTGCGGACATACATTCAGAACATGGAAAACAGTAGTTGGTTCTGCAAGAAGCCTTGATTTAGAGGTTATTCGTGAGGACTTTCTTACATATATCCGTGATATTTCAAGAAAAATCAAGCCACGTTTTCAGTATAATTCATGGTATGACCATATGCATGATATTACAAATGAGAATATTATGGAATCATTTAAGGAAATTGAAGATAATCTTTCCAAAACAATGGTACCGCCACTTGATTCTTATGTTGTGGATGACGGATTTGTTGATTGGGATGCTGATTTCTGGGCATTTAACAAAAAATTTCCTAACGAGTTATACCCATCTTCAACAATTGCAAAGAAATTTTCATCTGAATTCGGTCTTTGGAATGGGCCAAGAGGCGGATACAATAATAAAACTCCTATCTTTGGCAAACATATGCAAAAAGCAGGTAAGGGTGGCTATAATAAAGCAGCAAAAGATGTTTGTGTATCATCTCACGAATATATTAAGAATATTACTGAGTATTACCTTGATAATCAAAAGAAATTTGATATCAACTACTGGAAACTGGACGGTTTTTTATTAAGAGCCTGTCCTTCAAAGAAACATGGTCATATTACAGGCGGATATAATGACACATACCAGTATACTGAAATGTGGGAAAATTGGATTGAAATATTCAAAAAACTCCGTTTTGCAAGAGAAACAATAGGAAAAGATTTGTGGATAAATCAAACAAGTTACTGTAATGCAAGTCCCTGGTTTTTACAGTGGGCAGACAGCCTTTGGATTCAAAATAGCGGTGATATCGGATTTGTTGATAAGACTGATGATGGTGAAAAGCTTAGTGACCGTGATGTGGATAGAGTACTTACATATCGTGACGGAAGATATCACGATTTCAGCGTGGTAAGAAATTACCAATTCCCACATGAATTTATCTATAACCATGACCCGATTTACGGAAACACTGCAAAGATTTCAATGACTGACGAAGAATTTCGTAAATATATGTTTATGATGGCTACTCGTGGTACTGCATTCTGGGAACTTTATTATTCGTATAATATGTTTAATGAAGCAAAATGGCGTATCAATGCAGATGCCATCCGCTTTATTCGTAATAACTACGATATTATTAAAACATCTCGTTTCATTGGCGGAGCACCTACGAAAGGTGAGGTATACGGTTATTCTGCATGGAATGAAAATGCAGGTATTGTGTCGTTGCGTAACCCATCAAATGAAACTAAAAAGTTTACCTTGACTCTTGATAAGTTAACAGGTACATTCCCGGCTGCAAAGGATATGAAAAAGGTTTCAATTTACCCATATAATGCCGAAAAAGACGAAAAAACTTATTCTTATGGTGATAAACTCGTAATTGAATTAGCACCATTGGAAGTTGTAATTATGAAATTCTCATCCCAAAAAGAAATTGCACCACAGTTGCTTTATGGTAGATTTGAGAGTAACAAGGAGCTTCTTTTGTTTTTTGACGAAAGAATTTATACGGATGTTTCTTTCATCTCATCCGATGCGAAAATCAAAGGTATTGAAATCTTAGAGGATTACAGCACACTTAAAATCACATTTGAAAATCCTGTCGAGAAAGCCTTCGTTTCACTTACGGTTAAGAATGCTTTTGGTGATATGAATGGTGTGGAATTTGAGGGAAAATACTTTGAGAATTTCTTATGTGATGATAATAGAATTCCTTCTGTGCGTGATTTCACTATCCAGTTTACTGTTGAAGAGATGGACGATGGTGAGTTGCTATCTGCTCAGAATTTAAGTGTATCTGTCAGCAATAAACTTGGTGTAATCAGTTTTGGCGAAAGAAAAAGCTGTGGAGATATAGAACTTCAAAAAGGAGATTTGATTACAGTTATTTGTGAGCCTAACGGACTTGCAAAACTCTATGTCAATAAGGAATTGAGCAGTTCTGCTTATAACGAAGTACTTTGTAATGAGCTTAAAGGCTCTGAAATTCAGTTATCTGATAAAGTAAGCAATTTGAAAGTTATTTCAAAAGCATTATCCTTTAAAGAAATATAAAAAGGTGAGATTAGATTATGGAATTAAATAAAGCTCTTTTAGCTAATACCGATGGTAAGGCTTGCGAAGACAATATTATATTTAGTCAGAATGTAAGAGTTTCAGTTTTAACACCTGAAACAATTCGTGTTGAGTATTCAACTGACGGAAAATTTACAGATTTGCCTTCACAGAGTATATGGTACAGAAATTTCGGCAAGGTGGAGTTTACTCACGAAACAAAGGTTGATGTTCTCTGTGTTAAGACAAGCTATGCGGAGTTTTATATCAACAGCCATTCAGGCTCCTTTGAATATGTTGTAATCAACGGCGAAAAGTGTACTTATACACGTGAACACAACCTTAAAGGCACAACAAGAACACTTGACCAGACTTTTGGCCCGATAGACCTTGATGAAGGTATCATTTCAACTGATGGTGTAAGTGTTTATTACGACAATAAAACCTTGCTTCTCGATGAAGACGGTATGCTTTCATCCCGTGAAAAAGGCACAAAGGATTACTATATTTTTGCTTATGGCAAGAACTATGTAATGGGCATCAACAATTTTTATAAGGTTACAGGTATGCCACCACTTGTGCCAAGATATGCTCTTGGTAACTGGTGGAGTCGATACAGAGCATATACACAGAAGGAATATGAGGATTTGATGGTTGAATTTGCAAACCGAAATATTCCGCTTACTATTGCAACTGTTGATATGGACTGGCATTGGGTTGACCTTAAAAAACAGTTTAATAAAAAGTATAAGTCAAGCAATATTTTAAGCAGTGGTTGGACAGGATATAGCTGGAATACTGAACTTTTCCCTGATTACAAGGCATTTCTTAAGAAACTTCATGATATGGGACTTAAAGTTACCCTTAACCTTCATCCTGCAGATGGTGTACGTGCATTTGAGGATATGTATGAAGAAATGGCAGATGCTGTGGGTGCTGATAAATCAACGGAAGAAACAGTACAGTTTGACTTGACGGATAAGAAATTCATCAACGCATATTTCGATATTCTTCATCATCCTTATGAAAAACTTGGTGTTGATTTCTGGTGGATTGACTGGCAACAGGGTACAAAGAGTAAGAAAGCGGGTCTTGACCCGTTGTGGCTTCTTAATCACTATCATTACCTTGATACAGACCGTGAAAACAGAAGACCTATGATTCTTTCACGTTATGCAGGAATCGGTTCACACCGTTATCCGCTTGGATTCTCAGGCGATACTGCAATTAACTGGAAAGTGCTTGATTTCCAACCGTATTTCACAGCAAATGCCGCAAACTGTGGTTATACATGGTGGAGTCATGATATCGGCGGACACATGATGGGCGAGCATGACGACGAACTCTATATTCGTTGGTTGCAACTTGCAGTTTTCCTCCCGATTTTAAGACTTCATTCAACAAGTCTGGATGTTCTAGGTAAAGAGCCTTGGAATTTCTCTTGGGAGGCAGAAACTCTTGGTACAGAGTATTTGCAACTCCGTCACAGAATGATTCCATACATCTATTCAATGAACTATCGAACATTTAAAGACGGTAGAGCACTTTGTGAGCCGCTGTATTATACATATCCGGAGGATAAAGAAAGTTTTGAATACGGAAACGAGTATTTCTTTGGTTCAGAGCTTCTTGTTTGTCCTGTCACATCAAAGCTTGACGCAAGGACAAAGATGGCTTCAACAAAAATGTGGTTACCGGAGGGCAGATGGACAAACATCTTTGATGGCAAGATTTATAAAGGCGGACAAAAGGTTGTTATCAACAGCCCGATTAACACCATTCCTGTTTTGGCAAAAGAGGGTGCAATTATACAGTATTCACTTGACGAGGGAAATGGATGGGCTTGTCCTGAAAACCTTAAAATTGACATTTTCCGTGGCAATAATTCCGTTGATTTCTATGAGGATGACGGTGAAACAGGCGAATACAAGAATGGTAAATATTCAATTACAAAGATGACTGTAAGCGAAGAAAACGACACAATTAAATTTACAATCAATGGTGGTACAGCTATCAGTTGTATTCCTGCACAGAGAAAATACACATTTGAATTCAAGGATGTGGCATCATTTGATGAAATTAACGTTATGGTGAATGGCTTATTTACCCCTGTAAATGTTGTTAAAAACACATTTGCACTCAACAACGTAAGTGTTGCGGATGAGATTGAAATCACTCTCACAGGCGTTGTGGCAAAGAAAAATAAGCCTGTTAACGACCGTGCACTTGATTGCCTTATCCACCTTAACGGAAACAATATGAAAAAAATCATTACAAGCAAGCGAATTGTAAATTGCAAGGATAAAAAAGATTTTAAGGCTATTATAAGAGGTATAAGGTCAAAATCATTGAGAATGTGTCTTGATGAAGCAGTTTTCGCTATGGAAGACTAAAAATAAAAGGGCGATGAGTTGTTCATCGTCCTTCTTTTTGCAATTATTTTGCAAAATATTCAGGTAGATAGGGGAGTACAAAATCTATTGTTTCTTTAAGACAGTCCTTTGACTCCTTGAAGATTGTGGCAATTGACCATGCATGTGCAGCAATTTTTCCGTCTGCCTTGTATGTCTTGTGAGCAACATTGTGGGCTGTCAATTCTTCACTCAAATCAAAAGTTTCATATCTTAAATAGTCCTTTGTTGCCCATATAAGAAAACTTGGTGGGAAAGTGCTATCGATATTTGGAATGGCTATTTTACCTTCCTCAGAGTTTAAAAATTTTCTTGTTTCTTCAAGATTTTTTCCTATAAAGGTACTTGTCATCATTCTTATGTCAGGAAATTTAGACTGCTCTTTTTTCTCATCAACAAGTCTTTGAGGATTGAAACAACCACAATGTGAAACAAGTGCTTTAATTCTGAATTTGTCAGCGTTTCTAAAAGTAATTCCCAGCTTTTCAAGGACTTCGGGATGAGCAAGACAATGTGAAACAAAAGATATGTAGTATCCGCCTGCACTTTCACCTGCAATTACAACGTTTTCTGTGTCGATGCCGAGTCCGTCTGCATGGTCGATTATATAATCAATAGCAGTAAATATTTCTTTAATCTGAGTAGGGAAGACTTCCTGTGGTGCATAGGAATAACTGATGGATGCACAATAGAATCCCAATTCAGCCCAATTTTGTATGTATGGATTTCTCATGTTGGTAATGCCCGAGATCCAACCGCCACCGTGAATATAGAGAAACAATGGCTTCTTCTTGTCAGTCAAGTCGTTACGACAGAATGTGTTTATGAAATTTAACTTTTTATTTCCATAAGTCATTTTTGAGTATGTAACATTTTTAGGAACAGGACGATAAGTAGCAACCATAGCCAGAGCCTCTGTAAAGTTATACCAGTATTGACCTGCCAAACCTCTTGTGTAAACCTTTTTATCCATAATAACACCTCTTTTTCACATTATAACAAACAAAATCTATATAATCAAGGTAAACACCAAATTAGAATTTATCTGACTCTTTTTCATGCGTGATTTAGACCTTGTATTTTTTTATATATTTATTGAAATACACCACAATATTTGGTATAATACCACTATATTTTTACACGAGGTATTCATTATGAGCAGAGTAACAGAAAAAATGCATAAACACTTGGGATTTTGGGGTCCTTATTCAAAAAAATACAGCGGTATCTCACGAATTGTTGACCACAAAACCGAGGGTGGTGTTCGTTTTGACTGTGTTGTAAGTCCTGCAATTGAAAATGCCGATTCACGAGTTCCCAACGTAACCGTTCCCGTTGGTGTTCACCCTTGGGAAGCAAAGTCAGATTACTCTTTTTATTCATATCGTTATGACCTTGAGTGGAAGGACAGGGTTTATGCAGACGTTTCCTTTACAAAGCTTGATAGTGACAGCGTTCTTGTCCGTACAAAGTTTGTGAATAACACAGATATTACTCAAATCTGCCTTTTAAATCTTTTTTCTGCTATTGAATATCCTAACGTCTATGCAACAACTCCTGTTTTGCCCGAAAAGAATATCTTTATAAAGGCTCTTGACTATAAATCTTACGATTACAATACCACCCGTCCTTGGGACAAGCAGGTAATTGATGCTATGAAAAAGGGCGAATTCTTTGACGATGCCTTTACATATCATCGCGGACTTGGTGACCGTGACTGTAATCGTTATATTCTTCCTAAATGCCCACGTCTTGGTGAAGAAGCAGGGGATAGAATAACATACGAAATCAATGGTATCTCTGCTTTTGCAAACCCTGTAATGAACATTCGTTATCGTACAACTGACGAAAGTCCGAGTGTATGGACTTTAAACGGCGAAGAAATTACATTCCCATCTGCAACAGATTTCAATATTTTATCTGTTCCTTTCAATAATAAAAATGTTGAACTGGTGTCTTGTGGTACAGGTGGAATTGAATTTGACTTCCTTTGCATTACCGAAAAGGGTGAAATTCTTTCTGTAACATCAAAAACACATAATTTCTACCCTGAAATTGAAACAAAGGCTTGTGATATCGGTAAACTTGCAAGTTATAAATATGAAGGCGTTGACGGAAAATTCTATGTAAGAACATTCAACGATGTTACTCGTTTCCGTGATTTCAATACAGGTTGTCTTGAGGACAGTCCGACTGCTCGAATTTCACAGCCTGACGAGAGCTTTCAGAATATGCTCGAAACATTTTCAGGCTCATTCTCCGAAAAGCATAGTGACGAGGGATTTTATCACAATACAGTAGTCTATACTCTTTATGTTCAGCCACATACAGAGCATATTGAGTATGCAGTTCTGTCCTTTGGTGAAACAGAGTACAAAACAACGGAAGAATACGAAAAAATCTACGAGAATGCATATAATTCCCTTGAAAAATTTGAATTAAATGAGGCGGGTAAGCCTTATGAATTTTCAAATAAGATTCTCCGTGCAACTGTTTTCCAGAATACTGTTTATCCGCTTTATCGTAACGGCGAATATATTGTTCACCATACTCCCGGCAAACGTTGGGACTCATTCTACACATGGGATTCAGGCTTTATCGGTCTTGATATGCTTGAATTTGCGCCACATATTGCAGATTATATCCTTGAAACATATTTAACTGATAACGACCAATGGGCATTTCTTCTCCACGGGTCACCTGTGCCGGTTCATATTTATCAATATCTTGAAATGCTTAAACAAGCAAAAGACAAAACGGAACTTTTGAAATATTATGATAGGGTAAAGATGTTCTACGACTTCCTGGCAGGCAAGATTAATGGCTCAACTACAACAAAGTTTAATACGGGTCTTACAACAACTTTTGACTATTTCTACAATTGTAGTGGTATGGACGACTTGCCACCACAGAAAGCTATGTATGCAGAGCAGAAACAAAAATGGATGACACCTGTAATTTCATCATCACAGGTTATCCGTTGTGCAAAAATTCTCTATATGTGTGCTGATTTGCTCGGTAGGGAAGAAGATAAGCAAACATATCTCAAGGATATTGAAAGAGTGTCAACTGCTCTTCAAAAATATTCTTGGGACGAAGAATGCGGTTATTTCTCTTATGTTGTCCACGACGAAGACGGCAACTATAAGGAGAAATACAGAAATGAACAGGGCGAAAATCTTAATAAGACAATGGACGGTATTTATCCGATTATCGCAGGTGCTGTAACCGATAGTCAACGTGACAGAATTCTCGGCCATTTAAAGAGTGATAATGAAATGTTCAGCCCTGTTGGTATCAGTGCTGTTGACAAAACAGCATCATATTACATTACAAATGGTTATTGGAATGGTAATGTGTGGCTTTCTCATCAATGGTTTGTGTGGAAAACTATGCTCGATTTGGGCGAAACAGATTTTGCGTTCCGTATTGCCGAAACTGCCTTGAAGGCTTGGAAACGCGAGGTTGAATATTCATATTATACTTTTGAAATGTTTAATATCACATCAGGTCGTGGCGGTTGGTTCCATAACTTTGGCGGACTTTCAACCCCTGTTAACATCTGGACAAATGCTTATTATAAACCGAAAACACTTTCAACAGGTCTTGACACAATGGTTATGGATAGCAGTTTCAACGATGATGCGACAGAATTTAACTGTAACCTTAAGTATTACGGAAATAATGAAAAATACTCTGTAATTGTTGTTATGACAGATAAAAAAGATAGCTTCAATGTAACAGTGAATGAGAAAAACGCGGATTTCTTTATCCGTGACAACGGAATTGTTGAAATTACGATTTCAGGAGATATTAAATCGGTAAGAATTTCAATTAACTAACTTGTATAATCTTCAATAATTCTTTGTAATTCTTCTTTGTCAGAAACAATTATGCCTTTTTTTAATCTTTCTCTGTCTTTTTCCGGCAGTGTTGACACATAGGAATCAAAAATGTTTTGTGGTTGCGTTTCATCATTAATAAAAATTGCAATATGTCCGTCATATTCTTTGACAGTATAGTAAACACTTTTATTATC
>JAZSFK010000031.1:0-2233 GCA_045532175.1 Candidatus Fimenecus sp. | reverse complement strand
CACAACATCAACAGATGAACAAAACAACCACGACACAGAAGAAAATCCACAATTTGAAGGTCGCATGCCCGGTGGTATGCAAGGTGGTTTCCCCGGCAATATGCAAAACAACAATCAGCAAACTAAGGATGCTGAGCCAATGACCTTTTGGGGATTTGTAAAAACATATTCAACTCCAATTGCATCAGTGATTCTTTTGGCGTTGGCATTTATCTTTGTTATTTTCTACAGAAGAAAAAACTATTAATGTCAATGCAATTATAAAACCTAAGGTAAAGGAGGGCGAATATGCTATCAAGTAAATATATTTCAAAAATAACGATTATACTCATATCCGTAGTTTTAGTTCTGTGTGTTCTTGCAATGACATTTTACGATAAACTTTTGCCCGTTGTAAATACTTCGGGTTACAGTATGGAATATCAGGACAAACTCTTTGATACAAGCGAAGTTCTTGATATTGATATTGTTATGGACGATGCAAAGTGGAATGAAATGCTTCAAAACGCACAGCAGGAACAATATTATGAATGTGATGTAGTTATAAATGGTACAACATTCAAGCAGGTTGGAATAAGACCAAAGGGAAATACAAGCCTTTCTTCTATTGCAAGAGATCCTGATAATAACAGATATAGTTTCAAACTTGAATTTGACCAATTTGTAGATGGGCAGACTTGCTTTGGATTAGATAAATTGATTCTGAATAACAGTTATGCAGATACCACCAATATGAAAGAAGCAATCATTTATGATATGTTTCAGTTTTTAGATACAGATGCTTCTCTTTACAATTATGCAAAGATTTCTGTAAATAATGAATATTGGGGCGTTTACCTTGCACTTGAAGCCGTTGAAAATAGTTTTATGCTTCGTAATTATGGTATGGAAAAGGGATATTTATATAAGCCTGACAGTATGAACCATAACGATAACAACGACGATAAGAACAAAGACAGAGATTTTGGCGGTGCTATGCCAATGCCATCTGAAGGTTTTAAGATGCCTGAAAAAATTGAAAAAGACGGACAGGATTTGGCAATACCACCTGAATTTGAAAATAATGTTCAAAATGAAGGTGAGCAAATTGAAAGAAAATCTTTCCCAAAAGGTGATTTTGGTGGTGGCAGAGCAGGTCGTGGCGGTGGACCCGGAAGTAGGGGTAGCGGTGGTAATCTGAATTATACCGATGATAATTTAGACAGTTATCAGACAATATGGGATGGTCAGGTAAATGACAGTTCAAAAGCAGACCATAAACGGGTTGTTGAAGCTCTTAAAAATGTTCACGGAAAAACCGATATTGAAAAATATATTGATGTTGAGCAGGTGCTGAAATATATGGCAGTTCATAATTTTTCTGTGAATGACGACAGCTTAAGTGGTGCTATGGCTCATAACTACTATCTATATGAAGCAAACGGACAAATCAGCATAATTCCTTGGGATTATAATCTTGCATTTGGAGGCATGCATGGTGGAGACGGAACAAGCGTTGTAAATGAGCCGATTGATGCAGCTTGGCAATCAACCCAGCTTTTTGATTTTGTATTAGAGAATGAAGAATACAAAGCTCGTTATCACGAATATTACAACAAGCTTGTAAATGAATATCTGTTTGGTGGTAAATTTGAGGAAACCTACAACAGAATACGCACACAGATTGACAGTCTTGTTGAAAGTGATCCTAATTCAATGTATACTTATGAGGAATATATAAAAGGTTCAGAAACTTTATATAATTTGGTTATGCTTCGTGCAGAGAGCCTGAGAAGTCAGCTTGACGGAGCAATTCCATCAACGAGCGAAGGTCAGAAAACAGATTTATCGACACTTGTTGATGCATCTTCAATAAACATTTCCGATTTAGGCACATTTATGGGTGGCAGAGGTCCCGGTGGGAACAGAAATAGCGGCGAATGGAAAATGCCGGGGCAAGATAAAACAACTGTATCAGATTAATGATATTAAGGTGTGGCGGTGTTCGTCACACCTTGACCATTATGTAGAAAATGTTCACTTTTCTTGTAATTTGAACAATAATATGATATAATTAGTTGTGCAAAAGAGGTGGAATTATGCGGCTTTTGATTGTAGAAGATGAAAAAAATCTTAACAAAACCCTTACTGAAAGACTTACAAAGTCAGGCTATACCGTTGACAGTTGTTTTGATGGCGAAGATGCGGTTTATTATATAGAGAACACACAATATGACGGAATTATCCTTGATGT
>JAZSFK010000052.1:0-3937 GCA_045532175.1 Candidatus Fimenecus sp. | reverse complement strand
CGTCAGAATCAGGGTCAACACCATAATTATAGGTTACATCCTTAATGTCATAAACTTCGCCTTTATCGGCTTTACTTCTTGTGTAAACCCATTTTTTTGTTATGTTACCGAGAGCATCATAATTTAATTCGGTAAACTCCTTAACCAAATCATCTGAATAATCTACTATTTTCTTCAACTGCCCCAAATCATCATAGCTATATGTTACATAATCCTGAGCTGTACCGTAACCCAGTGTTCCTGTTCCTTTAGAATTTCGGGTTGCAGTTTTTATTGATGTTATATTACCTGAAACATCATAGTCGTAAATATATACATCATCACCGATATATTCATCCTGAATTTGTGATGTGGTATATTTTGTTTCACCCTCAACATTTCTTAAGGAGCTACGATAGGTGTAATTATAGAAAAGATGCTTATCCGTTGTCAACTCTCGTTGAGTTAAGCGGTTTATATCATCATATTTGTATAACGCATAGCGTGAGGCATACAGCTTATACATTGTTGGCAAATTATCTTTTGCATATTTTGCAGAACTGCTGCTTTCATCCACCGCAGAATAATAATATCTCTGATTACGGTATTTTCCGCCATAGTTGGTTATAAGATTTGTCAGGTTATTTCGTACATCATAGCCATATTCCGATGATCCGATATATTCGGAATTTGAGCTGTTCTGTACCTCTTCTTTGCTGAGTCTGCCTAATGAGTCATAATCTCCGATATATTTCAACCCATTCAAATGGTCTGTGTGAGTTAAACCAACGCCTGAATCATTATATGTCCAGGAATAGAGCAATTCTTCTGCCTCTGATGTTGAACCTATGTCTTTTCCATAAACTTCAGTTTTCTGACCCAGGTTGTTATACTTAAAGCTACTTGAATCACCATTGCCATATGTGGTTGAAAGCAACTCACCGTTATTATTATCATAGACATTGGTCGAAAGAGGCTTCGAACCTACCTTTGTTTGCTGAATGTTACCAAAAATATCATATACAAAAGAATATTTTTCATAACGTGTTGAATCAAATGCACCATCGGAATATTTCCCGAATTTTATGTAGTTTAAGCGATTGGCATCGCTATAGTTATAGTAAACGCGGCTGTTACCAATTGTTGTGGAGCTAAGTTTACTGTAATTGCCGGTGTATGTGTTTGTAGTTACAACGCCTTCAGGGTTTTTAGCGGTTAAAATCTGTCCTGAGTTATAGTCGTAAGTGAAATGGGTTGCCTTCTTGTGTTCATCATAAACCGCATTGACAAACGCTCCCTCGTTTATTGCTGTTGAGTAAGAAAATCAGGGGACGGTTCTGTGATTGGGTTGTTTTATTCTAAAAACCGCCCCTGATTTTAAATTTTAAAATGACGAAAAGCCTTGATGTATAAGGGATTATGACTCAATCAGGTAGGACAGGGGACGGTTCTGTGTCTTATTGTTTTTCACACAAAACAATCCCCAAATCCTATTAAATTTTAAAGAGCAAAACCCTTGATTTCAAAGGCTTTTCAAGACTTTTGAGAGTAGGACACAGAACCGTCCCCTGATTGGTTTGAACCGTCCCCTGATTGGTTGCCGTCCCCTGTGTTTTCTCCCTAAAATGGCGAAAAGCCTTGATATATAAGGGTTTATGGCTCAATCACAGAACTGACCCCTGATTGGTTCACTATTGTCTACAACAACCAGTGAATCATAAATTATTGAACTTGAAATCTCTTTTATATCTATTATATCTTTATAAAAGTATTGGGTGAATGTTAAATATTTGATAGGACCAAAAACTTTTTTGTCTTTATATGTATATTTTATAAAAACACGCACATTATCTTGAAACAAAGTGATTGTTCCAATACAACAATTAGGCAATCCCCAAAAATCGCGCACACAAGCAACATGAGAACCAAATGTTATAGATGTCCCGTCTTCAATTTTTAATTCATATTTTTCGTTATCCAAGATATTTTTTATATCATTGTTTTCCATTTTTGATACAGCTATAGTTCCGTAATAACCCTCACAATCAAACTCATATATATTATATATTTGTGTTGAGTCTGTTTCAGGCAAACATTGACTTATTACAAACGACAAATTTTCAGATATATTGCTATTGATACTTGGCTTTTTTATATCTGTGGATATTACAGATAACAAAAAAATAATGAGACAAATAAAGATGCTTACAACATTAATGATTTTTGATTTTTTTGTAGTTTTCTTTTTTACTAATGTTTTAATAGATACGCTCAACAGAACAAACAATATTATCAAAAATATAAATCGAAAAATATAGCCAAACATTAAATTACACCTCTGCTTCATCTGTCAAATTGTTTATATATTTCTCACGTTCTATTTTTCTTGAATATTTATCTGATGTTTCAAAATCACCAAAAGACGAATATTGAGAAACTAAAAAAGAATAACACTCAATTTTAAATTCAGGTTTATTCACATTTTCAATTGAAGAAGCCATATAACCCAAAAACTTTTTTAGTTTATACAATTCAAAATAATCAATTATCACACCATAATCATCTTTGATTTGTTTTTTCACAGCAACAAAAAAAGCTTTTTCAACACCAAGGTCTTGTACAATTTTGAAAACATGATTGAACTCATTACAAGATTCTTCTTTATTTACTAAAACACTTGAAATCAAATACTTTGATCCCCAAAGCGTTATGTAATTTATTGCTTGGTCACTACTTAGTCCGATATTAGTAAAGAATTTAAAAACATCAAATTGTTTGAATACCAAAGAAAAATATTTATAAATTTCAATATACTCATTTGTATCATATAAATATTTGCACAATTCAAATAATGATTGATTATTATTTTCTTCAAACGATTTAATTTTGTTGTACACGATTAGATTATTTGTTATATTTATTGAAGGAATCAATAAAACTACAACCAAAACCACAACCAAAAATCGTTTTTTCCTTTTTGTTAATTTATGCATATATTTCCTCCGTTATCGAAACCATAGTTTCTGTAAAGGTAACAACTAGAGTATAATCGAACAAATCAAAACATGTTTCATAATCCCAACAAATAATTGTATTTTGTGCCTCTATTTTATCGAAATCTCTACCTGAAACATCAGAATATCTCGAATCTTCAGAAAGGTTGTTCCACATTTCGTGACACCGTGCAGTATATTCTGTAAGATCAGAAAAAATTATTGGACTAGGCGTTTCTGTTAAAGCAGACTTTTTGTTCGTACCTATATCATGGATATCATTAACATATTGTTCTTTAATTTCATTTGACGGAGTTAATGGATTTTCAATTGAGGTTATAGCCTTGCCTTTGTCATAACCACTTTTAACAGCACCCAAAAATTCTCCAGCAGTTTTTATGATATTATTCTTAGATTTTTTCATTACCTTAATTATAGCATCCAACACTTTACTGAGCGCATCCTTAGCCCACTGTGGCAAACACCCACTCGGATCACTATACATAACGGGATTGTTTTGACAATACGCAAACATATTGTAGCTAAGAACACCCTGACCTGTAGTTAAATATCCATCCGCATTCAAAAACCTACCGATTTCAGGATTGTAGTATCTTGACTGAAGATAATATAACTTGGTCTCACTATCATAATAATACCCACGATAACGAATTGGGTTGATGAGAGCAATATTTGTTTCGTCGGTTATATCATTGCTATCTCCATCTTTAACGGAAATAACATTACCCCAAGCATCGTATTCATATTTTGCAACACAATTGCCAAAACGGTCATAAATTGCAACAACGTCACCGCGTTGGTTTGTTGCGGTATAATAATTTATATTATTATACTCAATACTTGTAAGATAACCGTTGCTATCATAATAGAAATAAAGTTTTTTACCATCACTGCGTTCTTCATAATGAAGATTACCGTTAACATAATAATATTTGGTTTCTGTT
>JAZSFK010000034.1:0-16656 GCA_045532175.1 Candidatus Fimenecus sp. | reverse complement strand
AGTGAACAGATTACACTTACAGAAGAATCAGTTAAAAAAGTCGAAACTCTTCCAGAAAATGGCAAAACACCATTGCTTTTCAGCATTGACAACAAACTTTTGGGCATAATAGCAGTAGCCGATACTATGAAAGAAGATAGCTCAAAAGCAATTAAAGATTTGCAGAATATGGGAATTCGCGTTGTTATGCTTACAGGGGATAACGAAAAAACTGCTAATGCAATAGGCATACAGGCAGGTGTTGACGAGGTTATTGCAGGAGTTATGCCCGACGGCAAGGAAAAGGTTGTCCGTCGTCTTAAAGACAAGGGTAAAGTTATAATGGTTGGTGACGGAATCAATGATGCACCTGCATTGACACGAGCAGATATCGGTATCGCAATCGGTGCAGGTACGGATATTGCAATTGATTCGGCAGATGTTGTGCTTATGAACAGCAAACTTTCCGATGTGCCGTCTGCAATACGTTTAAGTCGTGCAACCCTAAAAAATATCCACGAAAATCTTTTCTGGGCATTTTTCTACAATGCAATCGGTATTCCTCTTGCTGCAGGTGTATTTATAAACCTTTTCGGTTGGGAATTAAACCCGATGTTTGGTGCTGCGGCTATGAGTTTATCCTCATTCTGTGTTGTGTCAAATGCTTTGCGACTGAATTTCAAGGATATTCACAACAGCAAAAAGGATAAAAAAATCAAGTTTAAATATAAGGAGAAAAAAGTTATGGAAATCACATTGAAAATTGAAGGTATGATGTGCCCAAACTGCGAAGCACACGTAAAACAAGCACTTGAAGGTGTGGCAGAAGTAAGAGAGGCAATCGTAAGCCATAAGGACGGCACAGCAATCGTTACTCTTGACGCAGACGCAGCCCCTGCAACTCTTAAAAAAGCAGTTGAAGACAAGGGATATAAGGTTGTTGAATAAATATTTTCACAAATTCATATTTACCCAAAAAAAGAGTACGGAAACTAAATTCCGTACTCTTAATTCTTTATACAACCGATTAGTTATTGATGAACTTACCTTCTTCGTTGTTCCAGCTATAAAGCTTTCTAACTTCTTCACCAACTTTTTCTGCAGGATGTTCAGAAGCTAATTTTCTCATAGCCTTAAAGTGAACCTGACGACCTGCAGGTGACATATCAAGTAAGAATTCTTTTGCGAATGAACCATCCTGAATGTCAGAGAGAATCTTCTTCATAGCTTTCTTTGTTTCGTCAGTAATGATTTTCGGACCTGTGATGTAGTCACCGTATTCAGCAGTATTTGAAATTGAATATCTCATACCTGCGAAACCGCTCTGATAAATAAGGTCAACGATAAGCTTCATTTCGTGGATACATTCAAAGTAAGCGTTTCTTGGGTCATAACCTGCTTCGCAAAGTGTTTCGAAGCCTGCCTGCATAAGTGCGCAAACACCACCGCAAAGAACTGCCTGTTCACCGAAAAGGTCTGTTTCTGTTTCTGTTCTGAAATCTGTTTCAAGAACACCTGCTCGAGCACCACCGATAGCAAGAGCATAAGCAAGAGCCTTATCAAGAGCCTTACCTGATGCGTCCTGATGAACAGCAACAAGACAAGGAACACCTTTACCTGCCTGATATTCTGAACGAACTGTATGACCCGGTCCTTTTGGAGCAATCATTGTAACGTCAACGAATGATGGAGGTGTGATGCAACCGAAATGAACATTGAAACCGTGAGCGAACATAAGCATATCGCCCTCTTTAAGGTTTGGCTCAATATCTTTCTTATACATATCAGCCTGCAATTCGTCGTTGATAAGAATCATGATGATGTCAGCTTTCTTTGCTGCTTCTGCTGCTGTGAAAACCTCAAAGCCCTGCTTTTCAGCCTTTGCCCATGACTTACTGCCTTCGTAAAGACCGATAATAACATTACAGCCTGACTCTTTAGCGTTAAGAGCATGAGCGTGACCTTGGCTACCGTAACCGATAACAGCAATAGTCTTGCCGTCCAATAAACCTAAATTACAATCTTCTTGATAGAACATTCTCTGTTGTGACATAATAAAAATCTCCTAAAAAAATAATATGTTGTTTGACATCTTGTTTGCGTTGTCATACAACATATTATATATGATAAAATTAAATTGTCAATACCTTTTTTGAAAAATTTAGTCAAAACTTATCTGTTCGTTGATAACAGCGTGGTGTAGGTGAATAGTAAGAGCACTTTTCATACCTATTGAATCCCTGTTTTTAAGGAATTTCATAATCATAATGTGGTCTTCATAAGCTTCCTCGGCAATTGTTTCAAGGTTGTAGTTGAGTTCAATAGTCTTTTGAATTGTCTTTGTGAGAATAGGTAAGAACTGACCTAAAAATTCGTTGTGTGATGCTTTTAGAATTGCACCGTGGAAAGCACTTTCGGAGTCAATTCTCTTTGCTCCACCGGGGTCATTCTTTAATTCACGTTGACATATTTCGCCAAGACGGAGAATCTCGTCAATTTCTTCTTGTGTGGCACGTTTACAAGCAAGTGCCGCAGCCTCAGGCTCAATAATC
Organism: Candidatus Fimenecus sp.; assembly: GCA_045532175.1. Lineage (GTDB taxonomy): Bacteria > Bacillota > Clostridia > Oscillospirales > Acutalibacteraceae > Fimenecus. The sequence continues at coordinate 14,125 of JAZSFK010000034.1, read as the reverse complement.
AAACGTGTTTCATACAAATCACGTAACGTAATCTGTTTTTTCATAAAGTCGTTTACGTCAATTTCGTGAGCATATTGGTCAAATTGTTCCGATACATAAGTACCCTTACCACGTTTAACAACAAGCACACCCTTTGAAATAAGTGTCTTGATGGCTTCACGAAGAGTAGAACGGCTGACACCCAATTCTTGTGAAAGCTCATTTTCATTTGGCAACTTTTCACCGTAATTATATTTATGCTCTTCAACAATCATTTTTTTGAGTGTTTCGGCAATTCTCTGTGATAAATTTTCCATAAAACATTCCCCAATCAAGAAATATTAAAATCTACTATACAACATATTTTCAAAAATTGCAAAGATTATTTTGATTTAATCTGCGTTGTAACAATATGAGCAATTGCCTTAACACCCTTGGTTACGTATTTTCCAAGATTACCTGTAATACCTGTCATAACAGGGTTTTTCAGGTCTTTTTCATCAATTCCGTCTGCATTAGCATCTCGGAGTGTTATGTTATCGTTTGTGAATGGAGCAATTCTTTCACCTTCAGGTGCTGTAATCAACCCACCGTCTGCAAAAGCACGGATTTCTTGTTTTTCATTGTCGGAAAGTCCGTCTTTTGCCATAGGATAAAGACCAAAAATCGCAGTTTCCGAACTTCCGTTGTATGATGGAGCAATACTCTTACCTTGTGCCGCAACAAGATTATATGTGTCAAGAATTTCATCATTTGCACGGCTGAAATGATGTCTTTGCTCACCGTAATATGTGCCATAAGGATTCATTCTTACAGTCTTGTCTTTTTCCAATCTCATAGGACAATGAGCCATGGAAGAAAGCACCTGACGTGCATTGGCAACAACAATTCCACCGTTTTCATCATAAAGACCAACAAAGCCACCTGTCAACTGATGATTAAAAGAATCAACTTTCTCATTCTTTTCATCACATTCAGGGAAACTCTGTGTCCTGAATGAAGAAATATCATCCATAAAGTTTCTTTTAATAACTGATATATCACCGTTAAGTGTAGGTGTAATCTGGAATGGTACAGTTTCTTTCCAACTCATATCACTGTATCTGCCAAGAGCAGAATTTTCAGTCGAAATTGATGTTGTTTCTGCTGTGTATGGGTAATTAACAGTTGTGCGAACGAATATGGCATCTGAAAAATCAGTTTTAAAGAAATCAAAAGTGAAACTACCCGATTTAATCTCTTTTGGCAAGTGAATTTCACCCTGAATTCTCACACCCTTACCATTACCTGCAACAGAAAGGGGAGTTGTAACTGCATTTTCAAAATTATATTTCTTTTTGCCATAAGTAATATATGATTGCAAGAAATCATAATCACCAATTTTTCTTCCGTCACAATGTACAAAAGCAATATTGCCATTTGGCGAGAACATAATTGACATACGTGGTGTTTCAAGAAGATTTTTAAATGTATTATTTTTCTTCTCACCATCAAAACTGATTTCAAGTTCATATTTCTTCTTGTTCTTTTTGAATTTCAACATAAGATATGCAGAAGAACAATCGTCAGCAGTTGGCACAGCAACAAAACTTTCAAGGTCACGAGCCTTGACTGTCATACAAGAGATGTCAGAAATCTTTTCCTTAATCTCAACTTGAACACATTGCAATAATGAATCTGTTATATTGTGAACTGTGATTTTTTTAGTTTGTGGCATTACTGAAATTTCGTCAGTAATAACTTCATCACTCAATTGGAGTGCAGTTTTCTCCCTTTGAATGTTAAGCACAGGAGTTGCAAGTCCGAAGTGAGTTGTTGAGAGTAATAAAACACGATTTCGGAATGACGGAGAAAGCATATCACGGTCACTTGTAACCTTTGACATAGCTCTTGCTCGTTCAATTCGTGTCCAGATTTTTCTGTTAAACGGCTTTTCTGACCAAGAGGCATAACCTGTGAAATTACCGTCAGCGGTGTCGTGAGTAAACTCGATTTTCCCGATAGGCTTGTGATTTTTAATATATCCGCCGGGTGTGTCAAAAACAATGTAAGGTAAATCTGCGATTTCAGAAACAAGACCGTGAATACCGTCAGTATTTGCGATTTTACCCGTCATCTTGCCCATATCAATTGTTTCCCAGAATATGGCATCAGCGTCCATATTTATAAACAAGAAAAGGTCGTTGTTGATTTCGCCACTTTCCTGTTTTTTACGTAAATCCTTAACCCAGGCACGAAGACAACCTGCATCACAAACGTCGGAGTTTGAATATGTAGGGATAATTGTCATACTTTCGCCGTTATAGGTGTAGGTGAGTGGATTGAATGCTTCTTCATCGGAAAGTCTTGGAATAATTGTCCTGAACGCATCAAAAGGCACACAACTATAATAAAGGCAAAGTGCCTTAATGCCTAGTTTATTGTATAAACTAACTTGTGACGGAGTGAACATAACCTCCTGCGGACGGACAATTTTCTCGCAAGTGCCGAAAATATCTTCAAGTCCGCTACCGTCAGGGTTAGTAATAGCAAGGTTAATACTTTCGCAGAATTCATCTTCTGTCATAGCAGACAAAGCACCATTATTATAACTCATTATGATGTTTTCGTCACCGTATTTCTCTACTCTTTCCTTCATTTTTTCGATGATGTCAGGTGCATATTCGGGCAGAATTTTCTGCAAAGAGAAAAAGTTTTCTGTGTCCCAGGTACCCTTTACAGGAATACCTTGCTCATTGAATTCAGTAAGAGTATCAAGGGTTTTTCTTATAATTCTTATATCCGACCCGAAACCTAAATTATCGTTGGTGTCTCCACGGTAAGAGTGATAACAATTGACGTGAAAACCGTAAGCAACGTGGATTTTATTTTCAAACATTGTAAGCCCCTCCCTGTTTAAAACCTAAACACTATCAACATAATACCACAAACGGAATAAAAGTAAAACAAATATTTTATTATTTTAAGAGTCTTTTATTAAACTCAATTCCGCGTGTGTTGTGACATACCCACTATATCTTGTGATTGCAAAAATATAATTTCTGTGTTATACTATTTCTCCACAATATGACACGAAATCTGTAAAAAGGAGGGGAAGATATGTTTGAAATTTCACCGAAGGTCTATTCGTCAATGTTTTCGCTGCCTACGGAAATTGCCGACAAGGGACTTAAATTCGCAAGTGGCGAACAGTTAAAGGTTATTATCTGCATTTTCAGAAATCCGCAAATCACAGCGGAGGAAATCACAAAAATCACAAATCTTTCTCTCGGTACAGTTAAGGAATGTGTTGAATATTGGACTGAAAATGGAATTTTAAAGGCTTCACAATCGGAAAGAGTAGTAAAAACCGAGAAACAGTTGCAAACAACAGAAAAAGCACCGTTACCTCTGCCTGAGGTTCAGTTTACAAACCCCACGCAGGAGGAAATTGAAAAAATTCTCAGAAAGAATGGCTCGATGAAGCGTCTTTTCAATGAGGCACAGGAAATTTTAGGCAGAACACTCGGTTACAGTATGCAATGCACAATCTATTCCGTTGTCAATCGCTACGGAATTACTCCCGATGTTGCAAACTGCCTTTTGTACTTTGCAAGGAGTATTGACAACACAAGTCAGAACGATATTCTCAAAATTGCAAAATATTGGGCAGAAAACGGTGTTACCGATATGCAATCCGCCGACGATTACATACAGGAAACTGAAAAAGCACTTAACCTTTTCCGTCAGTTGGCGGAAGGGACAAACAACGACACCTCTGCACCTACATTTGCAGTTTTGGAGATTTTCTGTCAGTGGCTTCGCTGGGGTTACGGATATTCTGAAATCAAAAAAGCTTTTGATATAATGAAAGCAGAAAAGCAGACAGGCAGACTTGTCTGGAACAATATATCCCACATGAACGGTACAATCAAAAATTGGCATAAACAGGGTATGAATAGCCTTGAGGACATTGAAAAGGGTACAAAGAAATTCCAAAGTAAAACGCAAAAAGAAAATAAAGAAAAAGAAACATCCTTTGATGTAGAAAAAGCCGAAAGACAAGCAAAGCTTAATCGAAAGAATTTTGGCGAAATAAAGAAAAAAAGAAACGGTAAGGGGGCTTAAAGGTTGGCTTATTCAAAGGAAATGCACGAAAAAGCACGTGCAGAAATAAAAAGAAGAAAAAACGATGCCGAGAATACTGCGGCACAACGAAAAAATGAACTGACCTTCAAATACCCCGAATTTCAGTTTATTGAATCAGAGCTTGCAAAAACAGGCTACGAAACAATAAAAGCATTTTCTATGCCAAAGGAAAAGGCTGAAAAGGAACTTGCGAAAATTCGTGAAAAGAATAAAACGCTTCGGGTTGAAAGAACAAATCTCCTAAAGGCTCTGAATCTTCCCGAGGATTATCTTGATGTAAAATATACCTGCCAAAAATGTGAGGACACAGGTATCTGCGAGGATTACGATACAGAAAGGCATATTTCCCACGGTTCGGAATTTTGCAGCTGCTACCTTGATATTTTGAAGCAATATGCAACAAAGGAGCTTAACCGTTCAACACCTCTTGAGCTTTCAAGCTTTGAGGATTTTTGTCTTGACTATTATCCGTTGACGGACAATAAGGGCGAAAATCCACGTACAGAGATGACATTTGTCCTTGATAATTGCAGAAGATATGGGGAAAATTTCAGTACTGATTCACCATCACTTTACTTTTACGGAAGAACAGGACTGGGAAAAACCCATCTTTCCCTTGCAATTGCAAATGAGGCAATCAAAAAGGGTTACAATGTGGTTTACGGCTCCGTAATTACACTCATTAACAAAATGGAAAAAGAAAAATTCGGAAAAACCGAAGCACAAACGGATACGGAAAGCCTGCTTACAGATGCAGATTTGCTGATTATCGATGACCTTGGTGCGGAGTTTTCAACTTCCTTTACAATTTCTGCCATTTATAATATTCTTAACAGCAGAATTGCCCGAGGAGTACCCACAATAATCAGTTCAAACCTCAATATAAATGAACTTAAACAGCGCTATCCCGAAAGCATTGTTTCAAGAATAATAGGCTCATATACCCTTGTGGAATTTATGGGAAAAGACATCCGACAGATAACAAATGAGGACTAAATTGCGATTATAATTATTTTATAACAAAAAAAGGTGGTTAAATTATGTTTGAAAATATAGGAAGTAAGATTAAAACTTTGGCAAAGGTTATTTGCTGGTTAGGTATTATCGGCTCTTGCTTGTCAGGTATATCGGTAGCTATCGCTATAATTGAATTGGACGACGATTTCGCATTTTTAGGATTCTTTGGCGGTATAGTTCTTGCAGCAATCGGCTCATTGTTCTCATGGCTCGGTACATTGGCACTTTACGGACTCGGTCAGTTGATTGACAATACAGACATTCTCGTGTCTCAGGGCAGACGCAAAATGGTGCCTCCTCCGTTCCCACAGGGCGGAAATTATGTTCCCGTAAATCCACAATATGCTAACAGCTTCAATCAGCCGCCCGTACAGCCTCAGCCACCTGTACAGCCCCAGCAAAATGCTCCTGTACAGCCTCAATTCCGCGCTAACGCTTATGTGCCGAATAACAATCCTGTTAACCCTGTAACTCCTGTTACTCCTCCTGTGACTCCTGCACAGGAAGATGTGACAATAAAAATGTAAATTAATTGCGAGTTTAAGCACCGCTCTTCTGCGGATAAGTCTCTCTTGTTCAAGAGATAAAATAACATACGGCAGTATAATAAAAATACCGAACAGAAATCATCTGTCCGGTATTTTTTATTTAATCTCATTAACGTCATAAGGTGTGCGTTGATACACAAAGTAGTTAAGCCAATTTTGGAACAATAAACTTCCTGCACCTCGCCAAGTAAGTGGCGGAGTAAGTCGTGTATCATCATTTGGGAAATAGTTGTATGGGATTTTAATATCCAAGCCCTTATGTAAATCTCTGAAATATTCACGAGCCAATGTGTCGCTGTCATATTCGCTGTGACCTGTGCAATAGAAATTTCTGCATTCCATATCAGCTACAATGTGAACACCTGAAATCTCAGAATATGAGAGAATCTGCAAGTCTTTTACAAGTGCAATATCCTCTTTTTTGGTCTCTGTGTGTCTTGAATGTGGCACATAGAAAAGGTCACTAAAACCGCGAAGAAGAGGATGATACATATCAAGTGGCTTGTGTGGGAAAATGCCAAACATCTTTTCAGGCAATTTGTACTTTGGAATACCGTAGTGGTAATAAAGTGCCGCCTGTGCACCCCAACAAATGTGGAATGAAGAATAAACGTGGCTCTTTGCCCAGTCAAAAATTTTACAAAGTTCTTCCCAATAGTCAACCTCTTCAAAGGGCAACATCTCAACAGGAGCACCTGTGACAATCATACCGTCAAATTTCTGGTCCTTGATGTCGTCAAAGGTCTTGTAAAACTTAAGCATATGCTCTTTGCTTGTGTTCTTGCTTTCGTGGGAAGCCACCTGCAAAAGCTCAATCTCAACCTGTAAAGGTGAGTTACTTAAAAGTCTTAAAATCTGTGTTTCAGTTTCGATTTTTGTAGGCATCAAGTTAAGAAGAATAATCTTAAGCGGACGAATATCCTGAATATTCGCTCTTTGCTCTGTCATAACGAAAATATTCTCCAATTCAAGATTATGTCTTGCAGGTAATTGGTCATCAATTTTAATAGGCAATCCGTCCACCTCGTTTCATCTTATAATATGTGTAATGCACAATTGTGTATTTTATCACAAGAAAAATACATTGTCAAACCCGATTATTTAATGTCAATTGTATATTCGATTTCCATCCATTCGTGGTCTGCATAATTTTTCATACGAACAAGAATTTCATCTTCATAAACTTCAACATAAAGTCCCATACCCTTGTCCTGAATGTCTGCATCACCAACATTGTTATCCGCGCCAAATGCAGGAACACTGATATATGTTACGTTACCTTCCTTAATGCTTGAAACCTCGTTGTCATAAAGTCCCATATGAAGGTGACCCGAGAAATAAACAATCTGATTTTTACTGCTTCTCATAAGAATATGGAGCAATTCACTTTCAAGGCCAACGTGACCTTCGGGCCATACTAAAGGCCAAGTGTGGCTGAGAGGGTAGTGGTTGAAGATGAAAACAGGCTTTCCGCTTTCTTCTGCTGATTCTAATTCAGCCTTGAGCCAGTTGAGCTGTTCAATGGAAAGATATTCCATAACTCCTGCGTCAGCCTCAGAGCCTAAAACAATGAATTTGTAACCATTGATTTCTCGACTGTAATAAACATTGTCAATTTGATTATCGAGGAACATATTGTTAAAGCTCATAAAACGACTTGCCAAAGCAGTGTAATCCACACCTGCGTCCTCACCATTGTTTTCGTTAGGGCAAAGGTCGTGGTTGCCTGATACCATGAGAACATTGTCAATAGAGTTAAATCTGTCAAGAAGACCGTAGAACATAAGGTTCTCGATAGCCTGACCGTTCATTGTGTTGTCACCTAAAAAGATAAGTGCATCATTTCTTGTAGCGGCATTTACATCACGAATACCCTCGCCGAAAAGATTAAATCTCTCTGAGTTGTTACCTTCCATATGTACGTCTGAAAGCACGGAAAACACCAATTCAGGGCTTTCGTTTTTTGGTGAATAATCTGCAATAATTCCTGTTGGGAAGTATACAAATACAGCCATTATCACCGCAATAATTTTGTAAAAGAAATTCATAAATTCATCCTCCTATAATATTTCTGCCAAAATTGTATTTGACATCAAAAAACCATTTCGGGTTAATTTTATACCGTTTTCATTATAATTCATATACCCGTTATCAATGAAAATCCTTGATTTTTCGTGCATTTCCTTTGGAATACTATGACCGAAACGATTGAAAACTTTTTCTTCGCTTAATCCTTCAACAAGTCGTAAATTCAGCATTGCATATTCTGTGAAATCTCCACCAAAACCATCATCGATAGGGGAGTTGCCATTCATAAAACCATTAAAATCTCGGTCGTAATAAAATCTCCTGCCATCTAAAAACGAATGTGCCGATGGCCCAAGACCTAAATATTCCTCACAATGCCAATATTTGAGATTATGACGGCTTTCAAATCCCTTTTTTGAGAAATTTGAAATCTCATATTGCATTATTCCGTTACTTTCAAGTGTTTCGCACATTTGCAAGTATAAGTCAGCAGTCAAATCATCGTCGGGGAAATTATATTTATCCTGATTTTTATAAAAATGAGTGTTTTCTTCAAGTTTCAGCATATATGCACTGATGTGCGGAACACCGAGAGAAATACAGAAATCAAGAGTTTCATTAAGACTTTTTTCTGTTTGATTAGGCACACCCAACATAACATCGAGAGTAATATTCCCAAAACCAACTCTTTGTGCCATTTTAACGGCATTTTCAACTTGATTTCTGTCACTTAATCTGCCTAAGATTCGCCTTTCACTATCAACGGCAGATTGAAGTCCCAAGGAAATTCTGTTAACACCGCAATCAAATAAAACCTTGAAAAAGTCTTTATTAAGTCCGTGTGGATTACATTCAACAGTAATTTCAGCATCATTTGTTAAAAAGCCCGAATTACAGGTATCAACAAGAACTTTAAGATTTTCTGCACCTAAAACTGACGGAGTACCACCGCCAATGTAAAGCGTATCACCTTTACATTGCAAAGTGGAAATACCTGATGAAAGTCTGTTTCTTAAAACTTTTGTATACTCATCTTTCTCCGTGTCTTTGCCCGAAAAGGAGTAAAAATCACAGTAGGGACATTTTGATTTGCAAAAAGGGATATGTAAATAAAGTCCTATGTTTTTCATACTTTTATGTAAGTGATTGTATGACCACAGGATTTTACGTACTTAATAAGGTCGTCGAATTTTAAGAATACTGTTGCTGTATTGTCATTTGGATGGCAACCAACAATTTCCTCTTTCTTTAAATCTGCGTCAAAGTAGATTTCAAGCTCCTTTTCCGTATCGTAAATTATACCAAAGGGGGAAACAGAGCCTTTTTCAACCTTTAAATATCTGTCCAATCTCTCGTCAGAAGCAAAGCTCAGTTTTGTTGAGTCGATTTCCGCACGGATTAACTGCAGATTTGCTCTTTTGTCCCCGTGGAGAACGACAAGCATATTTCTTGTGCCCTTAACATCACGAAGAACAAGGTTTTTCGGAATATGTCCGTTTTCCGTTAGGTGGTATTCGTCGATTTCCTCCATTGTGAATGCAGCAGGATGCTCAATTTTTTTGTATTCTATTTCTAATTCTGCGAGTCTTTCAAAAATTTCTTTATTCATCATCAAGCTTAAGCACAGCCATAAATGCCTCTTGCGGTACTTCAACCGTACCGAAGTGACGCATGCGCTTTTTACCTTCCTTCTGTTTTTCAAGCAATTTCTTTTTACGTGTAATGTCACCGCCATAGCATTTTGCAAGAACGTCTTTTCGCATAGCCTTAACGGTTTCGCGGGCAATAACCTTGCCACCAATAGCCATCTGAATCGGAATTTCAAACATCTGGCGCGGAATATTATCTTTGAGTTTCTCTGCAATTCTGCGAGCCTTTGCATAAGCCTTTTCAGAGTGAATCATAAATGAAAGTGCATCGATAATATCACCGTTGAGAAGAACATCAAGTTTAATGATGCTTGAACGTTGATAATCACTCATTTCATAGTCAAATGATGCATAACCACGAGTACGTGACTTAAGAACGTCGAAGAAATCGTAGATAATTTCGTTAAGTGGTAAGATGTAGTGCAAATCAACACGGTCGGAAGCCAAGTGAGTAGTATTTACATAAACGCCACGTCTGTCCTGACAAAGATTCATAATTGAACCGATATATTCAGGCGGAGCATATATATGTGCCTCAACTGTTGGCTCTTCGCAGTAGTCAATTACTGCAGGGTCAGGGTAATGGCTTGGGTTGTCGATTTCAATAACCTCACCGTTTGTAAGGTGAACCTTATAAATAACGCTTGGAATTGTTGTAACAAGGTCAAGGTTATATTCTCTTTCAAGTCTCTCCTGAATGATTTCAAGGTGTAATAACCCTAAGAAACCACAACGGAAACCGAATCCCAAAGCACCCGATGTTTCAGGCTCAAATGAGAGTGCAGCATCATTTAACTGCAATTTTTCAAGTGCTTCACGAAGATTTTCATAGTCAGCACCGTCGGCAGGGTAAACGCCACAGAAAACCATTGGGTTAACTTTTCTGTAACCTGCAAGTGGTTCTGTTGCAGGGTTTTCAGCGGTAGTAACCGTATCACCAACACGAGCATCGCTGACAGTTTTAATTGATGCAGTAATATATCCAACCTCACCCGATGTGAGTTCCTTTTGTGGTTCCATAGCATTTGGACGCATATATCCAACTTCAACAACATTGAACTCTGCACCTGTTGCCATCATTCGCATTGTGTCACCGGGCTTGATTTTACCGTCCATAACACGCACATATACGATAACACCCTTGTAACTGTCGTAAACAGAGTCGAAAACAAGTGCACGTAAGGGTTTGTCGTCGTGATTTTCAGGTGGCGGAACAAGGGATACAATGCTTTCAAGAACCTGTTCAATATTCTGACCTGTTTTCGCGGATACTCTTGGAGCTTCATCGCAAGGAAGACCGATAACCTCTTCAACTTCGTTTGCAACTCGGTCAGGGTCAGCGGCAGGGAGGTCAATTTTATTGATAACAGGTACTAATTCAAGGTCGTGGTCAAGTGCTAAATATGTATTAGCAAGTGTCTGTGCCTCAACACCTTGGGATGCGTCAATAATAAGCACAGCTCCCTCACAAGCAGCAAGTGAACGTGAAACCTCATAGTTAAAGTCCACGTGACCGGGAGTGTCAATAAGGTTGAGTTCGTATGTGTTGCCGTCTTTTGCCTTGTAGTCAAGTTTAACGGCATGAGCCTTGATTGTGATACCACGTTCACGCTCCAAGTCCATATTATCAAGTAATTGTTCGGTCATATCACGTTTTGCAACAGTTTCGGTAACTTCAAGCAATCTGTCTGCAAGAGTACTCTTACCATGGTCGATATGAGCGATAATTGAAAAATTTCTGATGTTTTCTTTCTTAGCCATATATTACCTCATAAAATGAATTAAATACTATTTTTAAATCCGTTGCCGAGAATCTGCTTTGACTGTGTCACAATGAAAAATGCATTTTCGTCGGCAGATTTTATTTTCTTGATAAATTTTTGCGTCTGGTTGTCATAACAAGCACAAAGAAGAACATCCTTGTCCTGTTTTGAATAACCACCCTGTCCTTTAAGCACCGTAACACCACGATTAAAGTCATTTAAAATCATGTGACGGATTTCGTCACCTTTTTCCGTTATAACCATAATTGTAGCACCACGGCTGATACCGTAAATAACATAGTCAAGGACTTGCGCGCTGACAAAGGTTACAACCGCTGCATAAAGCATAGCATCAATATTTCGGTAGACGATTCCGCCAAGCAAAATGACAAAACCGTCAAAAATAAGAACACTTTTTCCGAAAGAAAAATGGGGATGATTTATCTGAATTAACTTTGCAATAATGTCAATTCCACCCGTTGTGGCATTTCGAACAAAGATTATTCCAAGCGAAACACCTACCAATGCCCCACCTATAACAGAGGACAAAAGCAAATCATTTGAATAAACGGGCAAAAAGAAACCTGAATCAATTATGATTGATGTAACAAAAGTTGCCCAGATAGTTCGTTTTATGAACTTTCCACCAAGTTTTTTTAATGCAATAAGAAAAAGGGGAATGTTCATTACAAAAATAGCAGTACCAATTGGAATGTCAAAAAGGTAGTTGAGAATTGTCGCAATCCCTGAAAAACCACCGTAGAGAATACCATTTTTTGCTAAAAAGCAGTTAACGGCAACGCTCATTCCTATACCACCAAATATAAAAATGCAAGTATCGAACAGAAATTCTTTTAAATCATTCAGGCTTATCTTCACCTTTGTCATCTCCAAAACTGTTGATGACCTCATTAAGCAGGAAATTAAGTCTTTCGCTTTCATCGTTTAAGTAGAGATATCCTAAAAGCGTTTCAAATCCCGTAGCGTAATGATAGTCACATCCGCTTTGGTTCTTTGGTGTGTGGGACGTGTGAGCATTTCTGCCACGTTTGAACACATCCGTTTCCTTTTCCGTAAGCAAAGGCATAATTTTTCTCATAGCCTCTGCCTGAGCCGATGCCTTGACGGACTGAACCGAAAGCTTATGTAACTCGCCAACGGGACGGTTGGCTTCACAAACAAGTTTTTCACGGATGAAAAGGGAGAATACAGCATCACCCGTAAAAGCAAGAGTCAATGGACTTAAAGTGTCCACTTTTAAATCTTTATCGTATAATCTCATAGTTTATGGAACATAGTCAAATTCTAAATCATAGATACTGACTGTGTCACCCTCCTGAATACCTTTATCAATAAGTGCTTGAATAACTCCTCTTTCCTGAATAACTCTCTGGAAATATTGGAGTGACTCATAGTCGTCAAGGTCAGTTTTGCAAAGAATTCTGTAAATCCAGTCTGCCTCAACAATGTAAACTCCGTCTTCAACAGTAACTGTAAATCCGTCGTTACTCTTTTTAGCAATAACCTCCATTGGGATTTCTTCAGTTTCATACTGCTTAACAGGTGGAAGTGTGTCAAGCATACGAGCAACTGCGTTTATAAGTTCTTGTGTATTATGTCTGATAGGAGCACAAATTTCAAAATATTCGTAACCCTTGTTTTCGATGTATTCTCTGAATCCTGCTAATTGCTCGTCGGTTGCAAGGTCGATTTTGTTACCTGCAACAATCTGTGGACATTTTGCAAGTTCAGGATTGAATTTCTCCAATTCAGCATTGATAGCTTCAAAGTCTTCAATTGGGTTTCTGCCTTCACTACCTGCAACGTCAACAATATGAACTAGCATTCTGCAACGTTCAACGTGACGCAAAAACTCGTGACCCAAGCCTATTCCTTCTGCCGCACCTTCAATAAGACCGGGGATGTCCGCCATAACAAAACTCTTTTCAGGGCCCATTGAAACAACACCCAAAACAGGGATGATTGTTGTGAAATGATAGTCACCAACAAGTGGTTTTGCCTGACTCACAACGGATATAAATGAAGATTTACCAACATTAGGAAAACCTAAAAGTCCAACGTCCGCAATAAGTTTAAGTTCAAGGCTGACTTCCCATTCTTCACCCGGTGCACCGTTTTTAGCAAATTTAGGAGTTTGACGAGTGGATGTTGCAAAGTGTGAGTTACCCCAACCGCCACGACCGCCTTTTGCACCTATAAATTCGTCGTCGGTTGACATATCTGCCATAATTACTCCACTCTCAACCTCACGGATGATAGTGCCGCGTGGCACTTTAATAATAAGGTCCTGACCTTTTCTGCCACTGCGTTTACCACCACTACCGTTAGCACCTGCTTCTGCCTTGTATTTTCTCTTGTAACGGAAATCGGCAAGTGTGGAAAGGTTATCGTCAACCTTAAAAATGATGTTGCCACCTCTGCCACCGTCACCACCGTCAGGGCCACCTGCGTTGATGTATTTTTCACGGTGAAAAGCAACGGCACCGTTACCACCGTCACCGGCTTTTATTTTGATTTTCGCAATATCTACAAACATAATTTTACCTCATAAGTAATACAATTATATATAAATTCCCATTATCCTTAATATTTTACACTATTTCATAAAAATAATAAATAGAAAAATCAAAAAAATTCTCTGTTTTTCAATATTTTTTTAGAGCCGTAAAGCAGGATAAATCCTTATGATTTTTGATTTCAGCAAAATTCATTGGATAAAACCATAATAAATCCGATTTTCTGTGTCATTCCTGCGGGAAAACGAGTTAAAAAAGATATATTAGTATCTGCTGAAAAATTTTTCGAAAAAATTAAAAAAAGTTTAAAAAAAGTGTTGACAAATCATTTTAGATGTGTTAAATTATACGAGCCGCTGAAAACAGCAGCAAAAATGTGGGAGCATAGCTCAGCTGGGAGAGCATCTGCCTTACAAGCAGAGGGTCACAGGTTCGAGCCCTGTTGTTCCCACCAAATGGCCCGGTAGTTCAGTTGG
>JAZSFK010000018.1:0-18035 GCA_045532175.1 Candidatus Fimenecus sp. | reverse complement strand
TGGTGTTTCAAAGTAATCAATAATCATTTCACCATTGTATGTATCAATACCAAAGATTACACCTACAAAATCATCAAACATATCTGTCTGAACTGCGAGTGCACCCATTTCTGAACCGTATTCATTAAGAATGAGTTCCGGTACTTCTGTAACTGCTGCTTCGAAGTTTGCGATAGCTGCTTCGAGGTTAGCGTTAGCTGTATCAACCTTAGCCTGGTTAGACTGTCTGTTTGGACGGTCGTTATCAATGTACTCAAGTGCTGAATCAGCATAGAGGTTGTATGTAACACCGTCTTCACCTACATAGTAGTAACCAAGAGCAGAGATAAGCTGTGCGTAAGCTGTTTCAGCTTCTACATCTTCCTTAACTACCCATGCGCCGTCGCCAGCTGCAAGAGAAGCGAAGATTTCGTCAGCAGTGTCACGGTTAGCCTCAAGAGCTGCTGTACCACCTGCTTCGATAAGTGAATTTTCTTTTGCAAGAAGGTTCTTGTAAGCAACCATAAGGTTGTACTTAGCGTCGAATGAAGATGAAACGAATGTTGCATATGTTGGTTCACCATCATATGTTTCTTCGCCTGCAAGAATTGCCTTTGCCTTAGCAAGAGCATCTGCATAGTTAGCCCATGAATCTGCTGTGTAATCAGCTGCATTAAGGTCCTGAGCTTCTACAAACATGATTTCCTTGTCAAGGTAAACGTTCATTGTTGCAACGTCTTCCTTAACTGAATCGTTAACAAACTGTCTGTAGTAACGAAGACGTGCTGTCATATCGTCTACAAGAAGGTCAGAGTTAACCGGCATCTTCCATTCGTCATGTGCTGCCTGAGAAGCTGCGATGTCTTCTTCTTTGTTTTCCTGTCTTGATGCTGCGATACCTGCTGCGATAAATTCATTCTCTTCAGCGTCGATAACATTATCAAGTTCTGCTTCACGGATACCTGAACCCATGATGAAGTATCTGTCCATAACTTCCGGAGCATAGTATGTCTTAACGAAGTTTCTGTGTGCAGTTCTGAGGTCAGCATAGTTGAAGTACTCATAGAAGTCGTAGTCACGGAAGTTGATTTCCTTCTCGCCGTCGTTATCGTCTTCTGCAAGTGCTGCTTCAAGGGCCTGAACAGATAACGGAAGTTTTGATTCAGCTGAACCTGATGCCTGAGCATCTGCAAGAGCTGTTTCGTAAGCTTCCTTAGCTTCTTCGAATGCTGCGATAGCTGGCTCAATCTGTGGCATGATAGCTGAAACGTAATCGTTTGCAGCAGTACCAGCAGCTGTTATGCCTTCCCAGTTAGCTGGGTTACGAGCTGTTGTCATCATTGGGTATGTAGCAAGTTTAACGATATTGTTCCATGCTACACGGTATGCCTCCCAAGTAGCAGCGTCAACGCCGTCATGAGCTGTGTAACCGTTGCCCTTGTTTTCTGTGTAGATATCATAAATGTTGTAGTCATTGTAGTAAATGAAGTCAACATAAACAACCTTAGTATCTGAACCGTACTTGATACCCATACCACCAAGGTCATAAGCGCCATAAGCAAACTGTGTATCTGCTGTTACGCCACTCTTTGCTTTGAAAAGGTGAGCTCTTGTAGATGATGTGCCATTCTTAGAAAGTGTTGATGCCCATTCACCAGGAGCTGACTTAGTAGCTGTAATCTGCTCAAAGTAATTTGAAGCAGGAGCTGTTGGAACGTCACCAGTCTTTGTTGCGTTACCGTTACAGTCCATTTCTGAACCTTCAGCCTGAGCACCTACGAAAGATTTGTCAGGGTTTGAGGCTGTAGCTGAAACATAGTGAATTTCAGCTGTGTATTCAGTTACTGTTGTGAAAAGGTCCTCTGTGAATACATAACCCTTAACGTCTGTAATACCTGTGTAGTCCTTGTCATGGTCTTCTGCATGACATGATGAAAGGTTAGAGTCTTCGTAAAGGTTAGAAACAAGGAATGAAACTGATGTGTACTGTGTACCGCCAACAGGCTGACCGTCTTTACCAACGTAGTCGTATTCGATAGTAACTGTTACAGCTTCTTCACCCTTATAAGTACCGCCAATCTTAATGTAAACCTGTTCGTAAGGTGAAACAACGTCGTCGTAAGTGAATGTAAGTGTATTAACAGTTGCGTCAGAAGTAACGCTTCTGATGTTGATGTCGTATGCGTAGTCTGTCACGTCAGAATTTCTGTGAGTTTCAAGCATACCTGCAGAGTTGTTAAGAATAACAATCTTTGTTGATTCAGCGTCAATTGCTGGATAACCACTCTGACCTGTCCACTGGAATGCGTAGTCATTACCGTCACGGAATGATGTCCAGATTTCTGGGTCCTTAATTTCCTGTGGGTCTGTCTTCCAACCAAGAAGGAAGTTCAAGAATGGAAGGAGAGTTCTGCAACCGCCGTCTGTTACACCGGCATTGTAGAGAGCACCAACAAGGTTCTTAACCATTGTAACAAGGTTAGACTGATTTGCAAGTGTATCGAAGTCAGTGATAGCTGATGGAATAAGTGCAAAGTTATCGTTTGAGTTACCAACCTTCTGGAATACGTAGTTAACAATACCCTTAAGCTTAGTTGCAAGCTGGTCGAGAACGTTAGTACTTCTTACGAAACCGTCAGGAACGATAAGCATATCTGCAAGTTTTTCCCATTCAAGGTTAACGATAGCAAGGATAAGGTTGTAACGAAGCAACTGTTCAAGCTCTGTTTCGCAATCTGTTGCTGTTACGTTGAGGATTTCGTCAACTGGAAGAAGGTTGTTAAGAACTGAGTCAAGCTTCTTCCATGGGTCCTGAGCTGTTGCAAGGTTAATTTCACCGTCAACATTAACAAGGTTACCCATTGCCCAAGCCCATTCAACATCAGTTGAAAGTCCCCAGTCAAGGAGATAGTCAAGCATGCCTTCCCATTCAGCATTAAGAGCTGCCTGAGTTGTGCCTGCTGTGTATGTCTTACCGGTTTCACCGTAGCCTGAGTATGCTACGAATGAGTTCCACTGAGTTGAGCCTTCGCCCATATCAGCAAATGCACGAAGATATTCGAAGCCTACGTTGACACCCATTGTAAGGATAGCATCAAGCCAATAATCAGCTTCTGTTGAACCTGCTGTTACAAGACCGTCTGCTGCAGGTGTTACGAATGTCTTTGTTCCGTTTTCGTATGTCTTATAAATAAGAGCATCGAAGTTGTACTCAGGAACAAGGCTGATTGCAAATTCACGGATAACTGCTGCAAGGATAGCACCAACTTTAGCGCCTGAAGTCATGATAGCTGATTTGCCAGGAAGTGTCATTGAAGGCATAAGCATATCTACAAGCTGAGCTGCGATACCTGTAAGAACTGTATCGTCGTTGTCTTCAACAAGCATAAGCTCTACATAGCATCTTTCGTTAGTTGCATAGTCATCACCAAAGATGTGCTGTGGTGCAAGACCAACAACTGCCTGAGCAAGAGCCTTAATGTTTGCAACAAGGTTTTCGTTGCCGCCTGCTGTGAATGTAGGACGTGTCCATGTTGCTGTGTGATCTGTTCTTGTATCATCTGTTTCTGCTGATGGTTTAAGAGCTGTGTTAGCAACCTTGATAAGGAAGTCGTTAAGGTTCATAAGGAGAGTATCACTTGTTGAACCGCCGTTTGTAGGAACGAATTCATCCATGAAGTCTTCTGTAACCTCATAATCCCAGTTAACGATATCGAAATAGTTGTTTACGTTGTCAAGGCTTGAAGCCCAAATCTGGTCTTCAAAACGATAGTAGTGGTTACCATTGATTACCTGGTAATCTGACCACTCCCAAAGGTATTCGCCCTGTTCCTGTGTGAAGAATGCATTTGATGCATCTGGAAGTTCTGCAATTGCGTCGTCGCCAACTTCACCAACGTAAGTCCACTGAACTCCTAAGAACTTTGAAAGAGCCCATTTAACTGAACCGTTGAGAACAACAGGAGCCATATTTCTGAATACGTATGGAACGAATGTGTAGAGAATCTCAGCAAGGCTATCTTCTCTAAGGTCGAACATATCGCCGTTGAAGCCTTCAAGGAAACGTGAGTCGTCATTGTACCACTTCATTGACCAAGTGTTACCCCACTCGTCTGTTGCTTTCCAAACGTATGTTGAGCTACCTTCAACTTCCTGAGACATTACGTATGTCTGTTCTTCTTTGAAGTAGTTGTATGCTGCAACGTTGTTTGAAGCATCGTTGTCTTTTGCAAGGT
The DNA here is from genome assembly GCA_045532175.1 of Candidatus Fimenecus sp. Taxonomy (GTDB): domain Bacteria; phylum Bacillota; class Clostridia; order Oscillospirales; family Acutalibacteraceae; genus Fimenecus. Next base: position 13,821 of record JAZSFK010000018.1, on the reverse strand, counting down.
CTTCAGCTTCTTTAGCATCAACAATGTGATAAACTGTCATAACAGAACCAGGTGTTGTACCAGTTACATGATAGTAGCATCTTGGGCTTGCATCTGTTGGTGTGCCGGGAAGTGCTGTATAGATAGGCATACCTTCATGCTCAGATGTCATATTACCGTTAACGTCATACTTAACAGTTGTGATTGACATGTTGTCTGAGAAGAGCTTCTTAACTCTCCAGTTTGCAACTGCTTCAACTGAAGTGTAATCCTGGCTTGTGCCTGCAATACTAGCATCAAGCTCCTTGATAACTGCAAGGTTGTCATCCCATCTTTCAATCTTAGGATAAACAAGACCCTTAATCATACCAGGAAGGTTCATGATAATGTCTTCGATTTTTGACATGTCGCCAAGGCTTACAAGACCAAGGTCAAGACCGTCTGTAAATACCTTACCAACGAGAGTTGTGTTGTCGCTCAAGAAAGCGAGAAGTGTTGAAAGGATTGTGAACTGAGCTGTGCCGTCACGAGTCATACCTGTTGTCCACTTGCCTGTTTCAAGAGATTCAAGAATACCAAGGTCAACGATTAGCATTGCAAAAGAAGCAAGTCCACTCTCAAATGTGTCCTTAATTGTATCAAATGAGTAACAAAGTCTGTCAATGCTTGTCAAGTCAATTGTAACTGAAAGACCAAGAACGTTGAAAACTTCACCCATATTGATATTCAATGTTGGAAGTAAGTTGTCAAGAGCGTCAAATACGATTGAGGTTCTTTCTTCAAGAGAAAGTCTTGTAACCTGACCGTATGGTGAGTAAGCATCAAGTGCTTTCAACTCATCAACTGACTTGTAAGCTGTCTTTGCTGCAGAACCCATCATTGAAAGGGCTGAAAGAGCAAGCACAACTGCAAGAACAACGCTCAAGAGTTTTTTCATTTTGTTCATAATTTTTTCCTCCTATTAAATTTTGCATACATATTATATATGCAATAATAGTTCCCCATAACTTTTTTACATCGCCACGGGAGAGGCGATAAGAGAGCATCAATCACTCACTCTCTGACCATGCCGTGCAACTACATCCTGCATTCGGCAGAGTTCGACAAAAGCGCTCTAACTACCCGGACCGCCTTCACACCGCTTCCGCTTAATTTACACCAAAAGAAAGCCGGCGGAAGACTGATGATACACACCCGAGTTATTACCTTAGGATGTGTATCTTCTCTGGTGCAAAAAATGTCAATTTCTAAAAAATTAGACACTTCGCCCCATTACACCATTCCTATGGTTATACCCATTATACAAAGTTTTTCCTTGGATATCAATAGTAATTTTAAAAAAATTCATAATTTTTTCATTTTTTTGCATTTTTTATAAGAATTATTTAGTTAATTTGTGCAAATCTACAAAAGAAAATTTTTACATTATGCATAAATAATTAACAAAATTTGATTATTGGACAAATTGTCTATAAAGAGGGGAATAATAGACATTTTTTCTGTTTTTGTTCATTAACTTTGATAGAAAAATAACATACACAAGATGTTGTGAGTTCTGACTTTTATATGGACAAAATGTGGTTAAAATGTGAAATTAATCAAATTGGGGTATTGCAAAGCAGGGTTTTTGTCTTCCATTCCGATTTGGTCAATATTTCTGCCCGGCAGAGGAGAAGTATCTCAAAAAAAGCCCGACAAAGACATATTGGCAACAAAAAAGCTACCTGACAAAGGTCAGATAGCTTTAGTTATGTATTTATACCATTATTTAGTTTTTACAATAGCGAAGTTGTTGTCTACAAAATCGATAAAATCAAATTTATCGTTATAGCCTACGCCTTCCTGAGATGAATACTGAATGCTGTACTTATCATAGCTACCGAGCTGGAAGTAAAGTGTTTCACTGTAATTTGCAAGACTTCCGTCAGGATTATAGATAACCTCTTTATAATGCACCATTGCTGTACCTGATACGGTTACTTCCTTCTTTTCAACTGTTACCTTGTAGCCCTTTTCTTCGTACAAAGGCTTTGCTTCTGCGTTACGCTTATCACGAAGAACAAGCCAGTCAAGAAGAGATGCTTCCTCGTAATCCTTTTCAATAACGGCTGAACACTTGATTGTGCATTTACCTTCACTGTCTTTTTTCTCCATAATACCGGAATCCAACATATCCCAACCATCAATTGTTTTCATTGTATATATTGAAGAATGATAAACACCGTCTGCTACGAAATAGTTAGGAATTGATACCCAATATGTCTGCGGTTCTTTATTCTCATAAGTAACGATTTCGCCGTCACGGTCTGTAACGATTGCCTGAACACCTTTGTCAGGGTCAATTACTACGTTTCCTTCTTCATCAGTCATAACTGCGTGCTCGTTACCCGCAATCTTTTCAACTCTGTACTTTTCGCCACAAGCTGTAAATACTGTTGCTACAAGAACAAGAACAAGTGCAAGTGCAATAATCTTTTTACTCATATTTATTTCTCCTTAATATGTTTTATTATACTGCCACCGCTGTATTTCCGTCAGGCACGACACCTAACCATACATTACCGGGGTTTACTATCAATGGATTATAATTGAAATCATAGAGAGCAAGTCGCTTTGTTTCGGTGTCTATTTTCCAATAAATACGTTGGCCTATACCATTGGAAACATAAGAACCACGGCCTTCTGCACCGTATTTCCACTGTGCCTTGCCGTTTACAAACTCCGTCGGCACAAAAATGTAAATAACGTTCTTATATCCGTTGGCTTTTCCGCTTTCGTCAACAACCGCTTCTTCATTGATAAGCTTATTATAAACTCCATTTGTTTTATCATATTGGAAATTATAAACTAAATTTTCAGTAAAATCAATAGTTACTGCTGAACAGGGGCCTGAAAATTCCGAACTCGTATATGGAAGCTTACCGCCCTCAACTGCAACATGGTACGGTGCATAGTCCCTGCTTTCAAGAGCTTTTGAATACCCTAACTGTGAAATCGCACTCTGAATCAGTTTTTTTGAGGTTGCTCGTTGATACTCATAATTTTCACTGTTTGAGTTGTCCCAGAAGAAATATGTGCTTTGATACTTAACACCGTCGATATTATCGGTTTTTTCTGCGGATTCGTTACCCCAATAAACATAAAAAGCATTCATATCTTTCGCAAACTTTGCAAAATGGTCATCCGCCTCGGCTATAGGTCCGATTTTATCAGGAATTTTTGTGCTGTCGCCATAAACCCACATCATTCCCATTTTTTCTTCTGAAATCAGTCCCTCTATAACAAAATCCGCTGTTGAAAGTCCCCAAGGAACACCTGCTTCAGGGGTATTCGCAATCATAAACGCCACAGGGCGTGTATCCTGCGCCTCTTTTGTCAAATCTGTCTTGCCCGTAAGGGGATTAACACCGTCAGGAACTTCATATTTTTCCTCATCCTCTGGTTTTTCGGTGTTCATTTCAACCTCGTGGGTTTTGTTGTACTCCGCTTCATTGTTGCCACAGGATGCAAACAGACACATAATCAAGGAAAGTGCAAGAATAACACTTATCGCTTTAATTAACTTCTCTTTCATTTTATAATAATTCCCTCTCTATAGAAAATCTATTATTTTTCAATCTTTGTTTTGCCACCCATATACATCTGCAAAGGCTTCGGAATGTTAACACTGCCGTCTGCATTAAGGTTGTTTTCAAGGAATGCAATCAACATTCTTGGCGGTGCAACTACTGTATTATTAAGTGTATGTGCGAAATAGTTGCCGTCCTTACCCTTAATTCTGATGCCAAGACGTCTTGCCTGTGCATCACCAAGGTTTGAGCATGAACCAACCTCAAAGTATTTCTGCTGACGCGGACTCCAAGCCTCTACGTCACAGCTCTTAACCTTCAAGTCGGCAAGGTCACCTGAACAACATTCAAGTGTTCTTACCGGAATATCAAGTGAACGGAAGAAATCAACTGAATTCTGCCAGAGTATGTCATACCATTTCATACTGTCCTCAGGCTTACAAACAACAATCATTTCCTGTTTCTCAAACTGATGGATTCTATAAACACCGCGTTCTTCGATGCCATGAGCACCAACCTCTTTACGGAAACAAGGGGAGTAGCTTGTAAGTGTTTTCGGAAGTTCATTTTCAGGAGTGAATGTGTCGATAAACTTACCAATCATTGAATGTTCGCTTGTACCGATAAGATAAAGGTCTTCGCCCTCAATCTTATACATCATATTTTCCATTTCCGAGAAGCTCATAACACCTGTTACAACGTCGCTTCTAATCATAAACGGCGGAATATAATAAGTAAAGCCACGGTCAATCATAAAATCTCTTGCATAAGAGAGAATTGCTGAATGAAGACGGGCTATATCTCCACAGAGATAGTAGAAACCGTTACCGCTTGTCTTTCTTGCGCTGTCAAGGTCGATACCGTTAAGGCTTTCCATAATATCAACGTGATACGGAACCTCGAAATCAGGTGTTGCAGGCTCACCGTAACGCTGAATTTCAACGTTTTCACTATCGTCCTTACCAATCGGCACACTGTCATCAATAATGTTAGGGATAATAAGCATAATCTTTCTGATTTCTGCCTCTAATTCGCCCTCCTTAACCTGCAAAGCAGCAAGTTCGTCAGCCATATCCTTAACCTTTTGCTTAACAACCTCTGCCTCGTCACGCTTGCCCTGAGCCATAAGTCCGCCGATTTCCTTACTTACGGAATTACGAAGTGCGCGAAGTTCGTCACCTCTGCCTTTTACTGCTCTGTATTCAGCATCAAGCTCAATTACCTTATCAACAAGGGGGAGCTTCTCATCCTGGAATTTCTTTTTGATGTTTTCCTTAACAACATCAGGATTAGTTCTTAAAAATTTTATATCAAGCATTTTATTTCACCTTATTTATCCAATTCTTTTGCTAATTTTGTTAAATCTTCTTTTCCAAAGAACTCAAATTCAAGAGTTCCTTTGTTTCCGTTAGGGGACAAATAGATTTTTACCCTTCTGCCAAGGACATTGGTAAGGGCTATTTCAACCTCATCATAGTATTTGTCTCTTTTTTTGTCACGCTTTTTTGGTTTTGGTTTTTCACCCTGATTAGCGTATTTAACCATTTTTTCAACCTGACGTACTGATAAATCCTGTGCTACGGTTGTTTCCGCAATACGAAGCATTTCTTTTTCTTCATCAAGTCCCAACAAAGCACGGGCATGTCCTGCCGAGATTTTTCCGTCACCAAGCATCTGTAACACAGGTGAGGGGAGTTTTAATAATCTCAATGTATTTGTAACTGCTGTACGGGATTTTCCAACCTTGTCAGCAGCCTCTTCCTGAGTAAATCCGTAGGTTTCAATAAGGGATTTAAGACCCTCTGCCTCTTCAACGGGGTTCAAATCTTCTCTTTGGAGATTTTCTATAAGGGCAAACACACTTGCTTCTTCGTCAGTCATTTCACGGATAGTAACCGGTACTTCGTGAAGCCCTGCCATACGTGCTGCACGCCAACGACGTTCACCCGCAATAAGCTGATAACTGCCATCCGACATCGGTCTTACGAGAATTGGCTGAATAATACCGTTCTGCTCAATGCTTTTTGCAAGTTCTTCCAAAGCCTTCTCATTAAAGTTTTTTCTTGGCTGATTTCTGTTTGGCTCAACCTCATTGATATTGAGCATCATTGTGGAGTTTTCATTCTCTGTTGCCGAGTTATCAAGGAAAAGAGCATCCATTCCTCTGCCCAATCCACCTTTTTTAGCCATCATCTCACCTCATCGTTTCTGCTGGGATAAAAATTCTTCTGCGAAATCGTTATAAGCGATTGCACCCTTGGAATTTTTATCGTAATACATAATTGGTTCACCGAATGACGGTGCTTCTGAAAGTCTTACATTTCTTGGAATTGTTGTTTTATAGACTTTATTCGGGAAGAATTTTTTTATTTCCGTTACAACCTGCTGTGTGAGGTTAAGTCTTCCGTCATACATTGTCTGTAAAACGCCCTCAAGTTCGATATGGGGGTTATAAAGCCTTTTTACCTGACGGACTGTTGCCATAAGCTGGGCAAGTCCCTCAAGCGCATAAAATTCGCATTGCACAGGCACTAAAAATGTATCCGACGCGGTCAATGCGTTGATAGTGATAAGTCCGAGAGAGGGGGGGCAATCAAAGAAAATGTAATCATACTTGTCCCAAAGCTGTGCAACAGCCATCTTTAAACGACTTTCTCTTTTTTCAATTGCGATAAGCTCAACCTCTGCACCGGCAAGATTCAAATCTGCAGGAATAATGTCAACATTCTTGAATTTTGTTGTAACAACAGCCATATTTGCGTTGATGTCCTTAACAAGAATATCATAAGAGGAATGAACTATTTTTCTTTTATTTATACCGAAGCCACTTGTGGAATTGCCCTGTGGGTCAATATCTGCAAGTAAAACTTTATGTCCCTTTGCACCAACTGCTGCTGCAAGGCTAACGGCAGTTGTAGTTTTACCCACACCGCCTTTTTGGTTAATTATTGAAACAACTTTTGCCAAAAATCCCACTCCGAAGTGGTAAAAGGGGTGTTTTTGTCACCCTAATACCCGATTTTACATAAGTATATCACATAATTTTTAAAATTAAAAGTACAAATCAATATTTTTTACAAATTTGCAACATTTAACATCATAAAATGTTTCACGTGAAACAAATTTTTCCTGTAATGCAAAAGGCCCCTCTTACGAGGAGCCTTTCGCTGTGGATGTGGGGTGTGAAAGAGAAGGATATGGAGTGGCTTTCGCCACTTTTATAAAAACACTCAATATCGGGGGATATAAGTGGTTTTACCAAATTAATTATTGATTGCTTGCCAAGGGCTTATCTTCCAGCTTGGGTATTCTTACAATGTATTCAACATACTCGTCAGTTTCCGTTTTTACGGAATCTGCATCTATTCCCGCTCTGCGTATAGTGTCAACAGCATTGTTAAGGGTATTTATGAATATTCTTATATCCTTAAACCCTTTGAGAATCTGTCTTTTCGGTGCTTCATTTTTCCGTAGCATCTGTTCAATCAGACTTTCACTTTCGTTTACGGTCAGATGTCGGTCAATAATAATTGACAATGCTCTTGCTCGTTGCACCTCATCATCAAGGGAAAGTAATGCTCTTGCGTGTCGTTCGCTGAGTCCTGCCCGTGAAATTTTATATCTCATTTCGTCGCTGAGCCTTAAAAGTCTTAATTTGTTTGACAAGGTGGACTGTGCTTTACCAAGCTTTTTGCAAAGTTCCTCCTGACTCATACGGTATTCACTTACAAGTATTGCCAAGGCTTCTGCCTCTTCAAAAAAATCAAGGTTCTGACGTTGAAGGTTTTCAATTATGGCAAACACCGCGGAGTCACTTTCTGAAATTTCATTTACTACACAAGGAACCTTTGTCATTCCCACAAGTCTTGCAGCACGGAGTCTTCTTTCTCCTGCAACCAATTCATATCTGCCGTTCTCGTTGGTTCTTACCAATAAAGGCTGTAAAATACCGTTGGCACGAATGCTTTGTGCAAGACCTTCAAGTTCATCATAATTAAACCTTTTTCTCGGTTGATTTGGATTTGGGAGAATCTCACTTTGCGGAATTAAAATAATCTTACTTTCTGTTCTTGCCTTGTAATGATTGTTTTTCTTCATAAATAAACCCTCCGCAGTGCTTGTCCTTGACATAAGAATATCACCTGAAAGGCACAAATGTAAAGAAAATCCCATCGTGTAAAAACGACGGGATTTAAGTGTTTTTCGATATTATTTTAATGGTTTTTTGGAGATTTGTGCAGATGGTCTTGGGTATTTTGTCGGAGTTTGCGAAACTTTTTTTATGCGAATTATTCTTCGGGGCATATTTTCGACTAAATCAAACAGAATATCCTCTTCAATTTTACCGCCAAGAATGTTGATAGCTTTTTTCGCTTCACTGATTTCCTCGTTGCTTTCGGCAGATTTCATTGAAACAAAGCTTCCGCCTACCTTAACGAAGGGCAAACAATACTCTGAAAGGACGGGGAGTGCTGCCACAGCACGTGCAGTTGCAAAATCATATTTTCCCCTGTATTTTGCAAGTTGTGCTGCTTCTTCTGCTCTCATGTGGAGAATATCACCCTGAATGCCACATTCGTTTAAGACATTTTCAATGAAACCAAGTCTTTTCCTTGTACTGTCAAGAAAGGTCATTTGTATATCCGGTCTGTAAAGCTTTAAAACAAGTCCCGGAAATCCTGCTCCTGTACCAACGTCAATAATTTTTGAATTTTCAGGAATATCAACATATTTAAAAATTGATAAACAGTCTGCAAAATGCTTAACCGTTACATCGTCAGGCTCTTTAATTGCAGTAAGATTAAAGCTTTTGTTGGTTTCAATCAGCATTTCCGCAAAAGTGTCAAGACGAGAAAACGCATCCTCATCAACATTTATCTCAAAGGGTTTAATAGTTTCATAAAATAAATTTTTGTTTAACATAATTAACCTCATACCAAACTGCCTCCCTTGTCAAAGGGAGGGGGACCATCGAAGATGGTGGAGGGATTCAAAAATCACTCACTTTATGTTTGTTTTTACATAATTATCAATATATACACATACCCCATCAAAATTATTCCATATTTCATTATTAGGGATGCGAATTATTGTTAAATCTCTTTGCTCTAATCTTTCGGTTCTTATTTTATCTTTTTTCACTATTCCTTTTTCATCATAGTGTTGTGAACCGTCTAATTCAATTATTAACTTTAATGCAGAGCAATAAAAATCAACAATATAATTATCAATTATCTTTTGTCTTAAAAATCTTATTGGATAATCTTTTAAAAAATCATACCAAAGATGCTTTTCTTCTTTAGTCATATTTTTACGAAGATTCTTTGCATTTTCAGTTAATTTGGGATTATGTTTAAAATTCATAAAGAATCCCTCCACCGCGTTCCGCGGTCCCCCTCCCTTTGACAAGGGAGGCTTAACTATCTTTCATTTTTGCTTAAGTGAATAAGCAAAACAGATATATCCGACGGTGACACACCGCTTATACGGGAAGCCTGTCCCACACTTTCGGGTCTTACCTTTTTAAGCTTTTCCCTTGCTTCAAGACGGAGTGAATAAACATCGTCATAATCAATATCCGCAGGAATTTTCTTAACCTCAAGTCTTCTCATTTCATCAACCTTTGCCTGTTGACGTTTGATATATCCCTCATATTTAAGGTCAATTTCAACCTGCTCAAAAACATCCCACGGTAAATCCGGTCGTGTTTTGTCGAATGGTGTAAGACATTCGTAGTCAAGCTGAGGTCGTTTAATAAGCTCTGCCAGTCTTATACCCGTTTTCATCGGTGCCGTTTCACGTGAAACAAACACCTCATTTATGGCTTCAGACGGTGGAATTGTAACAGATTCCACTCTTTCTCTTTCTTGTTTTATAAGGTCAAGCTTTTTCTTGAATTTGCCGTATCTTTCTTCAGAAATAAGTCCGATTTCATAACCATAGTCCGTAAGTCGGATGTCTGCATTATCCTGACGAAGTAAAAGTCTGTATTCACTACGGGAAGTCATCATTCTGTACGGGTCAGAACAGCCCTTTGTAACAAGGTCATCAATAAGAGTACCGATATATGAACTTGCACGGTCAAGAATAAATGGCTCTTTGCCCTGAATTTTACGGACAGCATTTATGCCTGCAATAAGTCCCTGTGCGGCTGCTTCTTCATAACCTGACGAGCCGTTAAACTGACCTGCACCGAAAAGTCCGTCTATATCGTTAAATTCGAGAGATGCTTTTAATGCCAACGGGTCAACACAGTCATATTCAATAGCATAAGCTGTTCTCATTACCTCAACATTCTCAAGACCTTTGATACTTCTCAGGAATTTTAATTGAACATCTTCGGGGAGGGAAGAGGACATACCCTGCAGATATAATTCTTCTGTATCAAGTCCACAAGGCTCAATAAACAATTGATGTCTTTCCTTTTCTTCAAAACGAACAATTTTATCTTCAATACTTGGGCAATATCTTGGGCCTACACCTTCAATTTTTCCTGAATAAAGAGGGGAACGATGAATATTTTCAAGAATAATTCTCTTTGTTACCTCGTTTGTATATGTAATGTGGCAAACCTCTTTGTTTTCAGGTAAATCAACGGTTTCGTATGAAAACGGAATTACTTTTTCATCGCCTTCCTGAACTTCAAGTTCAGAAAAATCAACACTGCGTCTATTAACTCGTGACGGAGTACCTGTTTTAAATCTGCGAAGAGGAATATCCATTTTATAAAGTGCTTGTGAAAGACGAGTTGCAGGGAACATTCCGTCAGGACCACTTTCAAAGGATATGTCACCGATATAAATTCTGCCACCAAGGAAAGTACCTGTTGCAATAATAACTGCTTTTGCAGTATATATCGCTTCAAGCTGTGTTTTAAGGTAAAAAACTCCGTCCTTTTTATAAAGGTCAACGATTTCTGCCTGCTTCATATCAAGGTTTTCCTGTTTTTCAAGGACGTGCTTCATATATTTTGAATAATCACGTCTGTCAATCTGTGCACGTAAAGAATGTACGGCAGGACCTTTACCACGATTAAGCATTCTTACCTGTATGGAATTTTTATCTGCCGCTTTACCCATTTCCCCGCCAAGAGCATCAATCTCACGGACAAGATGTCCTTTTGATGTACCTCCAATTGACGGATTACATGGTAAATTACCAACCCAATCCATATTTATTGTAAAAATAACAGTTGATGCACCAAGACGTGCCGAAGCCAATGCAGCTTCAATTCCTGCATGACCTGCACCAATAACTGCTATATCATATGCTTTTGCAAAATACTCCATAAAATCATTCCTGAAAATAAAATATGGCGGGAGCAAGCCCCCGCCCTACCAATTTAATTATTCTGTAACAGATGAACGGATTTCAACTTTTCCGTAAAGTGAACCACCGTCAATATCACTTTTTGGTGCTCTGTCTGGAGAAATTTCTGGTTTATAAGCCTCTTTTTTCTCTCGTCTGCCACCATTTTTGTTATTTCTTGCACGGTTTGAACCATTATTTTTTGCTCCTTCAATAGGAGAAATAACAACTCGTCTGTCAAGGTCTGAACCTACCGAATGAGAAGTAGCACCATCAATTTCCTGAACAGCGGTATGGATAATTCTTCTTTCATATGGGTTCATAGGCTCAAGAGAGATATTTCTGCCCTGACGAACTGCCTTTGCAGCAGTTTTTCTTGCAAGAATTTTAAGTGTTTCTTCTCTCTTTGCACGATAATTACCAACATTGATTGAAACTCTCTTATAGCTTGAATTTCCTTTGTTAGCAACCATTCTTGCAAGATACTGAATAGCATCAAGAGTTTCACCACGTTTACCGATGATAATACCGTAATCATCACCGCAGTCAAGTTCAAAAGAAATTTCTTCTTCATTTGACATTTCAGTAATTTTACATTCTGTCATACCAAGTGATAAAACAATTGATTTAATGTATTCAGCAGTAGAAGTATAAAGATTTGTTTCAGCTAAAGTAGTTTCTTCAACTTTTTTTTCTTCTTTAACTGTTTCTTTCTTTTCCTGTTTTTTTACTTCAACTATTTTTTCAGGTTTTTTCTCCTGCTTTTTATTATAGTTTTTATTCTGTTTCTTTTCAGGTTTTGGGTCAGGAACTGTAACAGAAACCTTTACCCTTGCAGGATTACCACCGAAAAGACCAAGAATTTTCTTTGTTGGAGTTTGTATAACTTCAACTGTAAATTCATCGAAGTCACTAATGCCAAGTTCAAGCATGGCAGCAGCTTTTGCCTCGTCAACCGTTGTACCGGTTCCGATTGCTTCTTTTATCATATTTATACCTCAGTTATTCTTCGTTTTTCTTTTCTGATACATTTTTAAGTATTTTTTCTCTTGCTCGGCGATTGATTGTTTCATTTACCATTTCTTTAGCAAGTACTTTTTTAGGTGAAAATACTTTATTCATAATAATCATCTGAATAAATGAAAGAGCACTTGACATAATGATATAAACACCAACGCTTGCAGGGAAGAGGAATGAGAAATAAACACTCATTGCAGGTGTCATAAGTGACATACATCCCATTGATGGATTTTTAGCCATTTCAGGATTTGTCTTTTTTTGTCTGATAAATGTGTAAATACCCATTGCAAGAGACGTAACACCTGTAAGAATCGGAACAAGCCACAAAAGAGTAGCTCCCATATTTATATCAGGTGTCTGAGAAAGATTTACACCAAAAAATGTAAATTCTTCCATAAATGTTTCCATTGATTTAATTGCTTCTGCAGAAACACCTGATAAATCAAGTTTATCCATATGTTGTAATGCAAGCAACTCAATCTGATATTCAATATTTGATACTTTTCCGATTACCTCTTCAGGTAATGCACGAACCGCATTTTTTATAAGTTCAAGGTCTGCATCTCCGATATGAAGAACATAGTCAAGTACCTTGTAGTTTACAAAGTAAACACCCATCATAATGGGAAGCTGAATAAGCATAGGAAGGCAACCGCCTGTCATTGATGAATAACCTTCACGTGAATAAAGTTCTTGCATTGCTTCATTCATTTTTTGCTGGTTATTTGCATACTTTTCTCTTATTCTTTTAATTTTTGGCTGCATTCTCTGTGTTTTTGCCATGCCTTTTTGTTGCTTTATCGAGGACGGAAGTAAAACAAGCTTGACGCAAATCGTCATTAGCAACAAGGATAAAAGATAGTTACCGCTAATATCATAGAAAAATCCTATGAGGTAACCAAATGGGATTGAAAAAATTTCTCTGATAAAATCCATTTTGTCCTCCAAAATTTAGGGACCACTTTAGTCTTTTTTTCTTTTTTCTTTTTTTTCCGGAACAGGGTCATAACCACCCGGAAATAATGGGTTACACCGTAAAAGTCTTAATAATGCAAGAAAGGAACCTTTTATAACTCCAAATCTTTCAACTGATTCAACAGCATATTGTGAGCAAGTAGGGTAATAGCGACATCGCGGACCAAAAAGAGGAGATATTTTTTTTTGATAAAACCTAATTATTATTATAATCAGATTTTTCATCTATAACTCCTGCCTCTATTAATTGATTCATCATTATTGATGTTAAATAAGTACTTTTTACATATTTCGTTTTTGACCGCGCTACAAAAACAATGTCATAACTTCCTGTGATTTTATTTTCTATTGATTGATATGCTGCTCTTATAACTCGTCTTGAACGATTTCTTTCAACAGCATTCCCTATCTTTTTTGATGAAGTTATTCCTACACGACAAATTCCCGCACGGTTTTTCATAATATAAGAAACCAGTGCAGGAGCCTTAAATACTTTGCCTTTGCCGTATAGTCTACGGAAATCACAGTTACTTTTAATTGTTACTGTTTTTTTCAATTTTTTTACCCAACTGACAAATTAATATGTCAACTGCTTTCTGCCCTTAGCTCTTCTGCGAGCAAGTACCTTTCTGCCGTTTCTGTCAGACATTCTCTTACGGAAGCCATGTTCCATCTTACGATGACGCTTTTTTGGCTGATAAGTTCTCTTCATTATTACTCCTCCGTTTCATAATTTAGTCACACATTCTAAAAATATCTGCGAGTAGTCATTATATAAAAATTTTGTCAACTTGTCAACTAAAAAAATATTGTCTATTTTTTTCAATATCTTTTGCTTTTTTTCTTTTTTATTATCTTTATCATCAATATCTTGTGTTTTATTACACTAAGTTACATTAAAATATTTTATTTTTATTTTTTACATTTCTATTTTTTCTTAATTTTGCACTATTTATATAATATATATAAT
>JAZSFK010000014.1:0-2799 GCA_045532175.1 Candidatus Fimenecus sp. | reverse complement strand
GAACCGTGGAGCCGACGCAAAGTTCTACCCCAAGCCGGAGTGGAACCAGGAGATTACAATTCGCAGGCTTTCCGAGAAGATTGCCAAGAGTTGTACATTAACCCCAGCTGATGTAACCGCAGTGCTGGAGAGCTTTTTAAGCGAGCTGCCAGACTACCTGATGGACGGCCATCCGGTCAGATTGGGAGATTTTGGAATCCTCAAGCTGTCCTTCAGCGCCACCGGCCAGGACCAGAAGGAAAAGGTCACAGCCAGCGACATCAACAACGTGCGGGTTCTTTTCAGACCCAGCACCAGGCTCAAGCAGGAGCTTTCCAACGTGTCTTTTACCAAGCGATAGTCATCCAACAGTGAAACACCTGGACTAACTCGCAAGACAGACGAGGACATCTTTCTTTTATTTCATGGCTTACTAAGCCATGGCCTTGAAAACAGGCGATTTGACTGCAGCCCCACCGCACACAGTTGTGCGTGGGGCCTTTTTTTTGCCTAGGACACAAGCCCCAACCATACCGCCCCGTTTCTCACTGAGAACGCATCGGTTTCTCAGTGAGAAACCAAGTGTTTTCCAGTGAGAAAATATTTTTTCTCACTGAGTTTCCAGCCCGTTCTCACTGAGAAATCAGCGGAGGCTATGCTTCCATGGCGGGTGGGGAGTGAGGGAAAAACATCTAACTTAAAGGATATTATATTCACTACATGATAGTTTAAATTCAAAATTGACTTGCCCATTCTTGACACTGTATAATGAGCTATTATAATTTTGTAAAATGTTCTATATCTATTTCAAAGATTGCAGAAGATGTCGTTTAAGATACGGAGGGAAAAATGAATAAAATAAATTTAGCAACAAAATTAGTTGGTTCCATTGAGGGGGATTTCTTTATCCCCTCCTACCAAAGAGGCTATCGCTGGGGAACAGATGAAGTAAATCGCTTGTTGGATGATATTGATACAAACGGAACAAAGAATTACTGTTTGCAACCGGTTGTTGTAAGGAAAGACGGGACTCGTTATGAATTGATAGATGGTCAACAACGTCTAACTACACTGTACTTAATTTATAGATATATGCACAATTCAAGTGGTGGATTTCTTGATGAACCTAAATTCTCGCTCAAATATGAAACGCGAGAAAAGTCGGAAGATTTTCTTGCCTCTGTTGATTTGAGCCGAAAGGATGATAATATTGATTTTTGGTTTATTTGCAATGCGTATGAAACTATTGAAAAATGGTTTGCGGACAAGGATAAAAAATCAACTCTTACAAATATAAATAAATTTTTTGATGAAAATGTAAAAATTATATGGTATGAAGTTAGTGAACATGAGGATGCAATCGCTTTATTTGCAAGATTAAATATTGGCAAGATTCCGCTTACTAGTGCTGAACTCGTAAAAGCAATGTTTTTGAGCCGTGATAATAATGAATCTATGGACAAAGAAAAACAAGAAGAAATTGCATTGCAATGGGATACTATTGAAAAGCAATTGCATAACGATAACTTATGGTACTTTCTTACCAATCATGTAAATCTTAATTATCAGACAAGAATTGATTTGATACTTGATTTGATTGCTGAGAAACCTACAAACAGCAAGGATAAATATTATACATTTTTCTTTTTTGATAAATTGAAAAAAAATGGTTCGCTTGATGAGATATGGAAAAGAATTCAGCATACTTTTCTAATATTAAAAGATTGGTATGAAAATCATAACTTATATCATAAAATTGGCTATCTTATTGCTTCTGGTAACAATACTCTTATAGAAATCTTTAAGCTTTCACAAGGAAAGACAAAAAATGAATTTAAGGCGGAACTTGATACGTATATTTGTAATAGTATCGAGATTGAATCAAATTACGCTGACCTTAGCTATGAAAAAACAGAAGATTATAAAAAAATAAGCAGGCTTTTGCTATTATTTAATGTAGAATCTGTTTGTCAGATTGATGGTCAGACACAAAGATTTCCTTTTAATCAATTTAAGTATCAAAATCTAGGTAAGGTTATGTGGAGT
The DNA here is from genome assembly GCA_045532175.1 of Candidatus Fimenecus sp. Classification (GTDB taxonomy): domain Bacteria; phylum Bacillota; class Clostridia; order Oscillospirales; family Acutalibacteraceae; genus Fimenecus. The sequence continues at coordinate 774 of JAZSFK010000014.1, read as the reverse complement.
TTGGAACATATTCATGCACAGCAATCTGAAGGTATGCAGAAACAAGAACAGTGGAAAGAATGGCTTAATTTGCATTTGGATTCGGTTAAAGCGGTTGATAAAAATAATATAACTCTTATTGAAGAAATGCAACATGCTATTGATAAACTAAAACTTGAAAGGCATGAGTTTGAAACAATACAAGAAAAAGTAATTAAAGTTCTTTCCGTGCGGGGAAATACAGAATACCTACATTCGATTGCTAATCTTGCTTTGTTGAATACCTCAGATAATGCAGCACTTAATAACTCGACTTTTGATGTAAAAAGAAATGCTATTGTTAATATGGATAAGACAGGGCAGTATATACCTTTCTGTACCAAGATGGTATTTTTAAAGTATTATACACCTTCTGCAAAAAACCAACTTCATTTTTGGGGGCAAGCCGATAGAATTGCTTATATAGAAAACATCAATCGAGTTTTGAGTAAATATTTATCGGAGAAAATTGCTGTTGAAAAGGAGGTAGAATAATGAGTACAGCATTACATACTTTTGTTGATATTTTTTCTGCTGATTTTCCTGTTGGCGAAGAAAATGTACAATTAAATAAAATAGTAATACCGATTATTCAGCGTGATTATGCGCAGGGACGTAAAGACTCTGATGTGAGGAGGGTTAGGTTGCGTTTCCTTGATTCTCTAAAAAATGCTATTATTAACAAACCTATTACTTTAGATTTTGTGTATGGAGACATCGATGCAAACGGGGTTATGACACCGCTTGACGGTCAAC
>JAZSFK010000032.1:0-19475 GCA_045532175.1 Candidatus Fimenecus sp. | reverse complement strand
ATTGATTCAATTGCGTGAGCAAGAGCATCAAGTGCAGTTGAAACAGTTGTTCTGAACGGAACGGAATATGTATATTTCGGGTCTGCAAGGGCAACTTTTGCATAGTAATTCTTACCACTTACACTCTGCTTGCGACCATCCTTACGAGTAAGGACGGAAACACCGGAAACCTCACTGCCTGTGCCCGATGTTGTGCCGATTACAACAAGTGGTAAAGGCTCGTTCTCAACTTTGTCTGTATAAATGCCATCGTCAATGATTTGTGGGTTGGTAGCATATACGCAAACCGCTTTTGAAGCATCAAGAGGTGAACCACCGCCGATGCCGATAACAAAATCGGCGGAAAAATCTCTCGCAATCTTGCCACCCTCATAACAAGTGACAGTCAATGGGTTTTCTGTAATTTTATCAAAAATAGTGTATTCAATATTAAGTTCGTCAAGTATTGCAACAACATCATCCAATGCACCTGACTTTTTCGCAGAAGAAGTACCGGTTACAATAAGACATCTTTTTCCGAATTGTGAAAAGATACCTTTATTATTTTGTAAAACATTGTTACCGCCAATAATATTTACCGGCATATAAAAACTAAAATCGTAGGTCAAAACACTCACCCTTTCTTGGAAATATTTTAACATCGAAAACCTTGTATTGCAATATATTTTCCTATTGAATAAATCACAAAAATATTGTATTATATAGTAGTATATTGCAGATAGGTGGTGGCAAGGTGAATTTTAAGAAAAAAGTATTGCCAATCCTTGCTATTGTATTGGTTGTTGCAATTTTTTTAGTTTCACTTTTAGGTGGCAAACCCAAGGAAGCCACATCCGGTGGTTTTGCCATGGGTAGTCCTGTTAATATTACAGTTTATGGTGTGAAAAACGGAGAAGAACTCTGCACATCTGCAATTGACAAAATCAAAGAACTGGATAAAACGTATCTTTCGCATACTCTTTCCGATTCTGCCATATTCTTACTTAACAGGGACAAGCAAATTGTAAGTGATGAGTGGTTTGCGGAATATATGAAACTATGTGTTGAACTGACACAGAATTACGACAGCTTCACTTTGTTCAGTGGTGGATTAAAAGATTTGTGGAAGATTGAGGATGGCGGATATGTTCCAAATGCTGATGAAATCGCAAAAGTATTGGCAGAATGTAATTCGTCTTCTATGAATATAGACGGAAAAACAATTTCCATTTCAGGTGGTAAGCTTGATTTAGGTGCTTTGGGTAAGGGTACTGCTTGTGACGAAGCAATTTCTTTTCTTAAATCACAAGACGTGGAAAATGCCCTTGTGACAGTTGGCGGAACCGTTGGGATGATTGGCAAACCCAATGGCAAGGACAATTTCGGCATCGGTGTACGTAATCCTTTTGGTGGTCAGAATGATTATTTTGCAATTCTCAATGTTACAGATTGTTTTATTTCAACCTCAGGGGACTACGAAAAGTATTTTGAGAAGAACGGAATAAGATATTCTCATATCTTCGATGCGAAAACTGCAACCCCCGTGCAAAACGACATTTCTTCTGTAACGGTTGTGGCAAAAAACGGTATGATAAGCGATTTCCTTTCAACCCTCATTTATATTGAAGGTGTTGAAAAGGGTTTTGAAATAGCAAAGCAGTTTGATGCAAAAATTATTATTATAAAAAAAGATAAGACCGTGCTGGTTTCAAAGGGGTTAAACGATAGTTTAACAGTTCAGGATAAGAATTTTTCAGTTTCGGTGATTGAATGAAAAAACTATTTACTAAAAAAGATTTAATAATTATTGCTATAACCCTTGTAGTCGGGCTTTTGGGACTTTTGATTATTAACAATGCAGATGCAGGAAAAAACGTAGTAATCAAGGTCAACGGTAAAATTGTAGAAACAGTTTCTCTTGCAGAAAAAGACTACGAAACTGAGGTGAACGGTGTTGTTATTTGCGTAAACGACGGAAAAGCCTTTGTCAGGGAGTCCTCTTGTAAGGACAAGATTTGTGTTAACAGCGGAGAACTTTCAAAGTCAGGCGAGGGTGCAGTTTGTGCCCCAAACGGAGTTTCGGTTGAAATAAGCGGTGAGAATGATAACTTGCCCGATGCGATTACGGGGTGAGTGAATGAGAACGGAAAAGATAAAAAGAATAACATTTACTGCTCTTATGACTGCTCTTGCAGTTGTGCTTTCATTTCTTGAAAGTTTATTGCCGACAGCATATTTTATGCCACCGGGAAGTAAATTAGGGCTTTCAAATATTCCTGTAATGTTTTCAGCATCCTCGTTAAGTGTGGGTGAAACATTGATTTTGGTGTTTGCTAAATCTGTATTCGTACTCATTACAAGAGGCGTCACAGCCTTTTTAATGAGCCTTGCAGGTGGCTTTTTAAGTGCTTTATGCACAATGTATATATTCAAAAAGACAAAGAATTTCGGTTTTTTGGGAATTGGAGTTTTATCTGCACTTTGTCATAATGTCGGTCAGTTGACAGTATCATTTTTCATGGTCAAGACAAGTGCGATAATCGGCTATGCACCGTTTTTGTTGGTTGCAGCCGTAGGAACCGGTATTTTAACAGGCGCAATATTGCGTTTTGCAATGCCTTATTTTTCTAAATTGATTAGTTTTAAGGAGATGGGAAAGTGAAGCCATTAAAAATCAAAGTGACGGGGCTTTCAAAAGCGGTCAAAAAAGGCCGTGGCGGAGTTGATATTGCCCACCACAAAAATACAGCCGGAATGCGTGTTATAAGAATTCCGACACCGCCCTTTGTTCAGATTGCTATGACTCAGGGTATTGGTGCACCGTGTACACCGGTGGTAAAGGTCGGGGATTATGTAAAACTCGGTCAGCTTATTGGTGACAGCGACGCTTATATCAGTGCACCGATTTATGCATCAATTTCAGGTACGGTTACAGAGATTAAGGACATTAAACTTTCAACCGGTGTCACATCAAAGGCAGTTATAATTGAAAGTGACGGTCTTATGGCTCCTGCCGATTTTACCCCTCCTGTGGTTACCGATGCAAAGAGTCTTGTAGAAGCGGTACGCAAATCAGGACTTGTCGGTCTTGGCGGTGCAGGTTTCCCGGCCCATGTTAAGCTTAATCTTCCGCAAGAAGCAAAAATTGACACTCTTATTATCAATGCTGCAGAATGTGAACCGTATATTACTGTTGACTATCGTGAATGTGTTGAAAACAGTGTCAATATTATGCGTGGTGTTAATGCCATAAGTAAATATCTTCACATTGACAATGTTATAATCGCAGTTGAGGATAATAAACCTATTGCTGTTCAGATTCTTAAAGAAATTGCCGACAGTGCAGTTGAGGGTGAAAAGGTCAAGGTTATGGCTTTAAAATCACGCTACCCTCAGGGTGCTGAAAAAATGATGATTCAGTCCGCAACAGGCAGAAGGATGCCACTCGGTAAATTACCATCAGATATGGGCTGTGTTGTTATGAATGTTGCAAGTATTGCCTTTGTCGGACGTTATGTTGCAACAGGTAAACCCCTTGTAAGCCGTAGTATGACCATTGACGGTTCTGCAATCAAGACACCTAAAAATGTCCGTGTGCCGATTGGTACAATGATGGATTACATTATTGATTACTGTGGCGGATTTATCGAAGAACCTGAAAAAATTGTTTGTGGTGGTCCTATGATGGGTGCTGCAATTACAAATATCAACTATCCTGTTCTTAAGGGTAACAATGCTATTCTTGCTTTCAAAAAAGGCGATTTGAGCATTAAAAAAGAAACGGATTGTATCCGTTGCGGACGTTGTGCTGCTGCCTGTCCGTTGAATCTTGTTCCTACAAATATTGAAAAGTTCACAAAAATCGGGGACATAGATAAGCTTAAGCATTCAGGTGCAATGGTATGTATGGAGTGTGGCTCCTGTGCATATTCTTGTCCTGCAGGTAAGCCTTTGGTTCAGCACATGAGACTTGCAAAGGCAAAAATCAGAGAAATGGAGGCAAAGAAATGAGTGAGATAACTAAAAAACTTGTTGTCAGTGCATCACCGCACTTTCGTTCAAGCACAACAACTACATCAATTATGCTTGATGTTATAATTGCTATGATTCCTGCTCTTGTAGCATCCGTAATTCTCTTTGGTTACCGTTCATTGGTGCTTACGGTTGTTTCAGTTGTTTCTTGTGTTGTCTTCGAGTATCTTTCAAGAAAAGTAATGAAACGACATAATACAATAGGGGATTTAAGTGCTGTTGTAACGGGTATGCTTTTAGCATTCAACCTTCCGTCAACAATGCCTTATTGGATGGTTATTGTAGGTGCATTTTTTGCAATTGTAATTGCAAAGCAGTTCTTTGGCGGAATTGGTAACAACTTTGTTAATCCTGCTTTAATAGGCAGAATTGTTCTGATGGCTTCTTATCCGTCGCAAATCGGTAATTTTGTTGCACCGTTTTCACATAAAGGTGGTGTTGATGCAATAACAACTGCAACACCTCTTGCACAGATGACCAATGTTTATTCTGCAGAAAGTATAGGCACAGCAGTGGACTCAGCCGGACTTCCGTCACTTTTGGATATGTTCCTTGGTGTAAAGGGCGGTTGCCTTGGTGAGGTTTGTATTGTAGCCTTGATTATCGGTTTTATCTACCTTGTAATCCGTAAGGTTATTTCACCTGTAATTCCTCTTACTTATGTGGGTACTGTTGCTGTTGCAATGCTTATTGCAGGTAAGGGTGACTTAAGCTTTGTTGCATATCAGGTTATGGCAGGAGGACTTGTTTTAGGCGCTGTTTTTATGGCAACTGACTATACAACCTCTCCTGTATCATTCAAGGGGAAAATCATATATGCAATCGGTTGCGGTATTCTCACATCCCTGATTCGTATTTTCGGTTCATTACCGGAAGGTGTTTCCTTCTCAATTATTATTATGAACATTCTTGTTCCTCACATTGAGCATCTTACAACTGCAAGACCGTTTGGTGAGGTAAAGGCAAAGAAGAGTAAGAAAAAGGAGGAAGCAAAATGAAGAAATTCAATTTAAAGGAAATCCTTATTCCTACAGTTTCACTCTTTCTTATCTGTACAATAGTAACTCTTTTGTTGGCTGTGACGAATACTGTTACTGTACCGCAGATTGAAAAATTACAAGCGGAAAATGAGAATAAAATAAAAGTTGCAGTTTTACCTGATGCAACAAGTTTTTCAGAAGCGAAGACTATAAACTATAAAGATATTGATTATACATATTATGAGGGACTTGGTGCTGACAATAATGTTGTGGGATATGTTTTCACGACCTCTGCAAAGGGTTATGGTGGGGATATTATCACAATGGTAGGTGTTAAGGCTGACGGTTCTGTTTCCGGAATGGACTTTCTTTCTATTTCTGAAACAGCCGGACTCGGTATGAATGCAGATGCCGACGAATTTAAAAATCAGTTTGTAGGCAAAAGTGGTGTAATCGGTGTGAATAAAACTGCATCAAGTGATACGGAAATTCAGGCACTTACAGGTGCTACAATCACATCAAAAGCAGTTACAGAAGCAGTTAATACTGCATTAGCACTCTTTGAGGAGGTGAATGGCTGATGGCAGAGAAACAATCTATCGCAAAAGAGTTTTCTAAAGGTCTTATTAAAGAAAATCCGGTTTTAAGACTTGTTCTTGGTACTTGCCCTACTTTGGCTACCTCAACATCTGTTGAAAGTGCTATTGGTATGGGACTTGCCGCATCTGTTGTTCTTATATGTTCAAATATCGTTATTTCTGCACTGAGAAAAGTCATTCCATCAAAGGTACGTATTCCTGCTTATGTTGTCATTATTGCAGGCTTCGTTTCAATGGTGCAGATGCTCGTTAAGGCATTTTTACCGCAGATAGATGAGATGCTTGGAGTTTATCTTCCTTTAATTGTTGTTAATTGCATTATTTTAGGTCGTGCGGAAGCATTTGCAAGTAAAAATACAGTTCTTTATTCGGCCGTTGACGGTTTGGGTATGGGTGTTGGCTTTACAGCAGCACTTCTTTTAATGGGTGGTATCCGTGAACTTATCGGCGCAGGTTCTATTGCAGGTTTTACAGTTCTTCCCGAAGCAATTCCACCAATGACAATATTTGTATTGGCTCCCGGCGGATTTTTCGTGTTTGGTATTCTAATTGCTCTTGCCAATAAGTTGGCAGAAAGAAACGGAAAACCAAAGGCGGAACTTAAAGGCTGTTCAGCTTGTCCAATGGCATCAACATGTTCATTGGTGGGTACAAAAGAAGCATGTAAGGAGGAGACAAAATGAACGAATCATTAAGATTGTTTTTAGGAATTCTCTTTACGGGTATTTTGACTGATAACTACATTCTTTCAAAATTCCTTGGTATTTGCCCTTTCCTTGGTGTTTCCAAAAAGGTCAACACAGCAGTAGGTATGAGTGCGGCGGTTATTTTCGTTATGGTACTCGCAACTGCGGTTACATATCCTATAAATACATTACTTGTAAAAAATGATATGGAGTATTTACAGACAATTGTATTTATTCTGGTAATTGCTGCTCTTGTTCAGCTTGTTGAGATTATTCTCAAAAAGTATATGGTTGCACTTTATAATTCACTTGGAATTTATCTTCCGCTTATTACAACTAACTGTGCTGTATTGGGTGTTGTTCTTCTCAATATTGAGGAAAGCTATACATTTGCTCAGTCAATTGTATCCTCTCTCGGTGCAGGTTTGGGCTTTATGGTAGCTATGATTATGTTTGCAGGTGTCCGTGAAAGACTTGAGGGTGCAGATATTCCCAAGAGCTTACAGGGACTTCCGATAACCTTGGTTTCAGCATCTCTTGTTTCAATGTCCTTCCTGGGCTTTACAGGACTTGTTGACGGCATTTTCGCTTAAGGAGGGAATAAGATGGATATTTTAATTGCTGTTCTTATCGTAGCTGTAATCGGTCTTGTTCTCGGCTTGGGTCTTGCAGTTGCATCAATTGTATTTGCTGTTCCAAAGGATGAAAAGGCAGAAGCTATCCGTGAGGTGCTTCCCGGTGCTAACTGTGGTGCTTGCGGATTTTCAGGCTGTGACGGTTATGCTGCTGCACTTGCAAAGGGTGAAACAACTAATACTGCTCTTTGTTCTCCCGGTGGTAATGCGGTTTCCGCGGAAATTGCTTCACTTCTTGGCGTTGAAGCAGGTGAGGTTATGCCTGAGGCTGCAGTTGTGCTTTGTATGGGACATAATAAAAATGCGAAAACTAAGTATGAATATCAGGGTGTCAGCAGTTGCGTAATGGCTGCTCAGCTTTATTCAGGACCGAAGGAATGTGTTTACGGTTGCTTGGGACTTGGCGACTGTGTTGCTGCTTGTCCATATAACGCGATTCACATTTGTGATGGTGTTGCAAGAATTAACCCTGTTGAATGTCGTGCTTGTAAAATGTGTGTAAACACTTGTCCGAAGGGGCTTATCGAAATGATGCCACTTCATCGTATTACCGCTGCGGTTCTTTGCAAGAATCACGACAAGGGTGCTGTTACAAGAAAAGAATGTACTGCAGGTTGTATCGGCTGTATGAAATGCGTTAAGGCTTGTCAGTATGATGCAGTTAAGGTTGAAAACAACGTAGCACATGTTGACTATCATAAGTGCATAGGCTGTGGCGATTGTCATAAGGTTTGCCCCGTTGGCGTAATCGACCTTGTTGATATGAAAAAAGTATAGCAGTATAGAAATATAAGATATGAAAAATCCCTGTCGGGTTATCTGACAGGGATTTTATTATATAAAAAAGAAAACCGCCAGTTTCCTGACAGCCATCTTTTTATGAGAAAAATTATTATGAAAAAACAAGTTAAGCGACTTGCCGATTGCAAGTCTATATATTAAAAATTTCTGTGGGGTGGGAAAAATAGGGATTGGTGTTATACTTTATGAAAAAGGAAAGGGAAAATTTGTTGGGGATTGGGAAAAACCCACCACACAGAAATTATGAACAAACTTAAGGATTTTTTATTGCCTCTCGTTTTGTTGTGGCTATATAATAACACTAAAAAAAGAAAAAGTCAAGCATTTTTGCACAATAAACAGAATGAAGATTTGTGAATATTGCACAAATGACCTGTAAACACAAATATTTGCAGGGTGTGTAATAATTTTTTAATAAAAAACCTCTTTTTGTATAAACTGCACAAATAATGCGCAAATAAATGTAAAAAGAAACCAAAAACGGAATGTATTTCCTCGAAGTTGGTCAAAAAGTTTGTGCAACTTTTTTAAAAAAATTTTTAAAATAAAAATGGGGTTGATTTCTCAACCCCCAAATGTTTATGCAAGTTTATTCGCCTTGTGCAGTCTCCATTTCTGCACGTTTTTTGAGTAAAGCCTCGTGATATTCTTCCTTGGTTTTACCTGTTAATTTGTAGAAGAAGAAAGGAACACCCGCAAGGAACATCATAATACCGTGCATAATTGTGTAGAAGAAAAGAAGTGTAACCTTTGTGTCAAGACTCTGAATAGGGTTAGGAATTGCGTCCGTCGGCTGAATGTAACCGATAATTGAACCATCACCATAGAGGAGGAGTGGGGCAACTGTACTTGCGATTGTACCGCTAATTAATGTGCCGATACCGATAACAAACGGGAAGGATGCATCAAGACGTTTGCCTGTTTTAAGCTCAATTGTTTCAAGAACGTCCGCCTGGAACATAGACGGAAGAAGGTTTGAAGCGCCAAACTGTAAACCGATAAGGAACAAGAATACAATAAACACAACCTGTAAAATTCCGTTGCCTGTTGTGAAATAAGCATATCCGACACCAAAAGCAATACAGTTAGCGCAAAGTGAATAGATACCACTTGAAATGTAAAGCTGACGAGCATCAAATTTCTTGAGAAGGAAGTTAATTATAAGCATACCAACTGCAGTACCGATACCAACAGGAAGCACAAACAGAATCTTCTTTGAAATATCACCTAAGACTGCTGCTGCCATAAAGGCTTCCATATATGTTGAAATACCACGGAAACTCTTTAAAAATTCAGAAACAATAATTGTCCATGCGTATTTATTCTTAACAATGTCAACAAATCCTATAAGCGGATTTTTCTTTTCTGCAGTGTAAACTGTTCTTTCACGAACAACCTTCATACCAAGAAGGATTGTGATAATACCAACAACACCGCAAAGTGCCGCAGAAATTATGTATTGAAGGCCCTCAACACTGCGAATACTTGTGCCTGTTACTGAGTTTATAAGGCTTTCGTTATCCTTGCTCCAGATAAGACCTACAACAAGCACAATAACAACAGGAGCAGAGTTACCAACTGCACTTGAAATACTGCGGAATGAAAGCACCTGGTCACGTTCTTTAAGGTTGGGTGTCATAACGTTGGCAACCATATTAATTGAGTTGCCGAATGTACCAAGCACTGCCCAAATAACTGCAAGTGTAATAATATAAATGAAAAGAACTGTGCCTGAAAGCCCGGGAGGTGCCCAGAAAGAAAGCATCATAACGATTGCCATAGGAACAGCAACCAACAATGCAATAGGTCTGAACTTTCCACCCTTGCCCATTTTTCTGCCGTCAATATACATAACGATAAAGAAATTAAGCACAAACGGAATGATGCCTGTTAATAAGTTGAAAAGTGATGTCTGTTCTTCAGGCAAACGAAGAACATTAACGAGATATGCGTTACGGTTACCGCCAACCATACCCGTCATTGTGGTGTAGAAAAACACCCCCATTAAATAAAGCACGAATTCATTCGTCTTTACGTGCTTTTGCTCATTCTGCGTCGCAATTGTTTTAGTTTTTCCCATAAAGTCCCTTCCTCTATTTCATTTTTGCTTCAAGTCTGTAAATAGGTAAGCCCTGACTTACAAACTTGCTTTCATATTCTGTAACAATATTACCCTCAAAATCGCTGTTGTGCAAATTAAGAGAAATATTGGAAAGCACAAATCCGTTTTGTGAAAAGCTTTCAAGTGAGTATTCGAAAAAGCCTTGACTGTCCGTTTTTTGTGCAATAAAGCCATCGTCAACAAGAAGCTTTTTATAAATGTCTAAAAACAACTTACTTGTAAGTCTGTGACTTTCGTGACGTGATTTTGGAAACGGCGTACTGAAATTAAGATAAATTTCGCTGACCGTTTTCTCCCTCATAAAAAGCGGAAGGTACTCTGCTTTCATTTCAAGAAAACGAATATTTGAGATGTTGTTTTCTTTAATCAATTCACAGGCCTCAACCAAAACTGTCGGCACGCATTCAATGGCAATAATATTTTTGTCGGGATTACGTTTTGCATATTCGCAGACAAATTGACCTTTTCCACAGCCTATTTCCATTACAATTGGAGCGCTTCTTCCAAAGATTTCGTCAAGGTCAAAGAAATTTTCATTTTCCTCATCCGTGCGGAAGTCAAAGGATTCCAAAGTGTACGGAATACGTAAATCACTGCAGTTTTCACGTCTTGATGTAAGATTTCTGATTTTTCTTGGTCTCATAAATACCCCTTATATATGTATGAACAAAATAGATGTTGAAAGTAGTAACTGTGCAAAAAAATACGTGTAAAGGCTTAAGGTCTTTACTTTTTTATTACCCTTTGCACTTCCCAAAAGTCTTAACCCAAGGGTTAAGTCGGAAACAAAGAATAATATACCGCCTATAAAGAGAATCAGCATGCCGATTATTCCGTTTTCTGCACCTGCCATATAATAAGTAATACCGAACATAACAGATTTTATAAGCATTACAATAAGGAACATACTATATATGTATAAGGCAATCTGCATAAACAGGTTTTTATATTCAAATTTGAAAACCGGTTTTAGCATGAGAGCAAATGTAACAAAAAGGACAAAAAATGCTGTAATTTCAGGAATGGTGAAGAAATTATAGTTTGTTGTTAAGGAGGCAGATGCTTTTACAAAAGCAGTTACATAGAAGATGTGCCCTACCAAAAAACCTGCCGCACCGATGTAAACCACGGACATTCGTGGGTTGTTTGGTGGGTGGGGAATATGCATAAACAAATCTCCGAACCAACCAAGAAGTAATCCTACAAGCATAAGGGATGCATATTGTGAGGGAGTATCGTTTATCAATATTCCCAGAATACCAATTCCCACAAATGCCGTTGCAGCGACCATTTTACAGGAAAGGGATTTTTTTGTCGGTTCGGGCCAGTATGCCTTATCATAGAGTGGCACAAAAACAAAAAACAATATGTAACAAATTATCAATAAGACTTTTAATAGCATAAATAACCCTTATTTCTCTTTTCTCAACAATGTTCCTGCCGGGAACACTAAATCGCTCTTGATTTTAACTATCATCATTGGATGTGGTGCGGATTCAATCTCGTTCCCATCCTTGTCAAAAAGTTCATTTGCCGTGAAAATAACAGGTTCGGTTGACGGTTGAAGTGCGTCAAGAACATCACCACGTGAAAATTTGTTTCTTTGTTCGGCAATAATGTAGCCGTCACAGCAGTCCTTAACTTCTGCCATAACATCATAATGACGCTTATAGCCACCTTCAAAACTGATGTTTGCATTCTCATTTGGAGCGTTAAAATAGAATCCTGTACAATAATCACGATAGCTTACCTTATAAACTTCATCAATTACCCATTGAGGTGCTTTGAAATCGTCACTTGGGTTTTTAAGATATTCGTCAATAGCAACTCGATAGGCATTTGTGACAACTGCAGCATAGTAAGCGGATTTTGCACGACCTTCAATCTTGAAACTGCTGATACCTGCTTTTACCATTTCAGGAATATGCTCAATCATACACATATCCTTTGAGTTGAGAATATATGTACCCTCCTTTGAGTCCTGAATAGGAAAATACATTCCGTCACGCTTGACCTCCATAATGGCATATTCCCAACGACACGGTTGAGCACATTCGCCACGGTTAGCATCACGATTAACAAGATAATTTGAAAGTAAGCATCTGCCTGAAAAAGAAACGCACATAGCACCGTGGACAAAGCATTCGATTTCAAGGTCATGGGGTACTTTTGCCCTGATTTCCGCAATTTCTGTCATTGACAATTCTCTTGCAGTAACCACACGTGAAGCACCCATATTGTAAAATTCATTAGCAGTAACATAGTTTACAATACCTGCCTGAGTAGAAATGTGAACAGGTACATTCGGTGCATACTTTTTGCAAAGAGAAAGCACACCGATATCTGCAACAATAAATGCATCAACACCGATTTCTGACCACCTTTCAAGATAGGCAGGTAGTTTCAGAATTTCGTCGTTTCTTGCCAAGGTATTGCAGGTGAGATAAACCTTAACGTCCTTTTCATGGCAAAGCTTGACAGCTTCTTCTAATTGTTCAAAATTGAAATTCTGTGGTGCAGCACGCATACCAAATGCGTCACCACCAAGATAAACTGCATCAGCACCGTACATCAAAGCGGACATAAGTCGCTCACGGTCACCGGCAGGGGATAATAATTCAGGTATAATCATTTCATCAACTCTCTGCATTTACTTTTTCAACCTTAGCACCGTTAGCACTGTGCTGTTCAAGTGTTTCGGCAAGATAAATCTTTCCGTTTTTGTCGTGACGGAAGTAATAATTATTGTTGCTTTCAGGATTAAGTGCAGCCTCAATAGCGGCCTTACCCGGATTACAGATTGCACCTGCAGGAAGCCCTATACATTCGTAAGTCCAGTAATTATCCTCATATTTGTCACGTTCTGATTCCGTGTAAACTCTTGTGTGAATGTTATGCTCAATATAGTCCCATGTAGAGTCACAATCAAGAGTAGGATAAATTCCGGAACGACGGAGTCTGTTGTGAAGGACTGATGAGATTTCTACGAACTGGTCGTTGCTGTTTCCTTCCTTTTCTATAATAGAAGCAAGTCTGATAATTTCATCTATAGACATTCCAAGCTCAGCTGCCTTTGCGGAGTATTCCTCTGTCCAAACCTCTTTAAATTTGTTAAGGAATTTTCTTATAACATTAGCAGGGTCGGAACCTTGCTCAAATTCGTAGGTTGCAGGATACATATACCCCTCTATTACGAGATAGCGTTCTTCCTTGTTGTCAATTTTTGCGATAAAGTCGTATTCCTCGGAAAAATCTATACTCTCAAGTACCTTATATAACGAGTCTGAGGTGCAGACCTTGTTCTTTTCAAGGCGTTCAAAAATCTGGTCAATTGTAAAGCCTTCCGGAACAACAATTTCAACGAGTCTTCCCTTTGTAACGGTTGTCTTGAATCGAAGAAGCATTTTTTCAACGCCCATATCAGGAGAAAGTGTATAAACACCCGGCAGATAATCCTCATCATCTATGCCCATAATCTGAGCAAATAAATAACAGAAGGTACGGTTTTTAATTAAATCTGCTTCGTCAAGGATTTTAAGAGCATCCTTTGTGGTTGCACCATTCGGCAAAACAACCTCGATTTGTTCCGGTTCACGGTTTATTGCCAATACGTCGTTTACACAACTGAGAAGACAAAGGGAAATAACGGTAGCAACAGCAATACAGATGCCGAACATAGTAAGAGCTTTTGAGTGGGACTTGAAGAATTTTGTTGCTTCCTTTTTGAATGCGGCAGAGTTAAACTGAATTTTTCCGTTTTTCTTAACAAAAATTTTATTCTTTGTGTTTTTTCTTGTGCCGGTTTTTGAACCTGCTCCGGAACTGTTACTTGCTTTTTTCATATTATCCTCGTTTTCGGGTTTGTCTTTTTTTACTTTGGCAAATATGTTGGGTAAACCTGATTCTTTTACGGTGTTTTGCTCACCATATTCTTCAGGATTGTAGTCGATATTGACGTTGAAGCGCTTGCTGCGTTGCGTTACAGTTGTGTTGCTTTCTGTCGTGCCATATTGTTTGTTCCCTGTAAAACGTTTTGGTGCAGATGCAGACCTTGTTCCCGTCTCTTTGAAGGCGTTTGCCAAATCATCTTCAAAAGAGATGTCGTCATTTTTGCTGACAGAGTTGTTGTAATTACGTCTTACGTTATTGCTTATTTTTTGTGCAAATGATGATTTAGATTCTTTTTGAGAAGAAACCGATTTTTTTACAGGCTCATTTGTAAGTGCATCACCTGCATACTCATTTAAAAGGTCATCATAATCGTTGCTTGAAAATTTATCTGAAAATTTATTCATAGGATTACCTCCTTAAGAGTGTTCTGTGTAACCAAAATTTTTATTTTTATATCAAATTCATCGATGGGCAGAGTATCGCTAAGCATTTCCTCATAGCAGGGACAAATACTCACACCGTTAAAATCCTTTAAAAATCTGTCATAATATCCTTTTCCATAGCCTATTCTGGAGCCGTTTTCAGTGGAGGAAAGGCAGGGGACAATAACGATGTCATTTTCCTTCTGCTTATAGTCCTTGCAATATGACTTTGGCTCAAGAATATTGTACATACCATATTGTAAGTCTCCAAGGGAATCGGCCTTTTTAAACTCCATTTTCCCCGAATCATCAATGCAGATAGGGTAATATAGCCGTTTGCCTTCAATTCGGCAACGTTCAACAATATATCTCGTATCAAACTCGTTTTCCGTTGAGGCAAAAACCAAAACCTGACTTGCATTTTTAAAATAATCGGAGTTTATGATTTTTTTGCTGATTTCTTTGTCGTATATTAACTTCTTTTCCTTGGGTATTTCATTCCGCTTTTGTAAAAGCAGTTTTCGTGTTTCTTTTTTATCCATTGTATATCTGTAACGAAGCTCTGATTTTTTTTACTTCAAGTGGGCTTGTAAGTATTTCTGCAATCTGCAAACCAAATTCTATGGCACTACCCATACCTTTTGCAGTTATGAAGTTTCCGTCTTTCACAACATACTCTTTTGAAATCTCTGCACCAAAAAGTTCTTCCTCAAAGCCGGGAAAACATGTAGCCTTCTTACCTTTTAATAATCCCTTATGTCCCAATATGGACGGTGCTGCACAGATTGCGCAAACTAATTTGTTGTTCTCAACTGCCCAGTCAATAGCCTTTTGTACAACCGCACTTTTTTCAAGGTTCAGTGTACCCGGCATACCACCGGGAAGTACAATAGCTTCAACTTTTTCGTCAAGAATGAGATTCTTTTCAGGAATGTCACAGGCAACGGGAATCTGATGTGAACCGATTACAAAATCTTCGCCGACACCAACTGTAAGCACATCCAATTCTGCGCGGCGAAGTACGTCAACAACTGCCAATGCTTCAATTTCTTCAAATCCGTTTGCTAAAAATACGTATATCATAATTTCACTCCAACGTTACTCCAACGTAACAATGTATATTCTTAAGTTTATCTTTTTCTGTTCTAATCATAGACGGTGTATAGTCTTGACCGAAATCTATATCACCTTTAATAACGGTCTTTGCTTTCTTATATTTTTCAGGGATATTACTGAAACTACCTCTTGCATTTCTGATAACAATTTCTTCATCATCAAAAACAAGTCCGAAATCGGTAATTTCGCCGCCATAAACTGTACAGGAGTTTTTCCAATAATCAATTACAAAACTGTCAAACTCCAATTCATATTGATAATCCAATTCATCCCTAATTTCAGGTGATGCTTCACCCAAAATAGCTTGTCTGCCTGTGCCGAATTTCTCAAAACCGCATTTTGCATAGTAATCAAAAAGTGATTCCTCCGCAGGAACTAAAAAGAGAAAATCAAAACCGTTTTCCTTGCAGTAATTATAGGAAAAGTCCAATAACTCTTTCATATATCCCTTACCGCGATGTGAATATCTTGTCATAGCACAGTAAACGCATTTACCCTCATATTTACCGATTTTACAAGGCAAAAGAAAAAGTGAAGACACAATTTCACCATCGATTTTTATAACAGGAGTAATTACATTTATAAAAATGCTTTGAAAAAAGCGCTCTATAACCTGACTGTCCTCTAAAAACGTCATCTGCCAAAGTGAGGAAAGTTCTTTTTTATCATTTATACTTGCAAATTCAATCATAATTTTTTAAAACTGCCGAATATTTAATAATCAATCTGTGTGGTTGGTAGGAAAGCTTGGCACGACGAAGTCCCTCACTACCCGTATCTTCCTCACGGTTTATAAACTCATATCTGTCCTGTAACTGTCTTGCAAATTCACGATTTATCATTTGATATGCACCACGGATATTGCCGTAGGCCTTTTCAACATGGGTACAGAAAGTGTTGTCGTTTAATCTTTCTCCAAAAGTGAAAGCCACGATTTCACCTTGAATGGTAAGCACTCCACCCTCAAAACCAATCTTGAAATAGTCCTTCAACGCTTTTCGTATAGCAAGACATTCATCGCTGATTTCTTCAGGATTTTTCTGGAGATTTAACCCTTCCCAATGGTCATTTAAAAGCATACATTGTTGTATATTGCTTTCGTTTATAGGCTTGTATTTCCAGTCGAATGTCTTTTCAAAATATGAAACGTGATTTTTCTTGCTGTGGTATTTTCTGCCAACAAGATTTGCCAAATCCTCGGATTTATAGAGATAATCGAAATAATCCCTTGTTTCATGAATATCAAATTGATTTGGGAAAAGATAGTTTAATTCATCTTTGTCCTTTTCAGTAAGACCAAAAAACTCTAATTTAACCCCAAGACTTTTTGAATAGTCAATTAGTTTTAAAATTGTGGATTTTTTGTCACCATTACCAATGGGATAGCAAAAAACAGGCTTGTCCGTAAAGTCAGCAGAAACAAAAATGCCATTGTCATTACATATTCTGTTGTCATAAATATCCGACCACATATAAATATTGCCGAAGCAGTATTCACAGCAGTCAGTCTGACCTTCAAGAAAAGCCTTTTCGACCCATTCTTTGTCCTGAAGGGTAGGTGAATGGAAATTCATTAAATAATCTCCTTAACTATATTATAAATAGTACTTCCTATTTCTTCAATTGATAAAGGCTCGTCACCCTCGAAGCATTTAACTACATTCCAGTTAAATCTGTCAGCAGTATAAAGTGCAGCTTCACGACAGGCTTTAAGGTAATCGACGTTTGCCTCGTGAACATCTTTTTTTGTTTCTTCACCGTTATATCTTTTTGACATAAGACGTTGAGAAATATCAACATCCATATCAAGATAAATAACTGCATCAGGCTTTGGAATTTCCATCATTTCATATTCTGTATGGAAAAGCCAGTCAAGATACTTGTCCCATTCTTCTTTAGGAAGTTTAACTGTCTGATGTACTGCATTTGATGTTGTGTAACGGTCAGCAAGGATGAGAGTACCCTTGTTGTAGTCGTCACCCCAGATATTCTTGTAACTCGCATATCTGTCAACTGCATAGAAAAGCGATGCAGAATAGATGTTGACATCTGCAGGATTGCTGCCGAATTCACCGTTTAAATACATCTTGACAAGTGTGCTTGATTTGTTGTCATAGTCAGGAAGCTTAATCTGACGAAGTTCAATACTGTTTTCAATAAGTTTTTTCTTCAAAAGCTCAACCTGAGTGGATTTTCCGCTTCCGTCAAGTCCTTCGATTACAATCATTTTCTTTTTCATCTAAAAATCCTCATTATTCACCTAATTATACAGAATATATTATATCAAAGAAAATCAGATAATACAATATTAAATAAAAAAATATAAATTAAATATAAGAATAAGTCATCCCAATGAATAAACCTCACTTTTATCTACGTTATGTATTGCAAATATAAATTTGATATTTTATAATTGATTTAACAGAAAATACAAAAGTAAAGGGAGAAAGAAAAATGTTTTGTAAAAAATGCGGTACAATACTGAATGAAAATAATGCCTGTCCCAATTGCGGATATGTATTAGAAGGACAAACATCACCCGTTGAGGAGGTAATGCAACCACAACCGCCACAATACACTTCGCAGCCACAATATGCACCACAGCAGAATTACGGCTATGCGCAACAAAACTATGGTTATGCGCAGCAGGAGATGTACTATGCACCGCAAGAGCCCGTTAAGAAAAAATCTAAATTTCCCTTCCGTGCATGGTTTGTACCTGTTGCTGTAATTGTTTACAATGCAATTATGTCATTTATCACCTCTGTTGGTTTAGATATTTACAACGAGATTTATACGAAAGCTTTATATAATGATTATGATAATGCATACCTAACCTCCATTGGAAGCACCTATAGTATCATAATAGCCGTAATTCAATTAATTGTATTTCCTTTGGTTAGTTTTGCCTTTTATCATCTTGCTTTTATAAATGTTGATAAGAAGCTGAAAAGAGCATCAATTTCGTTGTTTTTCCTGCCATTCCTCTGTGACTGGCTTAGCCTTAAGCTTTCAGGTATTATATCAAGCCTAACGGGAATGTGGGCTAATGCAGGATTGATTTCCTATGTAGATATGGCACAAATTGTAACAGTGGTTAAAGTTTTTATTCTGATAGGAACACTCGTTATCGGCTTCTTCGTAGGTAAAATGGCACTGGGAAGAATAGAAAAACTTAACGAAAAAGAAAATGCTTGACATTTGACAAGCTTTCTGTTATCATATTCAAGCCGCATATTAGGGGGTAGTGTGTCATTTTATAAAAAATGCATACTGCAAGTGAGTTTTCCACCCTCGATAGCGAGTCTATATTTAAGGTAGGTTAGAAAAATGTACGCAATCATCGTAACAGGCGGCAAGCAGTACAAAGTACAGAACGGCGACGTTGTATTTGTAGAAAAGCTTGACGTAGAAGCAGATGCAGAGATTACTTTTGACAAGGTTCTCGCAGTTGGTTCAGAAGACGGACTTAAAGCAGGCGCACCTTATGTTGACGGTGCAACAGTAACTGCAAAAGTTCTCAAGAATGGTAAAGGTAAGAAAATCACAGTATTTACTTACAAACCAAAGAAGAACGAAAAGCGTAAGAAGGGTCATCGTCAGCCATATACAAAGGTTGAGATTACCGAAATTCGCGCATAATGACAACAGCAAAATTTCTGTTTTCGGATGAAGTGGTAGTTTCCTTTGAGTTAAGCGGTCATTCTGGCGCAGGTGAAGAGGGCACAGACATTGTTTGCAGTGCAATTTCTTCAGCAGTCTATATGGCAGCAAACACTATAATCGAAATTATGAAATTAGAGCCGGAAACAGTAGTCCGTGACGGGTACTTAAAAGTTAAGTTAAGTCTTGACGATGCCCGTAAATCGAAAGTGATTACTGACGGGTTGTACTTGCATTTAAGTGAGTTGCAAAGTCAGTATCCCAACAACTTGAAACTTGAAAGAGGTGTTTTTAATGCTTAAATTAAACATTCAGTTATTTGCTCATAAAAAAGGTATGGGTTCAACAAAGAACGGCCGTGACTCAGAGTCAAAGCGTCTTGGTGTGAAACGTGCAGATGGACAGTTTGTTCTCGCAGGTAACATCCTTGTTAAACAGCGTGGTACACACATCCACCCGGGTAACAACGTAGGTCGTGGTTCTGATGACTCTCTCTTCGCACTTATCGACGGTAAAGTTAAGTTCGAAAGAATGGGCAAAGACAGAAAA
>JAZSFK010000042.1:0-30790 GCA_045532175.1 Candidatus Fimenecus sp. | reverse complement strand
CAATTATTTCACCTCCACAGCATTAAAGCGGCAAACTGATACACAGTTACCACATTTGATACATTTATCCATATCTATAACGTGAGCATTTTTGACTGTTCCGCTGATAGCACCAACAGGACATTTTTTAGCACATAATGTACAACCTTTACAAGCTTCTGCGTTGATTTCGTAACGAAGAAGATTTGTACATTCGTGTGCAGTACACTTTTTATCCACAATATGCTCAACGTATTCATTTTTAAAATATTTAAGTGTTGTAAGTACAGGATTTGGTGCAGTCTGTCCAAGGCCACAAAGTGCACCGTCTTTGATTGCAAGGCAAAGTTCTTCCAAAAGTTCAATGTCTTCTTCCCTACCGTTACCCTCTGTAATACGAGTAAGAATTTCAAGCATTCTCTTTGTACCAAGACGACAATGAACACATTTGCCACAGGATTCCTTTGCGGTGAAATCAAGGAAGAAACGAGCCATTTCGACCATACAAGTGCTATCGTCCATAACAACCATACCGCCCGAACCCATAATAGCACCGGTAGCAGAAAGTGCTTTATAGTCAATTACGGTATCAAGCAATTCTGCAGGGATACAACCGCCTGACGGACCGCCCATCTGCACAGCTTTGAAATTCTTATCGTTTTTAATTCCTCCACCAATGTCAAAAATAACATCGCGTAGAGTTTTACCCATTGGAATTTCAACAAGTCCGCCACGTTTGATTTTACCCGTAAGAGCAAAAACCTTTGTACCCTTACTGTTTTCCGTACCCATTGATGAGAATGCATTACCACCATTGAGAATAATCCAGCTTACATTTGCAAATGTTTCAACATTGTTGATATTTGATGGTTTGTGCCAATAACCGGACTGTGCGGGGAACGGTGGCTTAAGTCTTGGCATACCACGTGAACCCTCAAGGGACTCAATCAGTGCAGTTTCTTCGCCACAAACGAATGCACCTGCACCCGCTTTGATTCTGAAATCGCAAGAGAACTCTGTACCCATAATATTCTGACCGATAAAGCCTTTTGCTTTGGCTTGGTCGATAGCATTTTGAAGTCTTTTAATTGCAAGCGGGTATTCAGCACGAACATAAACGATTGCTTCGCTTGCTCCGATAGCGAAAGCCCCGATAAGCATACCTTCAATAAGGTTATGCGGGTCGCCTTCAATAACGGCTCTGTCCATAAACGCACCCGGGTCACCCTCGTCGGCATTACAGATTAAATATTTTTTTTCACCAACTGACTGACGAGCTGCATTCCACTTGAACCAAGTTGGGAAACCTGCACCGCCACGACCTGCGAGACCTGAAACTTTAATTTCTTCAATTACATCTTCAGGTGACATTGTTGTAAGAACTTTATTGAGTGCTTTGTAGCCGTCATCGTTGGTGTAATCTTCAATGATTTCAGGGTTTATCACACCACAATGGCGAAGCGCAATTCTTGTCTGCTTATCCAAAAACTGTTTATCCTCGTCGGTGATTTCATACTCTTTGACTGTCTCCAAATCATTATTATTGATTGCGACTGCAAGTTTTTCTGCGATACTCCCTGTTACTTTAACAAATCTGTGAAGACCATCGTTTGCGTAAACATCAACAATAGGCTCAAGGTAACACATACCGATACAACCGGTAACTGTAAGTTGATTTTCACTTAAATCAAGGGATGAATTCAATATATCATAAGCTTTTTGAGCACCTGCGGCAATACCGCAACTGCCCTGACCAACTGCAATTTTCATTATTCTTCCTCCCCTGCTTTTTCTTGTAATTCCTTAAAGATTGATACGGCTTTTTCAGGTGTTAATGAGCCGTAAGTATCGTCATTTATCATCATTACCGGGGACAAACTGCAACAACCTAAACAAGCAACGTTCTTAAGGGTAAAAAGACCGTCCTCTGTTGTTTCGCCGTCTTTAATACCTAAATATTCATTAATTACCTTTTCAATCTGTAATGAGCCGTTAACGTGGCAAGCCGTACCCTGACAAAGCATAATAAGATACTTACCAACAGGCTGTAATCTGAATTGTGAATAGAATGTTGCAACACCCATTATTTTGGTTACTTTTATTCCTGTTCTTTGGGAAATATGTAAAATTACATCTACGGGCAAATATCCGTAAATCTCTTGTGCATTCTGTAATATTGTTATAAGACTTCCGGGAACTGTTGCATACTTTTGCAAACAAGGTTCAAGAAGTGAAAAATCATTAGTTTTCTGACAATTACAACTCATAATAGACCTCCGCATAAGTGTAAAATAAACTATTATATATAATAATACAAATAGTGCTATTTTTCAAATAGAATTTTCTTATAAAAAAGGCAAAAAATATATAGACTTTGACTATATTTAGGTATAAAATATAAACATCATTGTAGTTTTGAGGTGACAACATTGAAAGAATACTTGTATGAAATGCATTTTCACACAAAAAACACAAGCAACTGTGCAAATGTAAAGGCTGAAATCGCTGTTGAAGAATATATAAAAGCCGGTTATGATGGGATTGTTGTAACCGACCATTTAAGCCCATCAACATATATGAAATATGGCAGAGAATTGTTACCTTGGAAAAAGAAAGTTGACTTTTTTCTTCGAGGATATAAAGCGGCAAAGAAAACTGCAAACGGCAGGATTCCTGTACTTTTAGGCATGGAGCTTCGTTTCAGAACAAGCGAGGGTGACAACGATTACCTTGTTTACGGTATTACAGAAGAATTTTTGTACAACACACCTGATTTGCTTAATATGAACATCAGAACATTCTATGAGTTGGCTCATAAAAACGGTTTTTTAGTTTATCAGGCTCATCCTTTCAGATTCGGTATGAAGGTTACAAATCCTAAATTCCTTGATGGTATTGAGATTTTTAACGGAAACCCAAGGCATAATTCAAACAACGATATTGCAGAAATTTGGGCAAAAAAATATGACCTTTTGGTTACATCGGGGTCGGATTATCACGAGCTTGAAGATTTGGGCACAGGCGGAATATGGTTTAACAAAGAAATTACGGACAATAAGACATTGATTGAAGAATTGACAAAAGGTGAATACAGAATTAAAAAGATATGAGCATAAAAAAATGAGGGGTATTTATTCCCCTCATTTTTATTATTTAATCTACAATCATCTTGCCGTCAGCATCGAATTCGTAATAGCCGGCAGTAATCGGTGTGCCGTCTGCGTAAGTTAAGCCGTTAATTCTGTCTGCTCTGAGATAAACTGTATTATTTTTAACAATTTCGTGGCGGTCGCCAATATAGTAGAATCCGCCGTCAACCTCAACAAGCTGATATGCCTTTAACTGAACATTGTTCTTGTAAACTTTGTTACCTACAATACCATCAAGAATAATCATCTTGCCATTTTCGTCAAAATCGTAATAACCTGCAGAAATTGGTGTACCGTCGGCAAATGTCAAGCCGTTAATTCTGTCTGCTCTGAGATAAACTGTATTATTTTTAACGATTTCGTGGCGGTCACCGATATAGTAGAATTCGCCGTCAAGTTCTACAAGCTGATATGCCTTTAGCATAATATTATCCTTGTAAATATGGTTTCCGACAATACCTTCACGCATCATCATCTTACCATCTTCGCCAAAGTAATAATAACCCTCTGTGATTGATGTACCATCTGCAAATGTTAAGCCGTTAATTCTGTCTGCTCTGAGATAAACCTCTTTATCCTTAACGATTTGATGGCGGTCGCCGATATAGTAGAAATCGCCTTCAAATTCTACAAGCTGATATGCTTTCTGCATTACATCTTTCTTGTAAAAATAGTCACCCTTAATGCCTGTGAACGGGCTACGCTTGATTGCTACATATTCGACAATTTTTTCAGATGATAAATCAAGGACTTCATCGGTATCTAAGTCAAAATAATCATATCCGTCAGCAAGATAATCGCTGAGAGCGTCTTCAGTTTCAAGGTCTATACGGATATATCTGTAAGCACCACCACTGAATGTAACAGGAGAGTTAATATTAAGACCGTAATATAAAAAACCGCCTCCTGTTGAATCCGTAAAATGAACGGGTGCGTTAATTGTAAAGCTGCCGCTTGATGGCTGGTCCCAATACATTCCGTTAAGGTCAAGTGTTATTGCCTTGTTTATTTCGAGATTGTTATAGTCGCCGTAATCATTAAGCAATTTTATTACACTGCCGTCTTCAGCATGGTAAAGTGCATCTGCGAAAGAGCCGTGATATGTAACAGCTTCGCCCGTTGTAAGTAAGAACGGAAGGTGATATAAACAATCTGTACAAACTCCGTTATCTATTGATTCGTGGGGACACTTTGCACCGCAAGTTATGCAGTTGTAATTATTTTCATGACTATAATAATGTTCACATTCTAAATCTGCGGGATATTCGATACCGCAATATATACATTCGCCGAAATACCAACCGTGTTTGTTTTCGTCAGCTTCACCAAACCATTCTTCGCAAACTTCACACTGATAACCCTTACAGGTTTGTTCTGTGCTAAGGTCATGGTCACCTGCTTCACCGTACCATCCTTCGCAGAAATCACAATAATAACCCTTACAGGTCTGTTCCGTGCTAAGGTCATGGTCACCTGCTTCACCGTACCATTCGCCACAAACTTCACATTTATAACCCTTACAAGTCTGTGTACCGCCTGTGTGCTCAGTACAAGGTGCAATTAAATATACAGTGTAGTTGTATCCTCCCTCGTGGTCGAAAAATTTAAAGTAATATGTTTCACCGGCTGTATATTCATATACAGAATAAAAATCGTAGTCATTTTCTCTGTAGTAGCTGTCGTCTTCCTGGGCAAGTTCTTCCATATTACAGTCATAAAGTGTTACCATCGGGTCTGTATCAGAAACAGACCTAATAATAAATTTACCGCTTACATCAGGAACGAATTTTACATACTCTTCCTTTGTGATAGTATAAGTTCCGACTTTGATTTCATTACCGAGAAAGGCATCACAGAAATCACATAAACCATTTTCGTTTTCATCTGTATGCTCACTTGCTTCACCGTACCATTCACCACAAACTTCACACTGATAACCCTTGCAGGTCTGTGTGCCGCCTGTGTGTTCAGTACAAGGTGCTTTTAAAAATACGGTGTAATTGTAAGCTTCTCTGTGGTCAAAAAAAGTAAAGTAATAGGTTTCGCCGGCTGTATATTCATATTCAAAATAAAAATCAAGGTAATTTTCTTCTCTGTAGTCGCTGTCGTCTATCCGGGCAATGGATGACATATCGCTATCATAAAGTGTTACCATCGGGTCTGAATCAGAAACAGACCTAATAATAAATTTACCGCTTTCAGTAGGAACAAATTTTACATACTCTTCTTTTGTAACAGTATAAGTTCCGACTTTGATTTCATTACAGATAACTTCATTGCAAACATCACAGAAATAATTTTCGTCTTCATCTATGTGTTCATCTGTTCCTTCGCCGTACCATTCACCACAAACCTCACACTGATAGCCCTTGCAGGTCTGTGTGCCACCTGTATGTTCAGTACAAGGTGCAAATAAATATACAGTGTAGTTGTATTCTCCATTGTGGTCATAAAATTTAAAGTAATAGGTTTCACCGGCTGTGTATTCATATACGAAATAAAAATCAAGGCTATTTTCTCTGTAGCCGCTGTCGTCTTCCACATCAAGTTGTGACATGTCGCTGTTATAAATGCTTACCCGCGGGTCAACATCAGAAACGGAACGGATAATGAATTCACCGCTTTCGGTAGGAACAAATTTTACGTACTCTTCTTTTGTGACGGTATAGGTGTCACCGGCTTTGATTTCAGGATACTCCTCAACTGCAAAGGCAGATAAAGGTGCAATCGTTATAAGCATAAATATGGTTAATATTATGCTTATTACCTTTTTTGTTGTGTTTGTTTTCATATTATTTCCTCCAATTCTTAAATTCGAAATTCTAAATGCGAAATTCGAAATTGATTTTATTGCTTGGTTTTTTTGCATATTGTTACCAATATTGCTATTATTTCTTTTATGTCTTTTTCAAGACTTTCAAATTCTTTATCTGTCAGATATTCTGTTTTATGTAAAAGTCTTAACCAAAAATATGTTTCGTCTGCCTCTTTTGATGCTATAGTTAATTTCGTATGAAAATCGGGTCTTGTTTGTGCCCTTTGTGATTCAGCAACATTCGCACCGATACTTGTTCCGCACCTGAGCAGTTGCTTTGACATTACATATTCTTTTTGTTCACCTGTTAAATACTTATATAAATTAACAATTCGTACTGCAAAGTCAAAACTTTTTTCTTCTATTATGTTCTCTTTCATTTTTATCTCCAATTTCGAATTACGAATTTCGCATTTCGAATTCTAATTACCAATGTTTATGCTAAAGCCCCCGCTATTTGAACTGCCTGATGCGGTGGGCATATAAGGAATAAGCGCCTGTGCAGTTTTCATAAGTGGCATTGTCTGTAAATAGATTCTGCCGGGTCCTGTAATTACGGTATTGAAAAATCCTTCGCCACCAAAAAGCACGTTTTTTGCACCCTTAATTGTCTGAATATCCATTGTGCAGGTTTCACTCATTGCAGCAAGATAGCCGGTGTCCACCACGATGCTCTGACCGGGGGCTAAATCATACTGCTGACAATGACCGTCAATCTCTAAAAACACAAGTCCGTTACCTGTGATTTTCTGCATTATAAAGCCCTCACCGCCTACAAAGCCCGAACCCAGTTTCTTATGGAAATATATTGACAAATCCAAGCCCTTTTCCATTGCTAAAAAACCGCGTTTCTGAACAATAATTCCATTACCCGGGGTTACCTCATAAGGAATTATTGAACCCGGAAAGCTTGAAGCAAATGCTATCATTCCGCTACCGCCCTGCGGGGTATATTCATTTAAGAATATTGACTCGCCTGCGAACATTCTGCCAAGTGCTTTTTTAAAGCCACCGCCCGAATTTGTTTCCATTTTCATATTGGGGCTCATCCAACTCATTGAGCCACCCTCTGTGCATAAGGTCTGACCCATTTCAGGGTAACATATAACCACAGGCAAGTGACCGCCCTCAATTGTATACTTCAACATAGAGATTCCTCCGCTTATTTATAATGTTCTTTGATTGCATCTTCAATTGCTTGTTCAGCCTGTTTTTCAACATATTTTGTTAATTGCTTTAACAACTCGTGACCTGTTTTACGATAATCGAGCTTAAGTATTTCTCCGATTATCCTTTCCCTTTCCTCATAACCTATATCATAAATCTTTAAAAGACAGGTAAGAATAAGCCTTATTTTATCTTCGATTGTGTAAACATCTGTGCAAGCTTCAGTTAATGCGCTTCGCTCAATACAGCTTGTTACATTTTCGACTCGTCTGAACCTTTCGGGTGTCCAGTCTTTAAGCCTTTCGCCTAAAATTCTTTGGTTTTTTTCGGCAGTCCAATCCTTTATGTATTGAAGTGTTAAGGGGTGCGAATAAATTGCAAGATAAATATCTTTTGCCTGCTCATTCTCTTCACAAAGAACAATTTGTGCCGTTATCTCCCAACAGTATGAATACAAGTCGTTTTTTCCGTTTCTTAAAACCTTATCGATACTCTTTGTATGAAACTGTGTAATCTCTTTTGTGAGTTCTAAAAGCATATGTTCTTTTGTGGGATAATAAAACGTAAGATTACCTGTGCTGATATTAAGCTCGTTACTTATTGCCTTTGCCGATGTGCCTGTAAAGCCTTTTTCAAGGAACATTCTCATCGCAACTTGCATAATTTCAAGCTTTGTCAAGTTGGTTTTTCTGCGAGCCAAATTTTTCACCTCTCACAAATTAGTACGCATACTAATTTAGTATATGTCCTATTTTAGCACGCGTACTAAAATTTGTCAATAAACAATGTTAATATTTTAACAGGTAATGTTGCACAAAGAATTTTGTTTTTTAAGTGTAAAATGCATAAACAGAAATGTAAGGTTACAGTTCAACAAATTAGTATTTTCACACCACAATAATAAAAGCGGGGTTTTTAAACCCCGCCTGAAATACTGTTTATTTTTTAAGAGCAACCGCTTGTTTACATTTTGCAACGATGTTTGCAGCGTCAAGTCCGAACTCGTGGAGAAGCTGTACTGCAGGACCTGATTTACCGAATGTATCTTCAACACCAACGCGAAGAACAGGTACAGGAACTGTTTCGCAAACCACTTCTGCAACTGCTGAGCCAAGACCACCAATCACATTATGTTCTTCTGCTGTAACGATTACGCCTGTTTTCTTTGCAGACTCAATTACAAGGTCACGGTCAATAGGTTTGATTGTTGCCATATTAACAACCCTTGCATTGATACCTTCTTCTTTAAGTGTTTCGTAAGCCATAAGTGCTTCGTTTACCATAAGGCCTGTTGCGATGATTGTAACATCGTCGCCCTCTTTAAGCACATTGCCCTTACCGATTTCAAATTTATAATCTTCATCGAATACTCTCGGTACTGCAAGACGACCAAATCGCATATAAACAGGACCTTCGTGCTCTGCTGCGGCAAGTACGCAAAGTCTTGCTTCAACATCATCAGCAGGATTGAGAATTACCATATTCGGAATTGTTCTCATGAGGCCGATATCTTCACAGCATTGATGGCTTGCACCGTCTTCACCAACGGAAATACCTGCGTGAGTTGCACCGATTTTAACATTGAGATTTGTATAGCTGATTGAGTTTCTGACCTGTTCAAAAGCACGACCTGCTGCAAACATTGCGAATGATGATGCAAAAACTGTATATCCTGCACTTGCAAGACCGGCAGCAACACCCATCATATTACCTTCTGCGATACCGCAGTCAATGAATTTTTCAGGGTGTGCTTTCTTGAACATACCTGTTTTTGTTGCAGCAGCCAAGTCTGCATCAAGAACAAGAATTTTAGCATCTGTATTACCTAATTCAACAAGTGCTTTACCGTAAGCATCACGAGTTGCTGTTTTAATTACTTCGCTCATTTTATACACCCTCCAATTCATTAAGTTTTGCAGTAAGCTCTGCTACTGCCTGATTATAAAGTTCTTCATTTGGAGCAGCACCGTGCCAGTTAACCTGATTTTCCATATAGGAAACGCCTTTGCCCTTAACTGTTTTTGCTACGATTGCAGTAGGTTTACCCTTGCAAGCCTTTGCATTTTCAAGTGCTGCTTCGATTTCGTCAAAGTTGTTACCGTCGATTTCGATTGTATTGAAGCCGAATGCTGTAAACTTTTCAGGGATTGGGTATGGTGAGTTAACCTCTTCAACAGTACCATCAATCTGAAGATTGTTATTGTCAACAATTACAACAAGGTTATCAAGTTTCTTTGCATTTGCAAACATTGCTGCTTCCCAAACCTGACCTTCTTCAATTTCACCGTCACCAAGGATTGTATAAACTCTGTAATCCTTATTGTCAAGTTTGCCCGCAAGAGCCATACCGACTGCGGCAGAAACACCTTGTCCAAGTGAGCCTGTACTCATATCAACACCCGGAACACATTTCATACTTGGGTGTCCCTGAAGATAAGAATCAGATTTGCGAAGTGTTTTCATATCTTCTGTCGGGAAAAAGCCTTTAAGTGCAAGTGTTGCATAAAGAGCAGGTGCAGCGTGACCTTTTGAAAGAACAAATCTGTCTCTGTCCTCCCATTTTGGATTAGCAGCATCAATTTTCATCTCTACATTGTAGAGATAAGCCATAAGTTCTGCAATTGAAAGTGAACCACCGGGATGACCGGCCTTTGCATTAAAAATACCCTCTAACAAGAGAAGTCTTTCTTTTGTTGCAAAAATTTCAAGTTCCTTTTTCAAAGAAGCGTTCATTTTTACTCCCCCTATTTTTTATATTATTCTTTGTAATCATTCATTATGTATTCAAGCAAGTCCGCCACAGCACCGTTATTACAATGACACGCATGGAATTTTGCAATTTCGTGCATCTCCTTTGGTGCTTGTCCGCAGCATGCAGGAAGTCCGACTGTTTTAAGCATATCATAATCGTTGAAATAGTCGCCGATTGCAGCAGTATACTTATGTTCAATGCCATATATTTCAGCAATTTTCATCAATGCAGTTCCCTTATGTACACCCTCATTAAGCATCTCAAAGGAGCATATTGAACTTGACATAAAGTTTGCACCTGTATTTTCAAGTGACAAAGCATATTTTTTAACTGCACTGATAAGTGGTGGCATACCAAGGAAAATTACTTTACCCCAATTTTCTCTTGGCACTTCATCAACACTCTTACAATTTACACAGTGAAGCTTGTCCGCCAGTACCATACAGGGTGCAAAGATTTTTGCATTCAATGTATAAATAACCTTATCTGTAAGAATTTCAATTTCTAGTGCCGGAAATTTCTTATAAATTTCAAAAACCAAATCAACTGCCTTTTGGTTGATTGGTGTAAAATGCAACATTTTTTCTTGTGCATAGTCATAAACACCTGCACCATTAAGAACAACTGCAGGGGTACCTTTAATCGGTAATCTGTTATAATGCTTTCTCATTGACTCTACATTTCTGCCGGATGCCAATGTAAAGTGACCGTTGCACTTGAGTACAAAGTGCTTTATTGCTTCAAGATTCCTTTTAGGAAGCTTTCTTAATTTATTATTGAGAGTTCCGTCAATATCTGACACTACAAGCCAGTTTGACAGGTCTTTATGTGACATTTTTATACCCCGCTCTCATCTAAGTTTATTCAAAAACTCCTTGAAATAGTCGGGTAAATCCGATGTAAATTCAAGGTATTCATTTGTTATCGGGTGAACAAACCCGATTTTTATTGCATGTAAGCACTGTCCGTTAAGAAAGGTGCTTTTTTTATCATTACCGTAAACCATATCCCCTGCAACAGGATGACCTAAATGTGCCATGTGTACACGAATCTGGTGAGTTCGACCTGTTTCAAGCCTTAATGATATGTGTGAGTACCCATCAAAATCCTCAATAACAGAATAATGGGTAACTGCATTTTTTGAGTTCTGCATTGTAACGCACATTTTCTTTCTGTCTTTAGGATTCCTACCGATTGGTGCATTGACTGTCCCCTCATTCTCTTTTAAATGGCCAACAATAACTGCATTATATTCACGGGTAAAACTATGCTCCTTAATCTGCTCGGCAAGACCTATATGAGCTTTATCATTTTTTGCAACGATTAGAAGTCCGCTTGTGTCCTTATCAATTCTATGAACAATACCCGGACGCAAAACACCATTTATACCTGACAAAGAATCCTTACAATGATAAAGCAGTGCATTGACAAGTGTCCCGCTATAATTACCCGGCGCAGGATGAACTACCATTCCTCGTGGTTTGTTGACCACAAGCAAATCATCATCCTCATACACTATATCCAGCGGAATATTTTCAGGCTCAGCATCCAAAGGCTTAAGTTCATTGGGAAGCACCGTAATTTCATCGTCGGTTTTCACCTTATACTTTTTATTCACTTTATTCCCATTGGAAAGGACTTTACCCTCTTCAATAAGCTTTTGTATGGAATTTCGCGAGGAGTCCCTTAAAAGAACGGACAAGAATTTATCAATTCTCTCTCCCTCATACTCCTGAGGAACATCAATAATAATATCACTCATTTTGATTTTTGTTCCTTTTCTAGTTTACCATCACGATAGATTTCATATATTAACCAGATAACAAGAATAACCGCACTGCAGGTAACAAGGATGTCGGCGAAATTAAAGATTGCAAAATTTATAAACAAGGGTTCGATATAATCAACAACAAAGCCACGGAAAATTCTGTCAATAAGATTGCCTAACCCACCTGCAATTATAAGTGCAATACAAACATACTCAACGTCAATTTTATTCTTTTTTGCGAACAAATACCAAAATCCGATTATTATCATCACAGCAGTGAAGATTGATAATAATTCTGTATGTGCACTAAAAGAACCAAAAGCAGCCCCTGTATTTTCGGCATATTTCAACTGAATAATACCATCAATCAACGGAAGGCTGCCAATCGGCTCGAGATGTTCAATTACAAGTAATTTTATAATCTGGTCCGTAACAACTAAAAACGCAACGGAAATAATTGTAATTACTTGAAGCATTAAAATACCTCGTCTATTTTATTTCTTTTTGAAAAATCCTTTAAAAGACATATTCTGTGTGTCATCTTCTGCTTCGTCAACATCTTCAATTACGCCAACGTTATCAAAGAATGAAGATTGTGGCTGTACAGGAGCAATATAATCATCCTCGTCAGCGAAATTAACCTGACTCAAATCAAGCTTGAATGACTTTTTCTTTTCTGTAACAGGTGCTGTATAATTAGAATCTGCAAAACTGTTGAATACATCCTCTGAAACAGGGTCACTGTAGATATCCTCAACAACAGGTTCTTCAGGCTCAACCTCGTCAATAACTACGAAATCTTCAACCATCTCCGGCACTTCTTCAACTACCGGAATTTCTTCCGCAGTTTCGTCAATAACAGGAATTTCCTCTGCTACAGGTGTTTCCTCAACAACTTCTGCTGTCTCTTCAACAACAGGTTCAAGAACAACCTCTTCATAAGTTACTTCAGGAACTTCCTCAGCAACCTCTTCTGCAACGGCTTCAGCTTCTGCTGTTTCTTCTTTTGCATTAAGTTGTTCATCAACTATTTCCGGAAGGTCATTGATAAGGGTAATATGTTCTCTGTACATAGCAATAAGCTTTGACTTGAACTCAGATGCTTCTTTCTGAATCATTTCATACACAAGACTTTCGTGTGTAACCTTACGGTTGATATTACCAAGAATGTCACTTGCCTCGCGGTTAGCATCATCAAGAATTTTTGCAGCTTCTGCCTTTGCGTTTGCAAGCATTGCTTCTGATTCATTTTTAGCATTTTCTTCCAAAGCTTTAGCATCAGCAGCAGCGTCGGCACGAAGTTTATCAGTTTCACCCTTTACAGATGCAACCTCATTTGCTGCAGTTTCCTTTGCTTCAGCAACAATTCTGTCAGCAAGCTTCTGTGCGTTAAGAAGTGCCATTTTAAGGCTTTCTTCATCTGCTCGATATTCCTCAACCTTTTTCGCAAGAATACTGATTTTTCTTACTAAATCGCCATTTTCCTTATACATCTGCTCATAAGATGAAGCAACTTCATTTATGAACATATCAACATCATCAGAACGATATGAGCCACGTCCTGTTGTCTGGAAAACTCTTTCTCTAATTTTATTAGGTGTTATCATTTAAATCCTTCCCATTCTGCCATCAAGCAATTCTTTCTTTATAAATATGAAAAATATTAGAAGAACATTCCGTTGTTTTCAAGTTCGTCTAATAAATCACCCATAACATCAACATTATATGGAGTGATGATAAATGTGCTGTTAGCAACACGTTTAATTTGTCCGTTGTTAGCATAAGCAACACCTGTAAGAAAGTCAATAAGACGACGTGCAACTTCTTTGCTAACTGATTCAAGGTTTAATACAACTGTTCTCTTTTCATTAAGATTGTCAGCAATACCACGAACCTCTTCAAATTTTTCAGGCTTTGACAAAACAACCTGAAGCTGTGCTGTTGTATGAATATTAACAACCTTATTATCATCAATATTTCGAGGTGCTCTACGCTGTGTTCTGATTACTTTTTCCTCCGGCTCATCAAATGTGTCTGAACTAATGAATGAACCTGTGTCAATATCATCATCAGGATAATATCCGTCCTCATCAACATTAACTATGTTTTTAATTTTGTCTAAAAAGCTCATTGTGAAATCCTCCCGTTAATATATTCTTGGGCCAAAAATTGAAGAACCGATTCTAACAAGATTGGACCCATTTAAAATTGCTTGTTCATAATCTCCCGACATACCCATCGAGAGAATATTCATATTTATATTATCTAACTTTTTCTCTTTAATGTCAACATATATATTGTGTATTTTTTCAAAATATTTACAAAGTATTGTATTATTCTCGCAAATCGGAGGTATTGTCATCAAACCCCTGACTTTAATCCCCTCAATTTCCGAAATAGCATACACATTCTCTAAAAACTCGGAGGTTGAAAAGCCTGTTTTGCTTTCTTCCTCGCCAATGTTGATTTCAAGAAGAACATCAGTTACAATGCCTTTTTTTATTGATTGCTTTGCAATTTCTTTTGCAATTTTTAATGAGTCAACAGACTGAATCATATCAACCTCGCCAACAATCTGCCCTGCTTTATTGGTCTGCAGATGTCCGATTAAATGCTTTTCAACGCCCTGAAGGTGTAAATCAGGCTTTTTACGAAGCATTTCCTGGACACGATTTTCACCAATCATATTAACTCCATAATCAAGTGCATAATTTATAAAGATAGGGTCAACGGTCTTTGTAACAGCCATTAGTTGAACATCGGACGGTTGTCTGCCGCTTTTGATAGCTGCTTGTGAAATCTTCTCATTTATTACATCAAGATTATACTGTATATCAGCCTTTCGTTGGTCAAGATATGACTTTTCCATCATACAAATCAACTCCCTCAACAATAATAGTATCGTACTGTTTTACATAAGCAGAGTCATTAACAATTTCAATAACGGAATAATCCTCATCAGAATACACTATACTAACCTTTCTAAATTGGATAATATTACCGCTCTGAACATATACACCCTTTACACCATCAACCTCACGAATTGCGGTATTCTTAATTCTGATTCCGTTATAATCATCAACAATTATTTCTATATCGTGAATTCGAAGGTTGGCAACCTCTCTATTCATAACATTACACTTCAAGACAATTGCAACCTGCTCACCGTCTTTATTTCCTTTATGGACTACGGTACATTTAATTGTACCAACAGTTGTGTTCGGAACATTTACACTTATTGTGGAGCCAACCGTAACATTACCCGAATCGTTATACGGAATATTACAAAGGAAATACCAGTCAAAATTATCAACAAGTTTTCCCATAACTCCTTCAGGAGGGGTACTCTTGTTTGAAGAAAGTAAGGATGATATCTTATTGCAATCAACACTCATTACATCATCATAACTTATAGCTTCTTCATATCCATCCGCAAAACCGATATAGTAGCCGGAATTAGGTGCTTTAATTGTGGAATAACTCGATGAACCCTGATTTAACGATACTAACTCAGCCTCTAATTCAGCGAGTTTTACATCAACGGATAATTCCTCACCTACTGCTAATTGACGTGCAGTAATAGCATCCCTTAAATCCAACAAGGTTTCATCAAAATCACTGCCGATTTTATCACGAGATGCTGAAATAAACGCAAGACAAGCATCGTCTATAAGTTTGTTATAGGATGACGGAGCATTTGTCCCGCTACCCACACGATTTTTAAGTTGCTTATAGTATTCAATTTCCTTTTCCAACTCACGGATTCTTACATAAGATGCGGCACTGCTTTCATCCTGAAACACAACTGCAACATCGTCGCCACTTGCAACTCTTTTTCCGTCCTCCGCAATTGAAACAATAGTACCGCCACTATTGGTTGCTGTAATATAAGTTTCATCGCGCACAACAAATGCTTTTGTTGTAATTTTGCTCTGAATTGGTCTTTCAATGGCAATTTCAGTTTTGTATGGATTTGTGTTCATCTGAACAACCTGATAAATAAAATAAGCAATAATAAGCACACCGACAACCGAAAAGAAAATATATTTCACTTGATTCTTATTAAGATTGAACTTCATTATCCGTGTACCTCCTTAAAAAGTCATTTATCATACTATATACTAATTTGTACATATCGTCTGTGTTTTCATAATCATCAGGGTAAACCCAATTTATATTTTCATTTTTTCTGAACCAAGTAAGCTGACGTTTAGCATAACGTCTTGTTTCTTGCTTTAATTTTTCAACGCATTCGTCAAGAGTGTTTTCACCTTTGAAATACGGTGCTAATTCTTTATAGCCGATTGCCTGGCAAGCGGTTTTATCAGCAGGAATATTATAAAAATACTCTGCTTCTTCTAAAATTCCTGCTTCAAGCATTAAATCAACACGAAGGTTAATTCTGTTATAAAGCACATTTCTGTCACGGTAGTTTATGCCGATGTAAAGAACATCATAGGGTGATTCTTCTTCACGCGAAAGAATTTTTTGTTCTGTCATCGTTTTACCCGTTGCCTTGTAGATTTCAAGGGCACGGATAATTCTGCTTTTATCGTTAAGGTGGAGCTTTTCGGCTGTTTTGGGGTCGATTTCGCTCAACCAGTTGAGCATAAACTCTGCACCTTTTTCTTGGAACATTGCGGTGAGTTCTTTTCTCATTTCTGTGTTTTCGTCCTCTTGCGAAAACTGAATGTTCTGCAAGAGCGAGTCAACATAAAGTCCTGTACCGCCCGCGACCACAGGCAAATCACCTTGATTATGTATCTTCTCAATACACCTTTTCGCAAGTGTTACATACTCTGCAACGCTGAACTTTTTGTCAATTGGCTGAAAGCCGATTAAATGATGAGGTATTCCCTGCATTTCATCGTCAGTGGGCTTTGCCGTTGCAATATTCATTTTTTCATAAATCTGCATTGAGTCGGCTGACACAACTTGTCCTGAAAATCGCTTTGCTATATTGATTGATAAAGCGGTTTTTCCTGATGCTGTCGGACCCACAACTGCGATTACGGGAATCTTTTTCATATTATACTCTACCAAACTGTTTTTCTAATTCATATTTTGAAAGTTCAATCATAACCGGTCTGCCGTGAGGACAGAAGCGTACTTGCACGTCATTTACAACCTGTTTTGCAAGTGCTAAAAGTTCAATTTCAGAACTTTCGTCCCCTGCTTTTATGGCACTTCTGCATGCGACATTGTGATAAATCCAATCAAGATGTTCATTGGTGATATCACGACGATTTTTGATAAGATACTGTGCTATTTCGTCGATAAGTGGTGCTATCTCCTGATTATCAAGGTCAATTGGACAACTACGGACAATAACTGTACCGTTACCGAAATCTTCTATATCAAACCCTGCTTTTACAATTATTTCAATGTTTTCTGTTACTGCAATATATTCTTCTTTGCCAAGAGTTACAGTAACGGGCATTAACAACATCTGACTACCACTGTTCTGACCTTCTGCTTTAAGTTTATTAAAGAGAATTCGTTCGTGGGCAGCGTGTTTATCAATAACACAGAGTTTTCCATTTAATTCAATAAATATGTAAGTTTTATATGCTTCACCAATAAGACGGATTTCGTTTTCCTGTTTGATTTCTTCTGTTTTTGGTGTTGGGACTTGCTCAACAACTGCTTTTTGAACAGGTTTAGTAACAGGAAATTCTATATTGAATGGGTCGTCATCTTCATCTGCAACGTATTCAGTTTTAACATCATTTACAAACAATGGTGTTGCTGAAAGTGGTTTTAAAACCTTTTCTGTATATGCAATATTTTCTTCTACTGTTGTCTGTTTGAATTCTTGTTGTGGTTTTGCAAAAATATCGTTAAGAACCGTTTTCTTGTCGGGTAATTTTGCTTGTTTTACTGCTGTATTTTCATTCAATGCAGACTTAACTGCATGATAAACTGCATCAAAAATTGCTCTTTCGTCGGAAAAACGGACTTCAATTTTTGACGGATGCACATTAACATCAACAAGAGTTGGGGGTAATGTGATAAAGAGTACACCCCCTGGGAATTTGCCAACCATAACGCTATTTTTATAAGCATTTTCAAATGCTGCCATAATGGTTGTATTTTTAACACTTCTTCCGTTAACGAAGAAATATTGCATACCACGTGAGCCACGACAATTAAATGGCGGTGTTACAAGACCTGAAACTGACACATTTTGGACGGATGCATCGACATTTAAAAGACCGTTTGAGAAGTCCTTACCGAATGCAGAGAAACATACATTCTGAAGATTTCCGTCACCATTGGTTGTGAATACTTGTTTACCGTCACGGATAAAACGGATGCTGATTTCGGGGTGAGAAAGTGCAAGTTTCTCAACTGCAGATGCAACATAGTTTCCCTCGCTGACATCCTTTTTAAGGAATTTCATTCGTGCAGGAGTGTTATAGAAAAGCTCACGTACAATCATGGTTGTGCCCACAGCACAGCCTGCATCGGAGAAATCGGTTATAATTCCGCCCTCAATAGTGAGAGATGTTCCCATTTCTTCGGTTGCGGTTTTTGTAATCATATTTACCTTTGAAACTGCGGCAATTGACGGCAAGGCTTCACCACGGAAACCGAGAGTTAAGATAGTATTTAAATCTTCGGCAGTTTTAATTTTACTTGTTGCGTGACTAACAAATGCAGTTTTAACATCTTCACGGTCGATACCGCAACCATCGTCAGTTACACGGATATATGAAATACCACCGTGCTGAATTTCAACTGTTATGGAGGTAGCACCGGCATCAACGGCATTTTCCATAAGTTCTTTTACAACGGATGCAGGGCGTTCAACCACCTCACCCGCCGCGATTAAATCAGCCATGTGTTTTGGGAGTTTATTTATTTTTGCCATTGGTCAGCACCACCTTTTAAAGTATTTTTTAGGGGCGATTCACGAATCGCCCGTGAGTTAGTGTAATTTAGATTAAATTAAAAACTCAGAATATTCAAATCTCGTTCAAAAGCTTCATAATCAAAGTCAACTTTTGATTTTATTTTTCTAATTGCTTTTAATATTAATTCTTTTGTTAACAAAATTCTCTTTTCACTATCGCCATTGTTGTATTCATCGAAGTCTATTCTAAAGGAAATAATCGCACAACTTTTATTATCGATTAATCTTATTGACTCTTTCCATATCTCACCATTAAACATCTCATTCGGTGCTACAATAGGTGTAATTCCAATTATATGTAATGTGTCACTGTATTCTTTATCTTTAAAATATAGATAAGCCTCTTGAAAAAAATTATAAACTGCATTATCAAATCCATAATGGTCTTTGAAATATGCGGGAGAATTAATATTTAGTTCCATAGTTCCTCCAACCAATATTATTGAAAAAATCTTTACAAATATCTACTCGGGCGATTCGTGAATCGCCCCTACGGAACGGGACGCCGAGTCGTCGTCCCCTACAATTATATTTGCAACGCAGTTCCAAAATTTTGCACTTTGCGTTTTGCATTTTGCACTTTTTCAGTTCTTCGCTTTGTCGATGAGTTCGTAGAGAAGTCCCATTGCCTCGATTGGGGTTAGGGTGTTTATATCAACTGTACGGAGTCTGTCCATAATGTATTCTCTTGAATTTGATTCAAAGGACATCTGGATTTCGGGTTCTTTTTCTTCGGGAATATCTTTAACCATTTTAGGTTTCATTAAGTCATTATCTTCAAGAGTTTTAAGAATTGCCTTTGCACGTTTGATAACGTTATCAGGCACACCTGCAAGCTTTGCAACTTCGATACCGTATGAGCCGTCAGCACCGCCACGTACGATTCGACGAAGAAATGTTATATCATCACCACGTTTTTTAACTGCAATATTATAATTCTTAACTCCGTCAACTGTACCCTCTAATTCGGACAATTCGTGATAATGAGTTGCGAAAAGTGTTTTTGCACCGATTTTCTTTTTGTCGGCAATATACTCAACAACTGAACGAGCAATACTCATACCGTCAAATGTGGATGTACCGCGACCGATTTCGTCCAATATAATAAGACTGTTTCTTGTTGCGTATTTAAGAATTTCAGCAACCTCGTTCATTTCAACCATAAAGGTTGACTGACCCGATGCCAAATCGTCGGACGCACCAACACGGGTGAAAATGCTGTCAACAATGCCGATATCCGCTGATTTTGCAGGAACAAAGCAACCCATTTGTGCCATAATTGTTATAATTGCAATCTGTCGCATATATGTGGACTTACCCGCCATATTAGGACCTGTAATAACTGCCATTCGGTTATCTTCGCAGTCAAGCAAAGTGTCATTAGGCACAAACATTGTCTTTTTCTGTAAGCTTTCTATTACAGGGTGACGACCCTCATAAATGCGGATTACACCTTTGTCGTTGATGTCGGGTCGTGTATAGTTATTTTTAACTGAAACTGTTGCGAATGAACAGAGAACATCTAAAAGTGCTATTGCGTGGGCAGTTCTTTGAGTTCTTAAATACTCACCTGCAATCTTTTTGCGGATGGAATTGAAAATCTCATATTCAAGGCCTACAATTCTCTCCTGTGCACCTAAAACTTTAGTTTCAAGAGTTTTGAGTTCTTCTGTAATATATCTTTCACAGTTTGAAAGTGTTTGTTTTCTTATGTATGTATCAGGCACTAACTCTTTATAAGAATTAAGAACCTCAAAATAATAACCGAAAACTTTGTTATAACCGATTTTGAGTTTTTTGATGCCTGTTTTTTCCTGCTCGTCCGCCTCAAGTTTTGCAAGAACGGATTTACCGCCATTGACAATGTCACGGAGTTCATCAAGTTCTTT
Source organism: Candidatus Fimenecus sp. (assembly GCA_045532175.1). Taxonomy (GTDB): domain Bacteria; phylum Bacillota; class Clostridia; order Oscillospirales; family Acutalibacteraceae; genus Fimenecus. Next base: position 10,355 of record JAZSFK010000042.1, on the reverse strand, counting down.
ATTAAAACCGTCTTTAATCATTCCGCCTTCACGAACAGAGAATGGAGCATCTTCTTTAATTGCAACCTCAATAAGTGAGCATACATCGTCTAAAACATCAATTTCATTGAAAATGTATTTAAGTAAATTACAATTTGCGTCTTTAAGGTTTTCCTTGATTTCAGGAAGATTTTGGAGAGTAGTTTTAAGGGATAAAAGTTCTTTTGCATTTGCTGTGTTGTATACAATACGTGTCATAAGACGCTCCATATCGTAAACACTGATTAAAAGTTCTGTTTCACTCTCACGAAGTTCTGTATTCTTATAAAGCTCGTCCACAGCATTAAGGCGTTTTGAAATATCTGCACAGTCATATAACGGTCGTTCAATAAATGAACGAAGCATTCTTTTGCCCATAGCAGTTTTTGTTTTATCAAGCACCCAGAGAAGTGAGCCTTTTTTATCCCTATCACGCATTGTTTCAAGGAGTTCAAGGTTACGGATTGCAGAAATACCAAGGCTCATAAGCTTTGCATCGGTATAGAAATTGATGTCTTTGATATTTTCTAAATCTCGTTTTTGAGTTGAACGAAGATAAGAGAGTGCTGCACCCAATGCACAAACTGCAGTATTTCTTTGATTAAGAGAAATTGTGCCTAAATCATTAGTATTAAAATGTTCTTTGCAGATGTTTTCTGCATTAGTAAAGTCAAATTCTTCAATCAATAACTCAACAGACGCTTCAAGTTTTTTAGATATAAATTCAGCAAGAGAATTAAATGAAACTACTTCTTTGTTAAGGATAATTTCAGTTGGGTTATATCTGCCCATTTCATTTATAACTCTTTGCTCAATATTTTCAGAAAATTCTGTTAAATTGACCTCGCCTGTTGAAATATCGATAAAGCACATACCAACATTTCCGTCGGATGCACAAACGGACGCGAGATAATTGTTCTTTGATTCATCAAGCATTGAACTTTCGATTACAGTACCCGGAGTAATAACACGGATAACATCACGTTTTACAATACCCTTTGCGGTTGCCGGGTCTTCCATCTGCTCACATATTGCAACCTTATAGCCTTTAGACACAAGTTTTGCAATATAACCGTCAGCACTATGGAACGGAACACCACACATTGGGGCACGTTCTTCTTCACCGCAATCACGACCTGTAAGGACGAGTTCAAGCTCTTTTGATGCAGTTTTCGCATCGTCAAAGAACATCTCGTAAAAGTCACCAAGACGGAACATCAATATGGTGTCTTCATAATTCTGTTTTATTTGAAAATATTGTTGCATCATTGGAGAGAGTGCCATATTTTTGATTCCTTCTTAGTAAATAGATTTTTGAGGGATTTGAATCCCTCCACCGCAAGCGGTCCCCCTCCCTTTGACAAGGGAGGCAGAACACGTTTTGTTAGTGAATTAGTGTGAGCAACCTTCGTCGCCGCAGTCACAATGACAGCCTGAGCAGTCGCCGCCGCACTGATGTGCTTTAGGGTCGCAAGTGTCAGGGTCATCACCGTTAACACACATAGCAAGGATACCTGTAAGGTAGTTCATAAGCTCGTCAATATCCTGTCTTGCTTTTTCATAAGCCTGCATATTAGGATTCATCATAATTTCTGTGTAAACACCACGGAATTCTTCGTCATAAGCCTTCATTTTGCCTTCGTCCGGCTCTTCCTTTGATGCTTCGTGCTGGTATGAAACCTGAATAAGCTGAATTTTGCTCATAAGCTCGTTGAGTGCTGTATCCTTTTCGTTAGCCTCAATTGCTTTCTGCATTGCAAGATATCTTTCATCCTGTTGAATTGCTTTGCCAAGCTCTCTTGTAAGTTTTTCAAGTGACATTTTGTTTTTGCTCCTTTATTTTAACTTTAATTTTTTATTATTTGACGAGTTCTCCACGGACTAACCAGTTAAGTGATTCTGTAACCTTAACGTGACAGAATTTACCCACTAAACTTCGGTCATCGCTTGGAAATTCAATAATAACATTACCATCGGTGCGACCTGCTAAAAAGCCCTCGAGAGTTTTACTCTCACCCTCGCAAAGCACACGGTAGGTTTTACCTTTCATTTCTGCACTATGATTTGCAGCAATACTCTCCTGCAAGTCACAAAGCTCTTTAAACCATTTATTCTTTTCTTCGTAAGATACAGGGTCGTCCATTAAAGACGCCTTTGTGCCTTTTCTTGACGAGAAAATGAATGTAAAAAGTGAAGTATATCCGACCTCTTTCACAAGTGACAATGTATCACAAAATTCCTCATAGGTTTCGCCGGGGAATCCCACGATAATATCACTTGTTAGGGACAGTCCTTCAATTTTTTCTTTAGCATAGTTTATAAGTTCAAGATACTTTTCACGGGTATAACGGCGATTCATTTCTTTAAGAATTCGGTTATTACCTGACTGCACGGGAAGATGAATATGCTTTGAAGCCTTTTCACATTCTGCAATTGTATCAATGAGTTCTTTTGTACAATCCTTTGGATGTGAGGTCATAAATCGTATTGTGAAATCACCGTCTATATCGTTAAGTTTACGAATGAGCTTTGAGAAATTAATATCTTCTTCAAGACCTTTTCCGTAAGAGTTAACATTCTGACCAAGCAAGGTGATATCCTTGTAACCCTCAGCAACTATCTGCTTAAATTCCGCAATTATGTCCGCTGATTTACGACTTCTCTCCCTGCCTCTCACATAAGGCACAACACAATAAGTACAGAAATTATCGCAACCGTACATAATCGGCAACCACGCCTTTGCGGAATTGTCGCGAAGTGCGGGAATACCCTCTGCAACCTCGTTTGTTTCGGTCATATCAGCGAAAAACCGTTTACCGCGAGTCAAAAATGATTTGAAGATTTCAGGTACTTTATATTGATTATGAGTACCAAAGACAATGTCAACAAACGGATAACTCTTGAAAAGTTTTTCACGTATATGTTCCTGTTGCATCATACAACCGCAAAGTGCGATTATGAGATTGGGATTTGATTGTTTTAATTTCTTAATTGCACCAACATTGCCAAAAACTCTGTCCTCGGCATGTTCACGGATTGCACAGGTGTTATAGAGAATTAAATCGGCTTCTTCTTTTTCTTCGGTCATAGTATAACCCATAAGGGAAAGTAATCCCTTTATTCTTTCGCTATCGGCGACATTTCCCTGACATCCGTAGGTATGAACAAATGCTTTCGGGCTTGTACCATGTCGGAGAAGCAACAATTCGGCTACCTCACCTGCTATATTCTTTTGTAATTCAATCTGTTCGTTTGATACAAAATTAGTCAAGATTTATACTTCCTTAGTGTAAATAGATAATAAGAATGAAAGGACGTCGTTATATACTACTTCTCTGTCTGTTTCATTAAGGATTTCGTGTCTCATTCCCGGATAGAGAATAGTTGTAGGGTCAATTCCTGCTCCTGCAAGACTGTCGGCAACAGCTAAAACACCTTTACCATTCATACCAACAGGGTCATTAGCACCTGAAATAATCATAACCGACAAATCCTTTGGAATTCTGAAAGCCCAGTCAGAGTCACAAGCCTCACGCATAAGATTGTAGATATCTCTGTAACCTGCGAGTGTATATGTAAAGCCGCAAAGTTCATCGTTGGAATAGTTGAGTCTGTTTTCGGCATTTTCTGAAAGCCAGGCAAGAGGATTATCCTTGTCCGGACCCAACATTGAAAATCCCTTGTTCATAATGTCTGCCATTTTGTCAACTCTTCTCATAAGACCATATTTGCTTACAAGCATATCAATAAGGTCAACACCTGCGTTGATAATGTCAGGCATATCACCTGTACCGCAAAGAATTACACCGTCAAGCTCGTAGCCAAAATAAACTGCATATACTCTTGCACAGAATGAACCCATTGAATGTCCGAAAAGGAAATACGGAATATCAGGATTTCTCTTTTTCATAATCTTTGTGAGAATATGCATATCGTCAACAAGACGCTTGTCACCGTTATAATCTCCCATATATCCAATCTGATAACGGTCTTCAATACTCTTTCCGTGACCTAAATGGTCGTTACCGCAAACAACAAATCCGTTTCCGGCTAAAAATCGTGCAAACTCGTCATAACGAGCAATATGCTCAGCCATTCCGTGAGTAAGCTGAACAATGCCGATAGGGGTTAATTCATCGTCTTCCCAAATAAGGGTTCTGATTTTATTTGAACCGTTTGATGAGTTAAAATATGCTTCTTTTCTAACCAATGCCATAAAATTCCCTCCAAATTGCAGACTTCTGCATATTAATGGTTTTATTGTACCATAAAAGAGGTTTTTTGTCATTAAAAAATTGTAAAAATTTTAAGTTTTTTAATTTTGTAGGCTTCACTATTTATTACAAAAATTACAGTTAGTTTTTATCTATTTTGATTAACGATTTTTCATAAAACTACCTATTTCGCCCCCTTTCGATATGTTATTTTCATAAATTATGGCAACGACCTGATTTGCAAAGATTTATAATTTGTGATAGTATTATGAAAACGAAAAATAAGGAGTGAAAACCATGACATACGAACAGGTTGTTGCAAAGGTTAAAACAAAATTTACAGATGTTGATGCAAGTGCCATTGATGGTGTTGTTGCTTTACAGATTAACCTTGAAGGTAAAAATGTAAACGGCATTTTCTATATTGAGGTTAAAGACCACAACGTAAATGTTGAACCTTATGAATACTATGACAGACATGCTATCGTTACAGTAAACCCTACAAACCTTATGAAGCTTCTTGAGGGCAAGCTTGACCCGATTGAAGCCTATAACAAGGGTAAGGTTGTTATTGACGGTGACGCAAATGCTGTGCTTACAGTTGTAAATCTTGTAAAATAATTAAAAGTTTTACACAAAATTAACGGACATCAGATGATGTCCGTTTTTTTGTTGTGGAGATATAAATTTGTCTAATCATTTTTGTTTATTAAAATCATCCAAACTATTTATTCTTTCCCGACTTGCTTATCATAACAGTTGCAGTAAAGACTTTGTTTTCGCTGTCGTATTCCCAGTCGTAGTCACCATTATATTTTGTGAGTGCTTTCGCAACACTCTTAAGTCCGATACCGTGAAGCTTATTGTCAGTTTTTGTTGTAATCAACTTGTTATTTGATGATTTTGGTGCTGTATCACAGCTGTTTGTGACAATCAGAACATCATAAGTATTTCTGTAATCTGTTGATAATGTAATTTCTCGTTTTTCTGATTTTTCAGCAGATTCCAAAGCATTGTCAAGAAGATTACCAAGAATTGTTACAAGGTCATAGTCCTCAACATATTCAAGATTTTTAAGCCTTGTGTCAAAAGTAAACTTGACATCCTTGATTGAACATTCAGTTACATATCTATTGATAATAACATCAAGCGAATGGTTACCGCTACGACTAACCTTACTGTAAGTTGTAAGGCTTTCAGTTATTTTATTAAGGTATTCCTCAATTTGTGGGTCTTTATTTAAACTCCTGATGGCTGCAAGGTGGTTTTTGGCATCGTGTGCATAAATCCTTAAATCCTGATTCTGTTTATCGAGAATATCATAATAAGTCTTTTCAGTTTCTGCCTTGTCCATTTCATTTTTCAAACGGAAAAGTTCATTTTCTTTCTCAATATTTCGCTGATAAATAAGAAATAAAAGTGTTGTCGGGAGAATAAGAATCAAGGCAATTATCGCTAAAGCCATCTTTCCGGTTTTGTTCACACCGCAATAAGCACAGACATAAAAGAAAATAAGGAGAGAAACCATAAGTGCTAAAGGATAAATAAAAAATGAAAACGGTATTTTAAAACTACCATCTTTAACAATAAATCTTGAAAGGAAAAGAACTGATATAAACAGCAAGCTCTTGCAACAACAGGCTGTAAAAATACTTGTTTCCTCGCTATACACAAATTCAAAGAAATCTCTTTCATACACAGATATAAGGAAAAACTCAACAACAACTTCCCATATTGTACCTATAAGTGTAAGTATAAATCCATAGAATAATGATTTTTTTATGTTAAGGTTAAAGCATAAATACGCATAAAGCACATTAGTAATAATATAAAAAACCAAGTTCAGCCAAATAATCTGATTACCAATAATATTTATAGCACAAGCTATAGCAAACAAGCCTATACCAACCAAATAACAGGTTGACTGTTTAACCTTCTTTTCTGCCGCAGCCGAATAGAAAATATAAGCTGAAACAAATTCAACAACATAACAAATAATTTTTGCTATTTGTACTAGCACCATATCATCTCCTTTTCAAATATCTGAACCAGAATTTATGAAAATCTGCTTGTTTTCTCGGAGCAACAGGTATTCTTATGTTTTCATTAAGATAAAGCTCATCATAACTGTATTTTGTAACATAATGAAGATTTGCAATATATGATTTATTCACCTGATAGAAAAATGTTGCGGGGAGTTTTTTCTTCCATTCTTCAAGGGAGTCACGAACAACAAAATCGCCTTGCGTTGTATAAAAATGTGTTTTTCTGTCTTTATTCTCCATATAAATAATATCATCAACCAAAACTCGCTTATGCTCCTTATTACTATACACAAACACATCAACATACGCACCGTCAATATACTCCATAGCTTTATCGAGACTTGAATAAAGACGGTTTACGTCAAATGGCTTTTCAAAAAATCGAAACACCTGTAAATCCATAGCTGTATCCTGATATTCATTGAAGGATGTAATGAAAAAAATAACAATTTTGCTGTTTCGTTTCTTTAATTCAAGAGCAAGGTCAATTCCATCATACTCCGGCATTTTTATATCAAGAAACACCAAATCATAGACAACATCATTTCCTGTAATGTCAATCGGATTGGTCGTTGTATCAATTTGAAAAACTATACCACAATTTTTCATATATTCTTCAACGGCATTTTTCAGTTCAGTTATGTATTTAATTTCATCATCACAGATAAGAATACGCATAAAAAAACCTCTTTTTTAAATCCTCTTACTCAATATAATTCTATCAAAATTCAATTTCAATAGCAATAGCATTACAAAATTGCAGATTTTTCCTGCATTTTTGCAATAACTCACCGGATTTTTACACAAAACAAAAACTCCCGCAAAAAAATACGAGAGTTTTGAGTTAAAACTAGGCTTTTAATTATTTAATTCTCGGCAAACTTGCAGCTGCAACAGACTGACCTACACGACGGGATTTTTCATCAGGAATATGAAGCTCGATTTTACTTGCAAGTTCAGGAAATTCCTTATCAAGAACCTCTTGTGCACGGGACAAAAGAATTTGTCCACCCTGTCCTGAAGTTACTCTGCCCATAATAAGCACGTGCTTAATATCGTAAAATTCACTGTAATAAGCAATAGCATAACCGAAGTACGCACCAATTGTATCGTAGATATCGGCAGCATTACGGTCGCCTTTTTCCATAAGTCCCTGTACAACCTTAAGTTTTTCTGCAGGAGAAAGGCTTTCATCAAGTGTAATTCCTGCAAAAGGAGCAAGCTTTATGACACCGTCCTGTGAGAAATACTTAACACCGCAACCATAGTCCCCTGACCACTCATCAACCATAGCATCAGTATTATAATCAACAGGAACAAATGCAAGTTCATTTATCCAACCTGTAATATTTCCCTGTGGGTCAACATAACCGCCTGCTTCGCTTGTACCCATTGCAATACCTAAAACAGCATTGTCATTTAAGTCCATAGCACCTGCAAGTGCAGTAACGTCGCCATCGTTAGCAACCTCAACAGGAATATTTTCACCAATTTCCTTTGCAACGTCAAGGTAAATATTCTTTACTCTTTTATCATAGTCCTCATCACTTACTTTAAGGAAAAGGGATGCCACCATAGCTCTGTTATCAATATAAACACCGGCAGAGGAAACACCAATTGCATCAACTCTTGGCATTTTTGAAGCAGCAGTTTTCATAGCATCAAGGATTCCCTGATAGTGATATTCCGGGTCAGGATTGGTCTTTGGAAACCATACAACCTCTTCAGAGTAAACACTTTCACCGTCAATAACTGCGCTGACTTTTCTGTCACTGCCACCCGCATCAAAGCCAATACGACAACCGTCAAGATGTCTGCCAACGGACTCGGTAGCATTTTTAGTTTCAGGTGCACCTTCCAATGAGCAAACCTCAACCTCAAATGGTCGTTCATAAACTCTTTCCATAAACCCAACATCAAATGCACGAAGTCCGTCGTATGTATATGCTTCCTTAATTCTGTTTCCGATTTTTTCGTTACCGGCAATTGTAATTTTATATCCGCCTGAAACCCATAAAAGTGATTTTGCCACTCGTTCAATAAAATTGAAATTTTCTTCATCGTGGCCTGTACCGTCAGGAAAAATTCTTGTTTTATAAGTTAAAATATAGCCGTGATTTCTTTCAACTGCAATAATAATGTCCTGTCCGTTTTCCTTTGTTGCCTCTCGCATTTCACGGATAACAAGAGACATTGGTTGGAATTTCGGGTCAAGTTTAGCACTAACCTTAAGCTTCATATTTGATTTCGCCTCCGATAATTGTTTTCATAATATTAAACCGGTTATCTGTAATGATTATATCCGCATCCTTACCCTTTTCAAGTGAGCCTTTATCGTTATCAATACCAAGGACTGTTGCAGGATTAAGGGATGCACAATTTACACATTCGTAAAGAGGAATTTCAGAATTTTCAAAAACATTCCATACACCTTTATTAAGCTGTAACACACTTCCTGCAATTGTACCGTCCTCAAGACGACAGATAATACCATCATAGATTATTTTTTGTCCGCCCAAAGTATATTCGCCAACAGGCAAACCGCCCGCAGGTAAGCAATCAGTAATAAAACAGAGTTTTCTGCCTTTAAGTTTCCACAGCATATTGTAAAGGGCTTTATCCACATGGACAGTATCAACAATAAGCTCAACGCTTACATCACCATTGAGCGCTGCACCAACAACACCGGGACCACGATGAGTAAGTGGTGTCATAGCATTGAAAAGATGTGTTGTATGCTTAACTCCGGCATTAATACTCTTTATGGCAGTTTCGTAATCGGCAGAAGTATGTCCCATAGACACAACCACGTCAGTATCACGACAGATTTCACGGATTGCATCAAAATCTTCTGTATCACATTCAGGTGCGAGTGTGATTATCCTGATAATATCCTTATACTCTTTTACAAAAGACGCATCAGGCTTGAGAATGTATTTTGCATCCTGAGCACCCTTTTTACTTTCGCTGATAAATGGACCTTCAGCATGACAGCCCAGAATAATGCTTCCGTCCCATTTTTTGCTTTCTTCTTTTAACGCACGACAAGTATCAAGGGCTTTACGGATAACACTCATATCCTCTGTCATTGTTGTTGGAAGATAACCTATTACACCATTAGAGAGAAGACCTTTGGAGATAGTTCTGATGCTTTCTTCCTCACCATCGCAGACATCTTTGGATAAATAACCGTGGATATGTAAATCAATCAGACCCGGTGAAACATAACCACCTTGTGCATCAAGAATTTCTATATTCTCCGGAATAAGATTATAAGGAAGAATATCCTCGATTTTATTTGTATACAGCAAAGCACAATTCTCAACTATTCTGTCTTTAAGAATAATTCTACCATTTACTATAGCTTTCAATAATTTCACACCCTTTGATATCATATATAAAATATTAACATTAATAATAATCAATTTCAATAGAGAAAATAAAAAAAGACCTTCAATTGAAGGTCTTTCGTATGTACCCTGAAAACTGAACAAAGATTAGATGAATAATTATGTCATTTGAGAAATTGTACATATTGAACCAAGCATAATGGTCAAGCCCTCGACCTATTAGTACTGCCAAGCTGAACACGTCACCGTGCTTACACCTGCAGCCTATCAACCACGTAGTCCACATGGGGTCTTACTAGCTTATGCTATGGGAAATCTTATCTTGGAGATGGCTTCACGCTTAGATGCTTTCAGCGTTTATCCAATCCGCACTTAGCTACTCGGCCATGCCACTGGCGTGACAACCGATACACCAGAGGTGCGTCCATCCCGGTCCTCTCGTACTAGGGACAGCGCTCCGCAAATTTCCTGCGCCCACGGCAGATAGGGACCGAACTGTCTCACGACGTTCTGAACCCAGCTCGCGTACCACTTTAATCGGCGAACAGCCGAACCCTTGGGACCAAATTCAGCCCCAGGATGTGATGAGCCGACATCGAGGTGCCAAACCTCCCCGTCGATGTGGACTCTTGGGGGAGATCAGCCTGTTATCCCCAGGGTAGCTTTTATCCGTTGAGCGACGGCATTTCCACTCACATACCGCCGGATCACTAACTCCAACTTTCGTT
>JAZSFK010000047.1:0-6228 GCA_045532175.1 Candidatus Fimenecus sp. | reverse complement strand
AACCTTGATTTCTTCGCTTAAGCCTTTTTCAGCAATCTGAGTTTCAAGAGCCTCAATAATTGCTGCGCTGTTTGAAGAGGTACAACCGGTACCGCCGCAAACAAGTACGTGTGAACGATACATTATGTTTCCTCCTTATTTGATAGCATTAACTGTGTATTCAGCAACAACATTACCATTAACGATATGGTCGTTAACAACCTTTGCTACTTTTTCAGCAGTCATTTTAACATAAGTTACTTTTTCTTTACCCGGCTGAATTACTTCAACGATAGGCTCGTACTGGCACATACCGATACAACCTGTCTGTGAAACTGTAACGCCCTTGAGGTTTCTTTTTGCAACCTCGTCAACGAATGCGTTAAGAACAGGACGAGCACCTGCTGCGATACCGCAAGTAGCCATACCAACAACTACTCTGATTGCGTCGTCGCCTGTGTCTTCACGAACTGTCATTTTCTGCATTGTTGCTTCTTTAATAGCCATAAGTTCTGCAAGAGTTTTCATTTATAACACACCTCCGTGTTTTCTTTAATAAATTCAAGTATCCACTGTGACACTTCATAAGCATCAAGGGGAACATCACCTAATATTGCTTTAAGTTCCCGGGTATCACAAATAAATTCCTTTTCGTCAACCGTAAGCTTATACACAAAATCACGGTCAGTATTCATTGTAATCAGCATCTGAATAGTTGACGGTACATCACCAAGCGGTGTGAAATCAACACTATTCGTTTTGAAATAAGCCTTAACCTCCGTACCCACACCAAGTTCTGACTTTATTTCAAGGCTGCCGCCCGTCTGCTCTGCCGCCATCTTAAAAAGCGGAATGCCCATACCAACTTTTCTTGTTGTTCTTGTTGTAAAGAAAGGGTCAATAACACTTTTTACCTGTTCTTCGCTCATACCCTTACCATTGTCATAAATGCCAATAAGTAATGTATGTTGAGTTGTATTTTCATTAACTTCAATTGTAATAAGTGAAGCACCGGCAGAAATTGAATTCTGAGCAATATCCAAAATGTTAAGGGATAATTCTCTCATTATGCCATATATTTTTCGAGAATGCCGGGGATATCGTCGCCAACAAGCTTACCGTAAACTTCGTCGTTAACTGTAAGAACAGGAGCAAGACCACAAGCACCGATGCAACGGCAAGCTTCAAGAGAGAATTTACCGTCAGGTGTGCATTCATCAGGGCCGATACCAAGTTGTTCTGTGATTTTGTCAACAAGGTCCTGAGCACCTTTAACATAACAAGCAGTACCAAGACAAACTGAAATGTTGTACTGACCTTTTGGAGAAAGTGAGAACTGTGCGTAGAAAGTTGATACTCCGTAAACCTTTTCAAGCGGAACATCCATACCCTCAGCAATCATAACCTGAACTTCATAAGGAAGGTAACCGTAGATACCCTGTGCTTCCTGCATTACGTGCATGAGCATACTCTTGTCATCCTTATTCTTTTCAATGACAGCCTTGAGCTGTTCCTCTTGCTCCGGTGTTCCTGCAAACGGAATGGAACTTAATTTTTTGAGCATTTTGGAATTTCCTCCTTTGTTTGATTATGGCGAATTTCTTCGCCCTCATTTAAGATTTCAATACCGCAATTGTTACATAACAGTACATGTTAAAATTATAACAAAGAACTTACTAAAAGTCGAGGGTTTTTTTGAAATTTTTATACTATTATATGTAATATTGGCGATTAGCACATAAAATGCACTTTTCTTTTGTATTTATTAACTATTTCTCACTACTTTTGCAAGAATTTTAACAGCATTTTCCATACTCTCCTGCCCTACTGTTGCGAGGTCAAAGGCAATTTCAGGAAAGCCCCCTTCAATGTTAGCAGGAATTAACAAAACTCCCTGCTTTTCAGCCTCACGACAAAGGTTTTTTGCTGACATTTTTACATTTAATCTGCACTTCACATAAAGGGGTGAATTTGTCTTTAAAATACTGATGTCCTTGCCAAAGTTTTCTATCAGTAAATCCGTCAGAATTTTGGATTTTTGAACATAGATTTTCCTTGATTTTTTGATTTGCGAATTAAGATGTCCGTCACGTATATAACTGCAAAGTGCAATTTGGTCAGCCTTGGAAACGGTCTGGTTATACACCTCTTTTTTCTCAAGATATTTCTTTGTAAGACTCTGTGGCAAAATCATAAAACTTATTCGTATTGACGGTAGTAAAAGCTTTGAAAAAGTGCCTAAATACACAATATTTTCACCGCCGTCAAGGCCTTGCAGGGATGGTGTTGGACGATTGAAATAACGGAATTCACTACCGTAGTCATCCTCAATTATAAGTTTATTGTTTTCCCTTGCAAATTCCGTCAAATCAAACCTTTCCTTGACGCTCATAACATCCCCCCAACGAGTTGAATAAGATGGGGAAACATAAATTATATTACTCTTTTCTCGACTGTTGTTTACGTTAAAGCCATAGTCATTAAAAATGGCAGTACCCTGACGATAGGAAAGGTCATCAAAACAGACGGTTTTTCTGTTTTTTATAAGAGGACAGAGAATGTTTAAAAGTGTCTGCACCCCTGCACCGATAACAATATTATCCTCTGAACAAACGCAATTTCTCGTTTCTGTTGCGTATTTTGCAATCTCCTGTCGCAGGTCATATTCCCCTTGTGGGTCACCGTAAAAAAGAAGTCTCTCCGTTTGTCGCAAAGCGCTTTTCAAATATCTTCGCCAGATATCCATATTAAAGCTTTCCGCATCAACACCCGTGGAGGAAAAGTCATATAACACATTGCTTTTTTCGCTATCGTTACTGCTTTTAAACTCCGCTTTTTTAGGTGAATTTCCTCGTTTGGAAACATAGTAGCCACTCTGACTTTTAGGCAGTATATAACCGTCGTCACAAAGGCACATAAAGGCGGATTCCACCGTTGTTTTACTCACATTTCTTTCTTCTGCACAACGACGAATTGAGGGTAATTTTGTTCCCTCTTTAAGTTTTCCGTCCTCAATTAAATTCTTATAATAATCATAAATCTGCATATACAATTTTTGATTTTTCACGTTCAACTGTCCCCTTAAAAATTCTTGAATTTGTATATTTTATTAAAGACACTTTTATATTATTATATACTCATAAAATCCGCTTTGCAAGGGGTGAAAATAATTGAAAAAAATCGCAGTTATAAACGACCTTTCGGGTTTTGGCCGTTGCTCACTTTCCGTGGCATTACCAATTCTTTCGGTTATGGGACACGAGTGTTGTTCTGTACCCACTGCAATCCTTTCAAACCAGACCGGTTACGACAATTTTTATTCAGTTGATTTCACCGAGCATTTAACCCCATTTATTGACGTATGGAAGAAGCAAAATGTACAGTTTGACGCTATTTTGACAGGCTACCTTGCGAGTGAAAAACAGGTTGATATTATTCTTGATTTTATTGACCGTTTCGGCGAAAACTCCTTGGTTTTTGTTGACCCGGTTATGGCTGACGACGGTGTTTTATATGACACTTATGATGAAAAGCTTTGCGAAAAGGTGAAAATGCTCACCACAAAAGCAAATATAATCACTCCAAATCTTACTGAATTGTGTATTCTCTGCGGTGTGGATTACAATAAAACCAGCAAAAGTCCGGAATATATCGGTGAGTTAGCCTCATCTCTTTTGTCCGAAACCACAAAAACCGTAATAGTTACAGGAATAAAATCCGATGCTGAAATTTCAAATCTTATTGTTGAAAAATCAGGCTCAGACGTTGTAAAATCAGAACTTTTAGGTGGTAGTTATTCCGGCACAGGGGATATTTTTTCGAGTATTGTTTGCGGTGGAATTACCAAGGGAATGAGTGTTTCCGATGCAGTGATTCTTGCAACAGACTTTATTTATTGTTCAATAATAAATACTCCCACCCAACTCGATTATGAGCCAAACGGAGTAAATTTTCAAAAGCACTTGGAGATGCTCATAAATGAGAAATAAAAAATCTCTTTTAAAGATTACAAATACTGCAGTTTTTACTGCAATTATTCTGCTCTCTACAATGCTTATCAAATTTTCAACAGGTATGGGTGAAGGATACATACATTTCGGTGATTGCTTTATTTATCTTTCGGCTTGCATACTCCCTTTCCCCTATTGTCTTGTGGCAAGTGCAATTGGCGGTGCTTTGGCGGATATTTTAGGTGGATTTGCGGTGTGGACTATTCCAACAGCAATCATAAAAATCTTAATTGCATTACCTTTTATGCTTATGTGCAAAAACAGTAAATCGCCAAAAATAATGAGTATAAGGGTTGCATTGATGACCATTGTTTCCGGAGTTATTTCAATTCTCGGTTATTTTATTGCAGAATGTATTTTGTATTCAATTGCGTCTGCGACACTTTCAATAATCGGCAACACAATTCAGGCAGTTGCAAGCGGAATTCTGTTTATAATAATCGCAACTGCACTTGATAAAATGAATTTTAAATCCAGAGTTTTTAAAGGAGTTTAATATGACTGATATTGTATATACTTACGGAAATCAGGCTTACCTGAATATTACAAATGCTTGTCCCTGCAAATGCACATTCTGTATCCGCAACAACGGTGACAGCGTTGGCGAGGCAACAACCTTATGGTTTGACCACAACCCGACAATCCAAGAAATCAAAAGTGAAATTGACAGATTTGACTTTTCAAAATACAACAACTCAATTATTATCTGTGGTTATGGTGAGCCAACTTGTGCACTGGATAATATGATTGAGGCTTGTAAGCATCTCAAATCAAAGGGCATCAATATTCGCCTTAACACAAACGGACTTTCAGATTTAATTAACAAGAGAGAAACTGCGAAGGAAATCTGCGAGGTTATTGACTCGGTTTCAATAAGCCTTAATGCACCGACAGCAGAGAAGTATAATGAAATCACAAAACCATCTTTTGGTGAAAAATCATTTGATGCTATGCTGAAATTTGCAAAAGAGTGTAAGGAATATGGTATTCCGGTTAAGCTCACAGTTGTTGACGTAATCAGCAAAGAAGATATTGAAGCTTGTAAAAAACTTTGCAAAGGAATTGATATTCCATTAAGAGTCAGAGAATACACAGCAGAATAAGTGCAAAATGCAAAACGCAAAGTGCGAAATTAAAGGGGACGACGTCCCCGACGACCCTGACGAAAACAGAGAAAAATCCCCAAGGTTGTTTACCCTGGGGATTTCTCTTTTAGAAAGGTGTGAAAGAAGTTTCAACAAATGAAAACGAATTATCAAATTAAATTATGCTACTGTTGTTTCAGAAATTCTTGTGTTTACAGTATGTAAGTGGAGGTGTTCTCCCCTTGCCACAGCTTTTTTGTGATTTCTGATACGGATTGCGCGACGGATGTTGCCTACTACAATTCTTTTTACTGCCTGCTCAAATGCGATGAATTTTTCCTCGTGCATAAAGCCATATACTAAAAGGATTCCTACTGCTAATTCTATTAAAGTTGTTACTGCGAATGTTGCTGACATAAAATCAACCTCCGATTTATTTTAATCTGATTTTTCACCGAACAAAATGGAACAAATGTTCTTTACAAGTGATATTATAGACCTTTTTTTATAAAAGTCAATACAAATGTTCGGAAAAATTTATATTTTCAGTCCGTTTTAGCGGACATAATTTGCAATACTCTTATAAAGATTTCTCTTTTCAATTTCATATTAGCACAATATATTGTGGTTGTCAATATCTTTTTATACAATATATTTGATTTTTAATGCATTTTATAACCTTTTTACATTATTTTACAATTTTTTCTTTATGTTCGGCATGATGTAAGCTTATCTGTTTTTATTATTTTTATGCTTAATAAAATGGAATAAGCACCGTTTTTACGATGCTTTTCAGGATTTGGTTCTTAAACTCAGACCCTCTCGGGTTCGATTCTTATAAAGCTGAACTAATAAAAAAATAACAGCCCAACTTGTGGACTGTTATTATGGTGACCCGGACGGGAATCGAACGTCTGCTTCGGCTCCGCCTTGCATACTATCGGCTCGGGTTCGATTCTTATAAAGCTAAACTAATAAAAAAATAACAGCCCAACATTTGTGGACTGTTATTATGGTGACCCGGACGGGAATCGAACCCGTGTTACCGCCGTGAAAGGGCGGTGTCTTAACCGCTTGACCACCGGGCCATATTTGGTAGCGGCAACGGGACTTGAACCTGTGACCTTCCGGGTATGAACCGGACGCTCTAGCCA
>JAZSFK010000021.1:0-32819 GCA_045532175.1 Candidatus Fimenecus sp. | reverse complement strand
GCAATAATCAAAGGTAATAATTCCTAAAGTTTTTCTTCGTTAAATGCGAGCTTTTCGTAGATTGCAGGAAAAACAGAACTTGTAACCATTGTATCAACACTACCGATAAGGCAAACGGCAGCACAAATACCGTCAATTCTTTCGCCTGAAACATACTGCTGATAGTCACGAATATCGCCATTGATACTTGGTGAAAGGATATGTCCAAAAGCACCAACAAGAGCATTCATCCAAAGGCAGATAAGAACAAGCCAAATCATAATGCTCATATCTGCATATTTAACAATAGGATAAATAGCACCGATAAAGACAATGTTCAATGAATTTATGAGAAGGAGAGTTTTTCCCTTGCCTATTTTTTTAATTGAAAGTGGTGCTAAAAGCATACCCCAAAGAGATGCATTTCCATAAATGGTAGTAATAAATGCATATTGACCTGCAGTACATGCGTGTTGGTAAGAGTAAAGCCAGTTGAGAATGTTGAAACAAGCACCCTCAAGGAAGCCTAACCAACCTGCAAGTGATGTAATCCAGAAATACTTATTCTTTGTAACCTCACGCAAAGCATCCATAAACTTAATCTGAACAACGTGAGTTTTTGCCTGAATGATTTTTTCATGAGTATTTGCATAAACGATAATACTGAGGAAAAGACCTAAAATGAGGATTGGAACCCAAATGTATCTGTAAATTCTAATATCGTTAAGGTTACCGGTACCTATAAAATTTTTCGCAAAAAGTGGAATAATGATACCTGTAACTGATGGGCCAAATGATTCAACAACTGCTTTGATAGATGAAACATTTGCTCTTTCCTGTGTATTTGGAGACAAAACAACAACATAGTTGTAGTAAGCTTCATAAAGGAAATTATAGAAGAATTGGAAACCAATGTTGAAAAGAAGAACTACAACACATTTTGTAACCTGACTCTCCATTTTTTCATAAGGCATCCAGAAATAACCGATAGATAAAAGTACGGTAGGAATACCCATTGAAATGAGATACGGTCTGTATTTACCTTTTTTGTTTCTTGTATTATCAACGATATAAGCTCTTACCATTGTAAGAGGGAAACTGATAACAACTGCGATAAGGTATATGTAATACAGATTCATCGGCTCAATACCGATAGTATTACCTACGAAAACGTTTGTAGCAGATAAAAGTACAGATGAAACGCATTGAGTAATAAATCTGATACCCATACCGCCACCTGCAAGTGAAGCAATCTCTTTAATTGGCATATAATTGCCCAACGGTGGTGTTTTCCAATATGTTTTCACATAAGAAAAGCCGTCTTTAACTTTATTAACTAAAGTCATATTTTCACTCTCCTGAATTTATTTTATAAAAGTATATCATTCTAAATAGAAAAAATCAACAACCGACATCCATTTTGCGGTATCTCTCTACCAAGTCATCAGTATCTTTAAGATTGATTCTTGTAGATGCTATATAAGTTTTAAGTGTCTTGCCATCACCAATTTTTGCATCCGAACTAAATTTGCCATAACCACAGATAACGATTGTGTCATCTGCTAACACAACATTACCACAGTATCCGGTATCTGAACCTGCATAGTATTCGGGCTTGTTTTGGTCTTCCAAGTAAATATGGGTTATTTTTATTCTGTAATCACCCTCTGTACCATTTTTCAAATCTTCGTATGTACCAACCCAAGCAATAAGACCCGCACTCATCCAACCATGTTTTCTATCATTTTTCTTTGCATAGAATTGGGCTTTATCTCCTCTTTCAATTGAACGGAAAGTGATAAGAAGTCTGCCAGCGGATGTGTACTCTGCTTTGTGCCTTTCACCATTTAATGCTGCGGGTGCTTCCTTTGGTTCACTCCAAGTCTTACCTTCGTCACTTGAAAAGGCAATCATTGAGTTTACCTTTTTTGATTGGCTTCTTGCGATAAGGCAAAGTTCGTCGCCACGACCGTTTTCTGAACGGATAACCTCTATCTCACACATCTGTGCACTTTTCTTCACATCACGATGAGGAGAAAGATATTTTTCTGGAGTGCTCCATTGCATATTTCCGTTTTCATCGAATGAAAGAATTGTTTTATAATTATAGAAATTGGAATCGTGGAAGAATCCCATCCACTTATCAACAAATTCACCATTTTCTTTGAGCCTTGTAAGACTTGCCATAGCAACTATCGGCACTACTGAGTATTCATATTCAAAACTGAAAAATCTTTGGAATTCAGTCCATGTTTTGCCTTCGTCTTCAGAAATGGAACATTCAAATCCACCGGGAGTTTCCATATTCGGCCATTTTGAATTGGCAGAAATAAGAATCAACTTGTCAGGTGTTCCATCGGAAAATTCAAGTCGATATATGGTAGGTGTTTCAAGTGAATTTTCCCAACTTGCAGGAGTGTTTTCAAGAGTACTGCTCCAACTTAACCCACCATCTTTACTAACCCTATTGAGGACAGCTCCTTTTCCGTGGCCTTTTGTATAAACCGTTAAAATGTCTCCGTTTTTTAGAAGCACACTATCAGGATGTGCCATATAGTCATTTGTGTCATCCACCGTAGAAAGTTGATAGAGGTACTCATACTGTGTTCCTTCAAGTTCCTCTGGAATTTTACTTAATACAATCCTTATTAATAAGATAATTATAGCATCTAAATTTAACTAAAAGCAAGACAACAGAGATAACACCCTTGTTGTATGTGTTTAATGCAAGGTGTTTTTTGATTATGTATATTGTCCTTGTTTTAGTATGTAAAATGGGATTGTTGAGAGGCAAAATTTGTCAAGAACTGTCAATGTTGATACTATTACTTGTGACTAAAGGGAATTTATACTGTGTGAATTTTACTTTTTGAATATGTTGTGATATAATGATAAAGAATAAATTTGATTTTTCAGGTGGTGTAATATGATGAAAAACAAGAAAAAGATTATTGTGATTATCGCATTCGTAGTTCTGATTTTAGCAATTTTCGGAACATCTCTTGGGTTGTATTTAACAAGATACCAGAGGGATAAGGGCGACACAGAGAATTTTTACAGACAGAATGTTGCAAAAGTAGGCTACGAAAATACAATTGAAACTGCATATCCACAGACTGACCTTTATGACATTATAGATGCGCATTTTAATTCGGAATTACCTGAAGGTAAAACTGAAAAAAAGGTTATTATTCTTGGCTATGATGGTTGTCGTGCAGATGTTCTCGCTGAAAAGCAGGATAACGGTGCTGTTAATTATTTGCTCAACAAGGGTGCGTCAATTAACCTTACATATTGTGGCGGTGTGAATTACCCTGCAAAAAATACGCAGGACACATCAACTGCACCTGGCTGGTGCTCAATTCTTACAGGTGAATGGGCGGATGTCCACGGAATTACAGGAAACGGCATTACAAAATCCCTTGACACAAAAACACTTATGACTACCCTTACAGAGGAAGGAATTATTGACAATGCAGCCTTCATTACAAAATGGAAGGGTCATTTCACAAGAAATAATTCTACATATATTGACGAGAAAAAGTATTGTGAAGAAAAATCTCTTGATATTGATTTTCAGCTTTGCAAAAACGATAAGAAAACTCACGAAGCAACTATGGCAGAGGTAAAATCAAAGGATTGTGCAGATTTTGTGTTTGCAATTTACGAAAATACGGATTCCGAGGGTCATAGCCACGGCTTTACATACAATAATCCCGGTTACAAAGAAGCTTTCCAGCAGGAGGATGCTTATGCTTACGAGGTTATAAAGGCTATTGAAGCACGAGAAACCTATGAAAGCGAAGACTGGCTTATTATTGTAACCTCCGACCACGGTGGTATCGGCAAGGACCATGGTGGCGCAAGTATTCAGGAGAGAATGACTTTCGTGGTAATGAATAAAGAATGGGAATAAAAAATAATAAAAAATCCTTGTAGTCCAAACGGATTGCAAGGTTTTTTGTTATAACAGTCTTTGAAAAAATATGGAAACCGATAAAATCACTTGACATTGATAAAATTTGTTCTATAATCAAAATTGAATAGGGTAATTGATGCTCAATTAAAAGAAAGAGGGATTTTATGAAAAAAATATTAGCAATTTTATTGGCTCTGACAATGCTTCTCAGTTTCGCCTCCTGTGGTTCAGACACAAGCGATGACAAGGATACTGAAAAAGAGAAAATAACAGAAACAGATAAAAAGGATAATAACGAGGAAAACAAAGAGGATGAAGAAAAACCTGATTCGGGAAATGAAAATACTAATGTGAAAATCTCCCGTGGCAAGATTAACGGAAATGTTTACAAGAACACATTCCTCAATTTAACATTCACAAAACCGTCCGATTGGAATTACGCTACTGATGAAGAGATTGCAGCAACAATGAATATTGCAGTTGATTTCTTCAAGGAAGAGTATGCTCAAGGTCTTGAGGAAGCACTTGAAAAAAACGGCTCAGTATATGATATGCTTGCGAAGACTCCTGACGGAGGTTCAAATGTAATTATTTCTTACGAGAATTTGTCCAAAGTAGGCTACGACGAAATTACTGCTATGGATTACGCAGAAATTCTTGAGTTACAGTTAACCAACATGACAACCTACGATATTGACCTTGAGGAACCTTACGAAAAAACATTTTTAGGCGAGAAATACGTGATTATCGATTCAGCATCAACTGTTTACGGCGTAACAGTATATCAAAGATATTATGTCAGAAAAGTTGATAAATATATGGCAGCGATTATAATTACCGCCCAGTCAGAAAAAGGACTCGACGACGTAGAAAAGATGTTTTCATAAAATTACATAAAAAAAGACCCGCAAGGTAAACCCTGCGGGTCTTTTTTGTAAGAACTAGAATAGCTTTATAAGTAATTATACATTACGGCTTGTCATAATATTTCTTGTGTCAATTTCTCTGTTAATGTCAGCGATATATGACGGAACATCAAAATCAGGATTTGAAATATTGCTCTGAAGAATTGATAACATACCACTGATTTTAGTGTCCTGCATAGTAATAACATTGTCGTTTGAGAAATGGAGCTTTTCCTCAAGGGCAATAAGACTCTTCTCATAAGGCTTTGCAGCAGGGTCACTCATAATAACCATTACCATTTTACGCATATTCATAAAATTGGATTTTGCAGCCTGAAGATTGTCGTTTTCTGCTTCCTTCTGTGAATCAAAGCCAAAGAGAATGAAAGCAAGAATGTTGACAATTATAAGTGCAATTGTATAAATTCCTAAATAAGTAAGGTATCCTTCAGGGAAATTTATAATATAAATTATTGAAAGAACAATTGAAAAAGGAATCATCGCAGCAGAAACAACAACTGCTGTAACTCTGCGTGGCTTACCGTTTGCAAAATATGCAAAAGCAGTTGTGATTATTTCAGATAAAATAACGCACAAAAGAGTTACTAAACAGATTACCTCGGCAAATGCGTCCTGCAAAATAAGAAAATATGCAAGAATTGTAATCAGAACTGCACCGATACCACATAATAAGCTAACAGGAAATTTTTTCATAATATTACCTCCTCATTATTCGGCTTTTGCACCACATTCGGGACAGAACTTCTGGTTACCTGAAAGTTCATTTCCGCATTGGCTGCATTTTTTTACCATTGATGCGCCACAGTCAGGACAGAATTTCTTGCCTGGAGCAATTGCACTGCCACACTGATTGCATATTGTGTATCCGCAAGATGAACACTTATTGCTATTGTCTGCCAAATCGTTGCCGCAGTTTTTACAAGCATTGATTTTTTTGCCACAGTCAGGACAGAATTTTGTACCTGCTTTAAATTCAGCACCGCAAGCGGAGCATTTAGCAGATGCTTTCTTTTCCTCACGTGTGTTTGCACCACATTCAGAACAGAATTTAAGACTTGCACCGATTATGGCACCGCATTTAGGACATTTTTTACTCTCTTCCTTAACAGACATGGTGCCTGCCATACCTTCCATAGAGTTGCCCATAGCACCTCCGATGCCGAAGCCCATTCCGAGACCCATTCCGGCACCCATAACTGAACCTGCTGTACCCTTGTTGCCTGCTGCAGTAGAAAGTGTGTCGAAGGTTCTTTCCTGCTGATAGTTGTAACCGAGAATATCCATTTCTGCACGTTTTGCGAGTGCTGCTTTGAGCTGCTTAACAGCAGGGTCGTTTTCAGGAACGTTTATATCGTTTACATAGAAAGAGGTAATACGGATTCCGTACTCAGCAAACTCATCTTCAAGTTCCTTGTGAAGTGCATTTGAAATCTCGTTGAGGTGTGAGTTAACCTCAAGAATTGAAATTTTAGCATTTACAAGACAGGATGAAATACGGTCTTTAACACGAGTAAGGTATAAGCCCTTAAAATAATCTGTAAGAGTATTTGCATTGAAGAAGGGTAATGTGCCTACAAGCTTAATAAGGAAACGTCTTGAATCAACAACCTGCAAACCGAACTGTCCAAATGCTCTTAATGGTACAAATACACCATATTTCGGGTCCTGAACCTGAACAGGTGTTGTTGTACCCCATTTAATATCCAACGCAAAGGAACGATTGATAAACCAAACCTCTGCACTGTATGGTGAATGACCGTCAAAAGGAATATTTATAAGTTTTTGTAAAACAGGAATATTGTCAGTTGATAAAACATATCGTCCTGGTCCGAATACATCCGCAATCTGTCCGTTTTTTACAAGAACTGCCTCTTGAGATTCGTTAACAATAAGCTGTGTCCATGTGGATAACTCACTGTTTGGATGCTTCCACGCAAACACACTGGCATCAGAAGTGAATTTTAATACCTCAGCTATTGCCATTGATACCACTCCTCTTTATAATTGTATAAAATAGTAATCATAAAAATTATAGGTTAATAGGGAATATTTGTCAAGAAAAAAACTTGTCAAAAATAGTGATAAAAAATAAAAAAACAGTTGAAATTTGTGTTTTGTTGTAGTAAGATTTATTCGTTAAATATTTTATGTAAGGAGAATTATCATGGCTGTTTACTGTCCTCAATGTGGCGCACCTGTAAATGCTGTTGACGGAAAATGTGAATATTGCGGAGCTGTTGTTCCAAATGCTGCACCTGCACAACAGTATCAACCACAGGCTCAGCCTCAACCTCAGGTTGTTTACGTTCAGCAACCAGTTTATTCAGAAAGAAGCAACTGGCCAATCAAGAGCAAGGTTCTTGCTGGTGTTTTAGCACTCTTGCTTGGTGGTATTGGTGTTCATAAGTTCTATTTAGGTCAGACTGGTTTAGGTATTTTGTACCTTATTTTCAGCTGGACATTTATTCCGGGTATCATTGCTTTCATCGACGCTATTGTTCTTTTCTGCTCAAGCGACGAAAACTTTGAAATCAAGTACAAGTGCCGTACCAAATAGTTAGGCAAGTGGAATTTTAAGGAATTGTAAGTGGAGTGTTTCACTCCACTTTTTTCTTTGAATAAAACATATTGATTTTTTTATTCTAATGTAATAAAATTAGTGACAATGTAAAATTTTTGGTGAAGGAGGCAGAAAGAAAGTGAATTTGCTGAATGGTGCAATTTCTGTTACAGGCATATCCTATTTTGTTTTTTATATCTTTTCTATTCTTTTTCTAGGTTATGCTCTTGGAAGAATAAAGATAAAAGGCATTTCCCTTGGTGATGCAGGTGTTTTTGTCGTAGCACTTTTATTTGGAGCACTTTTCTTTGAACCTCTTGAAAACCAACTTGTAGTCAAGGGAATGGCACAGGTAGGCTTTGCGGAAAAAGCCTTGGAAACTGTGGAAAGCCTTGGCCTTATTCTTTTCGTAACATCGGTGGGCTTTATTGCAGGGCCGGGGTTTTTTACTAATCTTAAGAAGAATTATAAATCCTATGCACTTTTGAGTCTTGTAATTGTCCTTGCAGGAGGACTTTCCGCAGTAGGTTGTATTCTTGTGGGCAGAAAAATCGGATTCGGCTCATCCATTGAAACGAGTGAGGGTTTTACCGCTATGATAGTGGGACTTCTGTCCGGTTCAATTACCTCAACCCCTGCATTTGCTGCTGCAAAGGCCACGGTGGCACAGGAATATACAAGCCTTGTTTCCGTTGGACATGGCATATCATATATTTTCGGTGTTGTGGGCATTGTCCTTTTTGTACAGCTCATGCCTAAAATTGCAAAAGCAGATATGGAAAAAGAACGTTCAATATTATCTGACAGTATTGAAAGGGTAAAGGAAAAACCTTTTAAGGGTAATCTATTTAAACTTGATAACCAAGGTCTTGCCATGTTCTCTTTGGTTGCGGTTATTGGTGTGTTTATAGGTAAAATTATGATTCCTCTCAGCGGAGAGGGACTGAACGGAGCTTGTTTTTCTCTTACAACAACGGGAGGTTGTCTTCTTGCATCCTTGATTTTCGGTCATTTTGGCAGAATTGGTAAGTTCTGCCTTGTGCCAGAACAGTCCGTGCTTAAACTTTTTAGAGAATTGGGACTTGTATTTTTCCTTGTTGGTGCAGGTGTTCCGGGTGGTGCTGATTTTGTTGAAAATTTTGACCCTATGTATTTTGTGTATGGCGTTGTAATGAGTGTAATTCCTTTGTTTGCGGGTTATCTGTTTGCAAAATATGTTCTTAAATTCAGTTTACTTAAAAATCTTGGTGCAATTACAGGTGGCAGAACAAGTACACCTGCATTGGGTACTCTTATTTCCGTAGCACGAACAGAGGATGTTGTGACAGCGTATGCCTCAACATATCCCGTGTCGCTTATTCTAGTGGTAATCGTTTCACAGTTGATTATATTATTCTTTTAATACACATTAAATAGCGAAGGACTTCGGATTATTCTCCGTAAGTCCTTTATTTTTTTATTTTCCTTGAAACAAAAATGGAATTTTGCTACTCTTATATTATGAAAGGGATTTTTTAACAACTTTTGTTGGAAGGTATGATTATGAGTAAAGAAATCAAAAATCTTGTCCTGTCCGCTATGGCAGGGGACAAGAATGCCTATGGCGAATTATATGAATTGTATGCGACTGATATGTATCGGTTTGCCCTTGCTGTGTGCAAAAATAGTTTTGACGCACAGGATGCTGTGCAGGAAACTGCAATTTCTGTTTTTAAAAGCATATCATCCTTAAAAAATCCCGAGAAATTCAAATCCTACCTTTTTGCATCTCTTTCAAATACTTGCAAAAGAATTCTATCTGAAAACAACAATACAACTGAATTTGAAGACACAGGCTATACTGACAGTGAGATTGAATTTTCAATTCCCGTCCGTGAAGCATTAGAAAAACTTGACGATGTTTCAAAAGAAATTATTTTGTTATCCGTTGTGGCAGGTTTTAAGTCCCATGAAATTGGCAAAATAATGGGTTTGCCGTCAGCAACGGTAAGAACAAAGCAAAAACGTGCCTTGTCAAAGCTCAGAGAGGAGTTGGAATTATGAAAAAAGATATAAAAAACGTACTTGACGAAAAAATGCAGGTTAAATTGCCGGAAACTCTTAATAAAGAAAACATCTTGTCAGAACTGGATGATGCGGAAACAAATATTACCCCAATGCCAAAGAAAAAGAACGTGGCAAAGAAACTTTTACCGATTGCAGCATCCTTTATGGTTGTCATTGGACTTGTGGGAATGTACTTCGGTTTGGGAATGGGTGAAAAACAAACACCTCCTACAGGCGAAGGTACAGGTGCAGTAACATATCAGGGCTATGATGAAATTTATAAGCTGTTTGACGAGCTTCATAAAGAAAGTAAAAAAGAAAACGGTTTTAATCTTTTTTACGGTGTTGCAGATGAAGGTGTTGCATTACCTGAATCGGCAATAGGCGGAAGCAACAACACGGCGGACGATTTGAACGGCGGTGTAAACCACGGTACAACCAATACACAGGAGGATGGTGTTGACGAAGGGGATATCATTAAAACTGATGGAAGATATCTTTATATTGTAAATTCAGGTACAAATGCCCCTGTTTCCATTGTTGATTGTGCAAATGGCAGCATGAAAAAAGTGACAGATATCACTTTTGAAGACGGTAAGGATGCTTCTGACATCTATTTATACAATAATCATCTTGTAGTTGTCGGCTATTGTTATCGCCAGAATAATCAGACAAAAACAACTGAAGATGTTGCAGGCTTTGATATGATTGACTGTTGCACCGTATCATGGGGCGATACTTTTGTAAGTGTTTACGATATCACGGATAAATCTGCTCCTGTAAAGGTGACTGAATATGTCCAAAACGGTAACATCAACTCAAGCCGTATGATTGGCTCGAAACTTTACACAATCAGCACATACTATGTCAATGTTTACGGTAATGATTATCGTGATGTTTGCATTCCTGAAATTACAGTTAACGGTGCTTGTAAAATAATCTCTGCAGACGGTATTTGTGTTGTGGAGGGGACAAAATCCACGACCTAT
This sequence comes from Candidatus Fimenecus sp., assembly GCA_045532175.1. Lineage (GTDB taxonomy): Bacteria > Bacillota > Clostridia > Oscillospirales > Acutalibacteraceae > Fimenecus. The sequence goes on along the minus strand of JAZSFK010000021.1, from coordinate 22,400 downwards.
GCAATTATCACAGCTCTTGACGTTGAAAAAGATAAAGAACCTCAAAGCGAAGCGGTGCTTGGCGGATGCAGTAACCTCTATGCGTCTTCAAAGGGATTGTTTTTAAGCGAATATAAATGGGATAATAAGGCACAGGAAACAACAAAAATATATCGCTTTGAATATGCGGAAGATGGAGTTGAATATAAAGGTGTGGGTGAAGTGCCCGGCTTTATCAATAACCAATTCTCAATGAGCTATGACGGTGAATACTTCCGTATAGCAACAACAACCAACAAGGTCACAACGGACGGGGACAGCGTTTCTGTGTCCGTGGATGACCGAGTAAATAATTTGTATATTCTTAATAATGAAATGCAGATTGTAGGCAAGGTTGAGGATTTGGCAAAGGGAGAAACTATTAAGTCAGTACGTTTTGTAGGCAATATGGCTTATGTTGTAACGTTTCGCCAGACAGACCCGTTGTTTGTGATTGATTTGAGTAATCCTGAGAATCCGACAGTTCAAGGTGAACTTAAAATACCGGGCTTTTCAGAATATCTTCATCCGATAGCGGATGGATTGCTGGTAGGTGTCGGTGCTGACGGAACATTGACAGGTGCAAACGGAGATTGTAAGGTTTCCCTTTTTGACGTTACAAATCCTTATGAGCCAAAGGAAACAGTTAGTCTTTCCGTGGGTAACGGTAAGCATCTTTCAAATACACGCATTGGCACAAATCATAAGTTGTTTATAAATCTTTCTGAAACAGAATTTGCAGTGCCTTTTACACTGTTTCCGCATTGGATTGACAAAAATTATGACCCGGCAAATTATTATATCCGTTATAAAGTTGAAAACGGTACCTTATGCGAGGTTCAGAGATATGATTTGGGAAGTAATGCGGGAATAGTTTTAGGCGGAACATATATTGATAACACTTTTTATGTTGTTCTTACCCGCTCAGGTCAGGGCGTTGAAGTAATGTCATTTGACCTTGGTACTAATGAAGAAACAGGTCGATTACAGACTTGGAAATGGAAATCTTAACTATGGTGAATAAAGTGCCAGAAGTTTTGGTGGGCATTACAACTGCAGTAATAACCTGGCTTCTATTGAGTTATATTTTCTTCCCGATTAAGTTATCAGCACCTGCAAACGAATATTTTATGGCAACAGTTACCCATATGGTGCCGTTAAAAACACTAATAACGATTGTTTTTGTACTTGTAGTGGTTTTTATGTACGAACAAAAAATGAAAAATGGGTAAAACAAAATTATTACTCGTTGACAAAAAAATCCTTAGGTGATATACTATTTTTGTTACAATTCCTAAGGGGAGTAGCTTTTTTACGATAATCAACATCCGTCATTTTTTTGACTGGTTATCGTTCCTGAAATTCAGGTAGCAAGACCTTCGGCAATATTAAGATTGCTGAAGGTCTTTTTGGTGTGGTATAATTTTATTGCGAACGCGTAGGGACAGACATCCTTGTCTGTCCGCTACTAAAATCGTTATTGCGATTGTAATATTTTGCATAATTTTATTGCGAAAGCAAAGAAATATAAAGAGGTGTTTTTATGAAGCATTATCTTCATGAAGTTGCTGACGTTTTTGCAGAAGTAAAGAGTAGTGAAACCGGTCTTACATCTGCTGAGGCTCAGAAACGACTTGAAGCAAACGGAAAGAACAAGTTGGCAGAAGCTAAAAAACAGTCAATGTTTTCTCGCTTTATTGACCAGCTTAAGGACCCGATGATTATCATCTTGCTTGTTGCCGCTGTAATTTCTGCTGTAACAGAGTTTATTGAGCACGACCCCGCAACAGGTGCTTATGTGCCAACAGACTCAATCATCATTCTTGTTGTTGTTCTTATCAATGCCGTTCTCGGTGTTGTTCAGGAAAGCAAGGCTGAAAAAGCAGTTGAAGCATTACAGAAGATGTCTGCCGCAACAACAAAGGTTCTTCGTGACGGAAAGGTTGAAACCGTTAAGAGCGAAGACTTGGTTGTAGGTGATGTTATTCTTCTTGACGCAGGTGATGCTATTCCTGCTGACTGCCGTATCTTTGAGTGCGCAAGTATGAAAATTGAGGAAGCGGCTCTTACAGGTGAGTCCGTCCCTGTTACAAAACTTGTAAACGCACTTATGGGTAAAAACGACAGTGACGAGGTTGCTCTTGGTGACCGTAAAAATATGGCGTATATGGGCTCAACTCTTGTTTACGGCCGTGGTAAAGCAGTTGTTGTTGCTACCGGTATGGATACAGAGATGGGCAAAATTGCAAATGCCATTACACTTGCAGAAGAGGGTAAAACTCCTCTTGAAATCAAACTTGAACAGCTTTCAAAGGTACTTACAAAGCTTGTTATCGGTGTTTGCGTAGTTATTTTTGCGTATAACATTATTTCAAAAATTCTTATTGGTGGCAGTACAGAGTACTTTGACGTTGCTCTTCATTCATTTATCGCTGCTATTGCATTGGCTGTTGCTGCAATTCCGGAAGGCCTTGTTGCAGTTATGACAATCGTTCTTTCAATCGGCGTTACAAATATGTCAAAGAAGAACGCGATTATCCGCAAAATGACAGCCGTTGAAACTCTTGGTTGTACACAGATTATCTGCTCTGACAAGACAGGTACTCTTACACAGAATGTTATGACAGTTGTTGACCATTATGCTCCCAACGAACAGCAGTTGGCAACAGCTATGGCCCTCTGCACAAATGCAGAAGTAGCAGAAGACGGCAAGAGCACAGGCGAACCTGACGAAGTTGCACTTATTAACTATGCTGCAACCCTTGACCTTCCAAAGGCAAAATTAGTTGAGGCATACCCAAGAGTTGGCGAAGTTCCGTTCGACTCAGGCAGAAAGATGATGTCAACTGTTCATGCTAAGGGTAATGAATTTGTTCAGTTCACAAAAGGTGCTCCTGACGAAATCCTTAAAAAATGTACTCACGTTGATGTAAACGGCGAAGTTTACGAAATGAACGACGAGTTCCGTGCAAAAATTATGGAAGAGAATACAAGAATGGGTAACAAGGCTCTTCGTGTATTTGCTGTTGCATACAAGACTTATGACGCAGAACCATCTGCTTATGAGTCAGAATCCCTTGAATTTGATATGACATTTATCGGTCTTACAGGTATGATTGACCCTGTTCGTCCGGAGGTTAAGGATGCTATCGTTGAATGTCGCGGTGCAGGTATCAAGCCTATTATGATTACAGGTGACCATATCAACACAGCAAAGGCTATTGCTCGTGAACTTGGTATTCTTACTGACGACAGTCAGGCTATGATGGGTGCTGACATTGATAAATATTCAGACGAAGAATTTGAAAAAATCGTTGAAAATATCTGCGTTTATGCTCGTGTTCAGCCTGAACATAAAACAAGAATTGTTAATGCATGGAGAAATAAGGGCTACGTTACTGCTATGACAGGTGACGGTGTAAATGATGCTCCATCTATTAAGAGTGCGGACATCGGCGTTGGTATGGGTATTACAGGTACTGACGTTACAAAGAATGTTGCAGATATGGTTCTCGCAGACGATAACTTTGCAACAATCGTTTCAGCGGTTGGCGAAGGTAGAAGAATTTATGACAATATCCGTAAAGCAATTCAGTTCCTTCTTGGTTCAAACCTTTCAGAAGTTGTTTCAATCTTCTTCGCAACAATTATGAACTTTACAATTCTCCGTGCTCCTCATCTTCTCTTTATCAACCTTGTAACAGACTGTTTCCCGGCATTAGCTCTTGGTCTTGAAAAACCGGAAGCAGATATTATGAGAAGAAAACCAAGAAGCAAGAATGACGGCGTTTTCGCAGGTGGACTCGGTTTTGACTGTGCATATCAAGGTATTATTGTTTCTGTTCTTACAGTTATTGCATTCTATATCGGTGAATATATTGACGTATTACACAATGGCGGAACATTCCACTTTATGAACATTCAGGATAGTGCAGATGGTATGACAATGGCATTCTTTACAATGGCAATGTGTGAAATCTTCCACTCTTTCAATATGCGTTCACAGCGTGGTTCAGCAGTTGCAATGGCACTTAAGGGTAGCCATAACATAGCTCTTTACGGTGCTATGGTTGGTTCATTCCTTCTCACAACAGCAGTTGTTGAAATCGATTTCCTTGCAAATATGTTTGAATTTACAAAGCTTGATACAGTTGAATACGCAATTTCACTTGGACTTGCATTCCTCATCATCCCAATTGTTGAGGTTATTAAGGCAATTCAGAGAAAAGTTGCTAAATAAGATTTAAACAAAATAAAAAGCTCTTACCTGAAAAGGTAGGAGCTTTTTTGTGTCCATATATGACACATGAAAGGAGAATGAAAATGAAAATCTGATTCATCGTCAGGTAATGGTGTTGTGTCCGGATAATACCTACGTGAATCTATGCTTGAAGTATATCAGATAAATGTTTTTAAATAATAGATAAAAGATTAATAATTTGTTAAATTTAAAACTAAATTATTTTTTGTAAGAATTTTGTAATAATTATTAAATAATTGTAATAAGTGTTGAAAATATACCTTCCTTCGCTATAATTAAAAAGATATAATATGGATATGGATATTAACTTGGAGAATTGTGTCTCATAAAATTACCAGGATTTATTTGGATGCCCTCCAATTATTAAAATATTGTAATAATTATTGAATTGTTGTCGATTTTTCAGTATAATTGCAATGATAAATTTTAGGGGTTTTTATATGGAATTGATTTTAAAATCTGAAAAATCTTTAAATAGATTAGATAATTTAAGAGCTTTCCTTTTAAGTGGTAAATGGATGGCTTTCCTTTCATTTATTTCAGCAATAGCAATTACAATTACACATCTTTTCCCGGGACAGGATATTGAGATTAAATTTACTGTTGTTTTTGCATACATTGCGGCATTTTGCTTTGCTGTGTGTAAGGACCTTTTTGCAGTGTTGTATCCGCTTCTTTGCACATATATGGTAGCGATACAATGCTTTGACTCGTTTGATAAATTTATGAGCATAAAATGGTGGCTTGTTCCTATTTTTATACCTATTTTATTCCATCTTGTTTGTTACAGAAAGCGTCTTACAACCAAGGGAACACAATTTGTTCCGATGCTTCTTGTATCAATTGCCATAATTTTAGGAGGAATAGGATTTATTTCTAAGGAAGAGTACTTTTCAGGCACATCAATTTATCATATGCTTGGCTTGGGATTCGGTATGGTGTTTATCTATTCATATTTCTTTGCACATATCGAGAAAAATGAGAAGTATGATATTACCGAAATGATGACAAAAATAATGGTGTTGACAGGTGCACTTGCATCCTTTATGGTTGTCAGTTTCTATATTGTGAACATTGAAATGGTTATTGAATCAATTGCCACAAGAAGTGTCATTTATATGCAGTGGAGAAATAACTGCTCCACAATTCTTATGTTGTCAATCCCGTTTGCATTTATGCTTGCACATAAGAAACCATTCGCATCAGTTTTAGGCTTCGTGTTCTATTTTGCAATTTTATTGACAGGTTCACGTGGCGGTATGGTGTTTGGTTCAATTGAAATTGTCATGTGTGTTATTATGTTCATTCTTTATGATAAACGAAGAAGAGTGGCTTATGTAATTATCGGTCTTTGCGTGGTTTTCGGCTGTCTTGTTTTTGCACCACAGCTGACAGAACTGTTGGGCAGTACAATTGACAGACTTTTCAGTGCCATTAACGGATTTTTAATAGGGGACAAAACTGAAATCAGAGTACGTCATTATGCACAGGGTATTAAGGATTTCCTTGGCCAACCGATTTTCGGCACAGGTCTCGGATATATGGGCAACAGAGATATTCACGCATCAAGAAAGTTTGCACTTTGCTGGTATCATTGTGAACCTATTCAGATTGTTGCAAGTTTTGGCTTGGTTGGTGCGGTGACATTTACATATCAGTTTATCCGCAGAATGATGCTTTTGTGGAGAAAATCAAGTCTTTTCAATGTGACTGTTTTCTTGTCATATATCAGTCTTGAACTTATGTCACTTGTTAATCCGGGTATTCTTTGCCCTGTACCTTATTTGTTGCTTATTGTGATTTTTATGGTAGTTGTTGAGAAAAACGATGAGGACAGGGAAAACGGCAGATTAAAAATTTCAAAAGAAGAAAAAATTGAAGTAAAGCAGAGCTAACTCTGCTTTATTTTTATACAAAAAACTATTGACTTTATTGTGAAAAGTTGCTATAATTCATATTTGCTATGAGGAAAAATATAAATTCCCATATCCTTCCTCCCAAGGAGAGTTTGGGGGGCAAAGTCCATAAGGAGGTGTAAAAGAATGTCAAAGTATGAGACTATTATGGTTTACTCACTTGCAAAGGGTGAGGAGGCTGCAAAGGAGCTTGTAGAAAAATTCAAGGCTCTTGTTGAATCAAACGGCACTCTTGAAAGCGTTGATGAGTGGGGCAAGAGAAGACTTGCATACCTTATCAATGACGAGGCTGAAGGTTACTATGTTCTCTTCAACTATGAAGCAGAAGCAGGTTTCCCAGCTGAACTTGAGCGTGTTGCAAAGATTACTGACGGTGTTCTCCGTACATTAATCGTTAAGAAGTAATCGGAGGTAAAGATTTATGTTAAACAGCGTAATTATTATGGGCAGACTTACTGCAGACCCCGAACTTCGCACAACACCAAGTGGTGTTTCAGTAACACGTTTTACTGTTGCAGTTGACCGTCGTTTCCAGAGACAGGGTGAGGACAGACAGACTGACTTCATCGGCGTTGTTGCATGGAGACAAACAGCAGATTTCGTGACAAGATTTTTCAAAAAAGGTCAGATGATTGCTGTTCAGGGTTCACTTCAGGTTAGCAATTATGAAGACAAGAACGGAAATAAGCGTACAAACTATGATGTTGTAGCTGATAACGTATCTTTCTGCGGCAGCAAGAGTGAGAGTGGTAATTTCGGCGCAAGACAGGAATCAGCACCTGCTGTTTCTTATCAGAGTGCGGATGCAGGCAGTTTCTCAGTTTTACCCGACGACAACCAGGGATTCCCATTTGCAGATGACGATGAGGGACTTCCATTCTAAGTAAATCTTAATAGGAGGAAAACTAAAATGGCATACGATAAGAACGCAAGACCTAACAGAAAAGGTCGCAAAAAGGTTTGTGCATTTTGTGTAGAAAAAGTTGAGAAAATCGACTACAAGGATACAGCAAAGCTTCGTCGTTACACATCAGAAAGAGCAAAGATTCTTCCTCGCCGTGTAACAGGCACTTGTGCATATCATCAGAGAGAGCTTACAACAGCTATCAAAAGAGCTCGTCAAATCGCTCTCATGCCTTACACAAACGACTAATAAAAAATTAACCCACTCACTCGAGTGGGTTTTTTGTTGTCTTGGCATAAAGCATCTGTCTGCTGCAAATGGTATTCTTCTCCGGGTTTGACGGTGTCGGTGTTCTTCTTGACAAATTGGGGCTATTGTGATTTAATTTATTTGTAGGATTTTCTAAAAATCAGTATAAAATGGGAAGGATAAATTATTATGAAAAAAATAACTTCTATTGTTTTGGCATTGGTAATGGCATTGTCAGTATTTTCAGTAATGGCTTTTGCGGAAGACTCTGACATAGTTTACAAGGTCATTTCCGAAGAAGAAAAGACCTGCGAGGTTACAGGTGCAAAAGCAGGGGTGGTTGACCTTGTGATTCCTGCAACTGTTGACGGTTATACCGTTGTTGCAATTGGCAATCGTGCCTTTGAAAAAAATCCTGAAATTGCTACTGTTGAGATTCCTGATACAGTTGAAACTATTGGTCAGTTTGCTTTTACAAAGACAGCATTATATAAAAACGATGCGAACTGGGAAAATGGTGTGCTTTATATTGGCAAGTTCCTTATCATTGCAAAGACATCTATTGAGGGTGAATATGCAGTTAAAGAGGGAACAACTGTAATGGCTGATGCAGCATTCAGAAACAGCAAAAAGCTTACAAAGGTTACTCTTCCTGAAGGAATGGAAAAAGTAAGTCTTCTTGCTTTCAGAGATTGCGAAGCATTGACAGAGGTTGTTTTACCGACAACTGTTAAAAATATTGAGGCTTATGCTTTTGTAGGCTGTACTGCTCTTGATACAGTTGTTCTTCCTGAAAATGTAGAATATATTGGAAACTATGCGTTCAATAATTCAGGTATTAATGAAATTTCAATTCCTGCGAATGTAAAGGGAATCGGCAAATATGCTTTCTGTCATTGTGAGGATTTAACTGCCATCAGTGTAGCAGAGGGTAACGAAGCATATTCATCAGCATCAGGCATTCTTTATAATAAGGATAAGTCAACGATTGTATATGTTCCCAATAAGGCGGATTTGACAAACTTTGCAATTCCCGAAACAGTAAAAACTATCGGAGCAGGTGCTTTTGAGGGCGCAATTATTGAGGAATTAGTTATTCCTGAGGGTGTTACTGCAATTGAAGCAGGTGCTTTTGAGGGCTGCGAAAATCTTAAAAAGATTACAATTCCTGCAACGGTAACTGCAATTGATGACACTGCCTTTGGTGGTTGTGAAAAGGTTCAGATTACTGCGGAAAAAGGTTCTGTTGCCTATGAGTTCGCAGAGAAAAATGACCTTTTACCAAAAATCCTTTACGGTGACGTAAATGGTGACGGCGAAGTGACTTCGCTTGATGCTCGTTGGGCATTACAGGCTGTTGCGTTGATGAGAGATTTGGATGAAGAGCAGTTTATACGTGCAGACGTTAACAAGGATGGCAAGTTAGCCTCCATTGATGCACGTTGGATTCTTCAGATTGTGGCAGGTACAAGAGAAGTTAAATAAAGTAATGATGTATAAAGACCTCGCAGAGAAAATCTGTGGGGTTTTTATTTTAATAATACAAAAAAGATTTTTATCACAGTTGACATTCGTTAGATAATCATTTATACTTTCTATGAATAATGTAAAATGGAGTAGTTTAATGTTGATTAAGTTTTCTGCACCTTGCCTTTTAGGATTGGAGGGCTTGGTTGCTCAGGAATTACGTGATATGGATGCTTTGAATGTTGTGGCAAACAACGGCAGAGTTGATTTTGAGGGTGATGAGAATATCCTTGCCCGTGCTAATATTTGTTCACGATACAGCGAAAGAATTTTAATCCGTATGGGTGAATTTAAAGCGGTGACCTTTGAACAACTTTTTCAAGGTGTTAAAAAATTACCTTGGGAGGATTGGGTTGGAAAGACTGATGCTTTTCCTGTAAAAGGATATTCACTTAATTCGAAACTTTTTTCCGTAAGTGACTGTCAGGCAATTATCAAAAAGGCTGTAGTTGAAAGATTAAAGGAAAAATATAAAATCTCATGGTTTGAGGAAACCGGTGTAACTCACCAGATACAATTCTCAATTATGAAGGACATTGTAACTGTATTTATTGATACGTCAGGTGTGGGACTTCATAAAAGAGGTTATCGTCCTGTATCAAACTCCGCACCAATAAAGGAAACACTTGCGGCAGCGATGGCAGACCTTGCACGACTTCGTCATTATCATACGCTTTATGATGTTTGCTGCGGCTCAGGTACAATTCTTATTGAAGGTGCTATGAAAGCGCTTAATATTGCACCGGGACTTAAGCGCTCATTTATTTCTGAAAGATTTGAAAACATAGATTCCAAATTCTGGCAACAAGAAAGAATGAGGGCGGCAGATTTGGTTATTCAGGATGCCGACTTTATGGCTTATGGCTCCGACATTGATTTTCGTGCTCTTGAAATTGCAAGGGAAAATGCAAGACGTGCAGGAGTTGGAATGAAAATCGACCTTTCAAAAAGAGATTTAAAAGATTTTACCCGCAAAAGTGAAAAGGGTACGGTAATTTGCAACCCACCTTATGGTGAAAGAATGCTGGATATAAAGGCAGCTGAAGATATTTATAAAACAATGGGAAAAATCTTTACTCCTGACCGTGGTTGGGCATACTATATTATAAGTCCTGACGAAGAGTTTGAAAAAGTCTTTGGCAGAAAAGCAGATAAACGTCGAAAATTGTATAATGGTATGATTAAATGCCAATTATATATGTATTATAAATAGGAGAACAGTTATGAAACACATTTTTGTAGTCAACCCCGTTTCCGGTAAGGGTAAAAATGCGAAAAACTATATCCCTACAATTGAAAAATATATAAAAGAAAAGAATCTTGACGCAGGTATTTATGTAACAACTGCAAGTCGTGATGGTATGCGTTACGTGGAGGAAATTGCAAAGAAGGGTGACCCCGTTCGCTTTTATTCCTGTGGCGGTGACGGAACACTTTACGAAATTGTAAACGGATGTTACAAGTATCCAAATTGTGAGGTTGCTAATATTCCTTTGGGTTCAGGTAATGATTTCTGCCGTATTTTTGGAAGAAACACAAATCTTGATGACCATGTTAATGGTGTACCGGTAAAGCTGGACCTTATTGAAACTAATGGGCAGATTGCAATTAATGAGTGTGCTATGGGTGTTGATTCAGAGGTTTGTGCAGGACAGGCAGATTTCAAACAAATTCCTATGGTAAATGGCGAGATTGCATATACTCTTTCTGCACTGAAATGTGTTTTTAAGGGAAAAATTAAAAATCATTTTAAAATCACTATCGATGATGATAAGGTTTATGATGATGATTTCCTTTTCTGCTATATAGGAAACTCCCGTTGGTATGGTGGTGGATATATGGCAGCACCCGGGGCTATGCCGAACGACGGTCTTATCGATTGTGTTATGGTTAAATATCCTCCTGAAATTGCAAAAAAAGGGGTATTTGGATTAGTTCCCCTTCTTGCAAAATATAAAAAAGGTGAACACCTTAATTGGGACTTTACAAGGCTTGTGCATTGTAAAAAGGTAAAGATTGAAAGCGAGAAACCCGCGGCAGTTAATGTTGACGGCGAATGTGATTTTGTTACAGAACGTGAGTTCCGGCTTTTAGAGGGTGCAATTACATTTATTGTTCCTCGTGGCTCAAAATTTCTCGAATTGATATAAGATGGAGACGGTGGAGGGATTCTATTACTTCACCGTTTTTGTTTGTAAAGGATAATATTTATGTATAACTTTTTCGTTAATGAAGGTCAGAAACTGAATGATAAATATGTGATAACGGGAACTGATTTTAACCACATTAAAAATGTGCTTAGAATGAGTGTTGGCGATACCTTTCTTGTAAGTGATAACGGTGTCAGTAATCTTTGTGAAATTGAAGGCTTTAAAAATGACTCAGTAATCGCAAAGATTATTGAAGAAAACTATAATGACACAAGCCTTCCAATTAGTATTTATCTTTTCCAGGGACTTCCAAAAGGAGACAAAATGGAGTTAATTATCCAAAAAACCGTTGAGTTAGGCGTTGCGAGTGTAATTCCCGTTGAAATGAGTCGTTGCGTTGTAAAACTCGACGACAAGAAAAAGAAAAGCAAGGTTTCTCGTTGGCAGAGTATTTCCGAAAGTGCTGCAAAGCAAAGTAAATGCAACAGAATACCTGAAATTTCAGATGTTCTTACATATAAACAGGCTTTGGAAAAGGCGGAAACTCTTGATTTGCTTTTAGTACCCTATGAAAGCAAAAACGGTATGGAAGATACAAAAAATGCCCTTGCTGAAATCAAGGCGGGTATGTCCGTAGGAATTTTAATCGGCCCCGAGGGTGGGTTTGATGAAAAAGAAGTAGAACAAGCATTTGAAAATGGTGGAAAAGTGATTTCACTCGGAAAGAGAATTCTCCGTACAGAAACGGCAGCAATTACATCTGTTTCTATGTGTATGTTGTATGCTGAAATGAATTTAGGTGAGTAAAATGAAACAATTACCCGTTGAATTTGAAAACAGAATGAAAATGTTATTGGGTAACGAGTTTGAGGCTTTTAAAAAGTCTTACGATGAGTCCCCTGTTCGTGCATTTCGTGTAAACACAGATAAGATTTCAGTTGAGGATTTTGAGAAAATAAATCCTTTCCCAACAAGCAAAATTCCTTATGTTGAAAATGGCTTTTATTTTGAATATGACGGTATTGGCAATCACCCCTATCACCACGCAGGCATGATTTACATTCAGGAACCCGCCGCTATGGTACCAGTTGAGAGTATTGATATTGAGCCTCAATGGAAGGTTCTCGATTTATGTGCCGCACCGGGCGGGAAAAGTAGTCAGATTAAGAATAAATTGGGTGAAAACGGTGTTCTTGTTTCAAATGAAATAGTGCCTTCAAGATGCAAAATTCTCACAGGCAATATGGAACGAATGGGGTTTAAAAACACAGTCACAACATGTATGCATCCACAGAAATTAGCAAAAGTGTTTCCCGCAACCTTTGATATGATTATGGTCGATGCACCTTGTTCAGGAGAGGGAATGTTCCGTAAGGAAGAAATCGCAATTGATGAGTGGAGTCCTGAAAATGTGAAAATGTGTGCAGAGCGTCAAGAAGAAATCCTTGATTGTGCAGTCAAAATGCTTAAATCAGGAGGATACATAGTCTATTCAACCTGTACTTTTTCTCTTGAAGAAAACGAAATGACTGTTGATGCCTTTTTGGGGCGTCATCCTGAATTTGAGATTATACCGACAACCAAAAGAATTGCAAAAAATACTGCTGACGGAATAATTTTTGACGGTTGCAAATGTGAAAATCTTCATTATTCCCGCCGTTGTTATCCCCATAAAACAAAAGGTGAAGGACAGTTCGTGGCTGTGCTTCACAATACAAAAGAAAACTACACAGGCAAATCTGTGTCATTAACAAGCAAAGACAGAATTGATAAAACAGTTACAGAGTTCCTTAACGATACACTTGTGGATTACGATAAGAGTAATGTAATTATGTATAACGGCAACCCTGTTTATTTCACACCTGATTTTTCTGTTGGAAAAGGTACAGCCTTTTCATGTGGTGTAACTATTGGGGAAATCCGTAAAAACTACATACAGCCACATCATCAGTTTTTTATGGCTATGGGCAACGAATTTAAAAGAAGAATTGAATTGACCGCAGATAGCGAAGAAATCAAAAAGTATCTTCATGGGGAAGAATTTGAAACAAACTGTGCCAATGGTTGGGCAGCTGTAATGGTTGAAGGTTGCACAGTCGGTGGGGCAAAGATATCCAATGGCAGAGCAAAGAACCACTATCCGAAAGGATTACGTACAAAATAAAAAATATATAGCAGGGCGGGGGCTTGCTCCCGCTGATTTTCTGACAAACTGCCTTGACAAACGCCCAAAACACTTGTATAATAACCCTTGCAAATTTAATATGCTGCTATGGCTCAGGTGGCAGAGCACGTCCTTGGTAAGGACGAGGTCACCGGTTCGAATCCGGTTAGCAGCTCCAAAAAAACCTGAATGTGTAAGCGTTCAGGTTTTTTACTTATTCACTGTTACCTCTTCACTAAAACTTACAAGACCACCGCACACGATTGTAAATATGATTTATGTATGATATAATTAGTCGAAATAACTCGATTACGGAGAAGGTAAAATGCAGGAAGTAGAAGGACTCAACGAACAGGTTGAGGAGCTTAACGAAGAACAGAAAAAAAGAATACGAAGAATTTTTTATATTCATTTATCTCTTGCTTTGGTTTTTATAATAGGTGCTCTGACCCTTGCGGGATTTACAGGCTTTTATTTTTACAAAGCTCAAAAGATAATGAATATCCTTGAAGACAAGGGCATTATATATAATTCAGAACCTTTCCTGTTTGAAATGGAAGGTGAAATGAGGATGCTTCAGAATGAATACAACGGAATGTGGAAAATTGTAATGATTTTGTTGTGTTCAATTTTGATATATTGTATTGTTGCTATGGTTGTATTGTTTTTATTTCATTTTTATATAAACAAAAAACATCCTTCTTACAATGAGAAAAAATTTTTTAGTTCAAAAAAGGAAAAAGAGTAGTTTTATGCATAAAATCAAGAATATACATAAATTTTGTGTATAAATATTCAAAAATATATGTTTTTGAAGTCAAAAACTGCATAAATACTTGACTTTTTGTGAAAAAGGGATATATAATCTATCTGCAATTCAAAATAATTTACATAAGGAGTAGATTAAAATGAAAAAATCAGTAAAAATTCTTTCAGTAGTTCTTGCTCTTGTAATCGTTATCGGTTGCTTCGCAGCTTGTGGCGGTAAGAACAATGACGGTACTAATGATGGTGCTAACAACACAGTTACTGCAAAAGTAAAGGTTATCGATATTGCACTTACAGAAGAACTTTATGCTTTTGGTGTTGATAAAGACCAGCCTGAACTTCTTGCAAAGGTAAATGAATTCATCGCTAAAATCAAGGGCGACGGCACATTCGATGCTATTTGTGAAGCATACTTCGGTGATGGCAAGAAGAACGGTGTTACTTCAGCAGCACTTGACACATCAAAGGACCAGCTTGTAGTTGCAACAAATGCAGCATTTGAACCGTTTGAGTACAAAGTTGGCGACAAGTTCTATGGTATTGATATGGAAATCGCAGCTCTTCTTGCTGAATATCTCGGACAGGAACTTGTTATTCAGGATATGGAATTTGACGCAGTTTGTATGACAGTTGGCCAGCATAAGTGCGACATCGCAATGGCAGGTCTTACAGTTAACGAAGAAAGAAAAGAATACGTTGAATTTTCAACTTCATATTACACAGCTAATCAGAAGCTTGTTGTAAGAGGTGACGACACAACATTTGACAACTGCAAGACAGTAGCAGATGTTGAAGCTATCCTCAATGGTTATGACAGCACAAAGAAGGCTGGTTTCCAGAACGGTACAACAGGTAACTGGTATGTTGTAGGTGACGAGGATTGGGGCTTTGCAGGTCTTAAAGTTGAACCTAAGGGATATTCAAACGGTTCACTTGCTATTCAGGACCTTATCAATAAGAACATTGATTTCGTTGTTATTGATGCTGACCCTGCAGTGTTCATCACAAAGGCAATTAACGAAGTAGCATAATCAATTTGTAATTTTAAGCAATAACCTCACCTTGTGGTGGGGCTATTGCGTTTTTTAAGGATTTTGTTGTATGAATAATTTTGATAAAAAAATTGACAGGTTTATAGAATTTTTCGTTGAATATGAAGGCTATAAAACTGTTATTGAGGGCTTGGAGAATACTCTTAAAATAGCGATTTGCGGTCTTTTAATCGGTATTGTTATCGGCACACTTATTGCTATTGTAAGAGTTTTACCTAAATATAAACTTCTGCCGAGAATATTAAATGGTGTTTGTAGTTTTTATGTAGCATTTTTCAGAGGCACACCAATGGTTGTTCAGCTTTTGCTGTTCTACTATGTTGCACTTCCTCTTATGGGAATAAACATTCCGTCCGTAACTGTTGCATTGTTCGTTTTCGGACTGAATTCAGGTGCATATATTTCAGAAATTATGCGTGGCGGTATTCAATCGGTTGACCCGGGACAGATGGAGGGTGGCCGTGCCATGGGCTTGAGTTTCTCCACAACAATGCTTAAAATTGTTATTCCGCAGGCTGTTAAGAACATTCTTCCGACACTGGGTAATGAGTTTATTACTCTCATCAAAGAAACATCGGTTGTAAGCTTTGTAGGTGCTCTTGACTTGTATGTTGCATTTAATCGTATCGGTTCAAACAGCTACGAATTTATGGTGCCTTATCTTGTAATGGCTCTTATTTATATCGTACTTGTTCTTATTATCAGCGGTCTTGTTAAATTGATGGAAAGGAGTCTGAGTAAGAGTGATAGAGGTCGTTAACCTTAATAAATCATTTGGAAAAATAGATGTCCTTCACGATATCAATATTAAAATCAATAAGGGAGAAAAGGTTGTTGTTGTAGGTCCGTCAGGTTCGGGTAAATCAACCTTCCTTCGTTGCCTTAACTGTATGGAGGACCCCACATCGGGCAGTATCGTTTTCAACGGTGTTGATATTGCTGATATGAAGGTTGACATTAACGTTCACCGTCAGAAGATGGGCATGGTTTTCCAACACTTTAATCTTTTCAATAATAAAACAGTTATCGAGAACATTATGTTGGCTCCTGTTTATGTGGAAAAGAAACGGATGAAAAAGCTTCGTCGCAGTAATCCCGAAAATTTGCCCGTTAAAACAGTCAAAGAAATCAAAGCAGATGCAAAGACACAGGCTATTGAACTCCTTAAAAGAATTGGTCTTGAAGAAAAGGCCGATGCATACCCGAGTCAGCTTTCAGGCGGTCAAAAACAGCGTGTTGCCATTGTACGTGCACTTGCTATGAATCCTGATGTTATTCTTTTTGATGAACCTACTTCTGCTCTTGACCCGGAAATGGTCGGTGAGGTTCTTGAACTTATGAAGGAACTTGCAGAAAGCGGTATGACAATGGTTGTTGTTACTCACGAAATGGGCTTTGCTCGTGAGGTCGGCACAAGAGTTATTTTTATGGATGGTGGTAGAATAATTGAGGAGAATAATCCGAAAGATTTCTTTGAAAATCCACAGAATGACAGACTTAAAGATTTCTTGTCAAAGGTTTTATAATGTATAAATCAAAATCACCTTGGTAAAATATTACCGAGGTGATTTTTTATGAATAATATGAATATGGAAACAAGGGCCTATTTTGACGCCTTGCCAATTTCTATAAGGTCAGCTATTGTGGAGTCAGGTGCAAAGTTCGACAATCTTGAGCAATTAAAAGCGATTGTTCAGACATATACGGGACAGGCAAATAGCTAGAACAGACTATCAAAAACAGAATTTATATAATTTATGGGGCTCTGCAGGATTAACGTCCTGCATGAGCCCCATAAAATTTTGTTAAAGAGTATTTACCGTAAAGCATTTGTGCTTTGGATGATAATTCTTTGAAGTAAAAATTTTAAGTTTTTTGCATACCGTAAAAATTCACAGAATTCTCTCTGTATTCTTTTGGAGTTTTGCCCGTATGCTTTTTGAACATTTTGGTAAAGTAATTCACATCGTAAATTCCACAGTTTTGTGCGACCATCTGGATTTGCAAATTGGTTGAGATTAGGAGAAATGCTGCATGTTCAATTCTCTTTTTGGTGACATACTCCGTAAGTGTTATATCCATTTCTTTCTTGAAAAGTGTGGAGAGATAACTTGCGTTGACATTAAGCATTTCCGCCTGATGACTAAGGCTTAAATCGGCGGTGATATCAAAATCAACAAGAGTGATTACTTTCTGCACAAGAGGGGAATGCTTTTTCATTGAGTGATTTTTAACGAGGGTACAGTATTTGTCAATCATTTCGTGGTGCATGGAAATACCTTCCTCGACGGATTTTATACATTCAATTCGCTTTGCAAAATCCGTTGAAACACCGTCTATATAAAGGGGATGCACACCGCCTTGCTCCGCTGCCTTTCGAAGAAGAGTATTGACAATAATGCTGTAATTTTTGATGTTACGTACAGGGTCGCTTACCCTCATTTCAAGCATAAGAGCAGAGGATTTTGACAGAATTTGTTCCGCCTGATGGGTTATTCCCTGACTGACCGCCTGAATCATTTTGTTCTCGCCTTCATATCTGCGTTCCAGCATTCGCATCGCAAGCAGGGGGTCATCAATTTTCATATCAAGTGTTTTAACTATTTTTGGAAAATACTGATTATGGTAAATCATGCTTATGGATTGAAAGGTGAAACTGTCCGTGTTACCCCAAAGTACTTCTCCAAGACTGTTAAAAAGCGAAAGAATTACATCCTTGTCCGTATATACAGGTATGCTTGTGTAATACTTTTGAATCTGTGAGAGTAAATTTGAGGAAATGGAGTTTTTTTGAGCCATTTCCATAAGTGTCTTCTGGCTTAAGTCAATATCGATGTACGGTCCTGCAATAAATGTTGTGTCAGGTGCATCAACATCCTCCTTGGGCAGGAGAATAAAGATGTAATTACAGAAGAAACTGTCAGTAATCTTGTATATTCCCTTTTCCTTTACGGTTTCGTGTCGGGTACAGAAAAGTCGGTCGTAGTCATCATCCATGCCTAAAAAATCGCGGATTCCATAGTCAATTTTCCTGTTCGTCCTATCGTTTTCCTCAACCAGATATGATTGAATTCTGTAGTTGTTTAATATCTTACGAAAAAACTCAAGTTCTTTTTCGCAGAGCATAAAAACACCACCCATGTAAATTATTCACATTATTTATTATATTATTGTACAAATTTTGGTAAAAATCAAGTAAAAACAAAAAATAGTACCTAAAAAAGCAAAAACTTTACTAACAGAAAAAATATGTTTTAATGTACAATTATTACATAATAAAAATCGGGGATTTGTGTGCCTGATTATGATTATAAATTTTTAAGGGGGAAATTTGAAAATGGCAAAAGAGAAAAAACTCGATGCTAACGGTTACCGTAAATTTGGTATGCGCGACTCAATAGCTTATATGATGGGTGACTTGGGTTGTAATATGTCTTTTGCACTTAAAGGCACAATGGCACTTTTCTGGACACAGGTTATGGGTCTTAGTTCTTGGTACTCACTTCTTTTGATAGTGGTTCAAGTATGGGACGCAATCAACGACCCGCTTATCGGTTCAATTATTGATGCTGATAAACATAAGTACAAGAGAAATAAATTCTTGCAGTACATATTAGTAGGTTCAATAGGACTTATTATTGGTGGCGCTTGTTGCTTTATTCCTGCAACAAAAGCTCCTCTCGCTGCAAAAATTGCAATTTTCATTGGTGGCTATGTGCTTTGGGATGCATTCTACACAGTAGCAAATGTTCCATATGGTTCACTTTTATCACTTATTTCATCTGATGATGCTGACAGAGCTTCTCTTTCTGCTTGGCGTTCAATCGGTGGTATGCTTGGTAATATGGTACCAATGGTAGTATTCCCGTTCATTATTTATAATGAAGACGAATCACTTAACGGAACTCGAGTGTTTATAATGGCTTTCATTATGGGTATTGTTGGATTCATCTGCTTCCAGGTAATGATTAGAAACACAGAAATCCGTGTTGATACAGAAGTACAATGTAATGAAGAGCAACCTAAATTCAATGTTATAAAGGCTATGGGCAACTTCATGAAAAACCGTCCTGCAGTTGGTGCTACACTTGCTGCTATGGGTATGTTTATCGGTATGCAGGGTGCCGCAACAGCTGTTACAGTTACATTCCAGATTTATTTCGACAACACAAAGATTTCAGGTCTTGTTTCAATGTTCGCAATGATTCCTATCGTAGTTTTCACACCACTCGCTCGTAAGATGGTTAAAAAGTATGGTAAGAAAGAACTTTCAGCAATTGGTTCAATTTGCTACATTGTCGGTGCAGCTGTACTCTTACTTGGACCACTTGGCATTATTCCTGTTACAGAAGAAAATACAAAACTTGACTTAATCGTTTATATTGTTGGTCAGCTTATCTGTGCATTGGGTCTTGGTATCTACTCAACGGTTTCATGGGCTATGATGGGCGATGCTATCGATTACAATGAGTGGAAAACAGGCACTCGTGAAGAGGGTACAGTTTATTCACTTCACTCATTCTTCCGTAAACTTGCTCAGGGTGTAGGTCCTGCGGTTGCAGTTGCAATTATGGGTACTATGGGTTATGTGAACAACAGTGCTCCTGATGCAAACGGTAACTTCACTGCTATTGATGTTAACTTGCTTAGCTGGGAAGTAGCTTGTGATATCCGTATGCTCGTTGCTATTCTTTACCTTGTTGCAGGTGTCGTTCAGTTCATCGGTCTCGGTCTTGTTTACAACCTCGACAAGAAAACACTTGCTACAATGCAGGCAGAACTTGCTGAAAGACACGCAAAAGCAGAGATTGCTGAATAATTATATCTAATATTTTACAGAACGGTGATGGGAATTTCCGCCACCGTTCTTTTTTTATAAAAGATGACTTGAAAAATGTGCGTTGTTTAGTTAGAATAATATCAAGAGATTTGCTCGTACAAAATAACTGAAAGAAAGTGAAAAAATGAAAGAACAAAATATTCGACCCTTTGGTTGGCGAGATAAGATAGGCTATGCTATGGGTGATATGGGTTGCGGATTTTCATTCCAACTTGTTTCAACCTTTATGCAACTTTTTTATCTTCAGTACATAGGTATCTCTGCGGGGGACTATGCTGTTATTATTCTTATCTCAAAGATTTTTGATGCTATAAATGACGTTGTAATCGGAAATCTTGTTGACACAAAACGAATTGGCAAGAAAAGCAAGTATATGCCTTGGATTATTGCAGGTGGCTTAATCCTCGTGATTTTTAACGTAATGATTTTTGCACCGATAACTGCATTCCCATACGCTGCTAAATATGCTTGGTGCCTTATTTCATATTGCTTGTGGTCAATTGCATATACAATGGTTAATGTTCCCTACGGTTCACTTCATAGCGTTATTACAAGCGACACACAGGAAAAGGTGACACTTTCTACCTTCCGCAGCATTGGTGGAGCATTACCGGCAATTGTTATTATGATTGTTCTTCCGGGTATTGTTTATGAAAAGACAGAAGGCACTAATGAAGATGTGCTTAAAGGCGGAACACTTCTTCCTGTTGCGCTCGTTTTATCAATTATTGCATTTGTAACTCTTTGGGGTACAACAAAACTTGTTAAGGAACGTGTTCACCGTGAGGATAACGGTCAGAGTACAACGGGAATGAAGGCATTCTTCTCTGCATTCAAATCATTCTTCACAAACAGAGCTATGGTTGGTGCTACAATCGCATCAGTTGCATCAGTTGCACTTTTCAATTCAACAATGGCTCTTAACAATATGGTTTTCCAGTATTTCTTCCATGATACGGAAAAAGTTGGTATAGCAATGATTGGCTCATACGCACCAATGATTATCTTTATGGCTATTGTGGGCAAGATTACTGCAAAATTCGGCAAGAAAAAAGTTATTGTAAGTTGTATGCTCGTTGGTGCAGTTTCAGGCCTTGTATCACTGTTTGTGCCTATTGCCGGTGACTTCAAGGGTATGATTGTTTACATATTCTGCCTTATGGGACTTAATATCGGTAATGCTGTGTTCCAGATTTCTGTTTGGGCTATCGTTGCCGATTGTATCGAATTAAGCTACAGAAAGACAGGCAAAAGCGAGGAAGGTTCACTTTATGCACTCTATTCTTTCTTCCGTAAACTTTCACAGGGCATCGGTCAGGCGGTTGTTTCCTGGGGCCTTATTGCGATTGGGTTTGTTGAGGGCGAAAATGCAGTTCAGTCAGCGGATTTCGGTGTGAAGGTGAAAAACCTCTACTTCATTGTACTTGCAGTAGGTTCGCTTATTGCTTTCTTGGCTATGGCATTTATTTATAATATCGGCAAGAAAGAGGAACAGGAACTAGCGAAGTCGGTTGAAAAATAAAACATATTAAATTTGCGACGGTGGAGTGTAAAAACTCCGCCGTTTTTTATTGCTTTTTCATATACATATTATATATGTGTCTTTTTAACACAAAATTATATAGCTAATTTAGTGTTAAAAAGTAACCGAAACACAAGATATTGTGCTGAAGTTTACAGTATAAAAAAATCTGCGTTTTTCACAAAGTTTTTTTAAAAAAGTTATTGCATTTTCACAAATAATGTGTTATTATACTAGGGCACGCGTGGGAATGGGCGTAGTGTGTCCATTTATAAACACAGTGCGATATGCGTTGAAGCGGTAGGTGGCTGCACGAAGATGCAGGGAATTACCGTGGAGTATGTCTGATTTAAAATCGGGCGACCAATAATGCTTTTAAAACCTTGTGGCATAACCCAACTGTGCCATAATGGTACTTGCAGGAGCATTCTGCGTTATTTTACGCCGTCCGAAAAATCAGAACCGATTTTTCGGTTTTAAAAACGGAAGGGTGGAAACACCCGGGTGAGTTGCAAGTAAAATAACGTGCCCACTAAATTAGGAGGAAAACAAAATGGCAGCAACAAAAGGTAAGAAAATCAGAATCAGACTTAAGGGTTATGACCATGACCTTGTAGACAAGGCAGCAGAAAAGATTGTTGAAACTGCAAAGCGTACAGGCGCTCAGGTTTCAGGTCCGGTTCCGCTTCCTACAGAAAAGGAAATCGTTACAATCCTTCGCGCTGTTCATAAGTACAAGGACAGCCGTGAACAGTTTGAGCAGAGAACACACAAAAGGCTTATCGACATTTTAAGACCTTCAAACAAAACTGTTGAAGCTCTTACAAGTCTTGAGCTTCCTGCCGGTGTTGATATCGAGATTAAGCTTTAATCTTTAAGACAGCATCGAGCAAGGTCAAGTCGGTGAAAAACCGACCAATAACCAAAGGAGGAAATAAAAATGAACAAAGGTCTTATCGGTAGAAAAATCGGTATGACACAGCTCTTCGACGAAAACGGTAAAGTAATTCCTGTTACAGTTGTTGAAGC
>JAZSFK010000036.1:0-9375 GCA_045532175.1 Candidatus Fimenecus sp. | reverse complement strand
GAAAAGATTTTCGTGGATATTTTTAAGGGTTGCTCGACTTAAACGTATTGCAGACGGCACATCGGAAAGTTTGCTGTTCATAAGCACAACATCTGCCGAATCAATGGCAATATCCGTACCTGCACCGATTGCAATTCCGATATCTGCTCGTGTTAATGCAGGTGCATCGTTTATTCCGTCACCCACCATTATAACTTTACCTTTATCTTTAAGACGACGGATAACCTTTTCCTTACCGTCGGGCATAACTCCTGCAATAACCTCATCAACTCCTGCCTGTGCACCGATTGCATTGGCGGTTTTTTCATTGTCACCCGTAAGCATTACAACACGGATACCCATATTCTGCAACTCTTTAATTGCTTTTGGGCTATCCTCTTTAATTGTATCTGCTACTGCTATTATGCCAAGAAGCACATCATCAATACTGAAAAGCAACGGAGTTTTTCCGTTTTCTGCAAGAGTTTCTGTAATTTTTACGGTTTCGTCATCAATGACTACTTTCTCACTTATGAACTTTAAACTACCACCATAAAGAGTTTTGTCATTTAATTCTGCTGTTACACCATTTCCTGAAAGTGCTTTAAAATTCTGCACTTCCGCCCGAGTTACATCCGTTTCTTCACCCTTTTGTACAACGGCTTTTGCTAACGGATGCTCACTTTTTATTTCAAGGGAATATGCAAGGCTTAAAAGCTCATTTTCCGTTGTGTTTATGGGAATTATATCCGTAACCTTTGGCTTGCCCTCGGTAATTGTGCCGGTTTTATCAAGGACAACTGTATTTGCTCTGCCTGTTTCTTCAAGGGAAACTGCAGTTTTGAAAAGAATTCCGTTTTTAGCACCAACACCATTACCAACCATAATTGCAACAGGTGTAGCAAGTCCCAAAGCACAGGGACAACTGATTACAAGTACGGAAATTCCGCGAGCCAAGGCATAACCGAAAGTCTGACCTGCAATAAGCCATATAATTGTTGTGATTATCGCAATTGAAATTACAACAGGAACAAACACGCCCGAAACCTTGTCGGCAATTTTTGCGATTGGTGCTTTTGTGGCTGCAGCATCACTTACCATTTTAATAATCCGGGAAAGTGTTGTATCCTCACCAACCCGCAAGGCTTCGCATTTAATAAACCCTGACTGATTTATTGTACCGCCCGAAACCTTGTCCCCCACTGATTTATCAACAGGAATACTTTCACCCGTAAGTGCTGACTCGTCAACTGCGGTATGTCCGTCAACAATTACACCGTCAACAGAAATCTGTTCACCGGGACGGACAATGAAAATGTCTCCTTTTTTCACATTTTCTATTGGAACTTCAGTTTCAACACCGTCAACAAGAATTGTTGCAGTTTTGGGTGCTAAATTCATCAAGGATTTAAGGGCATTTGTGGTTTTTCCCTTTGAACGTGCTTCAAGCATTTTGCCCACAGTAATAAGCGTTAAAATCATAGCCGCTGACTCAAAATAGAACTCGTGCAAATAGTGATGAGCATTACCTATATCCGCAGTCATTCTAAAAAGCACATAGGTGCTGTAAACAAAGGATGCACCTGAGCCGAGGGCAACAAGAGTGTCCATATTCGGAGAGCGGTGTAAAAGCCCCTTAAAGCCATTTACGAAGAATTTTTGATTTATCACCATTACGATAATGGTTAAAAGCATTTCGCAAAGACCGATTGCAAGAGGGTTTGTCGCCAATATCGGGGGCAAGTACCAGCCCCACATAACGTGACCCATTGAGATATACATTAAAAGTATTAAAAATCCCAAGGAAGCAAAAAGTCGTCTTTTAAGCTTTTGAGTTTCAGTATCCTTTAATTCATCGTCGCTTTTTGTCGATTTGGTGGCTTCGCCCTTAACACTTGCCCCATATCCTGCATCTGTTACTGCTTTTATTATGGCATTTGTATCAGCATTACCCTCAACACCCATTGAATTGGTGAGAAGACTGACCGAACAAGCCTTTACACCGTCAACAGAGTTTACGGCTCTTTCAACTCTGGCCACACAGGCAGCACAACTCATACCTGTAATATTAAACTGTGTCATTTACTCACCTTCATTCATAAAAAGGCGATTCGCGAGTCGCCTCTACATTTTATAGTAGTATATATCAATTCTTTTCAAAATTGTAGGGGACGATGCCTACATCGTCCCGTTTTAATTTAATCACAATTTATCGGGCGGATGTGAGCATCCGCCCATACAATATGACTAATTTAATTGTATTGCGGAAAAGTAAACTATTTTTTGTGTTCTTTTGATGCTGTGAGTGTATTTTTGAGCAACATTGTTATTGTCGTTGGGCCTACGCCACCGGGTACGGGTGTGATAAATGAACATTTATCTTTTACATTCTCAAAATCAACGTCACCACAGAGTTTACCCTCTGCGTTTCTGTTCATACCAACATCAATTACAACTGCACCGTCTTTTACCATGTCTTCTTTTACGAAATATGCAATACCGACTGCGGCAACAAGAATATCGGCACGTTTTGTGACTTCTGCAAGGTCTTTTGTTCTTGAATGACAAATTGTAACCGTACCATTCTGTCCTAAAAGAAGCATAGCCATAGGCTTACCAACGATATTACTTCTGCCGATTACAACACATTCCTTGCCCTCAACAGAAATGTCATAGAATTTGAGCATCTCCATAATTCCTGCAGGTGTGCAAGGCAAAAATGAATGGTCGCCAATCATAATATGACCTGTATTTACAGGGTGGAAAGCATCAACGTCCTTATGTGGTACGATTGCATTAAGAACTTTTTTCTCGTCAATCTGCTTTGGTAACGGCAACTGACAAAGGATACCGTCAACATTATCGTCATTGTTGAGCTTT
The DNA here is from genome assembly GCA_045532175.1 of Candidatus Fimenecus sp. GTDB lineage: Bacteria > Bacillota > Clostridia > Oscillospirales > Acutalibacteraceae > Fimenecus. The sequence goes on along the minus strand of JAZSFK010000036.1, from coordinate 6,516 downwards.
TCAACTAATTCTAAAAGCTCCTCTGTGGTTGTTTCTTCGGGAAGAGCATATTCAAAAGACTCCATTCCCACTTCTTCGCAACCCTTTTTCTTGTTATTCACATAAACACGTGAAGCGGGGTTATTACCCACAATTACAACGGCAAGCCCTGTTTTTTTGCCCTGCATTTTAAGATTTTCTACTTCTTCTTTGATTTCGTTTCTGACTGATGCGGAAACTTCTTTACCGTCAATGATTTTATACATTCTCCTGCACCTCCGCAGTTTTTTTCTTTTTAAGTTCAATGAATTTGTAGATTGTAATAATTGTACAAACAACAACTATTGCAAGGGACAACACCTGTGATGCACGAAGTGTTGTGTTGCCGATATAAAGGCTGTCTGTACGAAGTCCCTCAACGATTGTTCTTTCAATACCGTAGATAATTCCGTAACCTAAGAATAATTGTCCGTCGAATTTATAGAATTTCTGGCAAACAATGTAGAGAATTACAAAGCCCAACAAACACCAAAGGGACTCATAAAGGAATGTGGGATGTACGGGTAAATCGGGATTCATTTCAAATCCGTTTTGGGAAAATTCTGCCTGATGACTGTTTATGTAGGCAGAAATCTTATCACTTGTCATACCCCAAGGAAGCGTTGTATTTGTGCCGAATGCCTCCTGATTGGTAAAATTACCCCATCTGCCTATACCCTGACCGATAAGCAAACTCATACCCGCAAGGTCAAGAAGCTTGATAAATCGAAGTCCTGTTTTTTTGCATACAAAATATGCCGCAATAATACCGCCTATAATACCGCCGTAAATAGCAAGTCCGCCTTCCCAGATTTTAAAAATATCTCCGAGATTGTCCTTGTAGTGGTCCCATTGGAAAACTACATAATAAAGTCTTGCACCGATAATTGCACCGATAATGCCATATATAAGCACATCAACCATACTGTCAAGGCTCATTTTCCAGGTGTATGCCTTTCTGCCGCCGAAAAGGGCTGCAAGAATAACACCAAGGGCAATTATAACGCCATAGAATTTAATTGTAATAACTGAGTCGCCAAACGGAATTTCAAGGAGATTTGCATAGACATCAAACTCCCAGCCAAGTCCGGGAAACTCAACAAGGGTATGGTCCGATAAAAACTTCATTATTTTGCCTCCTTATTCTTAATTACTGACATTGAGGAGTTTTCAATATTAAATGCCTCTTTAAGACGTCGGTTAACATCGTCTATTGTAATACTCTCGAGAAGTTTAAGCTGGTCAAAAATTCCCTCTCCGTTAAAATGCGCACTGATTAAGGAATTGCTTATTGAGTCAATACTGTCAAAGTCCATAATCAGGCTACCGTAGTGCTTTTTCTTGATTCTTTTAAAGGATTCCTCATCAACACCCGTTTCCATAAGCCTTGTAATTTCAAGATTGATTCTTTCACGAACTTTTTCGTAATTTTCACTCTCACCGTTAAAAATGTGTGCAGAATAGCCGTAACCCTCAAAATATTCCGTATCAAAAGTTGTGTTGATTAAATTATCGTTAAGCATTTCTTCATAGAGTGAAGAAGTTGGACCTGCGATAATATTAAGAAGAATATTGCTTTCCATTGACTCTTTGAGTGTTCTCATAGGAGTTTTTATATCCTCTTTAAAACCGATTGCGAAAATAGGCATTGCAACTGACAAGTTTTTCATAGCAAATCTTTCTACAACAGTTGCAGGTTCTTTGCAGAATTTACGTTCAATCTTCTTGCTTTCCTTTGGTTTGAGCATCTTATCTGCGATTTTGAGTACCTGCTCAACTGTTACATTACCTGCAACTGCAAGTGCCATATTTGCAGGGTTATAGAAAGTGTTGTAGCATTCATAAAGCAAGTCAGCAGTAATATGACTTATTGACTCAACTGTACCTGCAATATCAATTCTTACAGGGTGCTCGTGGTACATAGCACGAAGCAAGACGAAAAGCGACTCCCAACCGGGCTCATCCTCGTACATTCTTATTTCCTGACCGATAATTCCCTGTTCCTTTTGCACAGTCTGTTCCGTAAAGTACGGATTGCTTACAAAGTCAAGCAATATTTCAAGTGAGTCTTCAAAATTTCCTGTGCAGGAGAAAAGATAGCAGGTTTTGTCAAAAGAGGTATAAGCATTGGCAGATGCACCTGTTTTAGCATATCTTGCAAAGGCATCAAGTTCTTCACTTTCAAAAAGCTTGTGCTCCAAAAAATGTGCAATGCCTTCGGGTACTTCTGTGAATTTTTCATTACCTTCAAGTTTAAAGCAAGTATCAATTGAACCGTATTTTGTACCGAAAACCGCATAGGATGAAGAATAGTTCTCTTTTGGGTAAACAAAAATCTTAAAGCCCGAGTGATGGTCAATTTCAAAATACGAGTCCTTGAGGAGGTCGTTTTTAATTTCTTTAATATTAGTCATTTGCTTTTTCCTCCCCTTTTAATAAATAAACTGTATCAACTGTTACTCTCTTTGCACATTCAATTACCTGTTCACGGGTAACCGCACCGATTTTTCTTGCAAATTCCTCACCGCCGACAATCTCGCTGTCCGCTTCCTGCGAACTGTAAAAATTACAAACTGCAACAGGAGAATCCTCAACACCCTTAAAGGCATCACAAAGAGCAATAATTGATGAATTAAAGTCCTCGTCAGTAAATTCGCCGTTTTTCATAATATCAAGCTGATTAAGAATTTCAGAAAGTGCCTTTTCATAGTTTTCTTCCTCAATACCGCTTTGAATAAGAATAATACCCTTTTCACGAATCAGTCTTGCACCGCAATAATAGCAAAGACTCATTTTTTCACGGACATTAAGGAAAAGTCTTGAGTATGGTCCTCCGCCAAAAATATCCGTCATAACTCTGTATGCAAAATAATTGTCGTTTGAGTTTTCCATACCTGCACGAAGTCCGATTACAAGTTTTGCCTGATTAACATCCATTTCCTCTTTGAAATAACGGATTTCGTCCGCTTTTGTAACAAAAACAGCGTCAAGAGCAGCAGGGTTTCTGTTTTCAATACTGTCAGCAAATGCCTTGAATTTTTCAACAAGCATTTCGCCGTCAACACTACCGCAAGCGGTAATTACAATGTTTGACACCTCAAGCATATTGTTATAGGCATCTAAAAGTTGCTTACTGTCAAGTTTTTTTACGTCCTCTACCAGCTTTTCAGTATCAATTCCGAAAGCCTCGTCCTTACACATAAGCTGACGAAGACGTAAAACAGCATAAGCCCTTTTATCATTTTTCATTGCCTCAAGGTTTTCAAGGGTGAAACGGATTTCACGCAATGTATTCTGCTCATCAAAGCCATTTTCCGTCGCATTCGGGTTTCTAAGAATTTCAACAAGAAAATCAACTGCTTCCTCTGAAACAGATTTTCCGTCAAGGCTGAATTTATCGTCAAGAGTTTCCATTGAAAATCTTATTCTTGCCGTTTCGCCCACAGTTGAAATATTCACATCAAAGCAAGCATCATACATACCTTCAACCTTTGAGTTAAAGGTCTTTACGGTATTGTATTTTTTTGATGTGTGTCCCATAAAGGACGCAAGTACATTCTGGGCAGGAAAATACTCGTTTATGGGCAGATAAAAATCCATCTTTATGCAATTAGTTTTGAATTTATCACTGTTTACACAGAGAAGCTTTACGCCTTTTGCAATCTCTGTATATGCTTTCTTGCTCATTTAACGTCACCCTTATTTTATAGATAATAAAAATATACCATAAATTACTGTTTTTTTCTACTGTTTTATAAATTTACTTTTCCTTATTTTTCAATTATTTTTTCCTAATTGGTATAAATTACTCACTTTTCCATTAAAATATAGATATGGGTACAGAAAACCCGTTGACTTTATTCCTAAATTGGACTAAAATAGTTTAGATATCGTTACATTATAAATATTATGAAAGGAAGCATTATGAAAGTAGTTTACAATCTTCAAAAAGCCGGTTTAAGTTTCACTCTTGACCGTTTGCTTAAATACATTGACAAAGACCCTCATGCTAATATTGTAAAGTTAAGTAAAAAGATTGAACCTATCTTTAACAAAATTTTCCCTCCTGAAAATTTTAAAAAATTTCAGGAAGTGGCACAGGATAAGGATAATGTATGGACTCAGTTTGCCATAAGTCTTGTAAACGACATCGACAGAAATGTTGTTAAGCAGATGCTTCTTTCATTCGGCATTGATGCAGGTTATTACGGCACAAAAAAAGTACGTGAAAACCGTGAAAAATATAAATGCAATATTCCTTTCAATATTCTTTTTGACCCCACAAGTGCTTGTAACCTTAATTGTAAAGGCTGTTGGTCCGCTGAATACGGTCACAAGCAGAATTTAACTCTTGATGAGATGCAGAGCATTGTAACTCAGGGCAAGGAATTGGGCTGTCACTTCTATTGGCTTACAGGTGGCGAACCTCTTATCAAGAAAAAAGAGGTTTTGCAAATCTGCGAAAACAATAAGGATTGTATTTTCCTTATTTTCACAAATGCAACTCTTGTTGATCAGGCTTTCTGTGATGAAGTGAATCGCATCGGCAACATTACCCTTGCATTGAGCCTTGAGGGTAACGAGGAATCCAACGACTGGCGTCGTGGCAAAGGTGCTTATGAGACAACACTTAAAGCTATGGATTTGCTTAAAAAGAACAAGTGCATTTTTGGTCTTTCTGTTTGCTATACAAGAAAAAACCTTGCAACTGTTACAAGTGACGAGTTTGTTGATTTTGCCATCGAAAAAGGTGCAAAATATATGCTCAACTTCAACTATATGCCAGTAGGCTACGGTGGAGATAAAGAGCTTATTCCTACACCTGAACAAAGAAAAGAACTTTATTTCTGGAACAAAAAGATGCGTAACGGAAAAACAGGTAAACCAATCTTCATTATGGACTTCCAGAATGACGGTGAATATGTCGGCGGTTGTATTGCAGGTGGACGAAACTATTTCCACATTAACTCCGCAGGCGATATTGAGCCATGTGTGTTCATTCACTTCTCTGACTCAAATATCCGTACACATACTCTTTTAGAGGCCTTACAACGTCCTCTCTTTATGACGTATTATAAAAATCAGCCCTTTAACGATAATCATCTTCGTCCATGCCCAATGCTTGAAAATCCCGAAAGACTTCGTGAGATTATTAAGCAGACAGGCGCAAAATCTTCCGACCTTCAGCGTCAGGAAACTGCCGAAGAACTTTGCAGCAAATGTGACGAATACGCAAAGGAATGGGCTCCTGTTGCAGAGGAAATCTGGAACAGCACAAAACACAGGGAAACCCATACACAGTATTATCGTGATACCGAGGAAGGTAAAGCAGAATTTAGCGGTTGCACAGGAAACTGTGCAAACTGTAATATCCATAAATAATATAAAAGCACAAAAAATACGACCACATTCCATAAAGGCTTGTGGTCGTTTTATTTATTCTGTCTTTTCTGCGGGTTGTATCTCATCAATTGATTCCACAACCACGGACTGAGTTGCTTGTTCAATATGCTTGTCCACATTTTTATCAAGCCACTCTATAATGTCATTATACACCTCGTCACGGTTTATTTCGTTAAGAATTTCGTGACGTGCGTCCTCATAAAGCTTCATTGAAACATTTTTATGTCCCGTCTTTTTTAGATTCTTATAAACCTCTTTGACTCCTTTGCCGTAGTCACCCACGGGGTCCTTTGAGCCTGAAATCAAGAAAATCGGCATACTTAAAGGAATTGTGTTATACCAACGACGTGTTGTAACCTGCTTTAAGGTTGTAAAAAGCACCTTCATTCCGCTGACAGTATATTTATATCCGCAAAGTTCATCCGCAATAAACTTGTCAACCTCTGCCTCATCTCTTGTTGCCCAGTCACATTCAGTACGCTTCTGTGTTTTTCGGTTATATGAACCGAAAGCAATGGTATCAAGTACCTCTGAACGGTGCATAGGACCGTTTTGCTTAATCATTGTGTTTGCAAGTAAAATCCCCACTCCAAGGGCGGGATTTTCTCCGCTTGTGCCACTATAAATTACGCCGTCAAGAAGATAACCGTATTTTGCAGTGTATTTTCTTGCGATAAGACTTCCCATACCGTGACCCAACATAAAAAACGGCAGATTGGGATACTCTGACTTGGCAATATCCGTTAAAGTCTTTAAGTCATCAATAAAGGTTTCCTCACCGTTTTCCTCACCGAAAAATCCAAGCATTTCCTTATTCTCAACTGACGAGCCGTGTCCCACGTGGTCGCTGATAAATACGGCATAGCCGGCCTTACAAAGTTCAAGTGCAAATCGGGAATAGCGGTTTGAGTATTCAGCCATACCATGAGAAATCTGAACAACGCCCTTGATTGAGCCATAGTCAATAGGCGCTGCACTCTGGGCATAAATATCGCAAAGTCCCGATACGGAGGGGAAGCTGTAATCCTTGGTTAAAAATTCCACAAAATCACCTTTTGTAAATCAGTATGTACCATATTGTACCACATAAAAAAT
>JAZSFK010000061.1:0-2184 GCA_045532175.1 Candidatus Fimenecus sp. | reverse complement strand
GGAGATAGTGACAATAACGGATACTGTGATGGCTGTGGTGCTATTTATAATGGTATCGGAGTGCACCTTGCAGGTTATAGTGTAAGCTTGAACGGCAGTATTGGTGTTAACTTCCATATGGATTTAACTCAGGATGTGCTGAACGATGATGAAGCGTATATGTTATTTACCTTGCCAAATGGTACTACTCAGAAGGTAATGGTAAGTGACGCAAAAGCCAAAGGACCAGCTGATATAGAAGGAAAAACATATTACATATTTACTTGCAATGTTGCAGCTAAGGAAATGACAGATACGATTCAGGCTCAATTGATTACTTCCGATGGTTCCAAAACACAAGTTTATGAGTACTCCGTAAGAGAATATGCAGACAGAATATTGTCCGGTAGTTACGATGATGAGACCATAGAGCTTGTGAAGGCAATGTTGCATTACGGTGCATACTCTCAGGAATGGTTTGATTATAATACAACCAATCTGGCAAATGAGGGGTTAGATCCTTTGAATTTATCAGAAGCAGATAATTGGGATGAGTTTAATCCGAGTATTTCGAATGATGATAAAGTTGGTTCGTTTACCTCAGCATATCTGACACTTGAATCAGATACAGCAATTAACCTTAAATTCAAATTGGCAGATGGAGTGAGTTTTGAGGATTTAAGAGTTGTAGTGCAGGATCCGATGTTAAATGTAGTTCCTGCAACCATTGATACGACAGAAAATGTTTGTTTAATAACATTGACAGGAATAAAGGCATCAGATTTAGATACGACGTATTCTTTTTATGTTACTGATAAAGAAGGTAATGAATCTTACATTTCATACAGTGCTATGTCATACGCATGCGCTGTAGCAAATAGTGATATGGATCAGAAGTTAAAGGATGTAACAGCTGCTTTGAGAATATTTAATCTTAGAGCAGATGCGAAATTCGAATACTAGATAAAGGAGTGAAAAAGATGAAAGAAGTGTATGAAACACCGGAAATGGAAGTAGTAGAGTTCGAAACAGAGGACATTATTACTACCAGTGGTAACGATTTACCTGAAATTGAATTATAGTCCTTGGGCTAATATCACGGAAACTTTAGGCATCGCATTAGCGGTGCCTAAAGTTTTAGAAAGAGGAAATTTATGAAGAAGAAAGTAAGTATTATGAGATGTTCATTAGCATTTATATTATCTGTTATTGTATGTTGTATGTCAGGCTGTATTGATGAAGGTTCAGAAAAAAACACGAGTGAAAATACGTCAATACAGGATATAACAACAATAAGCGAAGAAACATATACTGATACAACAGTTGATAATAATTCTGACAGCAGAATTTCTGATTCAGTGGGTAAAAACACCAACACTATGACAACAATCACAATAAAAACAAAAAATAATGGCACAATAAAAACTACAGAAGCAAGTATTGAGAAAAATCAATCGGTTGCAACAACCACTAAAAAAGTAACGGACAGTATTACAACAAAAAGTCCCAATAATACAACAACCATAAGTCAGACAGAAACAACTGTTTCTACCACACACCAAACGGAAACAACTGTAATTCCTACTGAAAGCAAAGTAGAAATCACTCCTGAACAAGATGTAAATGAACTTCCGTTTGTTCCTGCATTTTAGAAAAAAGGATAATGGAAATGAATAATTTCAAAATCAGATTGGCAGATAAGATAATAGAAATATCAGCCAAACATAAATATATTGCAGATTACTGTAAGGAATATATTTCAACAGAAACTCTTGATTTTTCAGTTCAGGTCACACAATCAGATATAGACTTTGAAAGAGAAAAATCAAAGCAGCTCTGGTAATGAGCTATAAGAACGTCGATCCGTTTCCTCGTGCTTGAGATATCTGAAAAAACATTCCATCACAGCATTATCGTAAGGATAGCCTTTCGCAGAAAACGACTGGATCAGCAGAGGATTTGTATGAATATCTCAAGGAACAGAGTGAGGGATTTGTGCTGTTGGCAGGAAAGAAAAAACCAGAATAGGGATAAATCAATGTCATCTATTTTGTATAAGACAGACATTTCTTATGCCCAAAATAGATGACAGGGCGAAAAAACCACGCATTTGCGTGGTTTTTTATGCTCTGACGCCGAAATTTTTTATACTGAAACCGTAGATGACATTTTGCCTTTTCAGCCTCAAAAGAGGATTTGAACGGG
>JAZSFK010000012.1:0-18364 GCA_045532175.1 Candidatus Fimenecus sp. | reverse complement strand
TTTTAAAAAAATCAATAAATATATTATTCAGTTTCAAATTAATTAAGCTTGCTTAAAAAAATGGTAAAAACAGCTTATTTCCCGTATTTTGTATAATTTTACATCCCCTATTTAATACAAAATATTTATTTTGTATAATTATATCATAACTTTTCAACATTGTCAACAATTAAGATTAGTTTTCAACACCCTTCTTCTATTTGATTTAAAAATAAAAATACAGAGTTTCATCATCGTTTAATGACACTCTGTATTTTTCATTGTTAATATATCACTAATATTATTTAGTTGTTATTAAGAATTTTCTTTAAATACAATCCTGTATAAGATTTATTATTTTTAGAAACCTGTTCGGGAGTACCTGATGCAATAATCTTGCCACCTTTATCTCCCCCTTCCGGACCCAAGTCAATAATATGGTCCGCCGTCTTAATTACATCCAGATTATGTTCAATCACTATTACACTATTTCCTCCATCAACGAGTTTTTGTAAAACCTCTATCAATTTATGAACATCAGCTGTGTGAAGTCCCGTAGTTGGTTCATCAAGTATATATATTGTTTTACCTGTTGACCTCTTGGATAATTCTGTGGATAGCTTAACTCGTTGTGCTTCACCACCGGATAATGTTGTAGCTGATTGACCAAGTTTTATATAACCTAATCCTACATCATATAATGTGGCAAGTTTTCTTTTGATTTTAGGAATATTATCAAAGAAATTGAGAGCTTCTTCAACAGTCATATCAAGCACATCGCTTATTGTCTTGCCTTTATATTTCACCTCAAGTGTTTCACGATTATATCTTGAGCCTTTACATACTTCACAAGGAACATAAACATCTGCAAGAAAATGCATTTCAATTTTAATTATACCGTCTCCCTGACAAGCTTCGCATCGTCCACCTTTAACATTAAATGAAAATCTTCCTGAATTATACCCTCTCATTTTTGCTTCCTGAGTCTGCGCAAATAATTCTCGTATATCGGTAAATACGCCTGTGTAAGTTGCAGGATTTGAACGAGGAGTTCTGCCGATTGGTGATTGGTCTATGTTAATTACTTTATCAAGATACTCAATGCCAACAAAGTTATTAAACTTACCAACAGGCTTCTTTGCACCATTCAGTTCATTTGCAAGATGCTTATAAAGAATCTCATTTACAAGTGACGATTTACCTGACCCAGAAACACCTGTTATGCAAGTGAAACAGCCAAGCGGGAAAACAGCATCTATGTTTTTTAGGTTGTTTTCACAGGCACCTTTTACTGTAAGACTATTACCGTTTCCTTTTCTTCTTTCTTTTGGTATCGGAATTAATCTTGCACCTGAAAGATATGCACCTGTTATAGAATCTTTACAGTCAATTATGTCATCTATCGTTCCTGCGCATACCACTTCACCACCGTGAACACCTGCACCAGGGCCAATATCAACTATATAATCTGCAGAACGCATTGTATCTTCATCGTGTTCAACAACAATAAGGGTATTTCCTAAGTCACGAAGATGTTTTAACGTTTCAATTAGTTTATCATTATCCCTTTGATGTAGGCCGATACTCGGTTCGTCGAGAATATAAACAACACCCATAAGCATTGAACCTATTTGTGTTGCAAGGCGTATTCTTTGACTTTCTCCACCCGAAAGAGTACCTGAAGAACGAGAAAGCGTAAGATAATCAAGACCTACACTTTTTAAAAAGTTAAGTCTGCTTTTAATCTCTTTTAATATAGATTCAGAAATAAACCTATCCTTGTCAGATAATTCCAATGAGTCAATATAATCAATCGCCTGTGAAATTGACATATCACAAAACTCACTGATGTTTTTATTGCCAACTGTGACAGATAGAATTTCCGGCTTAAGACGTGTACCATTACAATCAGGGCATTTACAAGCAGTCATCACCTGCTCTATTTCCCATCTGGACCAATCACTTGTAGTCTCTTTGTATCTTCTTTCAAGATTGTTGACAATACCTTCAAATTCAGACATATATGTTCCTGAGCCATAAAATGTCGAACGTGTCATTTTCATCTTGTGGTTTGTTCCATATAGAATTGCGTTTAATCCTTCTTCAGATATATCTTTTATTGGTGTTTTTAATGTAAAACCATATTCTTTTCCAATAGCACTATAATACATGGCTGCAATTGAGCCTGAATCGGCTTTTCCCCATCCGGAAGCACAGATTGCACCTTCGCTTATAGAAAGGTTTTTATTGGGTATTACAAGGTCAGGATTAACCTTTAAAAACGTACCAAGTCCTGTGCAAGTAGGACAAGCGCCATAGGGATTATTAAAGGAAAACATTCTTGGAGAAAGTTCATCCATACTAATTCCGTGTTCAGGACAAGCATAATTAAGAGAATAAAGATACTCTCTATCCCCTATCACGTCAATAATTACGTTACCACCCGAATGCTGTGTGGTTGTTTCAATTGAATCAGCTAATCTTGAACGAATACCATCCTTGACCACTAATCTATCAACAATAATATCTATTGAATGCTTGTACGTCTTAGGAAGTTTCATATCCTCGTAAAGCTCAGTAATTTCACCATCAATTCGAGCACGTACAAAACCGGCTTTTAAGGCATTAGCAAGCTCTTTTGCGTGTTCACCTTTTTTTCCTCTGACAACAGGTGAAAGAATCTGAAATTTTGTTCCTTCAGGTAAACTTAAAATACTGTCAACAATTTGGTCAACAGTTTGCTGTTTTATTTCTCTTCCGCAAACAGGACAATGAGGCACACCTATTCTGGCATATAAAAGACGAAGATAATCGTAAATTTCAGTAACAGTGCCAACTGTTGAAGGTGGATTTTTAGATGTTGTGTTCTGGTCAATAGAAATTGCAGGAGAAAGTCCCTCAATGGACTCCACATTAGGTTTTTCCATCTGTCCTAAAAACATACGTGCATAAGACGATAACGATTCAATATACCTACGTTGGCCTTCTGCATAAATTGTATCAAAAGCCAATGACGATTTACCTGAACCTGAAACACCCGTTAATACAACAAGCTTGTCCCTTGGAATGTCAATATCAATGTTTTTAAGGTTATTTTCTTTTGCACCTTTAATTATAATTTTATCGTGTATCATTTATTTCTCCGATTTAAGTTTTTCAATTTTATCACGTAAATATGCTGCATGTTCAAATTCAAGAATTTTAGCAGCGGATTTCATTTCTTCTGTAAGCTTTGCAATAAGCTTTTGTTTCTCATCCCTGCTCATCTTACGTTTTCCTGTTTTATCCTTTGATGAAAATTCAAGGATTTCACGTACATCCTTCGTAATCGTCTTTGGTACAATACCATTAGCTTCATTGTATGCAATTTGTATTTCGCGACGTCGATATGTTTCGTCAATGGCTCTTTCCATCGACTTTGTAACTGTATCTGCATACATAATAACCTGTCCGTTAGCATTACGTGCAGCACGGCCTATAATCTGTATAAGTGAGGTTTCGGAACGTAAAAAGCCTTCTTTATCAGCATCAAGAATGGCTATTAATGATACTTCGGGAATGTCTAAGCCTTCGCGAAGAAGATTAATACCAACAAGCACATCAAACTCACCTAAACGCAAATCACGAATTAACTCCATACGTTCAATAGTATCAATATCATAATGCATATAACGAACTTTGATTCCATGCTGTGAGAGATAATCAGTAAGATTCTCAGCCATTTTTTTGGTAAGTGTGGTAACAAGAACTTTTTCTTTTTTATCAACTCGAATATTAATTTCAGAAATCAAATCATCTATTTGACCTTCAGTACAACGAACGGATATTTCAGGGTCAAGAAGTCCTGTTGGACGAATAACTTGTTCTGCAGTCTGAACGCTTTTTTCTGTTTCAAAAGGACCGGGAGTTGCACTGACAAAAATTTTTTGTCTTGTTTTTTCATAAAACTCATCAAAAGTCAAAGGTCTGTTATCATAGGCAGATGGCAAACGAAAACCAAAATTAATCAGACTATCTTTTCTTGAACGGTCACCACCATACATTCCCCTCACCTGTGGCAATGTAACATGTGATTCATCAACAAAAAGTACATAATCATCCGGGAAATAGTCAAGTAACGTAAAAGGTGGTTCCCCCGGTTTTCTGCCCGACATAATAGCAGAATAATTTTCAATGCCTTTACAAAATCCTGTTTCTCGAAGCATTTCCATATCGTATTCAGTTCTTTGACGGATACGTTGTGCTTCAATTAGCTTACCTTGTTTTTCAAACTCTGCAACTTGCTTTTCCATTTCGTCATTAATCTGTTTTAGAGCATCTTCCATTTTTTCAGGAGAAACAACATAGTGAGATGCAGGGTAAATTGCAACATGAGATACAACATTTTTCACTGCACCTGTAAGAGGATTAATTTCACTTATTCTATCAATTTCGTCACCGAAAAATTCCACTCTTATAGCAGAATCGTTAGAATAAACAGGAAAAATTTCAACAATATCCCCTCTTACTCTGAATTTATTTCTGATAAAATTTATATCATTTCTTTCATACTGAATTTCAACAAGCTTTTGGATGAACTCATCTCTATTTTTTTCCATACCTGTACGTAAGGAAATAACCATACTCTTGTAATCAATAGGGTCACCCAATGAATATATACATGATACACTCGCAACAATAATTACATCTCGTCTCTCAGACAATGCAGATGTTGCAGAGTGACGTAATTTATCTATTTCTTCATTAATTGCAGAGTCTTTTTCTATATAAGTGTCTGTTGTTGCTATATATGCTTCAGGTTGATAATAATCGTAATAAGATACAAAATACTCAACTGCATTATCAGGAAAAAACTCTTTAAATTCAGTACAAAGTTGACCTGCAAGAGTTTTATTATGAGCAAGAACAAGAGTTGGTCTGTTAAGTTTTGCAATAATATTAGCCATAGTAAATGTCTTACCGGAGCCCGTTACACCCAGCAGCGTTTGTTCTTTATAACCTTTTTCAATACCATCAACAAGCATATCAATTGCTTGTGGCTGGTCACCTGTTGGTTGATAATTACTTACTAATTTAAACATAGCAACCTCACGTACATTTGTTCTTTTTATTATACAATATTATAAAAATATAATCAACATAAATATTAAAATTATTATAAAAAATAGCGGAGTTTTCACTCCGCTATAATTACAAGTATTTTATTTCTCAATAAGTGATACGCCACTCATTTCAGCTGGAATATCAAGTCCCATAATATCAAGCATTGTTGGTGAAAGGTCGCAAAGCCTGCCACCCTCCTGCTTAAGAGCACATTCTTTACCAACAACTACAAGAGGAACCGGATTGGTTGTATGAGCTGTAAACGGTGAACCGTCATCTTCATACATCTTGTCAGCATTACCGTGGTCAGCAGTAATAAGAATTACGCCATCCATCTTCATAGTTGCATCAACAAGCTTGCCGACACATTCGTCAACTGCTTCAACAGCTTTAACAGCAGCATCAAAAATACCTGTATGTCCAACCATATCGCAGTTTGCATAGTTGAGAATTACAACATCATATTTACCGCTTACAATCTGTTCACAAGCGGCATCACAAACTTCGTAAGCACTCATTTCAGGTTTCAAGTCAAATGTTGAAATCTTTGGAGAGTCAATAAGAACTCTGTCCTCACCCGGGTAAACCTTTTCTTCGCCACCGTTATAGAAGAATGTTACGTGTGCATACTTCTGTGTTTCAGCAATACGAAGCTGTGTTTTACCAAGTTTTGAAAGGTACTCACCCATTGTGTTTGTAAGTGTCTGAGGCTTATATGCAACATTAACGTTAGGCATTTCAGCATCATACTGAGTCATACAGACATAATAAAGTGGGAAAAATGCTTTTCTTTCAAAGCCTGTAAAATCAGGGTCAACAAATGTTCTTGTGATTTCTCTTGCACGGTCAGGACGGAAGTTAAAGAAAATTACAGAGTCATTCTCTGAAATTGCATCTGCACCATTTACAACTGTTGGCATAACAAATTCGTCTGTAAGGTATTTACCGTCTTCATCAATTGTTTCGTATGACTTTTTAACTGCATCAAGAGCAGAATCAGTTGCAATACCTTCACGGTTAACCATTGCATTATAAGCCATACCAACTCTGTCCCACATATTGTCACGGTCCATAGCATAGAATCTACCCATAACAGTAGCAATCTTACCTACACCGATTTCTGCGAGTTTGTCTTCGAGTTCTTTAATAAAATCAACACCAGAGCTTGGTGGAACATCACGGCCGTCAAGCAATGCGTGAACATATACTTTGTCAAGACCATTTTTCTTTGCAAGTTCTACAAGAGCATACAAATGAGTGTTATGGCTATGAACACCACCATCGGAAAGAAGACCTATGAGATGAAGTGCAGAATTGTTCTTTTTACAATTCTCAATGGCACCCATAAATACATCATTCTCGAAGAAATCACCGTCCATAATTGACTTTGTGATTCTTGTGAGTTCTTGATATACAACTCTACCTGCGCCGATATTTGTATGACCTACTTCAGAGTTGCCCATCTGGCCATCGGGAAGACCAACGTCCATACCTGATGCACCGATGTAGGTCATTGGATTATTCTTAAAAATTTCGTCAAGTCTTGGAGTATTTGCCGCTGTGATTGCATTACCGTAATCACTTGGGTTATATCCAAAACCATCCATAATACATAAAACTACAGGTTTTTTCATTTAATTCACCTTTATTATTTTGATGCAGCAGCAACAATTTTTGCAAAGTCTGCTGCTTTGAGGGATGCGCCACCGATAAGGCCACCATCAACATTGTGTTTTGCTACAAGTTCATCAGCATTAGCAGCATTCATTGAACCGCCGTACTGAATTGTAACTGTTGCAGCAACATCGCCGCCATATACTTCTGCAATAGCTTCACGAACATATCCGTTACCTTCGTCAGCCTGGTCAGCAGTAGCAGTAACACCTGTACCAATAGCCCAAACAGGTTCATAAGCAATAATAACATTCTTAAGTTGTTCTTTTGTAACATTTGTAAGAGCCATCTTTGTCTGATACTTAAGAAGAGTTTCTGTATAACCAAGTGTTCTCTGTTCGAGAGTTTCACCAACGCAGATGATTGGTTTAAGACCTGCGTTAAGAGCAGCAAGTGAACGAAGATTTACAGTCTGGTCTGTTTCACCAAAGTACTGTCTTCTTTCACTATGGCCAACTACAACATATTCTACACCTGCTTCAACGAGCATTTCTGCAGAAATTTCACCTGTATAAGCTCCTGATGATTTGAAATGTACATTTTCAGCACCAATTTTGATATTTGAACCGGCAGCAGCTTCAATTGCAGCAGGAATATCGATAAACGGTACACAAAGAACAACTTCACAATCTGCACCGGCAACAAGTGGTTTCATCTCTTCAATAAGAGCCTTTGCTTCTGCAGGAGTTTTATTCATTTTCCAGTTACCTGCAATAACTGCTTTACGTAAATCCTTTTTCATTATGTTTTCTCCTTATCGCAAATTTTGGGAGGACATATAGCCCTCCCATAAATATTAAAAATTATTTTTCGTTAAGTGCAGCAATACCGGGAAGAACTTTACCTTCAAGATATTCAAGAGATGCACCGCCGCCTGTTGAGATGTGTGACATCTTATCTGCAAAACCAAGCTTCTGAATAGCAGCAGCAGAGTCGCCACCACCGATAATTGATATTGCATCACTATTTGCGATAGCTGTGGCAACCGCAATTGTACCTGATGCAAAGTTTTCCCATTCAGAAACGCCCATAGGACCGTTCCAAATTACAGTACCTGCATCTTTAACAGCATCTGCGAAGATTTCCTGTGTCTTTGGACCGATGTCAAGACCCATCCAGCCATCAGGAATATCGTCAGAATTTACTACCATAGCTTCTGTATCAGGAGCATATTCCTTACCAACCTTGTTATCAACAGGAATAAGGAATTTAACACCTTTTTCTTCTGCTTTCTTCATCATTTCAGCAGCAAGTTCAATTTTATCTGCTTCAAGGAGTGATGTACCAATATTGTGACCAAGTGACTTCATAAATGTGTAAGCCATACCGCCACCAATGATGAGTGTATCACACTTGTCAATAAGGTTTGTTATAACGCCAATCTTGTCAGAAACCTTTGCACCACCAAGGATAGCAACAAGAGGTCTCTTTGGATTTTCAAGAGCACCGCCAATAAATTCAATTTCCTTCTGAATGAGGTAACCACAAGCTGCAGGAAGATGCTCTGCAACACCGGCAGTTGATGAGTGAGCTCTGTGAGCTGAACCGAAAGCATCGTTTACATAAAGCTCTGCAAGGTCAGCAAACTTCTTGCTGAGTTCAGGGTCGTTCTTTGTTTCGCCTTTTTCATAACGAACGTTTTCAAGAAGAAGAACCTCACCATCTTTAAGGTCACGTGCAAGTGCCTGTGCACTTTCGCCAACAACATCCTTTGCCATTTTTACTTCCTGACCAAGAAGTTCAGAAAGTCTTGCAGCAACAGGAGCAAGTGAAAATTCAGGAACAACTTCACCCTTTGGACGACCAAGGTGTGAGCAAAGAATAACTTTTGCACCGTTTTCAATAAGATATTTGATTGTTGGCAATGAAGCAACAATTCTCTTGTCGCTTGTAATTACACCGTTTTCCATTTTAACGTTGAAATCGCAGCGAACAAGAACTCTCTTGCCAGCTACCTGTAAATCTTCAACAGTTTTTTTGTTTAATGCACTGCTCATTTAAATAACATCCTTTCAAAGATATAATTTGTATTTTTACCACCAAATATTTTATAACAATATTATAGATTTTTCAAGAGTTAAGAATATATTTGTTAAAAATTTATCACTTTACCCATTATAGAGTGCCAAAATTGAATTTGTTTTGTCTATAATCATATTTTTTAACTCTTTTGGTGACCTAACCTTAATTTTATCACCATATTGCATTATCCAAGCAACAAGGCCATCTGTAACAGCGACATCGACCTTTGCGATGAAATTATCATCGTCAAAATGACGCATATTCACCTTTTCACCGAATTGGTCAATGAAGTCTTCTATCATTGAGTTATTGCAAATCATTTCAACAGGTTTAATATCCCCCGAAAACATTGACAAATGTTTGTTGCTGTAATCCGCAATGTCAAAATATGTTTGATATGATGATACCTCAGAAAAATGTCGTGCATAAGTATCCAATACTTTGACATTCTTCAATCTATCAATACGAAGATGAATAAGATTATCATATTTACTGTAATTGCCAACCAAGTAATAATGGTCATCCGCCCAAATGAGAGCATACGGATTTATCACCATTGTTTTTTCTTCGTATTTTGCATTTTTACCATCAACAATTTTTCGTCTTCTGTAAACGACCTCTATTTGTTTCTTAGATAAAATTGCTGAACTTATAATATCAATCACAATAAAAAGATTTTCATTGGCACATTTATTTCTATTATCAATGTAAACCTGTTTTTCAATCCTTTTGTATTGATATTCACTTGCAAAAGCTGAGAATTTTTTAATAAGAGCTTTTGTCTTTTTTGCAGAAATAAAATCTGCTGATTGTACTGCATCAATCATCAAACGAAGTTCTGCAGGCTCAAAATAATATGGTGTCATAAAATATCCGCGTGGAGATTGTGACTTAATTATTTCATAACCATACTCATTCAAATTTTCAATGCAGTCATAAACAGTTTTTCTTTCACACTCAATTCCGTAATCTTCACGAAGAAAATCCATAATATCCGTTGCTGATAAAGGATGTTCTTCGTCAGATTTACGTGAAAGAATATCAATTATATACAAAAGCCTTAATTTTTGTACTGATGGATTCTTCATAGCGATTATAAAGTGAGTTTCTTATTAACTTCGATAATGACATTCTCGTCAATTTTAATATTTTCACGGTCATAAGTTAATATACCATTAACTTCATTTTCGACGTCACTTACCTGAGTGTAAACTGTTGCTGAAAGACCTAATTTTACAAGTGGAATAACCTGTGTCTCATGAAGGAGTTTATAAGCTTTAGATAAGCTTTTCTTTGTTGGGAACATCATATAACCAAAGCTCTTTGATTCATCCCAAGTGTGTCCTCTGTCAATATGGCTATAACCACCAAATTCTGTTATAGCAAAAACACGACCGTCATTTCTACGAGGATTGATTGGTGCAATATATCTATGCATACTGTTAAGGTCGCCTGCACCTTGGTCATGCCAACCACTTGCATGGTCAACAATACGTGTTGGGTCAAACTTCTTGATGTCATTTGAAATTCTTACAGAATCAAACTGTCCCCAACCTTCGTTAAATGGTACCCAACATGAAATACATGTGTGGTTATAAAGCTGATTAAGCATCTCATTGAGTTCACGTTCAAACTCATCACGCCACAACTGTTCGCCACGCTTGAATGCCTTGTATTTATCATCCTTAACATGAATTGCAACAAGTGGCAAAACACCTGCGAGTAGTTGACCGATATATTCGCCACCACTAACCATATCCTGCCATACAAGCATACCAAGACGGTCACAGTGATAGTACCAACGGTCAAGTTCAACTTTGATGTGTTTACGAAGCATATTGAAACCAAGTCGTTTCATTGTAGCAATATCATATATCATTGCTTCGTCAGTTGCAGGAGTCATACCGCCATCAGACCAATAACCCTGGTCAAGAAGGCCTCTCTGGAAATATGGCTCATTATTAAGATAAAAACGTGGGTATCCTTTTTCATCCTTACCAACAGAGTATTTACGCATACCAACATAACTCTTTATGGTATCAACAACCTTGCCATCCTTAATAAGTTCAACCTTAAGGTCATAAAGGAATGGTTCTTCCGGTGACCAGAGTTTTAATTCGTCGAACTTAATCACGTCATCCATTGAAAGCATATTTTCAGATACAACTGTTTCGCCATCAAATACAGTAACTTTAACCTGACAATTATCGTCGTTTGCAAATGTCTTGAATGCAAGAGATTTATTGTCAATATCAGGTGTCATCTTAAGTTTGAGAATGTGACAAGGTTCAACTGCTTCAAGCCAAACACTCTGCCAGATACCTGATGTAGCAACATACCAGAAACCGTGTGTATCATTAACTTGTTTACCTCTCTGCTGCCAACCGCTTTCAGTTGGGTCAAAAACACTTACAACAAGTTCATTTTCACCATCTTTAAGTAATCTTGTAATATCAATTGAGAAAGTTGCATAACCACCTCTGTGAGTACCTGCAAGCTCTTTATTAACATATACTTTGCATTCCCAGTCAACAGCAGCAAAATTAAGAAGAATATTCTTACCCTTCATAGTTTCAGGAATTGTAAATATCTTTTTATACCAAAGTTTCTCATCAGGTTTTAATGGTTTCTCAACACCTGATAGCATAGTTTCAACAGCAAAAGGAACAACAATTTCGCCCTGGAAATTGTCAACCCATTCAACTGATGAATCAACAATAGCATAATCATAAACGCCATTCATTGACATCCAGTTTTCACGTTCCATTTGTGGACGAGGATATTCAGGCAACGGATTATTTCTGTCAACCGAATCTGTCCAACGAGTTTTCATAAATCCCATAATTTTTTACCTCCAACTAAAATGAGCCTAATAAGGCATAATAATCAAATATATTTTATAACATTATTAACCATTTGTCTATTGAATTTTAAAAAAATCTTTGATATAATACAAAAGATATTTGCGGGTATGGTGGAATTGGCAGACACGCAAGATTTAGGATCTTGTGCCGAGAGGTGTACAGGTTCGACCCCTGCTACCCGCACCAAATAAGAGGTTTCAACTTTTGTTGGGACCTCTTATTTAATTGCAGGTGGTCGGACCTGAGAAGGTTTTTGCGTTAAGAAAATGATTCAGTGAATCATTTTTAGCAAAAAGTCGTGAGGTGGGTACCGAAATTCGTCAGAATTTGGGTCAGCGAGCGATATGGATGCAAGGCGTAGCCGTAGCAGACATTCGACCCCTGCTACCCGCACCAAAACAGCAGTTTCGACTTTTGTCGGGACTGCTTTTATATTCTTGAATAATAATATAAATCGTGTTATAATAAACAAAATATTTGAAAGGTTTCATTTTTATGAAAGATACTACTTCATTAGTTTTTACCGGTGATATTGGTTTTGACCGATATATGTACGGTAAATGGGATGACAAAAACTTAATATCACAAGAAATTCTTGACTTTTTACACAGTGCTGACCACGTTATTACTAATGTTGAAGGTCCTATTGCAGTTGCAGAGCAGAATACAACTCAAAGTGGTGTACAGCAATTGTTACACACTATTGACCCACAAGCTGTAAAAGTTCTCAATAATATGAAATCTGATATATGGAATATCTGTAATAATCACATTATGGATGCAGGTCCTCATGGTATTGAAAGCACATTGAAAATTGCTAAAGAAAACGGCGTGCAGACAATCGGTGCAGGAATGAACATTGATGAGGCGAGAAAACCTGTTATTCTTAACGAAGCCGGTGGAATTGGTATGTTTGGCGTTGGCTATCAACGAGCTTGTCGCAAGGCTGATGTTGATAAACCCGGTTGTTACAGTTGGAGTGACCTTGACGAGATTCAAAAATCCATTGATGAAATCAAAAAGACTTGCCGTTGGTGCATTGTTGTAGCTCATGCAGGTGAAGAATTTACTCCGCTGCCCTCACCTTATACTCGTGATAGATATCACAAGTATTTAGAAATGGGTGCGGACATTGTTGTTTCACATCATCCACATGTGCCAATGAACTATGAAACGGTTGGCGATAAAGTTATATTCTATTCATTAGGAAATTTCATTTTCGATACAGATTATCAACGTTCACAGTTCAATACTGACATTGGCTTAATTATCAAACTTAATTTCACAGAAAATGAGTTTAGTTTTGAGCCAATGGGACTTAAAATTCTCCGTGGTGAGGAACGAATTGTTAAAGACGAGTTGCCACGCATATTTGTTGACGTTAAGGAGAACGAATATGAGCTTTTAGCACCGTTATCAGCAAAGATGCTTATTGCAGCCACAAAGCGTCAAATGGCCTATTTAAAGCCCGAAGAATTCAAGGGAGCAAGTGAAGAAAAATGGAAGGAGCATTTTGCCGAACCTTTGAGAACAGGCAGAGTGCCCGGTGAAACACTTGATTTTTATATTATCTGTCCCCTCGCCGAAAGAGCAGAAGAAGGCAAATGGAAAGAGAGCAAATTAGAGAACGTTAAAAACTATATTTTAGAGCAGATGTAATTAAAATGGGGTGAATTTATGTTTTGGGGAATCCCTACGCTTATTGAAAACAACTCAATAGAAGAATCTGTTAAACTATGCAAAAATTTAGGTTTCAATTTTGTTGAGTTAAATATGAATTTACCTCAATATCAGATAGAAAATATAGATATTGAAAAATTAAACAGATTAAAAGAAGAAAATAACATATTTTACACTATACATTTAGACGAAAACTTGAATGTAAGTGATTTTAACAGTTATGTTGCTAACGCATATTTGAAAACAGTACTTGAAACAATAGAAATCGCAAAATTGCTTGATGTTAAAATTATCAATATGCATCTATCAAAAGGTGTTTATTTTACTTTGCCTGATAAAAAAGTATATTTATTTGAACAATACAGAGAAAATTACTTGCAGAGTATAACTAGTTTTCGTAATACAATTGAAAAAAAGTTGAAAAATACAGATATAAAGATTTGCATCGAAAACACAAATGGTTATACTGATTTTCAAATTGAAGCCATTGATATATTGCTTCAAAGTTCTGTTTTTGCATTAACATTTGATATTGGACATAGCCATTGTGTTGATAATATTGATGAAAAATTTATTATAAATAGAGAAAATAAACTCTCTCACCTACATTTACACGATGCACAAGATAAAAAAGACCATATGACACTGGGCACAGGGAATGTTAATGTTGAAAAATATATCGAATTAGCTAAAAAACACAATTGTACTGTTGTTTTAGAAACTAAAACAGTTGAAGCATTGAAAAAATCAGTTAAATGGTTAAAAAACAATTAAAGGCAGTTTTAAACTGCCTTTTTTTCTTTTACCACGTATTAACTTTTTCAATATGCACAGAGCTTAATGAATAATATCTGTAACTGTCAAGTCTTCGCATATATGAATCTACAGTATGGGCACAGATTAGTATTTCATCATCTGTGTCAAAGCCTGTTACAACAACTGTATGGTAAAGTCTTTGCCCATTATTCAAAAAGATTATATCACCAAGCTGAATTTCACTTAAATTCGCATCTCTGCCGACAGGACCAACGCTATTATTTGTTGTTAGAAATCTATATAAATACTCAACTCCCGACCAAGCAGCCGCACGATTGTCAGGCGAAATATAGTACCAACCATAGTCCCTTGTATAATTCATTACTCCAGCACCTGCATAAATGCATTGTGATGCAAAATTTGTACAATCCCCACCTATTTCATGAAAATCATAGTATTGCGGATTTCGTGATAATGCCCATCTCTTAGCATATTCAACTGCATTATTTCTGTTATATTCAAAACTCCGCATAAAAAATCACCCTATACAAACTATGCGTAGAGTGATTAAATGTTCAACTGCCAACAAAAGTGTTATATGAATTGTTTAAAAGTTCCAACAACTCACTATTAGTATATTTTAAAAAACCATTTGGATAATTGTCACGAGTTAGTAGTTTAATCCAACCAATTTTAACAACATCTTTATTGTAGCCTTCAAAATATTTTTCTTCTATTTGATTATATTCATCTTCTGTAATGATATTTCCGTTTGCATCAACTATTTTAACAACGGGTTCATCTGAGGATATCGTACATTCAGATGTATTTGATGCTAATAACCATTCATTATACATTTTCCCACCAAGAGAAATTGCAACTTTCTCACTATATTGATTTGCATAGCCACATCGACCAATATCTTCTAACACATAATCATGTTGTTCGCCTCTGTAATAATGAACAAGTTCATCATACAAAAGTATATCGGCATTTGAATCTTCTTGATACCTATTACCGTTAAATTTGATATAACAATCATGTAATCGTGTTAAATCATAGTCCTCAAAATAAATATACCCAACTTCATAAATATAATAAGTTGTACGATTACCTGTTCCACCGTTAGTTGCAACAATAAGTTCCAAATTATTATCGTAATTCAAATCAGTAATTGCAACTCCATAACAATCTAATTTATTCTCAAGATTATTTATACATTCATTCAAATTACTCGCAATTAACTTGATTTGACTATCAATATCGAGTCTTTTGCCATTATAGTAGGGAAACTCTTCAAATTTTAAATCTGTAAATTCAATATCTGTAACAAAATTATAGATTTTTTCTGCTATCGCCTTTGCACCATCTGAATTAGGATGAATATTATCTTTTGCAAACCATTCAGGATGTTGTGAGGTAAGCTCATAAATATCAATATATTTGTATCCTCGCTCTGCTGCAATTTCTTTTATAACATTGCCGATTTTTTCAACAATATCTCCCTGAATATCATAATTGGTTGGTCCGCTTGTTTGATTTTTATCATCGTAATAAGCCTTTGCAGGGATACCGAGATAAATTTTAGGTGAATTATTATTTGAAATATATGTATCAAGCAGAGTAAGATATTCTTTCTTAAAGGTTTCCACATCAGTCCAGTTTTCAGGCTTTGAGTCATTACTGCCAAGCATAAAAATCAGAATATCTGCATTATAATCTATACTCTTTTGATAAACCTTTGTCTCAATGTATGGTTGGTCGCCTGTACTCTGTGCAGTTGTACCGCTCACACCGAAATTCTGTACATTGTAACTGTCACCTAAAAGATTTTGCAATATTGCGGGGTAGTTGTTTTTATGCCAGGGAGTTACACCGTGGCCATAAGTAATACTATCGCCTACACATGCAACCTTAATCTGACCTTCTTTTGCATCTGTTCCAAGATGAAGCCCTGAAAGCCCGTTAAGGAAAAGATAAGAAAATCCGCCGATACCCAAAGACAGAAGTACTGCCAAAATAATTGCCACTAATTTAATACTCTTCTTTTTCATAACCATTCCCCTTTCCATATTTTTATTTTAACACACAGAAATCGCCTAATCAATAAAAAAGCACCGACTTTTTAAAGTCAGTGCTAAATTTTTAGTTCCAATAATCTGTTTTATGTGGTAAATCAATGTCCTTTGCTTTAAACACAGGTTCTTTGCCATCTTTTCGTTGTTTTTCGTAATCTTTTAAGGCTCTGTAAGCATACTTACCCAAGAATAAAATTACAGGCATATTGATAATTGCCATAGCACCCACTGCTACGTCGGCAATACCCCAGAGCAAATCAGCACTGAGTCCTGCACCTACAAAAATAATCACAGATGCAACAATGTAATAAATACTCATAAACACCTTACCCGGCTTCTTGCCGCAAATATGAAAAATACATTTATCTACATAAAAAAGATTGCCGATAAGTGTTGTGAACGCGAACAAAATCATTGCAACGGTTATAAAAATCGGACCAAATTTACCAAGAGTTTGTGTAAGTGCCTCCTGCACATAAGGTGCTCCGGAAAGCTCTACACTTGGCTCAACGCCTGAACTCATACACATAAATGCAGTTGCGGAACAGATAAGAACTGTATCAATAAATACAGAAAGAACTTGTACAAGACCTTGTTTTACAGGATGATTAACCTCAGCAGATGCTGATGCATTTGGTGCAGAACCAACACCGGCTTCATTACTGAAAAGACCACGTTTAATGCCAAACATTACACAAGAACCGCTAAATCCACCGAATATTGCATCAAAATTAAATGCTTCTACAAAAATCGTCTTGAAAATGTTAGGCAACATACCGATATTCATAAACACAATTATAAGTGCAACGAGAATATATGCAACACCCATAATTGGAACAAATGTACTTGTAACCTTTAATACTCGTTTACCGCCACCAAAAAGACAATAACCAACAACAACCGCCACGATAAATCCGATAATCCAAGGTGTTGTTTTTGCATCATAAAAGCCATATCCCGAAAATGTTGACTGAAGATTATATGATGCGAGCATATTAAAGCCAAACCCGTAAGTGATTATAAGCAAAATTGAAAATACAACAGCCAATGGTTTATTTTGAAGTGCAGTTTCAATGTAATATGCAGGACCACCGTAACTTCCGTCAGGACCTTTTCTCTTGTAAATCTGTGCAAGAGTGCTTTCAATAAATGCAGATGCACTACCAACAATTGCGATTACCCACATCCAGAAGACTGAGCCGAAACCACCAAGGCAGAGTGCAGTTGAAACACCTATAATATTGCCTGTTCCTACTCGAGAAGCTGTTGACACCATTAGAGCTTGGAATGAAGAAACACCACTACCATCGGCAGGTTTTTCTGTAACGGCACGGAATTGTTCTTTAAGAAGTCGGAATTGAACAAATTTTGTACGACAAGTGAAATACAAACCACCAAGTACAAGAATAATAATGAGTATGTAACTATATAATGCGTCATTTAAGGTGTTGATAATTTGCTCAAACATAACATACCCCACAATTAAATATAAAAACAGGACACTCACTTCATACAAGTGGTGTCCCTAAAACTTTGGCGGAGAGCAAGGGATTCGAACCCTCGAAACCGTTTTAGCAGTTTACACGA
Source organism: Candidatus Fimenecus sp. (assembly GCA_045532175.1). Lineage (GTDB taxonomy): Bacteria > Bacillota > Clostridia > Oscillospirales > Acutalibacteraceae > Fimenecus. The sequence goes on along the minus strand of JAZSFK010000012.1, from coordinate 621 downwards.
TTTCCAATCGTGCTCCTTCGACCAGCTCGGACAACTCTCCGTGTCAACAGTTCAATATTATATAAGATTATTTTAACAAAATCAAGTATTTTTATAAAAAATATGGGGTTATCCTAAAGACAACCCCACAAAGAATTTTAATTATTCAACTGTAACTGTTCCGTCTTCGTAAACTGTTATTTTGTCACCTGTTTTAACTGTGTTAAGGAACTCTTCTCCAAGACAGTCAACCGTTGGCATTGGAGTATCAGTCCAAACTGAACCGATAATTGCACCTGCTGCTGCAAGTGAGTCAATATGCTCTGAGAAAAGCATACATGCAGGACATCTCTCCATAACCTTTGCACAGTAGAGAACAAGACCACCTGTTGTTGAACCGATTGTCTGCGGAAGGCAAAGTGCTGTACCTACCATTGGCTTTTCGTAAATGTCAGCATTGTTCTGGTCACCGCATTTAGCCTGTTTGTCACCAAACTGTAATGCACCCTGGAAGGAAGCAAGTGTATTGAAACCGCCGTGTGAAACAAGAGCTGTTGCTGTTGCTTTGCCCGGTACTACGGGACGACCTTTAAAAGTTTTCATTTTATTTTGCCTCCTTTGTAATGATGTCAAGAATTTCTT
>JAZSFK010000066.1:0-5063 GCA_045532175.1 Candidatus Fimenecus sp. | reverse complement strand
AACACCACAATTTATCACTTTGAAGTCAAAGTCATAACCCGTGGTACAGTGCACTTTCTTAGTCCAAAATAACAAAATACTGATTACAATTTATTTTAATGTGAATCGAAGACAATTTCTATATCATCTTTGCTTGCTTTTATACGCACATTTCCACCAATCGGGAAAGTGATAATTGGGAAGATATGTCCAAAATCAACACCGGAAATCACGGGGATATTAGTTGGTGCTTTATCTCGAATGATATCGGTAATGCGTTCCAACGTCATGCCGCAACTTTTATCAAAGCGTCCGAACACGATACCTCTTACGGTATCTGCACCTTCAATCTGCAGCAACGACTGCAAGTTACGTTCAAACTCGTAGCTGAAATATTCGCCCATAATATTATCATCTTCAATAAACAACACTTTATTGCGGATGTCAGGCATATACGATGTACCCTGCAACAAATTGATAGTACAAAGGTTGCCACCAATAACAGTTCCCTCACACATACCTTCTTGAAGAACAATATATTGTTTTGCAGTTTTTGAAGGAGTAATACGGAGTGGCTCGTCTTTTGTTAAACAATCAAAAAACGCTTTTCGTGTGTATTCGGGTTCACCGTCAAATCCAAAAGTGCAGTAGTGCGGACCGCTATATGTTACAAGACCGGTTTTGGCATAAATGGCATTTTCCAAGATTGTAATGTCTGAATATCCACAAAAGATTTTAGGGTTTTGTGCAATTAAATCGTAGTCAAGATGCGGAAGAAGCTGATTGGCGTTAAATCCACCTACGCTAGTAATAATCATTTTGACATTTGGGTCTCGAAATGCCTTATGTAAATCTTCAACACGAGATGCAATACTTGAAGATTGATATCTATCGAGTTCACGACAGTTTTTTGAAAATGTCAGATTGAATCCTGATGTCTTCCAGAAGCTCATCGCATGATGGTGTGTTTTCTCCCAAATTATAGCTTGACTTCTTGATGGTGCGACTACACGAATTTCGTCACCGGGTTGCAGTTTTTTTGCAATCATACGATTTACCTCCTTGTAAAGATTTCTTCGCTATATATAGCTTTTGATAATTATAACACAATCAAACCAACAAAAACAATATATTATATAAAACTTACGAAAGGACGGTGATACCCGCAATTTATCACCTTGAAGCCAAAGTCATAACCCGTGGTGTTGGTCGCTCAGCCGTTGCCGCAAGTGCATATATGAGCTGCAGTGAAATCACTAACGAGTATGACGGCGCAAAACACGATTACACCCGGAAAGGCGGTCTTGTCTATGAGAAAATCTTTCTCCCGTCACACGCTCCGCCCGAATGGTACGACAGAAGTAAGCTATGGAATGCAGTTGAAGAAACGGAGAAAACAAGGGACAGCCGTTTGGCAAGAGAGTTCATTGTTGCCTTGCCCGTTGTAGTCAGCCGCGAAAGGCAAATAGGCGAGGCAGAAGAATTTGCGAAGGCTCTTGCCCGTGACGGTATGTGTGTTGATGTCTGTATTCACGATACAGGCGAAGGCAATCCTCACGCCCATATTATGGCAACTGTCAGACCGTTAAACCCTGACGGTACTTGGCAAAGAAAAACGGAAAAAGAATATCTATGTATCAGAGACGGTAAGGAGGAAGGCTTTACCGCCTCTGATTTTTTATCTGCCAAAAACGAAGGTTGGGAGAAACAGTATCAGTATTATGTTGACGGAAAGAAAGTATATCTTCCGTCGTCACAGGCTGACGGTTATGAGAGAGTAAACAAATACCCGAAAAGCACAAAGTACGGTAGACAGAATCCCATTAGTGAGCGTTGGAACAGTGATGAACAGTTATATGAATGGCGAAAGCTGTGGGCAGATATTGTAAACAGAGATTTAGAAAAAAAGAACATTGAGCCTATTGACCACCGTAGCTTTGCGGCAAGAGGAATCTTATTGCAACCGACAATTCACGAGGGTGTTTCAAGTAAGAAGATGAAAAATAAAGGCAAAGTCACACAGAGAATGAGAATCAACATTCTTATCCGTAAAGACAACAGTCTGATTACCAGTCTTCGTAAAACTGTTGAGGCACTTACAGAGCTTGTTATCACTGCGGCAAAGATACTCATACCCGCACTCGCAGATGCTCTTGAAGGTATCCGTGTCGGTATGATTATCCTTGAATGTGAAAGAAAGAGCATTAACAAAATGAAGCATCAGGCTATGAACGAGGTCCGTGATGCTGATGAGTTTTATGTGTACTTTCATAAGCTGCAGGAAGATATTAAGACAACAGAAGAAAATCTAAAAGAAGCAAAGAAGAAGTTGAAGCTCACTCCAAAGGTTATGAAGCAAAAGTACAATTCGGCAAAATGTGAGGTTGGTCACTATGAATTTGAGCTTAAGGAACTGAAATTTAAAATGCAGAACATTCTCTCACAAAATGAATGTGAAACCGAACAGGATATTGTTAATGCAAAGTCTTACTTTGAGAAAATGCGTAGGTTTGAAATTCCGAAGCTTGAAGCCGAGGAAAAGAGAATGGAAGCAGAAATTCAAAAGACACTTACTCAGTACCAAGAAACCGAGAAACAGGCTGATGAAGCAAATGCAGAAGAACTGAAAGCCGCAAGGATGAAAATCCGCCCCGAAAAAGAAAAAGAGGCAAGGCAAAAGGCTGAAGCAGATTACAACATCAGCGCATATGATTTCAATAGAAGTGTCGATACCGTTTCAAAGCTCATAGGTGAGCCGCCACCTAATTATCTTACCAAGGCTGAAATAGCAAGGCAGGAAGAATATGCCCGCTATGTTAAACAGCAGGAGGAAAGACAGCGGCAAATCGAAGAACGGCGTAACAACCGTAACAACAAAAATATTAAGAATAAAAGTGAAAGGAGCCGATAAAATGGCTAATAAAAAGTTAAAAGCACCGGTAAATATCCCGGTATCAAAAATTCATCCCTTTGAGGGACATCCGTATAAGGTTTTAGATAATGATGAGATGAATAATCTCATAGAGAGTATTCAGCAGAAAGGTGTTATCTCACCCATTGCTGTGAGACCTCTTGAAAATACAAATGATGAATATGAGATTATCTCAGGTCATAGAAGACTGAGAGCATCAGTGAAGGCAGGGCTGGAAACAGTACCTGCTTTAATTTATGCCGTAAGCCGTGATGAAGCAGCTATCATGCTCGTTGACAGTAATCTTCACAGGGAGCATATTCTCCCGTCGGAAAAGGCTTTTGCTTACAAGTTAAAGCTTGAAGCAATTAAAAGGCAAGGCGAAAGAACAGACTTAACTTCGTCGCAAGTTGCGACAAAGTTCGACTCTGCAACTGAAATAGGCAATATTACAGGTGAAAGCCGAGACAAAGTTTACAGATATATCCGCCTGACAAACCTCATCCCTGAACTTCTTGAAATGATGGATGAAGATAAAATTGCATTCTCCGTCGGTGTTGAACTTTCTTTTCTTGATGACCAAATGCAGTATGACTTGCTTCGTGTAATTGAAGAGCAGGAATGTACTCCGTCATACTCTCAGGCGTGGCATATGCACAAGGATTTTAATGCAGGTACACTTACAGTTGAAAGTATTGAGAATACTCTTACAGCAGAAAAACCAAATCAGAAACCTATGTGTAAAGTGCCTATTGAAAAATTGCAAAAGGTTGCACCTAAGGTCAAAGATAAAGACTTTGAAGATTTTGTAATAAAAGCCTGTGAATATTATTACAGATACCTTCAGCGACAGCGAAATAGGGATGCGAGATAAGGAGGTAGCCTATGGGTGATGAAGTAAAAATTAATTATTCCGAAACTAATGTTAATTCTGATAATATCAGCGGTATTCTCATTTCAGAGGATGCCGCTGAATCTCTTGTCAGATGTTTTCTTCCCGATATCGTATCCTTCTTTGAAAGTGAAAGTGGCAGAAAAGAGTTCGAGGAATGGGACAAGGATTGGGATAAATTAAAGGAAATTGCATAAAAACAGCGGGTGCGATGTAAAAGTCGCTTCCGCACATTTAACAAAAACAAGTATATGAATTACAATATTTACAGAAATCAAAGGAGGTAATATATATGATAGGCGTTATCTACGCAAGATACTCTTCCGACAATCAGAAGGAAGAAAGTATTGACGGTCAGCTTCGTGAATGTAAAGCCTATGCTGAAAAGAACGGTATTCAAATAGTTGATACCTATATCGACAGAGCGTTATCTGCCAAAACCGATAACAGACCACGATTTCAGCAGATGATAAAAGACAGTGCTTCAAAGCATTTTGAGGTTATACTCGTATGGAAGCTTGACCGTTTTGCCCGTAACAGATATGACTCTGCTCATTACAAAAATATGCTTCGTAAGAACGGAGTTAAGGTTGTATCTATAACCGAAACCATTTCTCAGGGTGCAGAGGGTATTCTGCTTGAAAGTCTGCTTGAGGGTATGGCTGAATACTACTCAGTAGAGCTAGCAGAAAAGGTTACAAGAGGTATGATGGAAAATGCTCTTAAGTGTAAATACAATGGTGGTACCTTGCCGATAGGTTACAAGGTAGACAAAGAGCAGAATTATTTAATTGATGAGGTTACTGCACCTGCAGTGGTTTTAGCTTTTAAGAGCTATGCTGAGGGTATGTCTATGCAGCATATTGCTAACATGCTTAATTACCAAGGTGTACGCACCCATAAGAAAACCAAGTTAGATGTTGACATTGTTACCCGTATGCTGCACAACCGAAAATATATCGGTGAATACAAATTTAAGGATGTTATTACGCCGGGAGGAATTCCCGCAATAGTTGATAAGGAGTTGTTTGAATTGGTACAGGAAAAAATGAAGCAGAATAAGAAAGCCCCTGCAAAGCAAAAAGCGGAAGATGAATATCTTCTGACTACAAAGCTCTATTGCGGCAAGTGTCAGTGTCTTATGGTAGGTGAAAGCGGTACAAGCAGAACAAAGTTTGTACACCGATACTACAAATGTGTAAGTGTGAAGAATCACAAAGGCTGTGATAAAAAAACAGTTAAAAAGGCTTGGATTGAGGATATCGTTGTTGACAGTATCCG
>JAZSFK010000067.1:0-2257 GCA_045532175.1 Candidatus Fimenecus sp. | reverse complement strand
GATGGTGCTGTTATTCCTAGAGGAAGAAGCCACCAGATAAGCACTGCTTTGCTTGAGGCATTTACCGAAAACGGTGGTGAGGCATGGTTTAACACAAGCGTTAAGAAAATAAATGTTGAAAACGGCGTAGCAACAGGTGTTGTGCTTGATGATGGCACTCAAATAAATGCTAAAGTGGTTATCTGTAACGCTTCACCATATAACGCGTTTACAAAACTTATTGATGAAAATGCTATTCCTGAGAAACTTAAAAAGGAAGTAAATGCTAAAACCTTGAGTGCAAAAGGATTTGCAGTTTTCTTGGGACTTAACCGTTCTGCAGATGAGCTTGGACTTAACAACCACACTTATTTCATTTATCCCACAAACGATAACAGAAAATGCTATGAATTAAGCAAACGCGTTGAGACAAATGATGTTCAGGCAACAGTTTGTCTTAACAAGGCATTTGACGTTTGTTCCCCTGAAGGTACAAGTATCCTTTATATGACTTCAATTTTTGCAGGCGACGAATGGAGCAAGGTTTCTGTTAAGGATTACCATAAAACAAAATATGCCTTTGCAGAAAAAATGATAGATAATTTCGAAAAAGCAACAGGTGTTAAAATTAAGGATTATATAGAAGAAATTGAAATTGCAACACCAATGACATATGCCCGTTATACCGATGCTCCTGCAGGAACTATCTATGGTTACGAGGCAACCAAGGAAGACGGTATTGTTAAAAGAATTGTTTTTGATTTGATAGATAAAGGTATACCGGGACTTTACTTTGCAGGTGGCTATACTACAAGACATATGGGTTATTCTCCAAGCTATACAACCGGTGATATGGCAGCAAAGAATGCAATACTCGCTATGGAAAAGGAGGTAAAATAAATGAGCAAGAAAAAGTTTTCTGTAAACGGCACTTTCAAGGATAGTGTGAATACTATAAAGTTTTTAACAGAGAGAAAACAGTTTATTAATAGTGCACCGGCAGTTTTACCAACTCGTACTGATGATTTTGGTGTAAATAAAGTTGCAAAAAGCCTTCACCCTAAAGAGCAAAGGCTTGTAATCAGCAGAATTGAAGAACATACAGATATTGCAAAAAGCTATTATTTTAAAAGCGAAACAGAACTTGCATATTTCAAAGCAGGTCAATACCTTACCTTTAAGCTTGAAATAGGCAATTCAGTTGTTACTCGTTCATATTCAATTGCCTCCTCCCCTGCCAGCGCGTTAAGCGGTGAATATCAGATTACAGTTAAACGTATTGCTGACGGCTTCGTTTCTGATTATATTCTCGACAACTGGAATGTGGGAGATGAAGTTATTGCTTATGCACCCGAGGGTAATATGACATATTGCCCATTAAGAGATGCTGAAAACATAGTTGCTATTGCAGGCGGTAGCGGTATTACTCCTTTCCTTTCACTTGCAAGAGCAATAGACCAAGGCGATGAGGATTGCACCCTTACTTTGCTTTACGGTTGCAAAACATCGAACGAAATCCTTTTCAAATCAGAACTTGATGAGCTTTCACAAAGAAACGAGAAAATTAATGTGATTTATGTTCTTAGTCATAGTGATGAAGATGGCTATGAAAAGGGATTTGTGGGTGTAGATATTATAAAGAAATATGCTCCGGAAGGAAATTACAGCATTTTCGTTTGTGGACCAGGTGGTTTGTATAAATTCCTTGAAACAGAGCTTCCGAAACTCCAGATAGAAAGAAAATACATCCGCTTTGAAGTTTTTTCTTCCGGCAAGAAAGTTGATGAAGAACCAAGAGATTTTAACATCACAGTTATTAATCGTGGAAATGAAACAGTAATTAAAGCAAGCAGTAATGAAACTGTGCTTTGTGCGTTTGAACGAGCAGGAATAGAAGTTCCTGCAAGATGTCACACAGGCGAATGTGGTTTTTGCAGAAGTAAACTTGTCAGCGGTAAGGTTTAAATCCCAGAGGGCGAAGACAAACGCCGTATTGCAGATATGCAGTTCAATTTCATACATGCTTGCTGTTGCTACCCCGAAACCGACCTTGTTGTAAGGATTAATTAGTGAATTATGGCAATAACAATAAACATTTACTATTCAGGCACAAACGGAAATGCAAGAAAGTTCGCAGAAGAAATGATTTCAAGTGGAATTGTTGACGAAATCCGCCATGAAAAAGGTAATTTGAAATATGACTACTTTTTTCCAATGAATGATAATGAAACTGTTCTTCTTATTGACAGTTGGGAAAATCAACAGGCAATCGACATAC
>JAZSFK010000062.1:0-23754 GCA_045532175.1 Candidatus Fimenecus sp. | reverse complement strand
TAACTCTTTCAGGTAATCAAGACTCTTTTCTCCTTCTTCGCCTAAATCAATGGACTTTGCTTTTTCAATAATTTCAAGTCCACCGAAAAACCTTGGAAGATTACGGATACAATCCGTTATGTCGTTTTTACCGATTTTATCGAGAATATTGTTAAGAGAAACAAAATTCCTACTTTCAACACAGTCGTAAATCTCACTTACGATATCATCAGTTACATTGAGTTTGTTGCAAAGCTCTTTGAAGAAACCTGCATGACCGATTTCAAGCTTAAAATCAGCAGATGTACAACTCTCAATGGCTTCAACTGCAGTTGTAATGACCTCTAAATCTGCACGAAGCCCATAAGCACCCATAAGTTCGATACCACTTTGAGTTGCCTCGTCACTTCTGCCTGTTAAATTCTTCTGTCTTACAAAAACATTCTGATTATAGTAAAGGCGAAGTGGCAAACGGGCATTCTGGAAACGTGTTGAAACAAGTCTTGCAATAGGCAAGGTTGAATCAGGGCGAAGCACTAAAAGTCTGCCGTAAGAATCGGTCAAACTGTAAAGGTCCTCAGGGTTATAACCTGAACTTTCACGGTTAAAAACATCAAAAAATTCTATTGTAGGTGTCATTACCTTTTCGTAACCCTTGGATTTAAAAACTGTTGAAAGTCTTTTTTCTGCACATCGGATTGCTCGGCTTTCTTGTGCAAGATAGTCTTTTGTTCCTTCGGGTGTAATTTTGGAATAGTTTTTCATTGAAAATTGTCCTTTTTATCGTTTTCGCTTTAGCGTGCTAATATGCTACCACAATAAAGTGTGTCTGTCAAGTATAATAATATACAACATTATCAGAAACCAAAGAATGAAATCTGTGCAGTTTCGGGTAAGTCTGCAAATGCACCGATTTCCTTTAATGCGGTAACAACTGCACTTGATGCACCTGTTTTTGCTTGGAAATCGTCAATTGAAACAAAACTGCCGTCACTGTTATCCCTGCCCTCAACAAGTGCTTTGGCAGCATTTTCACCAACACCTGACAACGCAGAGAACGGCATTCTGATTTTTCCGTCTTCTATGTAATAAACAGTTGCACGGGATTTGTAAATATCAACGGGAAGAAGCTCCACACCCCTTGCCATCATTTCATTAACAACCTGTAACGCAGTAAACTGGTCTTTTTCTTTGGTTGTCATTGGTTTTCTGTCCTTTGGCTCTGCATTAAGCGGACCGTGGAGTTCTACCATTTTACGTCTTACGGCATCCCTGCCCTGTGAAACAGTCAACGCATCAAGGTCGCCGCCACGAACAGTCAAAAATGCTGTATAATATTCCGTTGGCTTGTAAATCTTATACCAGCCAAGGCGAAGTGCAGCAATAACATAAGCCGCAGCATGGGCTTTAGGGAACATATATTTGATTTTACGACAGGAGTCCATATACCACTGTGGCACATTACAAGCCTTCATAGCCTCCTCTGCACCTTCAGGGAAACCAACTTTTGCAACAATACCTTTACGGGTTTTTTCCATAATATTGAATGCAAGACCTGAATCAAGTCCCTTATGCATAAGGTATGTCATAATGCTGTCACGAGTACCGATAACGTCAGAAATTGTACAAGTACCGTCTTTGATAAGTTCTTGTGCATTACCAAGCCAAACGTCAGTACCGTGGGAAAGACCTGAAATCTGCAAAAGGTCGGAGAAGCATTTTGGTTGTGCCTCCATTAGCATTCCTCGAACGAAATCCGTACCCATTTCAGGAATTGAAAGTGTACCTGTCTGAACACCAATATCATCAGGAGTAAGTCCCAACGCTTCAGGACTTGTACAAAGACTAACAATTTTAGGGTCACACACATCAACATCCATAACAGGGATTCCTGTCATATCTTCAAGGTGTTTATAGAGTGTGGGCACATCATGACCGAGAATATCAAGTTTCAAAATTGTATCGTGCAAGAAATGGAAGTCAAAGTGAGTTGTTTCCATATCGGATGTTGTGTCGTTTGCAGGAAATTGAACTGCTGTGAAATCATAAACATCAAATTCGTTTGGAACAACAACCATACCACCCGGGTGCTGACCGGTTGTACGCTTAATACCTGTACATCCCTTTGTGAGTCTGTCTTCTTCTGCACGGGTTACAACCTTACCACGTTCATCAAGGTACTTTTTAACATAACCATAAGCAGTTTTATCCGCAACAGTTGCGATTGTACCCGCTTTAAACACATGGTCTCGGCCAAAAAGTTCTTCTGTATATCTATGGGCATTACCCTGATAATCGCCTGAGAAGTTAAGGTCGATATCGGGAGCCTTATCACCGTGGAAACCAAGGAAAGTTTCAAATGGAATTTCGTGTCCGTCTCGAACCATCGGAATATCACAATGCGGACAATTCTTTGGTGGCATATCAAAGCCTGAACCATATTCACCGTGTAAAAAGAATTCACTATGACGACAATTTGGACAACGATAGTGTGGTGCCAATGGGTTAACTTCGGAAATACCTGCCATTGTGGCAACGAAAGACGAGCCAACAGAACCTCGAGAACCAACGTGATAACCGTGAGCCTCGGAGTTCCAAACAAGTTTTTGTGCGATAATGTAAAGAACAGCGAAACCGTGTTTGATAATAGATTCAAGTTCTCGTGTAAGTCTGTCTGCAACATATTCAGGTACAGGGTCACCGTACCAATCCTTTGCCTTATCCCAACAAATCTGACGGAGTTCGTCTTCTGCACCCGGGATTGATGGCTGGAATGTTCCCTCGGGGATTGGTCTTACCTGCTCAATCATATCTGCGATTTTATTTGTATTTGTTACAACAACCTCAAATGCTGTATCTTCACCTAAATATGCAAATTCTTCAAGCATTTCGTCCGTTGTTTTAAAGTAAAGCGGTGCTTGGTTATCAGCATCGTCAAAGCCCTTACCCGCCATAAGAATTGCACGGAATTTTGCATCCTCGGGGTCCATAAAATGCACGTCACCGGTTGCACAAACAAGTTTGTTTAATTTGTCACCCAAATGGATGATTTTACGGTTGATATCACGAATATCTTCAAGAGTTTTTATTCTGTTATACTCTTTATTCCTGTCAGGATTCTTTGCATTGGGGTCAGAGTGGGAAGCAATCATAAACATATTGTTTCCGTCAGGCTGAATTTCAAGATAATCGTAATATTCAGCAATTTTTATAATTTCCTCTTCACTCTTTTCGAGAAGGATTGCCTTAATCAATTCACCTGCTTCACAAGCAGAGCCGAGAATAATACCCTCACGCAGTTCATTTAATTTTGAGCGTGGAATACAAGGTCTTGTATGGAAATATGTTGTGTGTGCAAGGGAAACAAGTTTATATAGGTTTTTAAGTCCGACTTTATTCTGCACAAGGAGAATAATATGGTATCTCGGCAACTTTTCCCATGGAGTTTCAGGCTCGCCGATGTCGTCAATAAGATAACCCTCTACACCGTAGATAAGTTTAATATCATCCTTACCCTTACCCTTCATGGCATCAGGATAACCCTGAACATTACCGTGGTCAGTAATGGCAATAGCAGGATGTCCCCAGCTTATTGCACGTTTAACAAGCTTATCTGCACCTGTCATACCGTCCATATCGGACATATTTGTATGAAGATGCAATTCAACTCTCTTTTTCTCTGCATTATCCTGCTTCTTAATCTGTGTAACAGTATTTACAGAGGTTGCAGAGATAATATTCTCACCCGAATACTTATCAAAAGTCACTTTTCCGTAAACAAGTACAGTTTCACCCTCCTTTAATGCACCAAGGAAGGTTTTTGCATTTACACAGGTTTCAAAAATCTTTACTGTATATGAATATGTTTTATCTGTAATATTAAAATTGATTATGTTATTCTTTCCGTCACGGGTTGTTTTAACATCAAGTGAGAAAATCTCGCCCCAGACTGCTACAGCACCACTTTCAATAGAAACATCGCAGAGTTTCTGCAAATTCGCTGTGCGAATAACATTTCCATAAATAGGTTTTTGTGTTTCAAGGTAAAGAGGAAAGCCTTCTTTAATCACGTGAGGCTTTGGCTCATTACTGCCCGAAGGTGCAACAGGCTGTGGAATATTCTTTTCTCTACGGATTTCCTCGTCAGCCTTTTTCTGCATACTGTCAACAGCAAGTTCAGTATTGAAATCTTCTTCCTGATTAAGAGTTACTGTATAATCAACCCCGAAAATCCCCCTGATGAGTCTTTCAATTTCCTTATCACAATTAGCAGAAAGAAGAATATCTTTTCCGCCTTTTTTAAGAGTTACTTTCAACTCTTTGCCCATGATTTCATATTCTGCATTATTAAAATATCCGTTTGCAACAATTACTTTATCCCTTAAAATTTCAACAATAAGTCCCATGAATTCTGTACGAAAACCGACTCGTGACTCATCACAAGCAATACTTATATTAACATTGACAGCCCCTGAAAGTTGTCTTTCAAGAGCCTCAATTCTTTCTTTTTCAATTTTTCTGTAAGGCTTAATGGTGAGTTTTGCACTCATTTTCTCTTGCGACACAGAAAAACCCACTATATCTGCATAAGCAATATCCGAATTCTGTGTGCAGTCAAAATACTCGCCAAAAAGCGATTTTACTACTGCCATATGTAATTCACCGTTATATTTTTTCTATCTCTTTTAAAAGTTCATCTACAATTTCGGCTTCCGGCACTTTTTTAAGCACCTCGCCGTGCTTAAAGATAACACCGCAACCGTCACCGCCTGCGACACCAATATCTGCTTCTTTTGCTTCACCGGGGCCGTTGACAACACAACCCATAACTGCAACCTTAATGGGTTTATCATAATTTACAAGTGCCTTCTCAACTTTGTCAGCAAGACCGATTAAATCAATTTTCGTTCTTCCGCAAGTTGGACAAGATACAATTTGTGCACAGTCAGTTTTAATTCCCGCTGCCTTTAAAATATCATATCCTGCCTTAACCTCTGTTACAGGGTCAGCAGTCATTGAAACTCGGATTGTGTCACCGATACCGTCCAGTAAAAGTGAACCGATACCGATACTTGATTTCACAAGCGCCATATTGTGTGTGCCTGCTTCGGTAACACCTAAATGCAAAGGATAGTCACACATATCGGCAACCAATCTGTATGCCTTTACCATCTTCTGCACATCGGAGGATTTTATTGATACAACTATATCGTTAAAGTCAAATTTTTCAAGAAGTGAAATATGATACATAGCACTTTCAGCCATAGCCTCAGGTGTCGGTGAACCGTATTTTGCCAACAAGTTCTTTTCGAGTGAACCCGAATTTACACCGATACGGATTGGCACATTATGAAGTCTGCAAGCATTAGCAACTGCACGTACCTTTTCATCATCACCGATATTACCGGGGTTAATTCTGATTTTGTCCACTCCTGCACTGACACTTTCCAATGCACAGCGGTAGTCAAAATGGATATCTGCAACAACAGGAATTTTAACTGCGTTTTTTACTGCATAAAGAGTTTTGACTGCTTCTTTATTAGGCACGGTAAGACGGATAATCTGACATCCTGCCTTTTCGAGTTCAACAGCCTGACGCACATTACCCTCCGCATCTTCAGCAATAACATTAAGCATTGACTGAACGGAAATGGGATTGTTTCCGCCTATTTTCACATTACCTGCCGTTACAACACGGCTTTTTCTACGTTCTATCATAAATCACACCGTCTTTATGTTTTAATTAAATTCACAATATCATTAAAAGTTACTACAAGCATTAAAAGCAATAACAGCACAAGTCCCGCACCGTGAATAAATCCCTCGTACTTTGGCTTTATCGGTTTTCTTCTTATACCCTCAATAATGAGGAATAAAAGTCTGCCACCGTCAAGAGCAGGTAACGGCAAAAGATTAAAGATACCGATATTGATTGTAATAAATGCCATTATGTTAAGAGTAGCAAGAAGCCCCTCCTTACTCTGAGCTGCACCTGATGCCATATCTGCAATTATATTCACAGTCCCCACAGGCCCCGACAAATCAGTAAGTCCGTATTGTCCCGTAACTAAATCAAAAAGGCTTAACCACACAAGCCTTGCCATTGAGGCAGTTTGCTTAAATGAATTTGTAATCACATTCAAAACCGTCGGTTCTTCACCAAGAATTACAAAATCATATTCAATATGGGTATATTTTCCTTCCTTGGTAGTCTTGAAGGTAACATCTTTAAGTTCCACCTTTTCACCGTCACGGCGGACTGTCATATCAAAAATTCCGTCGTCACTTCTTGTCATAAGAAATGAAACATCTATTCCGGATAAAACCCTTTTACCGTCAATTGAAAGGATTTCGTCGTTTTCCTTAAGTCCTGTCTGCTGACTGATTGCATTCTCGTGAAAATAAAGCACCTTATTTGTTGCAATCAGGTCATCCATAGAAAGAATTGTTGCAACAATTACAACTCCCAGAATGAGATTCATAATTGCACCTGCGGCAACAATTATAATTCTCTGCCACACCTTTTTACGATTGAAGGCATTTTCGTCCTCGCTTTCCTCGTCCTCACCCTCCATACTGACATAACCGCCAATGGGAAGAAGTCGAAGCGCATAAATTGTGTCCCCCTTTTTCTTTTTGAAAATGGCAGGACCCATTCCAAGAGCAAATTCGTTGACCTTAACCTTAAAAAGCTTGGCAAAGGTAAAATGTCCCAGCTCGTGTATTGATATTAAAAGTCCAAAGAATAATATCGCCACCAAAAATGGCCATACCTTTGACCAGATTTCCAAAAAATCACTGCTTTCCTGAATACTTAATAACCAAATTTCTTGCCTCAATATCTGCGTTATAAACATCATCCACCGTATAAGTTTCTACTTTTGGTGCATCATTCATAACCTTTTCAACTAACTCGGCAATCTGCAAAAATCCGATTTCGCCTTTTCTGAACATAAGGTTTGCCTGTTCATTAGCAGAGTTTGCAAACGCAGGGTAAAGTCCGCCACGGGTAATTGCTTCACGACAGATATCCATACAACGAAATGTGTCATAATCGGGCTTATAGAATGTAAGCGTACCTAATTTTGTTAAATCCAACTCACCTGTAAGTGATTCAATTCTCTCGGGATAAGTAAGTGCATACTGAATCGGAATTTTCATATCGGGAAGTCCCAATTGTGCAATTACCGCATTATCATCATACTCAACGGCAGAGTGAATTATACTTTCTCTGTGTACAACAATCTCGATTTTTGACGGATGAACATCGAAAAGCCATACTGCCTCAATCAGTTCAAGTCCCTTGTTCATCATTGTAGCAGAGTCAATGGTTATTTTTTGTCCCATACTCCAATTCGGGTGCTTAAGAGCATCTGCAACGGTCACCTTTTCTAATTCTTCACGGGTTTTTCCGAAGAACGGGCCACCACTTGCAGTGAGTATTATTCTCTTTAATGCTTTATTTGTAGGTTGACCTTGTAAGCATTGGAAGATTGCAGAATGCTCAGAGTCAACGGGCAAGATGTCAACGCCTTTTTCTTTTGCCTTTGTTGTAACAAGCAAACCGCCTGCAACAAGAGTTTCTTTATTTGCAAGAGCAATCTTTTTGTTTGCCTCGATTGCTGAAAGAGTAGGTTTGAGCCCTGCCATACCAACAACGGAGTTGATTACTGTATCGGCACTTTCCACCCTTGCACATTCGCAGACACCCTCGATACCTGAAAGGACTTTCACATCCGTATCTGCCACACGATTTTTAAGCTCTTTTGCTGCTTCTTCATCCACCAAAGCGGCAATCTGTGGCTTAAATTCACGTATTTGCTCTTCAATTAAATCAACATTAGAATATGCCGAAAGCGCGGAGACAGAGTAACCGCACTTTCTTGCTGTTTCAAGGCTCTGTGTACCGATTGAACCGGTTGAGCCTAAAATACTTAAATTTTTCGTCATTATACAGACACCTCGAAGATGTTGAATACTGCATAGAAAGCAGCAGAAACAAACATAATACTGTCAAAACGGTCCATAATTCCGCCGTGACCCGGAATTAAGTTACCAAAATCCTTTATTCCGTAATTACGCTTAATCAGTGATGCTGTAAGGTCACCGCACATACCGACAACCGACAATACTGCTGACACTATAACAATTGCCACATAATTGTTTGACGGATTTTCAAAGAAGAAATTATTATACACTGCATAGAGAATTACATTTGCAAGGATGCAGCCGAGCACACCGCCAACCGCACCTTCAACCGTCTTTTTAGGGCTGATTTTCGGACAAAGCTTATGTTTTCCCAAAAAGCTTCCTGTGAAATATGCAAAGGTATCCGTAAAACAAGCTGTGAAGAGAATGAAGAGAATTAAGAAAATTCCGTGTGCATTAGTGTATCCCTTGTCAGGATAATAAACTGCAACATCTCTGAAATACATCAGTCTTGTAAACGCAAACGGCACAAAAAGTGATGACACTACAACAAACGACACGTCGGAAAACTTTGTGTTTTCGTGATTGTGAAGCATCAAAAAGCAAAGCACAAGCACATAAGCCGTAATAAGATATTCTGTTTTAAGATTAAAGCCGTCAACCTGTCTCAACAAATATCCATACTCATAATAAATTGGTGAAATGGTTGAAACTACAAGACTCAAAATCATTATGGGCTTATTTTTAAGTCCGATTGAACGATTAAGCTCATAAGTAGCCATAAAGCAAAGGAACATTGCAAACACCAAGAAAAACCACGTGTGCATAAATACCAATGCAGAAATTCCTATTGCTGTCCATAAAAGACCAAACACTATTCTTTTAGCCATAAAATATCCTCTTTCAATTCTGATTTGACGTTATTCTCATACCCCACCAAATCGTCTGTTTCGTTTTTCAAACTCCCTCAATGCCTCACAAAGGTTCTCCTCCGTGAAATCAGGCCACAAAACATTTGAAAACCAGAATTCCGAATATGCTGACTGCCAGGTTAAGAAATTTGACAATCTGTATTCGCCGCTTGGTCTGATAATCAAATCAGGGTCAGGAAGATTTTTTGTGTAAAGATTTTCGGAAATCATTTCTTCTGTTATATCATCAGGAGAAATTTCGCCCTTTGCAACCCTTTCCGCAATAGCCTTTACACCCTGTGTGATTTCGTGACGACCGCCATAATTGATTGCAAGGTTTAAAACCACCTTGGTTTCATCCTTGCTCACATTTTCAATATGTTCCATTAATGCCTGAATATCCTCAGGAATACCTGTTCGGTCACCAATAAATCGCAAAGTAATGCCTTTTTCTTTGTTTTCCTCTGTTCTTTCATCCGCCTCAATAAGATATTCTCGGAAGAGTTGCATAATTGCATCAACCTCTTCCTGCGGACGCTTCCAGTTTTCCGTTGAAAAAGCATAGAAAGTCAGACACTTAACACCCACATCGGCTGCAAATTCACCGATTTTGCGGAATGTTTTAGCACCTTCAATATGACCCTTATATCTTGGTAAATCTCTCTGCTTTGCCCATCTGCCGTTACCATCCATTATGATACCAATATGCTTGGGTAAAACAGAAAACTGTGGAATGTTTTTCTTATCCATAAATTCAAAATTAAGCAAATCAAGGCGGTATTACCCGCCCCTTGATTTGTTTATATCTCCATAATTTCTTTTTCTTTCTTATCAGCTATGCCGTCAATTTCTTTTACAAAATCATCAGTAATCTTCTGAATCTTTGTTTCAGCATTCTTTTGGTCATCTTCAGTTATTTCGCTATTTTTCTTCATTGCCTTAATCTTATCAATTGCATCACGGCGGATTGAACGGATTGCAACCTTTGATTCCTCAGCTGTTTTGCTTACGTCCTTACAAAGCATCTTTCTGCGTTCCTCAGTAAGAGGTGGGAATGTAAGACGGATAACCTTGCCGTCATTCATTGGAGTGATACCAAGGTCAGAAGCCTGAATAGCTCTTGAAATCGTGTTGATTGTGCTGACATCCCAAGGCTGGATAACTAAAATACGACCTTCGCTTACAGAAACTGCAGCCATCTGCTGAATTGGTGTCGGAACACCATAGTAATCAACTGAAATCTTATCGAGAACGGCAGGAGTTGCACGACCCGCTCTCATTCCTGCAAATTCTTTTTCAAGAGCCATAATAGTCTTATTCATTTTTTCTTTCATTGTATCAAAAACTGTATTCATAACGTTTCTCCTTTTAAATTATTTCTCGTCAACAACAAGTGTGCCAACTGTTTCGCCTTTCAATGCCTTAACCATATTTTCAGGCTGCTGAAGATTGAAAACAAGAAGCGGAATTTTATTGTCACGGCAGAGAGAAGCCGCAGTACTATCCATAACTGCAAGTCCCTTGCTCAAAATATCCTGATGTGTAATTACGTCATATTTAACCGCATCCGCATAACGATTTGGGTCTTTATCGTAAACGCCGTCAACATTTGTTGCTTTAAAGATAATATCCGCATCAATTTCCGCTGCACGAAGTGCCGCTGCAGTATCAGTTGAGAAGAACGGGTTACCTGTTCCGCAACCGAAAATTACAACTCTGCCCTTTTCAAGGTGACGCTTTGCACGGTGGCTGATGTAAGGCTCTGCAATCTTATTCATTTCAATAGCAGTCTGAACTCTTACGATAACACCCAACTGTTCAAGTGAATCAGCAAGTGCCAATGAATTCATAACAGTTGCAAGCATACCGATATGGTCCGCTCTTGTTCTGTCCATATCACCACTGCTACGTCCTCTCCAGAAATTACCGCCACCGACAACGATAGCGATTTCAGCGCCCATATCTGCCATTTCCTTCACTGCAGAACAAACGCTGTTTACTGTGTCAAAATCAAAGCCGTGTTTCTTGTCCCCTGCAAGAACTTCACCACTGACTTTCAAGAGTACTCTTTTATACTTTGGTTCCATAATAAAACACCTCCACGGTAAACACAATTTTCTGTTTACCATATTTAGTATATTTTACATTAAAATAAGCTTTATGTAAAGAGTATTTTTAAATAAAATGAGTCCACATTCTCTTATGCAAAGTGCGTATTGACTTAAATCGACAAAAGTTATATAATGTGTGTGGTTATACTCTTCGTGCTGGCATAAAGTCAGCCTTATTTTTGTAGTAATGGGGTGTTTCTTTTGTCAAATCTTCCTTTTGACTTGGAAATAATCTGTGATGCTTTCTCTCTTGAGGGAACATTTACAGGATATGAAAAAATTAACAATGGTCATGTTAACAGTACCTTTACTTTAATCTTTGAGGAAAATGGAGAAGTTGCAAAATACGTACTCCAAAAGGTAAATACCGAAGCATTCAAAAATCCCGAGGGTCTTATGAGCAACATTGTTGCAGTTACTAGCCATATTCGTAAAAAGAATGAGGAAATGAATATTCCTTGGGCGGACCGTGGCACTCTTACATTTCTTCCTTGTAAAGATGGTAAATACTTTTTTATTGATGAAAAAAATCAATGTTGGCGTGTGTATAAATACATAGACGACGTTTACACCTGCAATTCAATCGACGACGAACAGGTTTTCTGTAACGCAGGTATTGCTTTTGGTGAATTCCAGAATCTTCTTTCCGACTTTGACGGTTCAACTCTTTTTGAAACTATTGAAAAATTTCACAACACCGTTTCCCGTTTTGAAAACCTTAAAAAAGCTATTGAGGAAAATCGTTCAGGAAGATTAAATGATGTAAAGGACGAAATTGAATTTGCATTCAATCACGAAGAAGAAACCCATATGCTCGTTGATTTGATTGATGAAGGTAAACTCCCATTGAGAGTTACTCACAATGACACAAAGCTCAATAACATTCTTTTTGACAACGTTTCAAACAAGGGTATTTGTATTATCGACCTTGATACTGTTATGCCGGGACTTTCACTTTACGATTTTGGCGACAGTATCCGTTTTGGTGCAAATACGGCAGCAGAAGATGAAAAAGACCTTTCAAAGGTAAGTTTAAGCCTTCCTCTCTACGAAGCTTATGTTAAAGGTTATCTCGGCAGTGCAAAGGATGCATTGACAGACCTTGAAAAAGAGCTTCTTCCTATGGGTGCTAAAATGATGACTTATGAATGTGGCATCCGCTTCCTTACAGATTATCTTAATGGCGACATTTATTTCCACATAAATTATCCTGAACACAACCTCGACCGTTGCCGTACACAGTTTGAGCTTGTAAAAGACATGGAACGCAAGTGGACAAAAATGATGGAGATTACAAAGAAATATAGCTGATACAGATAAAAACAAAAACTCCTATGATTTCGTAGGAGTTTTTATTATCACATAATATTTATTTTTACTATTTTCCCAATGCTTTACCATTAACTCTGATACTTGCTATCTCTTTGGCAAAAACATCTGATGAGCCTTTTCCTACTGAATTAAATGTCATCATCACACACTGTTCATCTACAAAAATCACATATAATTCTGCCCTCATGTACATGCCACTCATCGATATTTCGACTAAAGCTCTTGTATACTCATATCCATCACAACTATATTTATCAAAGCTCACAAGTTCATACGCATCCAAATTCAAATACGAATACATAGTCTGTATGTCCGCTTCAGTAACATATCCTGGTGAATTAGCAATGTCTTCAATTGTAAAGTTATCCGTGCGTGTAGGATAATCGTCAAAGGTAAACATTTTTCCGTTGTTGATGGCAAATTCACTTTCCTCAAACTCGTCTGACACGACAATGCTTACCTTACCGAATTCAACTTTATCACCCATCGCTTGCTCCTCGATTGGTGTTTTTTCATCTTCAATTACATCATCGTCTTCTTCATCCTGTTTTTTATTGTTCGTTTCCTCAATTTTTGTATCTTCAGTGTCTGAGTCTGTTTCAAACACACCTGTTGCAAAGAGAATTCCTATTACTGCAACAATTACAACAATAACGCCCACAACGATTCCTATAATAAGACCTTTTTTATTTTTATTCGGTTTTTGTGGAGCTGGAGCCACAGGGGTATCAGTAACATAAACCGGTGTCTGTTGCTGAACAGGAATTGTTTCATCTACAACCATCATAGGTGTTCCGCAACCCGCACAGAATTTAGCCCCATCCATATTCTGCTTTCCACAATTTGAACAAAACATTTTTCATCCTTCTTTCATAAAGACATATTGCAATTCTACTCCTCACGAAACGAATTGTCAACAAAAGTACAGTTTAAAACTGTTTAATCTTCTTGCAAACACTACTTGGTAATGATATAATTAAAATTACAAAATCAACTTTGGGAAAAGGTGAAGATATATGATTTTTGATACACTGGAAAACGTAAAGAATTACGAGGGCTTAGGCAGGGTTTATACTGCACTTGAATTCCTCTCTGAAACTGATTTTTCACAAATGGAATTGGGTAAATACGAGCTTGACGGGGATAATATCTTCTATATGGTGCAGAGCTATGACACTGACCCCGACAAGACTGTTTCAGAAGCACATAAGAAATATATCGACATTCAGTTTATGGTTGATGGTGAAGAAATTATTGGTGTTGCTCCTATTTCCTGTGAAAAGGTTGAAACAGAGGCAAAGCCTGAAAGTGATGTATGGTTTTATGAGTGCAAAACTGAACCATTGACACTCTTTAAAGGTAGTTTTATGGTACTTTATCCCAATGATTTACATTGTCCCGGTGTGGCGGTTAACAATGCAAAAACTTGCCGCAAGGTTGTAGTGAAGGTAAAAGTATGATTAAGGATATTTATTCAAAAAAGATAACCGAACTTCGCAAAAAGAGTGGGATGTCACAGTCGGGACTTGCTGACCGTGTTAATACCGACACCGAAACTGTAATTTCTTGGGAAAACGGTGAAAGTGTTCCGTCAGCAGAAGAATTTTACAAAATGGCAAAGCTTTTCAGCGTTTCAATGGATGTTTTCTTTGAGGCGGAGCAACCAAAATCCCAACGAGAAGCCCTTAAGGGAATGGAGTCATTAAATCAGCTTTACAGAATCGGCAGAGGTCCGTCAAGTTCTCATACAATGGGGCCTGAAAAGGCTTGTGTGCTTTTTAAAGAGAAAAATCCCGATGCAGACGAATTCAAGGCTGTTCTCTACGGTTCACTTGCTAAAACAGGTAAAGGCCACTGTACTGATACAGTTATTGAAAGTACACTCTCTCCTATTCCTTGCAAAGTAGAGTTTGACTACCTCAAAACAGATATTGAGCATCCTAACACAATGGAGTTATATGCCTATAAAAACGGTGTGCAGACAGATTTTATCCGTGTTTTCAGCGTTGGTGGCGGACGAATTGAATTTGAAGGCAGTTCATCTGCAAAGGAGCCGATTGTATATAATCTAAGCACCTTTAAGGAAATCAAGGCATATTGCAAGGAGAAAAAATACCGTCTTTGGCAATATGTTGACGAGGTTGAGGGTGAATACATTTGGGATTATCTTGCAGAGGTCTGGAGGACAATGAAGAATGCCGTTGAGTGCGGTATTGAAGACGAAGGAATACTTCCCGGTGGACTTGAGGTACAGAAAAAGGCAAAATACCTTTACAATATGGAGCATATCGGTGAAAGTGCGGAAACACGAGAAAACCGTGAGGTTTGTTCCTATGCCTTTGCAGTAAGTGAACAGAATGCATCAGGTGGAAAAATTGTTACTGCACCTACCTGCGGTGCATCAGGTGTTGTACCTGCTGTGCTTTACTATATGCAGTTAAAACACGGCTACACTGACCGCCAGATTTTACAAGCCCTTGCAACAGGCGGACTCATTGGTAATCTTATCAAGACAAACGCATCTATTTCAGGTGCCGAATGTGGCTGTCAGGCAGAAGTAGGTACCGCTTGTGCTATGGCTGCTGCGGCATTGGGTGAACTTTTCGGTCTTAAACGTGGTAAGATTGAATACTCCGCTGAAATTGCGATTGAGCATCATTTAGGACTTACCTGCGACCCGATTTGCGGACTTGTTCAGATTCCGTGTATCGAGAGAAATGCGGTTGCTGCCATGAGGGCAATAAATGCGGTAAATCTCGCAAGTTTCTTAAGCGAAACCAGAAAGATTTCCCTTGATAACGTAATAGAAACCATGAGAAAAACCGGTTTGGACATTCACGCAGCATATCGTGAAACAAGCGAAGGCGGACTTGCAACATTGGAGATATAAGTTATGGCATATTTATTCGTACATTTTAAAGAAAAATATACTCCTGACGGTGAACAGGTTTATTTTGCTGTCAGCCGTGACGGACTTAATTGGGAACAGGTTAACAACGGAAATCCTGTTCTTACCGCACAACTTGGCGAAAAGGGTTGCCGTGACATTGAAATCGTCAGACTTTGTGACAACAGTTTTGTCATTCTTACAACTGATTTGTGTGTTGCAAATCGTTATGACGAAAATTATCAGCTTGATTGGTCAAATATAAACAAGACGGGCAGCAAATGCCTTCGTATGTGGAAAACTGACGACCTTGTGAATTTCAGCGAGGAAAAGCTTGTTCATTTTGGTCGTGACGACTTCGGTTGTATGTGGGCACCTGAAGTTTTCTATGATGAAATCAATGGAGAATATCTTATTCATTGGGGCTCAACTATTGCCGAAGATAATTACAAACACATGTCAATTTATTGCTCTGTGACCAAGGATTTTGAAAGCTTTTCAATGCCGAAACTATTCTTTACAAAGGACAATGAAATCCTTGACACACATATCCGTAAAATTGACGGTGTTTATCATATGTTTTATAAAAACGCACACAATCCGTCAATGAATATGCACGCAACATCCGACCACCTTTATGGTCCGTATGAACACGACCAAAAGTTTGAAGAATACATGGCAAACGAAGTTGAAAAACCAGGGTCATACGAAGCAGGAACCAGTTTCACTCTCCCTGACGGAAGATGGTGCATACTTTTCGATTTCTTCGGTTGCGAAAAAGAAAAAATGGGATATGTTCCGTTTATTTCATCAAAACCCGGGAACATGAATGTTGCCCGTTGTCCTGAATCGGTTTCATTCCCCTACGGCTTCAAGCACGGCGGTGTAATCGAAATCACCGACGAAGAATATGAAAGAGTTTTAAACGCGGAGTATTAACCCTTTTATACCCATAACGGCTGTAAGAGGCTTTGTAAGAAAATAAAAAAGACTGACTTTGTTAATGAAGTCAGTCTTTTATTATTAGTTATTCTTTAATTTTTTTCTTTTTGTGAAAACCACAAATCCTGTTACAAGAGAAGTAATTGCCACCACTATCACAGGAGCAATATCAAATCTTGCGTCGGTGTCGGAGCCATCTGCGTTATTATTATTTCCTTCACTGTTTCCGCCGTTGTCAACAGGTGGTTTTTCAGTATTATCGTCAGGAGTATTAACTTCCTCATCCTCTGATAAATCTGCAGGTGGTAATTCCTCAATAATTCTGTTTGCAATAAAAATATGTCCGTCCGCATCAGGATGGCTTTCTACGTATGTTGTACCTGCAGTATCAACATAGATGTAACCGAATTTTTCTTCGCTTTCAATCATAGGGCCGTTGCCTACGGACATAATGAAATCAACAATTGTTGTGACAACCTCAGAAGGTTCAGTTGGTTCTTCGTTTATAGGTTTACCCTCTTCGCCGTTGTAACCGAAATATTTACCTTTTAAGCTATTGTCGCTCATACCGATAACCATAAGAGTAACGTCAGGATTCAAATCATAAATATCCTGAATCATAATATCCCAGTTTTTATAGAAATTACCAAGGCCGTAAGAAAGTGCCTGTGGTAAAGTTGCAACCACTTCCGGAAGTGCACCTGCAATATGAGCAAGTTCAACCAATTCCTCAACCATTTCTGCACTGAACGGGCAGTTCGCAACAATTTCCTGTAACTTTATCATAAATTTATCCGCTACGTTTTCTTTTTCAAAAACATCTGCAATTACCCAGCCGAGATATGCACCCCAGTCGTTACCGCCTACTCCAAGAGTAATAAGGTCTGCCTCTGCAATTGCCTTTTGATATGCTTTTCTGTATTCCTCGCTACCTGCATCGCCAACGGCATTCAACTGTGCCGGGTGGAACATATAATCATCTGTTTCTGTAAAATCGTCCTCCAGCATATAACGGATTTCAATAGTTCTGAAGCCGGGTCCTGCAAACGCAGTCATTGTATTATCCTCGATAATCGCCTTTGTGAGAACATCAGCATAAGAACCGGGAACTCTGCAATAGGTTGTTTCCTGATATGCTTTATTATATGCATCATCCTCGTCACACATAACGTCACGATAACCACTTGCAACACTGTCACCAAGTAAAACATATTTTTTAAACTGACCTCTGTGTTCATTCACCGCATCCTGATTAAGTTCCGCAGCAAAGCAAGGTAATACGCTTAATGCTACGATTGTAATCACGAGAGTTACAGCGAATACTTTTTTCAAAAATCTTGTCATATAAACTACCTCTTTTCTAATGTCCTTATGACAAATTCATAATAGCACTTAATTATTGGAATGTCAAACGAAAATGGAATTAAATCATTGTTCATTTGCAGAAATTGTTCGACAAATTCAGGTTTATCTAACACAAGTATAATTGATAAAGAAATTGTTATATTCTTCTTGAAAATATTGGCAAGGGATAGTATAATACTATAATATATGCAACAAAAAATTATTCTTGTTGTAAAAATTTTCAGAAAGGGGCGTTTTCTATGTGTGAAAAGCCAAAGTTTTACATCACAACAGCCATTGCGTACACATCACGCAAGCCACACATCGGTAACAGTTATGAAATAGTGCTCACCGATGCAATTGCGAGGTACAAGCGAATGCAGGGCTTTGATGTTTTCTTTCTGACAGGTACTGACGAGCATGGTCAGAAAATTGAGGAATATGCAAAGGACGCAGGTGTAAGTCCTAAAGAATATGTTGATAAGGTTGCAGGCGAAATCAAGGGTATTTGCGACCTTTTGAATACGACTTATGACCACTTTATCCGTACAACTGACGATTATCACGAAAAAACTGTTCAGAAGATTTTTAAGAAGCTCTATGACCAGGGCGATATTTACAAGAGTGAATATGAGGGTCTTTACTGTACTCCTTGCGAGTCTTTCTGGACTGAAAGCCAGTTAGTTGACGGCAAATGCCCTGACTGTGGCAGAGATGTTCACAAAGAAAAGGAAGAAACATACTTCCTTCGTCTTTCAAAATATCAGAAACAACTTGAAGAGTTTATCGAAAATAACGAAAACTTCATTTATCCCGAAGCTCGCAAAAAAGAAATGCTTAACAATTTCATCAAGCCCGGTCTTCAAGATTTGTGCGTTTCCCGTTCTTCATTCAAGTGGGGTGTTCCTGTTTCATTTGACGATAAGCACGTTATCTATGTTTGGATTGATGCACTTTCAAATTATATTACTGCTTTAGGTTATGACCCCGATGGTAGTGACGAGAAATACAACAAATATTGGCCTGCTGATGTTCATATTATCGGTAAGGATATTGTAAGATTCCACACAATTTACTGGCCAATTATGCTTATGGCACTTGGTGAGCCATTACCAAAACAGGTTTACGGTCACCCATGGCTTCTCTTTGGTGAAGACAAGATGAGTAAATCCCGTGGTAACGTTATTTATGCTGACGACCTTACAGAAATTTTCGGTGTTGATGCTGTTCGTTACTATCTTCTTTCAGAGATGCCACACGCACACGACGGTTCAATCACTTATGAAGCAATGATTGACCGTTTCAATACAGACCTTGCAAACACTCTCGGTAACCTTGTTAACCGTACAATCGCAATGCAGAACAAGTATTTTGACGGTTTTGTTCAAGCACCTACTTGTCCTACTGAATTTGACGAAGACCTTAAAGAAAGTGCTAAAAAGGCTCTCGCAGGTTTCGACAAGTACATTTCAGAATACAAGATGAGTGATGCTGTTGAATGTGTTATCAACTTTGCACGTCGTTGCAACAAATATATTGACGAAACAATGCCTTGGGCACTTGCAAAAGACGAGGCACAGAAAGAAAAACTCGGCACAGTTCTTTACAATCTTCTTGAAGGCATCCGTGTTCTTTCTGCACTTATCTCCCCTATTATGCCTGAAACTGCAGTTAAAATTGCAGAGCAGTTAAACGTTCCTGTTGCAACTTATGAAAGCATTCAGGAATGGGGCGGACTCACAGCAGGTGTTAAGGTTGGTACTGCAACTCCTCTCTTCTCAAGAATTGACGGCGAAAAGTTAATCGCCGAATTACAGGCTAAAAAAGAAGCAGAAGAAAAGGCAAATGCTCCTGCACCAAAAATCGAGGGACTTGCACAAATTGAATTCAACGATTTTATGAAAGTTGAACTCCGTGTTGCTGAAGTTAAGAATTGTGAGCCAATCAAAAAGGCAAAGAAGCTTCTTAAACTCACTCTTGATGATGGTACAGGTACAGACAGAATCGTTGCAAGTGGTATTGCAAAATGGTACAAGCCGGAAGACCTTATCGGCAAAAAGGTTATTGTTGTTGCAAACCTTAAACCGGCAGTTCTTTGCGGTGTTGAGAGTAACGGTATGATTCTTGCAGCTGACGTTACAGAAGAAGATGCAAAGGTTATCTTTGTTGACAAAGATATGCCAAACGGAGCGAGAATAAGATAATGTATCATAACATTTTTGATTCACACGCACACTATGATGACGAGCAGTTTGAACTTGATAGAAACGAACTGCTCGTTTCTTTTAAAGAAAAAGGAATTTCAGGTGTTGTATGCTGTGGTGTAAACATCCCTACAAGTGAATTTGCAGTTGAACTCTCCCACAAATACGATTTTGTTTATTCTGCTGTGGGTTTTCATCCTCTTGACAACGACGAATACAAAGATGGTGATTTGGAGAGAATAAAAGAGCTTGCAAACGACCCGAAATGCGTTGCTATCGGTGAAATTGGACTTGATTATCACTACGAAAAGGATAGCCGTGAAAATCAGCTTATAATTCTTGAAAAGCAAATTCAACTTGCAAATGAACTCCAAATGCCAATAATTTTCCATGACAGAGAATCCCACGAAGATACTCTTAACATCTTGAAAAAATACAAACCAAAGGGTGTTCTGCATTGTTTTTCGGGTAGTGTTGAAATGGCAAAAGAGATTATCAAATTAGGAATGTACATCGGTCTTGGTGGTGCTGTTACCTTTAAAAATGCAGTTAAACCCTGCGAGGTTGCAAAGTTTGTGCCAAGTGACAGATTACTCATTGAAACCGACGCACCATATATGACTCCCGTGCCATTCCGTGGCAAGAGATGTGATTCCTTGCACATTCCCTACACAGCGGAAAAAATTGCAGAATTGCGTGGTTGCACAGCACAGGAAATTCTTGATTTGACAAATGAGAACGCAAAAAGATTATTCAATATAAGGTGATTATTATGCTTAAACATATTGTAATGTGGAAATTTAAAGATGCAGAGGGCAAGACAAAGAACGAAAACATTGAAATTGTAAAAAACGGTCTTGAAGCACTCCCTTCTCTCATTCCACACATTAAAAAACTCACATTCCTTATAAATCAGGTTGAATGTGAGAGAAATTTCGATGCACTTTTAGTTGTTGAAACTGAAAACGAGGAAGAATTAGAAAAATACAAGATTCATCCTGAACACAAAAAGGTTGCCTCCTATGTTGCAAAAGTAACAGAAAACCGCGGTGCAGTTGATATTTACGAATAAAAGAAGGACGGAGATTGAATTTGTCAATCTCCGTTTTATTATGCAAATTTGAATTTGTCTAACTCTTTGATTTATTCTTTTTTAGGCTCCCTCTGACGAGGGAGGCAATAACACATAATCAAATCTGTTCGACAAACCCCAATTTTTCTAACTTGTAATCACAAAGGTGTTTCAACATTCTGCACTTTGCTTTCTGCATTTTGCACTGAATATACGCAGCCGCAGTAGTTTTGTCTGTAAAGGTTAAAAACCTTACTTAACTCTATTGACCTTTTGTAGCCCTCTCGTTTTTTGAAATCGGACGGTAACCAATTAACTTCATACTCCTTGGCTAATTCATTGCCGATTTCGTTGATTTTTTCGGCATTTTTAAGCGGACTTATAGTAAGTGTTGTTGTGAAATAATCATAGTTATATTTTTTTGTCTCCTGTGCCGTTTTTTCAAGTCTTAAACGATAGCATTTAAAACATCTTTCGCCACATTCACGGCAGTTTTCAAGCCCCTTTGCCATTTGGTAGAACTTTTCACTCTCGAAATCACAATCAAGCATTTTTACGGGATATTTTGTATCCATTTCGCCGATTAATCGTTTTTGCTCTGCCTTGCGTTTTTCATATTCGGTTTCGGGATAGATGTTTGGATTATAATAAAGTACAGTAATCTCAAAATACTGTGAAAGATACTCAATGCAATAACTACTGCAAGGAGCACAACAAGAGTGAAGAAGGAGTTTTGGCACTCTATCCCCTAAATTCTCAATTATTCTATCAAGTTGTTTTTGGTAATTGATTTTTTGCATAGTATCACCCAAATAAAAACGGGACGATGTGGGCATCGTCCCCTACATTTATTCTTCGTTTCGTTTGAAAAATCTGCGTTCTTCTGTTTCTTCATCCTTTTCTTCTACAGGAAGGATTTCAACCTTAACCTTAGCGATACGACGTTCTTCAACACTCAAAACTGTGAATTTTACGTTTTCAAACTGAATCTCGTTCATTTCGCCGTCCTGTGGCAAGAAACCAAGCACGCTGATAATATAACCGCCGATTGTATCATAGTCGCCTTCAGGGAATTTTTTACCTGTATGCTCCTCAACCTCTTCGATATCAGTAATACCGTCAACCTCAAAAACGGTGTCGTTAATGATTGAGATTTCCTCGTCCTCCTGGTCATATTCGTCCTGAATATTACCAACGATTGATTCAAGCAAATCTTCAAGTGTTACGATACCCGCTGTGCCGCCGTATTCGTCAATAACAACCGCCATCTGAACTCGTTTTTCTGTCATTTCAGTAAAGAGTTCACCACAACGTTTTGTTTCGGGAACATAATATGCAGGTCGCATCATATCCTTGACTGTCTTTGTCTTCGGAAGATTTGTACCGACATATTTAAGAAAGTCCTTAATGTAAACAATACCGATAATATTGTCCGGGTCCTCTTTATAAACGGGAATTCTTGAAAATCCGTTTTCAATTGAAAGTTTGACAGCCTCTACCAAAGGTTCATCCTCATCAACACAAATCATATCTGTACGATGAGTCATAATATCAGCAACATCAATATCGTCAAACTCGAAAATGTTGTTAATCATTTCTATCTGGACGTCTTCAATAACGCCCTTTTCACCGCCGACGTCAACCATCATACGGATTTCTTCTTCCGTAACAACCTCTTCATCAGCATGTGGGTCAATACCCATAATTCTTAAAACTGTGTTTGTTGAAAATGCTAGGAATTTAACAACAGGTCTTGTAATCTTTGCAACAAATACAAGAATTGGTGCTGCCATAAAAGCCATTTTTTCAGGCTTGTTCATAGCGATTTTCTTTGGTACAAGCTCGCCTAACACAAGTGAGAAATACGACATAATAAGTGTAATTACAACTGTTGAAAATCCGCTTATTACACCTGTTGGAATGTAATTCACAATAACTGTCTTTGCAATTGCATTTGTAAGCATTTCTGCAAAGGACTGTGCCGCAGTAGCAGACGTTAAAAATCCTGCTAAAGTAACACCAATCTGGATTGTTGAGAGGAATGAGCTTGTGTTTTCAGTAAGCTTCTGAATCTGTTTTGCTTTTTTGTTACCCTCACTTGCCATTTTATCAATTTTGTTGTCGTTAAGAGTAACAATTGCCATTTCTGACATTGAGAAGAATGCATTGACAAAAATCAATGCGAAAAGAGTTACTATTTTAATAATAATACTCCCGGGGTCCGTGCCCATGTGACAAAACCGTCCTTATATAAAATATAGAGATATTTACAAAATATCAGTATGCATTATATAACACATTATTCCTTTTGTCAAATATATGAATTTTCTATTTTCCGTATTATACAAAAAATGGTTAAATTTTTATCAAAGTTCGTCATTTTTTAAACTCAAATCTCTTTACATTTTACAAGAAAAGTGTTATTATTTATAATGTATGAATAGGCATACTAACATAACAATCAATTCCATTAAGGAGGAAATACAAAATGGCAGAAAACAAGACTCCCATAGTTAGAAAAAAGTTAACTATGGACGGTAATACTGCTGCTGCTCATGTGTCTTACGCATTTACAGAAGTAGCCGGTATTTACCCAATCACTCCATCTTCACCTATGGCTGACTACGTTGACCAGTGGTCTGCACAGGGAAGAAAGAACATTTTCGGCACACAGGTTAAGGTTGCTGAAATGCAGTCAGAAGCAGGTGCAGCAGGTACTGTTCACGGTTCTCTTGCAGCAGGTGCTCTTACAACAACTTATACAGCTTCACAGGGTCTTCTTCTTATGATTCCTAATATGTATAAGATTGCTGGTGAACTCCTTCCTTCAGTTTTCCACGTATCAGCTCGTTGCGTAGCTACACACGCTCTTAACATCTTCGGTGACCATTCAGACGTTTATGCTTGTCGTCAGACAGGTTTCGCAATGCTCGCTGAAACAAATACACAGGAAGTTATGGACCTTGGTGCTGTTGCTCACTTGGCAACAATCGAAAGCCGTGTTCCATTCCTTAACTTCTTCGACGGTTTCCGTACATCTCAC
>JAZSFK010000024.1:0-5621 GCA_045532175.1 Candidatus Fimenecus sp. | reverse complement strand
ATAAGGTCCTTGTTGATGATTGAACCAAGGTTCTTATGGTCAGCAATGTGTTGTGCAAGCTCAACAACACCAATTGGAACGAATGTCATTGCAATGTTACCGATAGCTGCTGCATCAATAGGAAGAACTCCCTCAACATTTTCTGTGAATGCCTTGAGAATTGTAAATTTAGGATAATCAACAATTGATTGAATTGTGAATGGGTCAAAAGCAGCCTTGAAAGAGTCAAAACTCAAAATCTGAAGCATAGGAATATCAGCAGCATTACCGATAAGAGTAAGAATAAGAGCAAAAATGTAACCTGCACCTACACCGATAATAAATGGGATAAGACGAAGCGTCTTTGAACCCTTAACTGACACAAGAACAATTACAAGGAATGTAACCGCACCGACAAGGATAGTAACAAGATTATAATCTGCACCACCGTTTGTTGACATCCAACCTGTTGCTGTGCCTGAAAGTGAAAGACCGATAAGAGTAACGATGGGTCCAATTATTACTGCGGGCATAATTTTATTAACCCAGCCTGAACCGATTGCCTTGATGATAAGAGCAAGAACTACATAAACAAGACCTGCAAAAGTGATACCGATAAGAACGCCCCAATAACCGTAGTTCATACCGATAACTGCCGCATAAGCACCAAGGAAGGTGAATGAAGAGCCAAGGAAAACAGGACTCTTGCGTTTTGTACAAAGTGTGTAAACAATAGTACCGATGCCTGCACCGAAAAGTGCTGCTGCAGGGTCAAAAGAGAGTGTGTTGCCGTTGCTCATAGCATAAGTTGACATGAGAATCGGTACAAGAAGTGTTGCCGCCATAATTGCAATCATCTGTTGGAATGCAAAGACTAAAGTTTGACTAAACTTTGGGCGGTCGCTGACGTCATAAATGAGTTTCATATTTTTTCCTCCTCAAAATTTCACCCGACAGGCATAAAAAAACCTTGTCAATATTGACAAGGTAAGAAGCACTATGTAATGCCACACAACTATCTTGTCGATATTTATGTATGGAATTTAAAATTCTGCCGTGTTATTGCTCGTATTATACTATATATTGTGGTTTCTTGTCAATAATTTTACTAAAAAATCAAATTCTATTTGTCAAGAAAATTTATAAGTTCCTGAATTTCATTTTCAGTAAAGACATTATAGCCTTCATCAAGGAACATTTTTGCAGCAATTCCGTTACCATAGGTCTTATTTCCCGTAAATGTTCCGTCATAAATAATACCTTTGCCACATGAGGGACTGTTTGCCTTCAAAACAACTGCATCAGCATTATTGACTTTTGCAATATAAAGTGCTGTTTCGGCACCTTTTGTGTATTCGTACGTCACTTCTTTACCGTGGTTACTTATAACTTTATCACCGACAATTTCAGCAGGGTCACGTGGCGTAGAAAGTCCACCCATTTGTTCAGGACAAACGGGAATAAGAGTGTGCTTTTCAGCCAAAGTCAGTAGTTCTTCACATTTGCAGTTATCACCCTTGTAACGACAATCATTACCAAAAAGACAGCCGCTTACAATAATTTTAGCCATAATTATTCTCCTATACATTACAGAAATTAACTTAACAAAAGTATATCACAGTAAAAAAATAGTGTCAATCAACACCTTGCCAAATATGTATAAATATGGTATTATGAATAGGAAATAATAGTATATTGAAATGAGGCGTCAGAATGTCAGACTTTACAAAGAATTTAACAAGCTTTAATGACCATCCTTTAGTTGCTCATAAGGTTACTCATCTTTGTGATATCAACACAGGCTCAAAGGAATTTTGTGAAATCGTTGATGAGCTTACAATGCTTATGGGTTATGAGGCACTTAAAGACCTTAAAACAAAATTAGTACCTATTCAGGCACCCCTTGCAGATTTTGATTCTCCTGTGCTTGCAGAGGATTTTACAATTGTACCAATTCTCCGTGCTGGACTCGGAATGGTTGACGGTCTTCGTAGACTTTCTCCAACAGCAAAGGTAGGTCACATCGGATTGTATCGTGACGAAAAAACTCTTTTACCTGTAACTTATTATTATAAAATGCCTGTTGACATAGCAAATGGCCCTGTAGTTATCGTTGACCCTGCACTTGCAACAGGCGGTAGTGTTGATGCTTCAATTGATTACCTAAAAAAAGAGGGTTGCACTAATATTAAAGTTATGTGCATCTTCGCATCCGATGTAGGTGTTAAGCTTCTTTATGAAAAGCACCCTGATGTAAAAATTTATGCTGCACAGTATATTCCAACAGGTCTTAATGAACACGGATACATCGTAACTGCAGCAGGTGACGCAGGTGACAGAATTTGTGGTACTTGCAGTTACAAACCGGCAAGACAAGCAAAACCATAAAAATACAAAGCGATTGGGATTCCCAATCGCTTTATTTGTTACGAAATATAGTTTCTTGTAATCTATTGCTTTTTATTGTCTTATATTGTAAAATTATGTAAAGAAGTTTAAAGGGGTATATTATGAGAATTATATTTGTTTGTATTTGTGCATGGTTTGTGGCGCAGTTATTAAAGGTTATCATAAATTCAGTTAAGTATTTTATTGATAAAAAGAAGGGGAATGTTGCAAAGAAGGTTACACTTGAAACCCTTTTTAAACTTGGTGGAATGCCAAGTTCCCATACTGCAACGGTAATTTCACTGGGCACTTGCGTTGGTGCTCTTGAGGGGTGGGATTCAACTGTATTTGCAGTTGCAGGTGTGTTTGCTTTTATTACTATGTTTGATGCAATTAAAGTAAGACTTCCGTTAGGAAAACTTACTGACGAATTCCTTGTTGTTCGTGAGGCGGTATTAGGAAAAGACCAGAAAAAACTCAAAAAGGCTGAGGGACACACCTTGCCAGAGGTAATTGGTGGATTTATCGTAGGTGCAGGTGTAGCGCTCTTCATCTTGAAATTTACACCATTGTTCCCTGAATATGTTTCAATCTTTGCAAGATAATTTTATTATTAAATATGTAAAAACGGCAATCCATTACGGATTGCCGTTAATATTTTTATATTTGTGCTAACGCTTGTTCAATATCAGCGATAATGTCGTTAACATTCTCAATGCCAACCGAGAATCTGATAAGGTCAGGGGAAACACCACATTCAACAAGTTCTTGGTCGCTTAACTGTCTGTGAGTTGATGACGCCGGGTGAAGTACGCAAGTTCTTGCATCCGCAACGTGAGTAACAACTGCAGCAAGCTTAAGTGAATTCATAAACTTTTCAGCTGCATCTCTGCCGCCCTTAACACCGAATGAAACAACACCGCAAGTGCCGTTGGGCATGTATTTCTGAACAAGGTCATAGTACTTGTTGCCGGGTAGAGCAGGGTAGTTAACCCAAGAAATCTTGTCGTTGTTCTGGAGATATTTAGCAACTGCAAGAGCATTAGAACAATGTCTTTCCATACGGAGATGGAGAGTTTCAAGACCTAAGTTAAGGTAATATGAGTTCTGTGGAGCGGGAGTTGAACCGTAGTCACGAAGAAGCTGTGCAACGATTTTTGTAATATAACCTGCCTTGCCGAAATCCTTTGTATAAACTGCACCGTGATAGCTTTCGTCGGGCTGAGTAAGTCCCGGAAACTTATCGTTCTGTTCCCAATCGAAATTACCGCTGTCAATAACTGCACCACCGATGATGTTAGCATGACCTTCCATGTATTTTGTAGTGGAGTGAGTAACAATGTCGGCACCAAATTCAAATGGACGACAGTTAATAGGTGTTGGGAATGTGTTGTCAACAATAAGCGGAACACCGTTTGCGTGAGCAATCTTTGCAAATTTCTCAATGTCAAGAATGTCAAGTGATGGGTTTGCAATAGTTTCACCGAAAAGAGCCTTTGTATTTGGCTTGAAAGCAGCCTGAATTTCTTCTTCACTTGCATTTGGGTCAACAAATGTGACGTCAATGCCAAGTTTTCTCATTGTAACATTGAAAAGGTTGAACGTACCGCCGTAAATTGTAGCAGCACTAACAAAGTGGTCACCGGCACCCATAATGTTGATGAGTGAGAAGAAGTTTGCAGCCTGACCTGAAGAAGTGAGAACACCTGCAACACCACCCTCAAGCATTGTGATTTTCTGTGCTACCATATCGCTTGTTGGGTTTGCAAGACGTGTGTACATATATCCCGGCTCAAGGTCAAAAAGTTTAGCCATAGCCTCACTTGTGTCATATTTAAAAGTTGTACTCTGAACAATGGGGAGTACTCTTGGTTCACCGTTCTTTGGTTTGTAAGCACCTTGAACGCAAATTGTATCTCTATTATAACTCATTGATTAGTCCTCCAAAAATTTCTTCATAAGCGCAACGCCACTTTCTATGAAAAGTCCTGTTGCCTTTGCTGTTTCTTCATTGATTGTATCAACACCGTTAACTTCATTGTTCTTATGGTAAATCATAAATGGAACAGGGTCGGATGCATGTGTAGCAGTAACAATAGGTGTTGGGTGGTCAGGAAGAATCATAATCTTGTAATCATCATAATCTTTAAGTCCATCAAAGAGAATTGGAAGCACTTGCTCGTCAATAATCTCGATTGCACGAACTTTATTCTCAGGTTCACGTCTGTGACCGCATTCATCAGGAGCTTCAATGTGAATGTATGCATAGTCGCAACCGTTTTTAAGAGCCTCAACAGCAGCCTCTGCCTTACCTACAAAGTTAGTATCTATGTAACCTGTTGCACCCTCCACATCAGGTGTGTCCATTTTTGCACATTTGCCGATACCTTTAAGAAGGTCAACCGCTGAAATTACAGCACCCTTGATACCGTATAATTCTTCAAAAGGTGAGAGTGCAGGTTTTTTGCCCTCGCCCCAAAGCCATATTGAGTTCGCAGGACGCTTACCGTTCTTGATTCTTTCAAGATTTACAGGGTGGTTCTTAAGCAAATCGTAGCTTTCTTTCATCATTCTGATAAGGTCTGTTGCGTTTTCACTTGTTGAAAGATATTCGCCAACAACTCTGCCTGAAATATCGTGTGGGGGAGTCATATTGCCAAGGTCTGTTGTGCCATTATCCCATACAAGACAATGACGGTAACTTACACCGCTGTAAAACTTGTAAATATCATTACCAAAATGCTCTTGTACTGTTTCAATAATCTTTTCTGCTTCTGCAGTAGAAATATCATCTGCACAGTAGTCAACCATAGTTTTGTCAGCATAGTTTTCTTCGTCTGAAAGTGTAACAATGTTACAGCGGAGTGTAACATCTGTACTTTTGAGGTCAACACCGATACTTGCAGCCTCAAGCGGACTTCTTCCCGTATAATAAATTGATGGGTCAAAACCCATAACACTCATATTCGCAACGTCACTGCCCGGTTTCATTCCGTCAGGAACAGTCTTTACAAGACCTACTGTACCTTTCTTTGCAAGTGAGTCGAAATTTGGTTTTTTAGCCATCATCATTGGTGTTTTACCATCAAATTGAGGAACAGGATAGTCAGCCATTCCGTCGTATAAAACAACAACATATTTCATCTATATCATCTCCAAATAGAAATAAAAATAATTTACTAAATATTTTATCATATAATGCCTCCCTTGTCAAAGGGAGGAGGACCACGTTAGTGGTAGAGGGATTCATCTAC
>JAZSFK010000008.1:0-71989 GCA_045532175.1 Candidatus Fimenecus sp. | reverse complement strand
GATATGACAAACTTTGCAGACGCAATGAAGGAAATCGCTATTACTCAGGAACAGGTTCCTTCCAACCGTGGTTATCCTGGTGACCTTTATTCCCAGCTTGCATCCCGTTACGAAAAAGCTGTTGACTTTGCTAACTCCGGTTCCGTAACAGTTCTGGCAGTTACAACAATGCCTGGTGACGACGTTACACATCCTGTGCCTGATAATACAGGCTATATTACTGAAGGACAGTATTACCTTAAGGGTGGTCGTATTGAGCCGTTTGGTTCTCTTTCACGACTTAAACAGAATGTTAACGGTAAGACAAGAAAAGACCACAGAGCACTTATGGATGGTATGATTCGTCTGTATTCTTCTTACAAGGAAACATTGGAAAAGAAAAATATGGGCTTTTCAATGAATAAATGGGATGAAAAACTCCTTAAATATGGTAGCCTTTTCGAAAATAAAATGATGGACTTGTCAGTTAACTTGTCACTTGAACAATCCCTTGATTTGGGTTGGGAAATTCTATCTGATTGTTTCGAAAAAGACGAGACCGGTATAAAGTCAGACCTTACTGATGAATTTTGGCCTAAGTAAGGAGGGTTAAAGTGGCAAAAATCAAATTAACAAAAAACGAGTTAAAGGTACAAAAAGATGCTCTCAAAATGTACCAGAGATATTTGCCTACTCTAACACTAAAAAAACAACAACTTCAAGCAGAGATTCGTACAATAGAAGCAAAAGCTAAAGCAGTAAGAGAAGAAAAAGAAAATCTCGAAAAAGGTTTTAAAGATTGGATTGCTGTTTTTAGTGAAAAAGAAGTTTTCCCTGACGGAATAATCACGGTAAGCAATATCCGTAAAGGAAAAGGAAACATTGCCGGTGTTGCTATTCCAACTTATGAGGGAGCAGACTTTTCAAGAGGTGATTACGACTTGTACGAAACGCCTTTGTGGGTTGATATTGCTGCAAATCATATGGAAAGAGCAATGTCACTTGATTTGGAGGCAGAAGTGTTAGACGAACAAGTAAGGCTTTTAGGTGCAGAACTTCTTGCAACCAGTCAAAGAGTCAACTTGTTTGAAAAGGTAAAAATCCCTGAAACAAAACAGAATATTAAAAAGATATCGATTTACATGGCTGACCAACAGGTCAGCGCCGTAGTTCGTTCAAAGATATCAAAACGCAAAATTGCCCAACGTAATGCTGAGGCTTCCGAAAAGGAGGTTTATGCATTATGATAGTTCCTATGAAAAAAGTTTCTCTCATAATTATGGGAGATAAAAAAACAGAAACACTTAAAAAACTTCGAAAACTCGGAATGATTCACATTGAAATCAGCGAGGGTTCAGGCGAACGTTTAAACGTACTCAAGGAACAGATTTCCTTGCTCGAAAGCGCAATTTTCATTCTCGGAAACAAAAAAGATACAGAGAGTGAAGCTTTAAGTCTTGCTGATGCTCTGAATATTGCAAATGAAGTATCTTTTTTGACGGACGAAAAGAAAAATTGTCAGTCAGAAATAATTACTCTTAATTCGGAACTTGAACGACTTAAGAATTGGGGTGAGTTTAACCCCGAAAGTATCAAGGATTTAGTAGATAAAGGTATTAATGTTTCATTCTATGAAATGACAAAAAAGAAATACGAGTCCTTGGACGAAAGTGTAAAAACGGTTAAGTTAGCAGAAAACAAAAACTCTGTAAAATGTATGTTGATTAAATCGGATTTGGATGATGAATGCGAGCTAATCTCATCACTTAACACCTACAAGTTAGAGTTGCCGCAAAAGTCCACGGAAGATATGCGACAAAAGGTAACCGACCTTGGTGACAAGATTAAATCAATTGACGAAAAAATCCTTTCTTACGGAAAATACACAAATGCGCTTAAAAGTGCTGTAAAAGCCTGTGAAAAGGAAATTGAGTTTGAGATTTATACAACGGGTATGTCTGATGAAACGTTATCTGATGATAATAAAAACCTCACAGTTGCACATTTCAAAGGATATATTGAGGCAGATAATCTTGATGAATTAAAAGAAACAGCTAAATCAAATTCGTGGGGACTTCTTGTTGAAGAACCAACTCCGGAAGATGATGTACCGACAAAACTTAAAAATAATAAGTTTGTAAGTCTGATTTATCCGTTAACCGACTTTTTGGGTGCAGTTCCCGGATATTTTGAATATGACATATCAGGTTGGTTCTTGGCATTCATTTTGATTTTCTTTGGTATTATTTTTGGTGATGGCGGATATGGATTGTTTATATGTGCAGTTGCAGCAATACCAATAATAAAATCGCTTGTTACAAAGAAAACAGTTTCACCAACATTTCTGCTTATAGGACTTTTTGGCTTGTCAACGGTATTGTGGGGAACGCTTACTTGTACTTGGTTTGGCCTTTCTGCTGAACAAATACCACAATGGTTACAGAATTTGTCAATTCCCGTAATTTCAAATGTCTATGAAGACAGAATATGGCATCCGTTCTGGACAGAGGGTGATGTGGGACTCACAACAGCACAAAATTTACAGATTTTCTGTTTCTCATTGGCACTAATCCAATTAACAATAGCACATATAAAAGGTGTAAAAAGAAACATAAAATCACTTAAAATGCTCGGTGATATAGGCTCAATATTACAGTTATTTGGAATTTACTATCTTGTATT
This sequence comes from Candidatus Fimenecus sp., assembly GCA_045532175.1. Lineage (GTDB taxonomy): Bacteria > Bacillota > Clostridia > Oscillospirales > Acutalibacteraceae > Fimenecus. The sequence goes on along the minus strand of JAZSFK010000008.1, from coordinate 69,328 downwards.
AAGCCTTGTGGTAAATCCTGAAGTATTCAGTTTTTCACTGGTAATAAGCGGAATTCCTGTAGGTACAGTTTCGCTTGCTCTTATAGGTGTCGGATTTCTGTTGAGTTTTATATTTGCAAATTATGAAGGCAACATTATAAAATCTATTCTTGCAAGTCTTAAAAATATAGTTTCTGTCTTGCTTGGTGTAGTTAATGTTTTCTCGGATATAGTTTCCTATATACGACTTTGGGCTGTTGGACTTGCAGGTGCTGCAATTGCTGCCACCGTAAATGAATTGGCAGGACCACTACTCGGCAATTTCTTATTTATGATTGTTGCGATTGTTCTTTTAGTATTTGGTCACGGACTTAATATGATATTGAATGTCTTGTCCGTTATCGTTCACGGTATAAGACTTAATACATTGGAATTTTCATCGCATCTGGATATGTCCTGGAGTGGGCATAAATTCAAACCATTTAATGAACAAATAGATTAAATCACGAAGGAGAATAATTATGAATTTCGGATTATTAGGAACATCTTTGGCAATGGGTATTGCTGCAATCGGTTCAGCAATCGGTATCGGTATTGCTGGCCAGGCATCAATTGGTGCTTGGAAAAAGTGCTATATGAGTAATAAGGCTGCACCGTTTATTCTTACAGTTTTTGCAGGTGCACCTCTTACACAGACAATTTACGGTTTTCTTTTGATGCAACAGATGAAATCTTCATCAGCAGACCCGGCATTTTTGATTGGTCTTGGTATCGCATCAGGTCTTGCAATGGCTTTCTCAGCAGTTTTTCAGGGTAAAGCAGGTGCAGCAGGTGCAGACGCATTGGCTGAAACGGGAAAAGGCTTCTCACAGTACATCACAGTCGTAGGTCTTTGCGAAACAGTAGCTTTGTTTGCACTTGTTTTCAGTATGGTAGCACTCGGATAAAACAGAAATTATAATTGATAAATTGAAAAGCGTTGCAAAAGGGGAGTACCGATTTCCCGATTGCAACGCTTATTTTTTGTAGGTAAAATGTTATTTAGTATGTAATTGAGTGTAATAATTTTTTTATTTTGTCATACAATATTTACATATAAAAATTCTTGACAAAAGCATTTTTTTTGTTATAATATTTTGCAGAGACTCGGCTTTTGTGGAAAGTCTGTCAGGGAGAATGCGTCACCGACTGAAAGCGCGTTTGAGATGAGTAGTAAGCTTGGGAACACTCTAATGGCAAAAACTAATTTAATATTAAAAGAGGATATGCTTTTGGCGTAGCAATGCGGGTGGCACCGCGGGTATTTATTTTAATTACTCGTCCCGGGAATATTTTAGTATTCCCGGGGCTTTTTATTTTACTTCGGGATAAAGTAGGAGGAAAAACTATGTACAGAACACTATTCTGTAACGACATCTGCGATAAGCACATCGGAAGTCGTGTGGAATTAGCAGGTTGGGTCGATGTGGTTCGTGACCACGGTGGCGTTATCTTCGTTGACATTCGTGACTATACGGGTGTTACTCAGGTTGTTATTCACAATGAGGAATTAGTTAAGAACGTAAACCGTGAAACAGTAATCTCTGTCAGCGGTATTGTTGAAAAACGTGACCCTGATACGGTAAATGAAAAGATTGCAACAGGTTATGTTGAACTTGTTGCTGACAGTTTACAGATTTTAGGAAAGAGTAAGAATATGCTCCCGTTTGATGTCGGAGCATCAAGACAGAGTAAGGATGAGGTTCGTCTTAAATATCGTTATCTTGACCTTCGTAATCCAAAGAATCACGACAATCTTGTTAAGCGTTCAAAGATTATCCGTCATCTTCGTAACAAGATGGAGGATAAAGGCTTCCTTGATATGCAGACACCAATTCTTACTGCATCATCTCCTGAAGGTGCTCGTGACTTCCTTGTTCCTTCAAGAAAGCATCCGGGTAAATTCTATGCTCTTCCGCAGGCACCACAGCAGTTTAAACAGTTGTTGATGGTTTCGGGCTTTGACCGTTATTTCCAGGTTGCACCTTGCTTCCGTGACGAAGATGCTCGTGCTGACCGTTCACCGGGTGAATTTTATCAGCTTGACTTTGAAATGGCTTTTGCTACTCAGGAAGAGGTTCTTGATGTTTGTGAAGATGTAATTTATGACACATTCAAAACATTCTCTGATAAGAAAGTAACTCCTAAGCCATTCCGTCGCATTACTTATGCAGATGCTATGATGACTTACGGTTCAGATAAGCCTGACCTTCGTAATCCGCTTATTATCTGTGACCTTACAGATTTCTTTGCAGGAGTTGATTTCCCTGCATTCAAGGGCAAGCCTGTTCGTGGTATTGTTGCTGATTGTACCGGTAAATCAAAGAAATTCTTTGAAGATTCACTTAAATACGCAACATCAAATGAGGTTGGCCTTGGCGGTCTTGGTTATATCACACTTAAAGACGGTGTGTTTGCGGGTCCTATTGCTAAATTCTTAAGTGATGCACAAAAGGTTGAAATCACTGAGCTTACAGGTGTTAAAGAGGGTGAAACACTCTTCTTTATCTGTGACGAAAAGAAAAATGCAACAGAAAAGAAGGCAGGTTTAATCCGTTCTTATCTTGCCCGACCTGACCAGCTTGACCTTATCAGTGACGATGCATTTGAATTTTGCTTCGTAGTTGATTTCCCAATGTATGAGGATGACGAAGAAACAGGGGAGACAATCTTTACTCATAACCCATTCTCAATGCCACAGGGTGGTATGGAAGCCCTTCTTACTAAAGACCCAACAGAGGTTTTGGCTTATCAATACGACCTTGTTTGTAATGGTATAGAACTTGCTTCAGGTGCTGTTCGTAATCACGATATTGACATTATGAAGAAAGCATTTGAAATCGCAGGTTATGATGAAGAAGAACTCAAAAACCGTTTCAATGCTTTATATACAGCGTTCCAGTACGGTGCACCACCTCACGCAGGTATGGCACCCGGTATTGACCGTATGGTAATGCTTCTTACTGACGAAGAAAAAATTCTCGATGTTATTGCATTCCCACTTAATGGTAATGCACAAGACTTGTTACTTGGTGCTCCAAGTGAAGTTACAAACCAACAGCTTGAGGACGTTCATCTTCTTGGCAACGGCAGTGCTCTTGCACAGCGCCAGGCATCTGTTGGTGCTTCAAAGAAAGTAAGCGGTAAACGTTCAACTTTCTCAAATGCACAACAGCTTAATCAGTTGTCACTTACAGAGGATGAAGAAACAGTTATGCAGGGTATTTTCACTGCTATGCTTAACAGTGAAGCAAAACTTAAAACTATTGATACAGAAAATGTTGAAGAAATGGTACACGTTATGCCAATGACAAATGTACTTCGTGAAGATGTTCGTAAACAGCCTTTCTCAAGAGAAAGCCTTCTCGAAGGTGCTCCTGAAAGAAACGAAGACAGTTGGCAAGTACCAAGACTTGTAAAGTGAGGTGAATAGTAATGAAATATTATGCAACAAAAGTAAACGAAAAAGGTAATATCGCAGTTGACGATACAATCCTTGTAAAAGATGTGGTTACAACTGATGGTTCAAAAATTCTTGACGGCTTCAAACCTCTCTTCAGTGCCGAAGCAGTTACTCGCCTTGAAAATAAAGGCTATGTAGTGGCAGGAAAAACTAATGTTGGTGAATTCGGTCTTGACCTTGTTGGTGAATTTTCATACTATGAACCACAAGAAGGTAAATTAGCGGGTAGTGCAGCATCACTCGTTGCAAACGGTGATGTGGAAGCAGCACTCGGTGTTGATATGAATGGTGCTACAAGACGTGCAGCAGCACTCACAGGTGTTGATTTCTTAAAACCAACTTATGGTACAGTTTCTCGTTACGGTATTATTTCTTGTGCAGCATCAGGTGAACAGGTTGGCGTTTACGCAAAGGATGCAGAAAAAATTGCAGAGATTATGGGTGTAATCGCAGGTCACGACGATAAAGACGGCACAAGCCTTAGAAAGGACAGTTATGATTACAAGATTACTGATGTAAAAGGTAAGAAAGTTGCTCTTAATAAATTCTTACTTGATAAAACAGATGATGCTACAAAAGCAAAGGTACTTGCATTTGCTGACTCACTCCGTGCAAATGGTGTTGAAGTTGTTGAAATCAGCTGTGATATGCCTGAAGTTGCAAATACAGCTTGGCAAATCCTTATGTGTGCTGAAACCTGCAATAATGTTTCACGCTATGACGGTGTTAAATTTGGTCACCGTGCAAAGGAATATAAGAATATTGACGAATTATACGTAAATACAAGAACAGAAGGCTTTAACTTCCTTACAAAGGCGGTTATCCTTTATGGTTCAGATGTTCTTTCAAAGACTCGTTATAAGGATTGCTTTGATAAGTCACTCCGTGTTCGTCGTGTAGTTGCAGAGGGTATTCAAAAGGCATTTGAAAACTTTGATGCAATTCTTACTCCTGTTTGCAGCAAGACAGAGTACGAAGCTTACGACATCAAAGATGCATTCGGAAAAGTATTCGCTGAAAGCGTGTTCACAGCAGTACCAAACCTTGTTGGTATTCCTGCACTTGTAACAAACGGTGTTCAGCTTATGGGTAATCACTTCCAAGAAAGCACACTTTTAAGTCTTGCTCATAGTGTAGAAAAGGAGGGCAAATAATATGAAATACGAACTTGTTATGGGCCTTGAAACTCACGTTGAGTTAAGCACCGAATCAAAGATTTTCTGTTCATGTGGCGGTCACTCCGCTGCAAATGAGCCAAACGATTGCGTTTGTCCTGCTTGTTCAGGTATGCCCGGTATGTTGCCTGTTATGAACAAACGAGTTGTTGAACTTGCAGTTACAGCAGGACTTATGCTTAACTGCGATATCAATAAATACACAACATTTGATAAGAAGAATTATTATTATCCTGACCTTCCTTGCGCATACCAGATTACACAGATTAACCATCCTATTTGTACAAATGGTTGTGTAACACTTAAAACAAGTGAAGGCACAAGAGATATCAGAATTAAGCAGATTCACATGGAAGAAGACGCAGGTAAGCTTGTTCATAGCGGTAATTCTTCATATGTTGACTTTAACCGTACAAGCGTTCCCCTTATTGAAATTGTTACACAGCCTGATTTCCGTAGTGCTGAAGAAGTTGTAACATACCTTAACAAACTTAAATCAATGTTCCGTTCAAGTGGCATTTCAGAGTGTGAAGAAGGTGCTATGCGTTGTGACGTCAATATCTCTGTTCGTCCTGAAGGCAGTACTGAGTTTGGTGTTCGTACTGAAATCAAGAATATGGCATCATTTGAGGCTATTGAAAGAGCAATTAAGTATGAATCACAACGCCATATAGACGCACTTGAATATGAAATTGAAGAACTTGTTCAGGAAACAAGAAGATTTGATGATGTAAGTGGTAAGACTTTTGCTATGAGAAATAAGGAAACTGAAGCAGATTATCGTTATTTTCCTGATGCAAACCTTATGCCAATTATCATTGATGATGCTTGGCTTGAAGAAATCAAGGCAAACAAGCCTGTTGCAGTTGACGAAAAAGCAGAACAGTATCGTGAAGCAGGAATTTCTGAAAAAGAAATTGATATGCTCATTTCAAACCATAAGATTGCAAAGATGCACGAGGATATCGTCAATATGGGATGTAATTCAAAGGATGTTGCCGCATGGATTCTCACAGACTGTGCAGGTGTTCTCCGTAAGGACGGTAAGACACTTAACGACCTTACAATGACAGCAGAAACATTGGCTACAATTATCAGGATGGTTGATAGTGGTGAAATCAACAGAAATGCAGGTAAGAAGGTTCTTATCGCAGTTGTTGAAGACAATGTTGACCCTGTTGAATACGTTAAGTCACAGGGACTTGATAAGAAATTCGATTCATCCGCTATTGATAGCGTAATTGATAAGGTTATCGCAGACAATCCTAAAGCGGTTGAAGATTTCAAGGGTGGTAAAGTGAAAGCTTTACAGGCTCTCTTTGGTGCTTGTATGAAAGAACTCCGCGGTGCAGGTGACCCGGCTGTTATCAAGGAACTTCTTGAAAAGAAAATGAATGCATAAATAAAAAAGGTGGGAGTTTAAAACTCCCACTTTTCTTTTATGAGTCTGTTAAATTCTTCATCAGTAATGTGCATTACTGACCCGTGTCTTGGCCTTAAATGGTCAAGACTTATTTTCTCTTTAGGTACTGCGGTAAAATGAATTAAATCGGTGGTTTCTTGCATAAAGTAACCGCCTTTTTTAAATTGGTCGGCAATCAGCACATACTTGTCCGTATCTAAAATCTTATAAGTACAGTGCCCTTCAAGTGCAGTATCTGCAACAGAAATCCTGTTATTTTCAGGCTCTGTGTATGGACCGCTTAGCTTGTCAGAAACAAGGTAGCATATTCCGTCTTTTTCTTCATCTGCAACATATAAATAGAATTTACCGTCTTTTTCAATTATATCTCCGTCAATGGCAGCCATTCCGCTTTTTGGATTATGTAATACTTTAGGGTTAGTAGTAAGTGTTACAAAATCTTTAGTATAAGCATACCAAGGAATAGTGTGCCAACCTTCCTCAGCGTTATTGTTACTCCAATAAATCATATATTCCTGACGGGATTTATCAAATATGACTTGTGGTGCCCAAACGCGATTTGCAGTTTTTGTTTCAGGAAATCGGGAAAAGTCAATTATTCTTTCATTTTCCCAATTAATTAAATCTTTACTATCCCACACAACCATCGAGTTGTTATTTGCCCATCCGTCGTGACATCGCATATCCGTTGCAATAATATGAAAAATACCATCTTCACCACGGAAGATATATGGGTCACGGCAACATTTTGTGCCAAGATTTTGTTTGATTATATGTTCATTGTTATTAAGTGCAGTGAAATTATACCCATCTTCGGAAACAGCAAAATGGACAGTTTCTTCGTGTGGTTCATTCCCCACAAAATAACAGAATAAATATTTAGTAAGTTTCATTGTCATACCTTATTTGCCAAACTCTTTTGCCACATCTTTAAGGAGTTTCCTGATTTCAAGATGTTGAGGACAAGCCTTTTCGCACAAACCACATTCAATACAGTCAGAAGCCTTGCCCTTGTTTGCGGTATGTACATCCTCGTAATAGTATTCAGCATTCCAGTCTTTGAATTGCTTTCTGTCATTCATACAAGCAAAAATTTCAGGAATCGGAATGTTTTTAGGACATCCGTCAACGCAGTAACGACATGCGGTGCAGGGGATAAGGTGTTGTGCATTCATAATCTTACAAACTTTACTTACTGCTTCATATTCAGCATCATTGAATGGCACAAAATCTTTCATAAAACTGATATTGTCATTCATCTGTGCCATATCACTCATGCCTGAAAGCACCATGAAAATGCCTTCAAAACTTGCTGCGAAACGGATTGCATAACTTGCAGGTGAGCCACCTTTAAGTTCGTCGAGGACTTTTTTTGCCTCATCAGGCAACTTTACAAGACTACCACCCTTAACAGGCTCCATTACGATAATTGGCTTATTGTGTTTGCGACAAACTTCGTAACATTTTCTGCCCTCAACTGACTCGTCGTTATAGTCAAGGTAGTTAAACTGAATTTGTACAAATTCGAGTTCAGGATACTCTGTAAGAATTTTGTCAAGCACATCTGCCTTATCGTGGAAGGATAGTCCAACGTGACGAATTTTACCCTCTTTTTTAAGTTCAAATGCAGTTTCGTAAGCACGACATTTCTTGTATTTTTCAAAGTTTGTGGCATTTTGTGCATGCATTAAGTAAAAGTCAAAATATTCAACACCACAATTTTTTAACTGTTTTTCAAAAAGAGGTCTTATCTGACTTTCTTTTTTGAAAAATCCCTCTGACAATTTGTCTGCAAGAATATAACTCTCTCTTGGATGACGGGATGTAAGGCATTTTTTGAGTGTAGCCTCATTTCTCATTTCCATATATCCGTGAGCAGTGTCAAAATAGTTAAAACCTGCTTCCAAAAAGGTGTCAACCATCTGTTTTGTTTGTTCATAGTCAATAAGAGGACCTTTGCGAGGAAGTCGCATACAGCCAAAACCAAAATTTTTCTTTACCTCGGGGAAATAGTTGTTCATAAGTAACTCCTTATTTTTTAGTACCTGTTACCTGATACATTTTTTCATTTGAAATCAAAATATCCACATTGAACCAAGGAGATAAAAGTGATGCCAATTCTTCACATTCAGGGAGCACATTTGAAACAGCTCCTGCCGATTTCTTATGCACTGCATCAAGTTCTTTTTTACTCATTCCGTGAGCAATAGTAAATCTTCCACCACTTTTTAAAGCCTTTTCAAGGTTTTTAATAACCTTTTCAGGTTCAGGGAAATGCGGAAAAGCATTGTAAATCATAATAACGTCAAACTGATTGTCAAATGCCATGTTTTCAGCATCACCACAGATTACTTTCGCTTGTGGAAACTTGGATTTTGCAATTTTCACCATTTCAGGGGATAAGTCAACTGCAGTAATGCTCTTGACATTTCTGTGGAGATAGTAGGGGAACAATACACCTGTACCACAAGCAACATCAAGCACGTTGCTGTTTTCTTTTACTCCTGCATTATCTAAAATAATGTCAAGTATTTCTTTTTCAGCAATTGGCTCGTTATCCCATTTTGGTGCAATCGCATTAAAAAACTCTTTAATATTATCTTTGTTCATTTTCTTTCTCAATTGCAGCAGTCTGTGTGTTTACTGCTCTAATTCTGTCATAGATTTTGTCGTTGAATTTCTTTTCACGGTCATAAGTGTAAAGTCCGTTCTGTTCTTGCTCAATATCATAAAGCTGAGTATAACAGAAACCGAACATTTTGTAATTACTCATAATTACATCTGTAAGACCAACATAACGCTTTGCAAATTCTTCGGGAGTTTTAACGTCTTCGCCGTAGCCCCAAGATTTAATTGATTGGTCGCTAACCCATTTAATTCCGCCGTATTCGCTGATGAATACAGGCTCGCCTTTATATTCTTGTCTGCCACCGTTTTCAACAAGCACGTGCTGATAAAGATAATCCTCCGTCATAAAACGGTCGTAATTCTTTTTAAAGAATTCCACATCATAGCTGTAATCGTGCAAATCGAAAATATCAGTTTTAACATGGAAATTACCGCTTGTATCAATGCAGGGACGAGTGCTGTCAACCGCCTTTGTGTAATCATAAACTGTTGCAAGTAGCGGGTCATATTGGTGTCTGCCCTTGTAGTCCCATGTTTCATTAAAGGGACACCATCCGATAATAGCAGGGTGGTTGAAATCACGCTCTAATGCTTCTTTCCACTCGTTCAAGAAAACATCAACGCTTTTTGGATTTGAGTAATCAAGTCCCCAGTTTGCATATTCACCCCATACGATATAACCCATTTGGTCGGCATAATATAAGAATTTAGGGTCAAATACCTTTTGGTGAAGTCTTGCACCGTTAAAGCCTAAATCCATTGAGATTTTAATATCATTAATTAAATCTTCGTCAGTGGGGGCAGTGTAAATACCTTTTTTATAAAAGCCTTGGTCAAGTACAAGACGTTGGAAAACACTCTTTTCGTTAATCAGGAATTTGTAACCGTCAAGTCGTACGTTACGAAGACCAAAATATGTATAAACTTTATCTTCACCAAAGGTGATTTTAAGGTCATAAAGACGGCCATTACCCACTTCCCATAGGTGAGTTTCATCTAATTTGATTTGCATAACCTCGTTACCGCAAGCATCTTTGAATTCTGCCTTGCCAACAGCTTTGCCATCATAAAATGCTTCACAAGTGAGATTCTCTTTACCTATAAGGCTGAAATTGATAGTAACAAGACCATTTTTATGGTCGGGGTATATTTTAAAGTTTTCAATGTGATTATCGGGAACATATTCAAGATAAACACTCTGCCAAATACCTGTTGTTCTTGTGTAGTCACAACCGTGACTTTTTTTCCATTCACTCTGTTTACCACGGATAACAAAAGGATTTTTTACGTCGTCTTCGCAAAGTACAAAAACCTCATTTTTGCCGTCAACTGAAACATCTGTGATGTCAAATCTGAAGGATGTGTAACCACCTTTGTGTCGACCAGCCAATTTGCCGTTTACAAGCACTGTTGTAAGGTGGTCGGCAGCACCAAAACATAGGAAAACACGGTTTCCGTTCTTTTTAATATCAACAGTTTTCTTGTACCATACCATATTGATAAAATCTTTGTACCCAATGCCTGAAAGTTCACTTTCAACACAGAAGGGTACTTTGATTTTATGTGTAAGGTTGTTACTATTTCTTATTTCAACTGCTTTTTTCTCGTCAGTTGAAAATTTAAATCCAACTTTTGCCTTTTGAAACCCAAAGTCCCAAACGCCATCAAGAATCTCAATTTCTTTTCTTTCAAATTGTGGATTAGGATGTTTTGCCATTTTAATACTCATAAATCATCACCAAAAAAATCATATCATAAATTTTACTATTCATCAACAACTTTTTGTGATATAATACAGTAGGTGATGATTATGTCAAACAAATTTATTTGGGCAATTTTAGGTTGTGGAAATATAGCAAACGACTTTGTAAGAGAAATGAATAAAATGGGTGGCAAGGTTTATTCCGTTGCTAACCGTACATATGAAAAAGCAGTAGCGTTTGCTGAAAAGTATAATATTGAAAAAGTGTATGAAAACATTGATGATTTGTTTGTGGATGAGAGTGTTGATATTGTATACATAGCAACTCTACACAACAAACATATTGAGTATATCATCAAGGCATTGGAAAACAACAAACACGTGCTTTGTGAAAAGGCGATTACACTCAATAGTGATGAACTTAATAAGGCAGTAAAACTTGCCAACGAAAAAAATCTCATTTTAGCCGAGGCTATGACAATTTACAATATGCCACTTTATAATGAACTTGAAAAGATTATCAATTCAGGTATATTGGGTGAATTCAGACTTGCACAGGTGAACTTCGGTAGCTTCAAAGAGTACGATATGACAAATCGTTTCTTTAATATGGATTTAGCAGGTGGGGCATTACTCGATATCGGTGTTTATGCACTTTCACTTGTGAGAATGTTTATGGAAACTGAAAATGCAGAAATTCAATCCCAAGTAAGATTTGCCGAAACCGGTGCGGACGAGCAATCAAGCATAATTATCAAAAATAATAAAGAACAAATGGCAAGTGTAACTCTTTCACTTCATGCAAAGCAACCTAAAAGAGCAACTATTTGTTATGAAAATGCCTATATTGAGATTTTTGAGTATCCGAGAGCCAATAAAGCAGTGATTACATATACAAATGACGGACACACAGAAGAAATCACAGCAGGAAAACTTGAAGATGCGCTCTGTTATGAAATTGAAAATATGGAGAAAGCAGTTTTAACCGGCAAAAATACAATGAAACTCGATTTTTCAATTGATGTAATGAATGTTATGACTAGATTACGAAATGATTGGAATATGAAATATCCCGAAGAAATATAAGGGTATTTACCCTCGACAACACAAAAAAGGAAGATGATTTATGAAATATTATTGTGTATCTAATTATTATGAGAGTTTTGAAAAATATGCCAAAAAGTTTAATCGAGAATTAGACAGTATGATTATTGAAATTTGCGATGATGATTTACCCGAGGTAAGACGAATTTTTTCACAGTGTTTAAACAATGAAATAAAAGAATACTACGAAAAAAATGGTATTACTTTTTGGGGAGATAAATCGGGTGCATTTCAAATTACCCCTAATGAAATAATAAAAGATGAACAAGTCAAGATTTCATATAAAGTAATTTTAGGTATGTATAAATATCAATGTAAGACTGTCAAAGGAACGTTAAAGACTCAAAAACAGGCAAAAAAAGGTCATAGAAAGAATAAAAATGCTAAAATACATAAGTTCTTTACAATATCTTCATTTAAGCGTCATGTTTTCATTCACGAAAAGTTTAATATGGCATTTAGGGTTAAAAAGTGTAAGATAAAAAACCAACCCATTGTTTTGTATTTTCACGGTGGTGGCAATGGTGGAAACAGTAGAAAAGCACTTGAGGAATTTTATCTTCCTTATCTAAAGATGCTAAATAAAAAATGTACAATTATTATTCCGCAAACACAGTATAATGTTTCATTTGCGGATTATATCTCGGGAATAAAGGAACTGATTGAACTTATTGCAGCAAGTGTAGATGCTGACAAGAACAGAATATATATTATTGGTGGTTCAGCAGGTGGACGTTGCACCTGGCAGATGGCTTACAATTATCCTGAATTTATTGCGTGTGCACTACCGTTATCAGGCGAATTACTTGAATTATATGAAAATAAAGATGTTGATTTATCTCATATGAAAAACTTACCAATGTGGGTAAGTCATTCTGCCGATGATAATATGCTACCAATTGATATTGATGATTGTGCAGTTAGCAAATTAAAAGAAATTGGTGCTCCAATTAAATACAGTCGTTACGAAAATTGCGGTCACGGACTAAAAATGGCATATAAGTTTTATTTAGGAGAAAAATGGGTTGATTGGATGTTCAGCCAGTCCTTGAAAAACCGATAAAAATAATGGCAGAACATTGTGTTCTGCCATTATTTGTTTATTTAATTATTACACCAAGTGCCTCACCAAATATACCACCATTTTTTATGAACTCAATAGTGCTTTTTTGCAAAGAAGATTTTTGTGGAAGCACATCAATGTGTCCATAATTTCCTGTTTCTTTTCTATTCTTTATAAGTTCAGCGTTCTTAAACTTCTGTCCGTAAAGCCAGAGATATGCTGATTCAGGGTCCTCATTTTCCTCTATAATCTCATACAAGCTTGCAAACTTTAAGATGTTGCTTCCTTCAGGCATAAAGTTTTTGTTTCCGGGATATAAAAGCCAACTGTGACAGGCATATTTATTATTCGGAAATTCAGGGAAATATGTTGCAAAGAATTCTTTTGCCATTTCAAGTGATTTTACACATTCATCATAATCTAATTTTGCACCGCGAGGAATATGCATGTTTATGAATTTATCACCGAGTTTAATCTGAACACCGTTTTTATTATAAGGAGTTTTAAAATACCAAATGAATTTCTGATATTGTAATCTGCCAATTTTAAAAATACTAAGATTCATATGGTGCATAATCCAATGAAGCTCAAAAAGACCATCTTCATCTGTTCTTGTTCTGTGGTCATCAATCCATATTTTAATGTCGGTCATTGTATCCCCAAAAATCTCTTCAGGAATATTCTTTTCCTTATATCTGTCCCAAACAGTGGGCAAGAAAGCATAAATCAGGCTAAGTTTCATCATAGGCTTTTGTTTGAGTGTAATTTCCCAACGATTCTTATTACAGAACAATAGAAAAAACTTAACTTTAGCTTCGTGACGACCTATATAGTATTCAATTTTATTAGCAAGTCTTTCACTTGGATAAATTTTCAAAAATATCTCTCTTGAACGGTTTAAATCCATTATATTCATTCTCCCTTTTTGTGTTGCTATTATTCTATCATAGGTTAAAGAAAAAATAAACAGTAATTTTGCAAAAATAGTGGGTAATAATATTACTGCGAGGTGATAATAATGAATAACAATTACAACAATAACAAAAATCAGCAAAACAACAACAATAACAAAAATCAGCAAAACAACAATAACAATAACAACAAAAAATCTCCAACAAATAATCAGTGGTCAAACCAGAAGAATGGTCCTGATATGAAAAACGAGAACAAGCAGGGCAACAGATAACAAAAAGCCGAGGAAAAACCTCGGCAATTTTTTTACTTATAATCTTTTCCTATAAGATGACGCCAGGCAGCAACATATTTCGCTGCGGCAGTCGGATTTTTACTTTTTACATGAAGAAAATGTTCGCTGTCGATAAACATAAGGGATTGAACAGAGATATTCAAGACAAGTTTCAGTTTGTCAACAGGCATTACAATTGTCTGCTTCGGATTAAGGTATAGTTCAAATCTGTCTTTATAAAGACGCATTGTAGCATTGTCAGAAAGTTCAACTCGTTTTTTCTTAATCATAGTATAAACTATCTGGTCTGTTTCCTCAAAAATCAGTTCGCCATCCTTGGCATCAAGAACTTTTTGCTTCCATACAGGTTTTTGCCACTTATCCCAGTCAAGAATATTGTCAAAAACAACATCTTTTTGACTTGGGTGAAAGAATCCGTCCCTGCCAAATTCTACCTGATATCCGCAATCGCAGGTAAGATAGTTGCCCCTTGAGTGCATTGTGCCAACCTGTTCGCAATAAGGACAAACATACAAAACTCTTTCAACGTGTTCAGCAAGATTTTTGCCCTTATATATTCGAGGCTTTTTACGTTGTTCTTCGTAAGCATTTACGTAAATATCACGTTTAATGATTTCGTTAACCTCTTCGCCGGTCATACCTTGTAATTCTTCTGCAGAATATTCGTGCATAACCTTGCCACGGATAGGACCACGACGAAGTCCTGTACCCCATCTTGGAGTGTGGAAAAATCCACCTTTGATACGGTAGGTGATAAGGGATACTCCAAGGTCTTTTACAAATTGACCGGTTCTGGGTGAGAAAAACCCTGTTTCACCGTTTGGTGTAATTGTACCCTCAACAAAAATACCTGTTGGCACGCCTTCGTCAGCAGCAGCCTTCATATCATTGAAAAGCACGGAAGAATTGTTGTCCCTGTCTTTTATAATCCAACCGGACAGGGTTTTGAAGAAGAACTTTGCCCAAGGATTTAAAATAACGTGGTCGCCGGCAACAAATCTTACATATTTTTTCAAAGAACACATAATGTAAATGGGGTCAAGACCATCAGAATGGTTACCAATAACAATAAAGTTTTTGCTCTTTGGTTTATATCTTTTGACTTTTGCACGGACAATAAGTAATACTATCCAAAAGAAAAGTACTCTGACAGTGTTCATGCAAACTTTGTTCATAAGAGTTTTTGCTTTCAAAAGTATCACTTCCCATTTTTAATAAATATACATAGACATTTTAAATCAAAATGCCTATTATGTCAATAAAAAACGAATAAATCCATCGTATAGCAAGGTCTGATGACAGTATTTATTATTGCAATAAGTGACAAAATAATGTAAAATACTGTTGGTGGTAAAAAATGAAAAGATACTATTCATTAAATGAATATTTAAAAGAAAAATTTAATGAAAAAGTGTATAAACTTGCATTGGATATAGGTTGTACCTGTCCTAATCGTGATGGCACACTTGATACCCGCGGTTGCATTTTCTGCCATAATGGCTCGTCGCATTTTGCGGAATCCGGTGACAATATAAACATACAGATTGAGAATGCGAAAAGCCGATTGCATGATAAAACAAAGGCAAGAAAGTTTATAGCATATTTTCAAAGTTATACTAATACTTATGGCGATGTTGACTATCTTGAAGAAGTTTTTATCACAGCAATCAAAAGAGATGATATAGTTGCTTTATCTATTGGTACAAGACCTGATTGCTTACAGAACAATATCCTTGATATGCTTGAAAAACTAAATAAAATCAAGCCTGTATGGGTTGAACTGGGACTTCAGACCACAAAGGAAGAAACTATAAAATATATCCGGAGAGGATATGAAAATTCAGTTTACGAAAATGCAGTAAATGAGCTAAAAAAACGTGATATAACAGTTGTAACACATATAATAATCGGTTTACCAAATGAAACCAGAGAGGATATTTTAAATACTGTTGATTTTTCTGTGAAATGTGGCACGGATGGAATTAAACTACAACTTTTACATATTTTAAAAGATACAGATTTGTATGAAGATTATAAACAAGGTTTAGTCAAACCTCTAACAATAGAAGAATATATGGATATCCTTTTTGATTGTATCGAAAAAACACCTGAAAACATAGTAATCCACCGAATAACAGGTGATGCACCTAAAAAATATCTTGTTGAGCCACAATGGAGTGCTGACAAGAAAAAAGTGCTTAATACAATAAATCAAGAAATGGAAAAAAGAAATATAATTCAAGGGAAGTGTGCAGAATGAGTTGGGAATTTTCTTTACCTGTAAAAATTTATTTTGGTACGGATAAAATAAACGAATTGCCAAAAATCATAAATGAATATGGATATAAAAGGGGAGTGCTTGTCTGCTCAAACACCCTAAAAAAGAACGGAGTTGCAGACGAGATTATTAAAAACTGTAATGGCATTATTGTTGATGTTTTCTCTGATATAAGACCTAATCCTACAACGGATAATGTAAATGCTTGTGTAAAGGTTTTAAGAGAAAATAATGCAGATTTCGCCGTTGCTCTGGGTGGTGGCTCACCAATGGACTGTTGCAAGGCTGCTTGTGCAATTGCCAAGGGGGACGACATTATTGAAAGTTATCACACAGGTGGGAAACCAATTAATAAAGAAGAAGTAATCCCTATGTTCGCAGTTGCTACAACAAGTGGTACAGGTAGTGAAATCACAAATATTTCAGTTTTGACTGATTTAAGCAAAAACGTTAAATCAACAATGAATGACCCTCTTATGTACCCCAAAGCAGCCATAGTTGACCCAAGACTTACTTTGAGTGTACCACCAAAGGTTACTGCATCAACGGGCCTTGATGTGCTTAGTCACGCTCTTGAGAGCGTGTGGAGTGTATTGCATCAGCCAATCTGCGAAAGTTGTTCCGTTCACGCAACAAAGCTTGTTTTTGAGTGGCTTTATAAAGCATATTGCGAACCTGATAACCTTCTTGCTCGTGAAAAAATGGCAGAGGCATCAATTGTAGCAGGTGTGGCATTTTCAAACCCAAGAACAGCAGGTAGCCATGCTTGTTCATTCCCGCTTACCAACTTATATGGAGTGCCGCATGGAGAGGCCTGTGCTATGACATTGGATTTCTTCACAAGATACAATGCTGAGGCAGAGAATGGCAGATTAAACAGTTTTGCACGGAATTGCGGTTTTACAGATGCATACGAAATGGCGGATGCCATTACTGACCTTAAAAAGAAAATGGGAATGGCTATGACACTCTCTGAAATTGGTGTTAAAACTGATGATGAAATCGAAACTCTTACAAAAATGAGTATGACACCATTGATGGAAAGAAATATGATTCCTCTTTCTTATGACGATATTAAAAATATGTACTTTTCAATAAGAGGTGAATAGAATGATTATCCTGTTTATTATACTTGCCTTGATTATAGTCTTGGTTGCCATCCTTGGAGTCAATACTGCAATTGCGAGTAAAAAGGCAAGAAAACTCACCGAATTTAAACCTTTTTATAATGATGAAGAAATCGAATACTATGTGAGTCGTTTACAAAAGATGATTCAATGTAAAACCGTTTCAGTTAAAGATGGTTATGATGACACTGAATTTTTAAAACTTCGTAACGTAATGACTGAGTTGTTTCCAACCGTACATAATGTTGCTGAAAAAATGACTTTTTCAGACGATTGTTGGATTTATAAAATCAAGGGCAAGGACGAAAACAGAAACATAATGCTTATGTCCCATCATGACGTTGTTGAAGTAAGTGGTGAATGGGAACACGGAGGTTTTTCAGGAGAAATCGTTGACGGAAAAATCTGGGGCAGGGGAACAGTTGATACAAAAACACCTCTCTTTGCTGAATTTTCTGCAATTGAAGAGCTTTTGAATGAAGGCTTTATTCCACCTTGCAACATCTGGATTGGCTCTTCTCATAACGAAGAATTAGGTGGGGATGGTATTCCGTCTGCTCTTAAATACTTTGTTGAGAATAATATCAGATTTGAGGTTATCCTTGATGAGGGAGGAGCGCTTATTGAACCACCTCTTGGGGGAATGAAATGTGACAAATGCGGTATGGTTGCAGTCCACGAAAAGGGCAGAATAAGTCTTATCTGCACTGCAACTGCTGACGGTGGTCACGCAAGTCTTACTGCAGGAGCAAAGGCAACACCTGTAGAGAGAATGTCTGCGTTTATTAACGAGATTATGACACAGAACATATTTATTCGTCGTCTTAATCCACAAGTTGAGGCTATGTTTAAGCATTTAGGCCCATATTGTGGTTTTCCTATGAATATGCTGTTTGCTAATCTTTGGCTTTTCGGTGGAATTATCAAAAAGGTAATGCCCAAAATCAATGCACAGGCAGGTGGACTTATAGGCACAACCTGTACCTTCAATAATATTGAGGGTAGTGCATCCTCAAAAAAATGTACTGCCAAGGCATTTGTCCGTCCGGTTGATGAAAAAGATTTTGAGAAAGATTTAAAAGTGTTTAAAGCAATCGCATCAAAATATGATATTACTGTTGAAATGACTGAAGATAGTGAGTATCACGGACCTGCGGATATGTCAAAACCACAGTTCGAGTATACAATGAACTGTATCGGCGAGGTTTTTCCACAGTATCCTGCATCACCATTTATCTTGCCTGCGGGTACTGATGCAAGAACACTTACTGATGTTTGTGAATGTGTGCTTCGTTTTGCACCAATAAAACTTTCAGCACAACAGTTAGCATCAGTTCATGCTGAAAACGAAAATATTGATGTTGACTCAGTTGCAAACTGTGTGGCATTCTATAAGCATTTTATCAAGAATTATAAATGAGAGAAATTATGAGTAATTGGATTGACAATAAAACAGTAATTATTACAGGTGCTTCATCAGGTATTGGTAAGGGTATTGCGGAAACACTTATTAAAAAGCACAATTGTAAGGTTATAGGCATCGCAAGAAACAAGGGAAAAACAGAAAACTTTATAAGTGAGTTAGGGGAGTATTCCGAAAATTTTACATATAAGCTTTTTGATGTTTCAGTTAAAGAGAATTGGTTTGAATTTGTGAAAAATATTAAAGAAAATGACATTCATCCCGATGTGCTTATTAATAATGCAGGTGTTTTGCCCAAATTCAATAAGACACAAAACTACTCAATAGAAGAAATTGAAAATGTAATGAATGTCAACTTTTATTCAGCGGTTTATTCAATTAAGGCATTGTTGCCCATTCTTCTTGAATCAAACACCCCTGCTGTTATTAATGTTGCTTCTTCTGCGGCTTTAATGTCACTTGCAGGTACATCTGCATATTCCGCAAGTAAAGCAGCCCTTAAATCCTTTACAGAGTCTTTAAGAGAGGATTTAAGAGGTAAATGTTATGTATCAGTTGTTTGTCCCGGCTTTACCAAGACAGACATTTTTCGTAATCAGAGTTCAAACACCCCAAAGGGCGAAAAAATGATAAACGCAATCAGTACAGATTGTGATAAAATGGTTAAGTTGATTGTGAAAGGCATTGAGAATAAACAAGAGCTTATGATTTTCGGCTTCGATGCGGAGTTTATGAAGATTTTCGGCAGAATTACACCTGTACAGGGCGGTCGTCTTTTCAGCTCGGTAATGAAAGCGTCAAAGCTCCCATTGTTTGACGCAGTATTTAAAGACAAATAATTAAATAACAAAATAAAAAGAGGAGAGTGTAGGGACAGATATCCTTGTCTGTCCGCAATAACTCTCCTCTAATTTTATGCCTTTATTAAATTATAACTTCATTGCAACGTCCCAAGCACCCCAGATAACTGTACGGAGGTTACCAACCTTGTTAGCATCACCGATAATATGTACGTGCTTTGCTTTTTCTGCAACAGGAGCAGGCTTGTAACCAACTGAAAGGATAACTGTGTCAGCGTCCAAATCAATTGTCTTGCCGTCTTTTGTTGCGATTGTAACACCATTATCACGGATTTCAGTAGTCTTGCTTTCAAGATATACAGGAACATTGTTTGTCTTGAAGAAATCACGGAGATAGCTTGTGTTAGCAAGTGCAACACCCGGAGTTGTGATAAGGTCATCCTGCATTTCAACAATAACAGGTTTCTTGCCCTGAAGATAGAGCTCGTAAGCGATTTCACAACCTGTAAGACCACCACCGACAACTACTACCTTGTCACCTGCAAGTGAGTTGTCAAGAAGGAAGTCGATTGCTTCAACAGCCTTTTCTGCACCCTTAACAGGAATCTTGTTAGCAACTGAACCTGTTGCAACGATTACTTCGTCAGCACCGAGAGAAGCAATATCCTTAATCTCTGTGTTCATATGAATTGTAATTGCATCGTAACGCTTGATTTCGCGGTTATACCAAGCAATAAGGTCACGGTCTTTTTCTTTGTATGACGGAGCAGCAGCGGCAATAAATACACCACCGAGCTTGTCGCTCTTTTCGTAAAGGTCAACCTTGTGACCACGCTGTGCGCAAACCATAGCAGCCTCCATACCACCAATACCGCCACCGATAACAGCAATCTTCTTCTGTTTCTTAGCAGGCTCAATCTTGTATTTTTTTGACTGCATTGTCTTTGGGTTAAGTGCACAACGAGAAAGTCCCATTGTGTCAAGAAGGTCCTGAGTATTAGCATGACCTTTTGAAGATGAGAAGTTGAAGCAACCTGCGTGACAGCAGATACAAGGTTTGATTTCTTCAATTCTGTCTTCAATAATCTTTGTAATCCATTCCGGGTCGGTAAGGAACTGACGAGCAACACCAACACCGTCAATTTTACCGTCTGCAACAGCCTGAGCACCCACATCAGGTTCCATTCTACCTGCACAAACAACAGGAATATCAACAAACTTTTTAATATGTGCTACGTCGTCAAGGTTACAGTTCTGTGGCATATACATTGGTGGGTGACACCAATACCAAGAGTCGTATGTACCGTTGTCAGCATTGAGCATGTCGTAACCGGCATCCTGCAAGTATTTAGCAGCCTTTTCAGATTCTTCCATATCACGGCCAACTTCGGTGTATTCTTCACCGGGCATTGCACCTTCGCAGAAGCCTTTCATCTTTGATACGGCAGAGTAACGAAGTGAAACAGGGTAGTCATCACCGCAAGCCTCTTTGATTGCCTTAACAACTTCAACTGCGAAGCGGTATCTGTTTTCAAAGTTTCCGCCGTATTCGTCAGTACGCTTGTTGAAGAATTCAATAGCAAACTGGTCAAGAAGATAACCCTCGTGAACAGCGTGAACTTCAACACCGTCAACACCTGCATCACGGCAAAGTTTTGCAGTTTTTGCGAATGCTTCAATAATCTCGTTGATTTGGTGCTTTGTCATTTCAGGACAGATAATATCATGAGCCCAGCGAGAAGGTTGTGGGCTTGGAGATGCCAATTCGTGAGAAGTATCAAGAATTGGTTTAATAAGAGCACGAGTGAACTTGTTTTTGTGGAGAGGTGCTACAAGTTCAGTAATAGCCCAGCTTCTGCCCATACCTGCAGTTAACTGAATAAAGAGCTTTGCACCTGTTTTATGGATTTCATCCATAAATTCCTTAAGTTCTTCAAACATTTTTGGATTCTGCCAAAGCCATTTTCCCCAGAATGTATCACGAAGGGGTGCGATACCGGGGATAATAAGACCAACATTGTTGTTAGCTCTTTCCAAGAAAAGTTTAGCGGCTTCCTTGTCAAAATGACAACCGCCAAGTTCAAACCAACCGAAAAGTGATGTACCACCCATAGGACACATAACAATACGGTTTTTAATTTCTACATTACCTATTTTCCAAGGTGTAAACAGTGATTCATATTTTGAATCCATAAAAACACTTCCTCCTCAAAACTGAGCATAAATTTTTACATTATAAGTATATAAAAATCTTCATTTTATGTCAAGGTGATTTTGTTAATAAAATAACAAAAGGTTGAGTTTTTGCTCAACCTTTCAACTATTTAATTATAATATAAATTATCGTTCTTTTTATATGGCTCGTAGGTAGCATTTGTGCCGAGTTTACGTAAGGTTTCCTTATCTGTATCTGAAAGAACAACCGTTGCGTGTACATCGCAACCCTTGAGGCCCTTGATTGCATCGAGTGCCTGTTTTGCCAACGGGTTCATAGTAGCACAAATTGAAAGAGCAATAAGAATTTCGTCAGGATGAAGACTTGTATCCATCTCGTGCATTTTCATCTTTAATTCCTTGATTGGTTCAAATACAGTAGGTGAGATAAGAAGAACGTCATCGCCAATATCTGCAAGTGCCTTTAAAGCATTTAAAAGCATCGCAGAGGATGAACTTAAAAGGTCGGATGCCTTACCGGTAATGACTCTGCCATCGTGCAATTCGATAGCAGTAACAGGTGCATTGGTTGTTTCGGAAAGATTTAATGCAGCTGCAACAACCGGTCTGTCGTCAGTGCTTATGTTAAGTTGCTTCATAATGAGTTCAATTTTATATAACTCACTTGAAACTTTTTTATTATTCTTCTGTTGAACAAGATAATTACAGTGACGACGTAATATTTCTTTCTTTGATGCCATTAAAACAACATCGTCGTCAATAATGCAGTTACCTGCCATATTAACACCCATATCAGTAGGTGATTTATATGGAGATTCACCGTAAATTTCCTCAAAAATTGTGTTAAGTACAGGGAAATTCTCAACGTCACGGTTGTAGTTTACAGTTGTTTCACCATAAGCCTCAAGATGGAACGGGTCAATCATATTAACATCGTTAAGGTCTGCAGTTGCAGCCTCATAGGCAAGGTTAACAGGATGTTTGAGTGGTAAATTCCAAATAGGGAATGTCTCAAATTTAGCATACCCTGCCTTGATTCCGCGTTTGTGCTCGTGATAAAGCTGAGAAAGACAAACTGCCATTTTACCGCTACCGGGACCCGGTGCTGTAATAACAACAAGCGGATGAGTGGTTTCAATATAATCATTTTTACCGTATCCGTCGTCACTTACAATGAGTTGAACATCAAGAGGGTAATTCTCAATAGGGTAGTGACGATAAACATTTATACCAAGATTCTGAAGTTTTTGCTCAAATGCAGTAACCGATGGCTGGTTTGAATACTGAGTGAGTACAACACCGCCAACAAAAAGACCAAAACCGTGATAAATATCTATAAGACGAAGTACGTCAAGGTCATAAGTTATACCAAGGTCACTACGAATTTTATTTTTCTCAATATCCTTTGCACAGATTGCAATAATGATTTCAGCATCACCTTTAAGTTGCAAAAGCATCTTCATTTTACTGTCAGGCTTAAAACCGGGCAGAACTCTTGCAGCATGGTAATCATCAAAGATTTTGCCACCAAATTCAAGGTAAAGCTTACCACCAAATTTGCTTATTCTTTCTTTAATGTGTTCTGATTGCATACGGAGATATTTTTCATTATCAAAACCTAATTTACGCATATAATTCACCTACAAGTTATCAATTACCAAGATTATTCACATTCAACTGCTTCTTCAGCAGGTACATTTTCAACTTCTGACTTTTTCTTTTTAGTGTTAATCCAATCAGTAATAATAGAATATAAAGCAGAAGCACTCGGAACACCTAAAAGTACACCTAACAAACCGCCTACATTACCGCCGATAACAACCGAAACAAGAACGAGTATTCCGGGAATACCAACCGATTTACCAACAACCTTAGGATAAATTATGTTGTTGTCAACAGCTTGTAAAATAAGTATGAATATAAGGAACAATAACGCTTTAAAGGGATTTTCCATAAGAATAATAAAGCAACCTATAAATTCACCGATAAGCGGACCTATAACAGGAATGAGTGCCGTAACACCTATAATTACAGATATAACCGCAGCATTTGGAAATTGGAAAATACTCATACCCAAAAAGCAAAGTAACCCGAGGATAATTGCATCAGTAAACTGTCCGCTTATAAAACTCGAGAATGAAGATGAGGTAATCTGACAGATTTTGCATCCCTCATTAAATATATTTTCAGGTAATATAATGCCAAACAATCTTTTAAAAAACGCAAGAATTCTTTCCTTTTCTGCCAACATATAAATTGAAATAATAAAACCTAATAAAAAGCTTGTCAGACCGGAAATAAGGGATGATGTAAAGTCAAAGGTCATATTTACAAGATTGTTTGTGTTTTCAGATGTGAGGAATTTGTTTGCTAAATTCTTAACATTGTCAAAATTTATATTCAAAATCTCTGTATTAAAATCAATGTTGTGTTTTGCAACAAGGTTTTCAACCCACAAAACAACTGAATTGTAGTATTGTGGTATTTTTTGAATAATCAAATTCACCGAATCTGTAAGTTGCGGAATAATGATGAAAAGTAAAAGAACAATAAGCCCAAAGGTAAATATTAAGGTTGAAATAAGTGAAATGGGACGGATAAGTTTTTTCACTACCTTTTTATTACTTTTCTGCATAAAGCCAAAGATTTTTGTTTCAATAATCATCATAGGAATATTGAGCATAAATGCGATTGCAAAAGCTACAATTATAGGAGAAAAAATCTTTAAAATACTATTCCAAATGGTAATTACAACTGAGATATTCTGCGATACCACCAGAAGTGCAATAGCAAAAGTAATTATACCAAGAATAATTTTAACATTTTTCTTTGAAAGTTCCATTTTCCAACCTTTTCCTTTACTCTATTTACAATAAATTACAATAGTACACAATTACAAACATTATAAACGATTTATAAGGTAAATTCAAGAGATTATAAGAACTAAATAAAAAAGAGATGAGAGAAAAAACTCTCATCTCTTTGGTTGTTTTGTATAATAATTAAAGAAGGTCATCGAAAAGGTGAATATTTTTTGCTTCTGCTTTAAGTTCCCCATTCTGAATTTTCTTAATAACTTCAACGATTCTGTCGTTAATCGGTGTTTTAACACCGTGCTTCTTTCCAAAATCACAGACAACACCGTTGATTGCATCAACCTCACAAGGCTTGTTTTTCTTTAAGTCCTGAAGCATTGACGGTTCAATATCTCTGTGTTTCTTTAATGCAATTGGGAGTAAAAACTGTGCAAATGCACGTTTAAGGGCACCTTTCCAATAGAAAAGGCCGACAATGTTTTTGCCTTGAACAGGAGCGAATTCCACACCTGATGCGTGACCAACATCAATAATCTCTTTCATACAACGAACTGCAACCTTTTGTGCATCTTTGTCTTCAGTAACATCTCCGAAAACACCGCCAACTACTGTACCGAGACCTGAGAAAGTAGAGTTTATTAAAAGCTTTGACCACCGAGCACCCATAAGATTTTCTTCTTCGTGTACAGGGCACATCATTTCGAGCAAATCTTTAACCATTTTAAACTGTGAATCAGTAATGCCGTCCATTTTACCCATATGGAATGAAAGTGAATCCTTATCACTTGTAAGTTCACAAACACCGGGCTCAACAAGTGCTGCACCCCATTCAACAGCACAACCCATAGTGTGCTCTGTGCCTATAATTTCAGCAATTCCCGGTTCAGGAATACCATTCTGAAGTGTTACAATAACTCCGTCATCAGTAAGATAATCCTTAAGCATTGTTACAACTTCCTTGTTAAATAACTGCTTTGTAAGAAGAACAATAACGTCATATTTTCCTTCCATTTGGTCAGGAGTAATAGCCTTTACAGGTACTGTCATATCAACTGTGCCGATAATCTTTGCACCTTTTGTATTAAGTGCTTCAACGTGAGCCTTGTTTCTGTTAATAAGGTCAACCTCGCCACCGTTTTTTGTAATGAATGCACCGAGTACAGTACCAAGTGACCCTGCACCATAAATCGCATATCTTGCCATAAAAATAACCCCTTTGAATTTGTTATAAATTTATCAAAGTAATTATATACTTTTCTAATAAGAATTTCAAGAGCAAAATAAGGGACGGTAGCAAAGCTACCGTCCAAAATCCTGTTACATTATAATTCTCACAATAAGAATTATTGCATTTACCACATTTTTAAAGAGATATATAATATTCGAGATTGTATATGGTTCTTCAAATTCCCATTCATCAGGTTTAATGAAAAGGTCTGTAAGATAAGGGGCATCTTCACTTGGCTCAAGAAAAGCTTTTGTTTTCATCTTAACATTCATAATATTTCTGCAAGCCTCACGAAGAGCAGTACCGAAACCGATTGGGTCATTATAATAAGCCTTTTCCATTTCAATAATATGGGAAGGCATACTGATAAGCCACATGCCTGTAAGCATTGTGTCGTTACCATTGTAAACACCAACAGCAGGGCTCATATAACCTGAACCTGTCATGTTGCTAGAATAATCAGAAACAACATATCCTGTATAACCCCATTCTGTTCTTAAAAGGTCATTGAGAAGTTCAGAACATCCACCACACCAGTTAGTTCCGATTCTGTTGTAAGCAGACATGATTCCGTCACAACCAGCTTCTTTTACTGGGATTTCAAATGCCTTTAAATAGATTTCACGTAATGTCTGTTCATCAGCCCAAGTAAAAATACCGTTACGGTGTGATTCTTGTTCATTGAGAACAAAATGCTTGATAGTTGTAATAAGTCCCTTGGATTTTGCACCCGCAACAATACCTGCTGCCATTCTACCGGAAATAATAGGGTCCTCGGAAAAATACTCAAAGTTTCTTCCGCCCATAGGGTTTCTGTGAATGTTTGCACCGGGTGCATACCAGATGTCTGTATCCATAGCATCGGCTTCAATACCTGCACTTTCACCCATTTTATACGCAAGGTCATCGTTCCAAGTACAGGCTATTGCTGTTGCGCAAGGGTAAGCCGTACCACAATCAAAATATGTTTGACCGTGAGCGCCTTTAACGCAGGAAGGACCGTCGTTATCATAGGTCTTTGGAACACCAAGTCTGTCAATGCCCTGTGTTTCGTAACCACTATGACAAACCAGCCAAATCATTTCTTCAAGAGTTAACTGGTCAAGGAATTTGTCCATAAGTTCAGGGTTATCATATACATCCTGAAGCATAATGGGTGTTTCATATTCCACTCCCATTTTTGGTGCTTCACCTACGAGTGTAGGCTCAGGGAGTTGGTCAGGATTCAAAATTTCGTCAGTAGCAGTAAGCACTCTTGCTTCTGGATATGTACCGTCAAAATCATTTCTTGAAAGAATTATGAAATCGCTGTATGCAAAATCAAAGAGGTTTTTGATTTCATTACCTGAAACAGTATCATATTTAACTACAACATCGTTTTCAACTGTGTATGTGAATGAATCAATGTGTTCGCGGACATTTTCAGCAAGAATAATTTTGTAATCGCCCTTTTCAAGAATCCATGCCTCAAGATTATCTTTGTCGTAGGACATCATATCGCTGATTTTGAATTCTACTGATACGGTCTCACTCTTTCCGGGTGACAGCATGCCGGTTTTATCATAACCTGCAAGACAGATTGCACTCTTTTCAATTCCGCCGTCATAGTAGGGGGCACTGTAATAAATCTGAACGGTGTCTTTACCACTAACATTACCTACATTTGTAACTTTAACATTTACTGTTATAGTTTCTTCACTAATATCATAAGAAACAAGTTCTTTTTCAAATTCTGTATATGAAAGTCCATATCCAAATGGGTACTGAACCTTGTCTTTTGCAAATGTTTCAAAGTAACGGTAACCAACGTAAATACCTTCAAGATATTCAACGTAATATCCACCACCATCATATTCATGTGTGCCAAAGCACTCACTTGATGGATGGTCACTTATTCTGTAAGAAATTGTATCAGTAAGTCTGCCTGATGGATTTACTTCACCTGTGAGCATCTGCGCAACTGCTCTCATACCGAATTCGCCTGGAATCCATACCATAGCAGCAGCCTTAATGCTTTCATATTCTTCGAGCCAACCCATTTCCATAACATTACCTGTGTTAAAGAGCACAATAACATTTTGGAATAAAGATGTTACTTTTTCAACGAGTTTAACTTCTTCTTCGCTGAGTCTAAGAACTTCCTCAGGAATATCTGCAGTTTCTCTGCTTGTACGGCTAATCATAATAATTGCAGTATCTGAAAAAGCAACTGCATTCTTCATGACTTCATCAGTAAGCTTTTCACAAACCATTTCTTCAAGAGAATTCTTTGCAAGAACTAATTGAAGAAGGTTGTTTACAACAGTATTACCTGTTTTTGGTGTTTCATTCCCACTACATTCCTGTTCATAAAGGGCACGGAGTTCAGGATTATAGTTAATTCCGTTTTCGTCGAGTGCCTCATAAAAGGTTACGGGGTCATCAGTTGTAATAGCCCCCGAACCTGCACCACCTAAAAAAGGCACAACAGACCCTGCACCAAAGATATTTACCTTTTTATTGCCGATAGGTAAAACGTTATCCTCGTTTTCAAGAAGAACAATGCCTTCTTGTTCAAGTTCAACGGCAACTTGACTTGACATAGCAATAATGTCGGTAGGAACATTACCGCTGACTGCCATTGAAGATATTGGCAGACAAGATAACAGCATAATAACTACCAGTAATATAGCTATTATTCTTTTACTTTTTTTCATAACAAAATTCCCCTTATATTGTTAATAGATTTATTTAACCATAAAGCTATATAAAAGACAATAGTAAATAGACATAATGTACAGATATTCATAAATTGACGAAAAAAGAGGGTAGTTAACTACCCTCTGAAATTATTGCTCAATTGAACTGAAAAACTCGTGTGCAAGAACATATGCCTGCTTACCGTCTTGTGAAATGTAAGACGAGTGATTTCCGCCTTTGATAATTGCAATTTTACTTCCTTTGATATTCTCGTGAATTAGTACTGAATCAGACAACCACATAATATCATATTCTCCTGCAACAATGTAAGCAGGGCAGGTGATTTTTGAAAGCAATTCTTCATTTATCTGTGGTTGTGTGAGCATCATGTCATTTAACTTGTTTGGATTGAAAATGTCATTCACTTTAACACCAATTGTAAAATATGGCTTGAATGTATCAGGTGTTGTGTTTGCACCACAAGAAACGAATCCACCAAGTAAATCAGGATATGTATAGGCAACTGTAAGTGCATTTATTCCGCCATCACTATGCCCCATAAGATAAGGCTTATGGAGTCCTAAAGCTTCAATGAATTCTTTAATATCCCTCGCCATTAAGTCATATGAAATGACTCCCGGGTCACTGCTTTGTCCGTGACAACGACTTTCAATAACATATACAACATAGTTATTTGCAAGATATGTAGCAGCCTCTTTAAGTGAATTCTGACTACCACCGTTACCGTGAACGAGAATTAAAGGATGACCTTTTTCACCATAAACTGAATAGTGCATTTTAACTTCACTTAATTGAATATCGTCTTCTTTTGTAGGAGATGTAATAGGGGATGGCACATTACTTGTATCAAGTGTAATCAAATTGTATTTCTTTGATTGCTGACGAACTGCTATTTGCCATATACCTGCACCAACCACTACAGCCAACGCCACCGAACCTATAACTTTTAATGCTTTTTTACTTTTTTTCATAGTTTCACACATCCGCCTCATAAATACCTATACATTCTCTGCCGGTCAAATTGTTCGAAACATTACGTGCATTGAAATAAAGCCTTAATTTGCCATTGTAATAAGTAAGACAACAAGCATAAACATATTGTTTCATCCAGTTGCTGTTTCCTTGCATTTGTGGAACTAAGAAAGGCTTTACAAACTCAAAATTCACACCATCATCGGATTTTAAAAGCATAATTGCAGAGTGACTTTTTCCATTTTCTTCAAAAAGTCCGTTTTGAAGTCCAATGTAACAATCCTTTAGTTTATATACCTTTAAACAGCCTGAACAAAGATTGAGATAATGAACATTCTTGTCAGGACTGATAATAGGTTTTTCCCTTGAAATATAGTCACTTGTAATACTTTGACTTTCTGCGAAACTGATGTGGGTAGGCTCACAAAAACCACAGTCCTTAATAAAAGTCTGCCCACAGGAATAGTACATTCTATATCCATTATCAGTATTTAAAAGGAACGGATTTGAAATGGCAATTCCTTGTTTACATTCTTCGTAATCACGTGTTTTGCCGATAACTAAAAAGGGCTTTGACCAATCTTTTAAGTTTTTTGATGTCACACAGTAAATCTCTGATTTCCACTTTGCACCTACAAGGCTTAATAGATTGAAAATCACAGGTCTTGTTCTCTCAAAAAACAGATAATACGTACCATCAATATAATTGATGTTTGGTCGCATAGCACGATTAACAATTTTGCCTGTGCTTTTAAAATTAATTCCGTCCGCACTTTGATATCCGTAAACTCCGAAAAATGTATGACAGAAAAGATGCCACTTTCCGTCGTGGGAAATATTGGGAGTGATAACACTTGGGTCAGCAATTACAAAACTGTTCCAAGGATTTTTAAGTATGGGATTTCCGTTATAAAGTCCGAATTCAGCTCTGTTGAATTGTTCAAATGTAATATTATGCATATTATCACCAACCTTTAAACCATTCTAGCATAAAGTGAACATTTTTACAAGAAAAAATACCCTGCTACGATTTATAATCAACCATAGCAGGGTATATACAGTATTGGATTTAGAACTTAGATAATGTCAAGTTCTTTTTTGCGGTAGGTAATGAATACAATTCCTATCGCACTTGCGATTAATATAACTAATGGTAATGTTACATTTGTGACAGCATCTGTGTCCGGGTTTTCGTTTGGCTCATTGTCCGGTTTCTCACCATCACTCGGCTTATCACCATCACTTGGCTTATCACCATCACCCGGTGTTAAGCTACCGCCGGGAACTTCGCCATCATCTGGTTTTTCATTGTCATCTTCTGATTTATTACCGCAGATACATTCACCATCTACGAAGATGTGTTCCTCAACATCTTTCTTGTCGCCACAATCACATTCATGCCAGTGGTTGTCATCGTCTGACTCCCAATTTTCTTCATTGTAGTCGTGTTCGTGAGTTGCAGGAATTACTGAACCTTTTTCAATAAGTTCACCGCAATCTTTACAGTATGTGTCTCCAGTGTAACCGTCTTCAAATTCAGTAACAGGTTTCTGATTTCTTATTTCTTCATTACCTGTATGATTATCAGGGTTAACACCTTCTAATTCTTTACCGCAATCTTCACAGATTGATGGGTGAATACAATCAGGTTCGTTACCTTCGTGAGGAGCAACATCTTTCTTGTCACCACAATCACATTCGTGCCAGTGGTTATCTTCATCAGATTCCCAATTATTTTCGTCATAGTCGTGTTGGTGAGTAGCAGGAATTACAGTGCCTTTTTCAATAAGTTCACCGCAATCTTTACAGTATGTGTCGCCTGTGTAACCATCTTCAAATTCAGTAACAGGTTTCTGATTTCTTATTTCTGTATTACCTGTATGATTATCAGGGTTAACACCTTCTAATTCCTTACCGCAATCTTCACAGATTGATGGGTGAATACAATCAGGTTCGTTACCTTCGTGAGGAGCAACATCCTTCTTGTCACCACAATCACATTCGTGCCAGTGATTATCTTCATCAGATTCCCAATTGTTTTCATCATAGTCATGTTGGTGAGTTGGCTGATTACCTACTGTGATTTTGTAAGCAAAGAAAGTTTGCTGGTCGGTTTTTTCAGGCTCTAATGCCATAAAGTAGAAAGTAATAACATCACCATTGTTAAGTGTAATGGTGTATCCCTCATCAGGAATTGCAGAACCGGTATAAGCTTTAACTGAGTTTATAAGATTCTTTGATTCACCCCAGATGTATTGTCCATCCGAAAGGTTGTAAATTGCCTGTGGGATAACAGAGTCTTTTTTATTGTTATCCAAAATATATCCACCGTTGCCATCAGAGACAAACAAATCATTAAAATGTTGAGTGAATAAGATTTTTAGATATTGAGAAATATCACTGTTATCAATATTACTTTTAGCAATTGATGTGTCATGTTCATAGAATACATCATTGGTGTATGCACCGTGTAAATCACGGTCTATACAGTACCCAAAGTAACCATTTGAAAATTCAACATTTGTAAAACCACTAGTAATTGCCGTTACCTGTTGAGCTGCCGCAGGTACGACCAAAATGAAATTGAAAATAAGAATTGTCGCAAGAATTAGAGTAAATAATCTTCTTCTCATATATCATTCCTCCCAATAAAATATTTGTTCGGAAAAAGCGATAGGACACCTTTTAAATAATTAAAATGTGCTTTTTCTGAGCTCGACTTCATTATATTCCTTTCGCCAAAATATGTCAAGTAGCATAAAAATATAATATGATGAATAATTTTTTTGTAAAATATGTCAAAAATCCACTATTTGTGTATAAACAATGTAATTTCTTACAATTTATGCAATATGTTGAATAATAAGTAAAAATATACAAATGTTAAAAAGATTGTTCATAATTGTATACTATTTGATTTTTCTATAGAAAAAAGCACTCCGAAAGCTGTTTACTCTGCGTCAAGGGTGCTTTTTGTTGACGATACACAAATATAATGTAATAGATTTTTATGATTATTTGTTTACGACAGCAAAAGAATCACGCAATAAAAAAACGCTCCGATAACCGGAGCGTTTAAAATTTGGTGTATTATTCCCACTCGATTGTGCCGATTGGCTTTGGAGTAAGGTCATAGAGGACACGGTTAATTCCGTCAACCTCATGTGTGATTCTGTAAGTAACCTTATGAAGAACCTCATAAGGAATTTCCTCGATTGTGGCACTCATAGCATCCTTTGTATTAACAGCGCGGATGATTGCAGGCCAGCCTTCGTAACGGCTTTCATCCTTAACGCCAACACTCTTAACGTCCGGCACAGCAATAAAGTACTGCCAAACCTTTTCAGCAAGACCGTTCTTGTCAAATTCTTCACGGAGAATTGCATCTGCCTCACGAAGAGCATGGAGTCTGTCACGTGTGATTGCACCAAGGCAACGAACACCAAGACCGGGTCCCGGGAATGGCTGACGATAAACCATAGCGTGAGGAAGACCAAGAGCCTCACCAACAACACGAACCTCATCCTTGAAGAGGAGTTTAATTGGTTCAACAAGCTGGAAGTTAAGGTCTTCAGGAAGTCCGCCAACATTGTGGTGTGACTTAACAGCTTTTTTACCTTCAGCCTGTTTAAAACTTTCAAGAATATCAGGATAAATTGTACCCTGTGCTAAATATTCAACACCTTCAAGCTTTCTTGCTTCGTCTGCGAAAACATTGATAAATTCAGCACCGATAATCTTTCTTTTGCTTTCAGGGTCGCTAACACCTGCAAGAAGGTCAAGGAAACGGTCAGTAGCATCAACGTAGATAAGGTTTGCATCAAGCTCTTTGCCGAAAACCTCAATAACGTTTTCACTTTCATTCTTTCTCATAAGACCGTGATTAACGTGAACACAAACTAATTGTTTTCCGATTGCCTTGATGAGAAGAGCAGCGACAACTGATGAGTCAACACCGC
Organism: Candidatus Fimenecus sp.; assembly: GCA_045532175.1. Classification (GTDB taxonomy): domain Bacteria; phylum Bacillota; class Clostridia; order Oscillospirales; family Acutalibacteraceae; genus Fimenecus. The sequence goes on along the minus strand of JAZSFK010000008.1, from coordinate 36,067 downwards.
CGGAGAGAGCGAGAAGAACCTTTTTGTCACCAACCTGTTCGCGAACTGCCTTAACTTGTTCTTCAATAAAAGCATCTGCTAATGCTTTGGTGGTAATTCTTTCCATTGTTTCGGGTCTAACATTACAATCCATTTTCATTACCTCCGTTAGTCTGTGTAGTTATCAAAATATCCCTGAACGAGAATAATTGGTGTACCCTTATCACCTGAACCACTTGTAAGGTCGCAGAGTGAACCGATAAGGTCAGTAAGCTGACGGGGAGTAGTACCCTGAGATGCCATATTACCAACAAGATTATCCTGTTTTGCTTTAATACTGTTAGAAATTGCTTCTTTAAGTTCAGCACCGGAAAGATTCTTAAAATCGTTGTCAGCAAGATATTTAAGTTTCAATTCGTTTGGAGTACCGATGAGACCTGCAGTATGAGCAGGGGATACAACCGGGTCAGCAAGCTCCCAGATTTTACCTTGTGGGTCTTTGAATGCACCATCACCGTAAACCATAACTTCAATATGTTTGCCTGTTCTCTTTAAGAACTCAGCCTGAATGTCCTCAACAAGACCCTGACAATCTCTTGGGAAAAGTTTGATTGTATCTTCTGTTGATTTATTTGAACCAAGAAGACCATATTTTTCATTACAACCGCTACCGTTTACAGGAGCATTGAGAATATCATCAAGTCCGCAAACAACTTTGGCACCTGCAGCTTTTAAAATTCTCTTTGTTCTCTGTCTAGTATGAATATCGCAAGTAAGAACACAGTCAGTATAGTTAAGAATTGTTTTAGGCTGATTTGCAAAAATGATTTCAGCTTCTGCACCTGCTTCTTTAATTATATCTGAGTAGTAAGCTACATAGTCAACACCAGTGAATTCGTGCTTGTTTTCACCAAAAAGTTCTCTGTATTTTGCTTCATCAAGAATATCTGAATAAGGGTTAATTCCCGCTTCGTCAATCTGGTCATAAGTAACGAGTGAGTTACCAACCTCATCACTTGGATAGCTGAGCATAAGAACAACCTTTTTTGCACCCTTTGCAATACCACGAAGACAGATTGCAAAACGGTTTCTTGAAAGGATAGGGAAGATAACACCTATTGTTTCTCCGCCAAGTTTTGCTTTAACATCAGCAGCAATATCGTCAACTGATGCATAGTTACCCTGAGCACGTGCTACGATTGATTCGGTAAGAGAAACAACATCTCTGTCACGAAGTGAAAAACCTTCGCTTTCAGCTGCTTCAAGTACACTTGTAACTGTGATATCAACAAGATTATCACCCTGTCTAATAATAGGACAGCGAATACCTCTTGATACAGTACCGACTTTTCTTTCCATACATATCTCTCCAAATATATAAATTTAAACTCCTCTTTGGGCTTATACCCGTGGGGGAAAGATTTACAAGATTATAAAAATTAAGTATTCCCTATAAATTTTTGAAAAATCTCAAAATATGGCAAATTAAATTTTACACACTATTATATAATAACCGAAAGTATAAAGTCAATGAAAACATATTCTTCTGTTAACAAAATTTAGTAGGAATATTGATAAATTTTTTGTGCATTTTTTTCTCAACATATATTTGTTTTAATGTCGTTTATCATTGACTTTTTCATTATAAAATAGTATAATACAAAAGAACATACTCAAAATGTGTTATTGTGCCTGTATTGTGTGCTGTGGGCACTAATCATATATAAAAGGGTGGTAAAATGTCACTTACGCTAATGTATATTACAAACAACCCTGAGGTCGCGGTGATTGCTCAGAAAGCAGGTGTTGACCGTGTTTGGGTTGATATGGAGTACATCGACAAGGATTTACGTCAAGGTGGAATGGATACGGTTCAGTCACACCATACAATTGAAGATATTAAAAAACTTCGTCCTGTTGTTACTGACGCAGAACTTCAGGTGCGAATCAACCATATGTATGACGGGTCACGAGAAGAAATCAATCAGACAATCGAAGCCGGTGCGGATGTGATAATGCTTCCATACTTCAAAACAAGGAAAGAAGTTGAGGACTTTATAAGATATGTTGACGGTAGAGTAAAAACAATAATTCTTGTTGAAACTGCTGAGGCATATGAGGATATTGACAACATATTGGAAGTTCCTGGCATAGATGAGGTACATATCGGTCTTAATGACCTGCATTTGGCTTACGGCAAAGATTTTATGTTCGAGTTACTTATAGACGGCACAGTACCCACACTTTGCGAAAAACTTCGTAAAAAGGGTATCAAATTCGGATTCGGCGGAATTGCCCGTGTAGGCTATGGTACGTTACCTGCAGAAAACATCATTACAGAGCACTATTCTCTTGGTTCCCAAATGGCAATACTGTCTCGTGGTTTCTGCGATGCAAACAAGGTTGAAAACCCGAAGGATATTGAGGAAATCTTCATTAAGGGTGTACAGGGTATTCGAGCAAAAGAAAAAGAGGTTTCAGCTTATACACAAGAGCAGTATGCTGATAATCATAAATTAGTGGAAGAAAAAATCGGACAGATTGTCGCTTCAATCAGAAAGAAGAAGGAAGAAAAGAAAATGACAAACGAGAAAATTTGGCTTGCGACTCCTACAATGCACGGTGATGAACTTAAATATATGCAAGAGGCTTATGAAACAAACTGGATGTCAACCGTTGGTGCCAATATAAATGAAGTTGAACGTCTTGTTTCGGAAAAAGTTGGTTGTAAATATGCGGTTGCTCTTTCTTGCGGCACAGCATCTCTTCATATGTGTGTAAAACTCGCAGGTGTTAAACCCGGTGATAAAGTTTTCTGCAGTGATATGACCTTTGATGCAACGGTTAATCCTGTTGTTTATGAAGGTGGTGTTCCTGTTTTCATTGATACGGAATATGAAACATGGAATATGGATGCAGTGGCACTCAAAAAAGCATTTGAACTTTATCCGGATGTTAAGGTTGTAGTTGTAGCAAATCTTTATGGTACTCCGGGTAAACTTGACGAAATCCGTGCAATTTGTGACGAACACAATGCAATTCTTATTGAGGATGCAGCGGAGTCCTTTGGTGCATCTTATAAGGATAAGCAGACGGGTACATTCGGTCAGTACAATGCAATCAGTTTCAATGGTAACAAGATTATCACCGGTAGTTCAGGCGGTATGTTCCTTACAGACGACTTAGAGGCTGCGAATAAAGTTCGTAAGTGGTCAACTCAAAGTCGTGAAAATGCACCATGGTATCAGCACGAGGAACTTGGCTACAATTACCGTATGAGCAATGTTATTGCGGGCATTGTTCGTGGTCAGATGGGATATCTTGAAGAGCATATTGAGCGTAAAAAGGCTATTTATAACAGATACAAGGAAGCATTTAAAGATTTACCGGTTTCAATGAATCCATACGATGGAAATAATATGGAGCCTAACTTCTGGCTTTCATGTATGCTTATTGATGAAAGTGCAATGTGCAAACAAGTTCGTTCGGAAACAGAAGCACTTTATGTTAAAGAAAAAGGTAAGACTTGCCCCACAGAAATTCTTGAAAAACTTGCAGAGCAGAATATTGAAGGTCGTCCTATCTGGAAACCGATGCATATGCAACCTATTTACAGAATGAACGGATTTGTAACCCGTGACGGTAATGGCAGAGCAAGAACAAATGCATATATCGAGGGCGGTTGTGCTGATATCGGTATGGATATATTCAATCGTGGACTTTGTCTTCCATCTGACATTAAAATGACCGAAGCACAACAGAACAGAGTAATTGAGATTATTAAAAGTTGTTTTGAGGGTTGATTATAAATGTATAAATACATAAAAAGAGCATTAGATTTTTGTGCGGCACTGGGTGCAATTATTGTTCTTTCACCCGTTTTACTCATAGTAGCACTTCTTGTAAAAACAAAATTGGGCAGTCCCGTACTCTTTAAACAGGAAAGACCGGGTATGATAGATAAGAAAACAGGTGAAGAAAAGATTTTCACTCTTTGTAAGTTCAGAACAATGACTGATGAACGTGACGAAAACGGCGAACTTTTGCCCGACGAAATTCGTCTTACGAAATTTGGTAAGTTTTTACGAAGTACAAGCATTGACGAATTGCCTGAATTTATCAATATCTTAAAGGGTGATATGAGTTTTATCGGTCCTCGTCCTTTGCTTGTAAGATATCTGCCTTTATATTCAGAAGAACAGCATCGCCGTCATCTTGTGAGACCGGGACTTTCAGGTTGGGCACAGGTTAACGGCAGAAATACTGTTTCTTGGGAAGAAAAATTCAACCTTGATGTTGAGTATGTTGAGAGAATGAGCTTTGCCCTTGATGTAAAGATTTTCTTTATGACAATTATGTCAGTTCTCAAGCGAGAGGGTATCAGTAGCGAAACAAGTGCCACTATGGAAGAGTTTATGGGTAACCACTGATTGCAATCTTATGCACAATTTTCATCGGCTATTTTTTCGCCATAGCTCGCCCAAAATACTCGCCAATACACAAAGTATTGCCTGCGTTTTTTGACGGCTCTGACAAAAAACTATCTCGTTGATAATTGCACATCGATTTTATCAGCGGTTACGAGATTTCTCTGAATGGGAAAGAGGTTAAATATGAATAAAAAAGTTGTTATTATCGGTGCAGGTGGTCACGGCAGAGTTGTCGCTGACATAGCAAAAGCCTGCGGAGATACTGTTATAGGTTTCTTGGATGACAGTAATACTGCAAATAACAAAGTTAATATAATTGGCACAAGTGCAGATGCTGTGAAGTATTGCGACGGTGAAACAGAATTGTTTGTGGCAATCGGCAACTGCAAGGTGCGTGAAAAGATTATGAATGGTCTGCCGAATGCAAAATGGTATACTGCGATTCATCCGTCAGCGGTAATTTCACCATCAGCGGTAATAGGAGAGGGCACATGTGTTATGCCTAATGCTGTTGTAAATAACAGTGCAGTTGTTGGTAAGGGTGTAATTATAAATACCTGTGCGTCTGTTGACCACGATGATATTATCGGTGACTATGTTCATATTGCTTGTGGTGCACATCTTGCAGGCACTGTAACTGTTGGAAAGTGCACCTGGATTGGGATAGGTTCAACTGTAAGTAATAATATATCGGTTTGCGAAAACAATATGATTGGCGCAGGTACAGTTGTTGTAAAGGATATAACAGAAGAGGGAACGTATGTTGGGGTCCCTGCAAAAAAGGTAAAATAACGGAGATAATAATGAAGAAGATTTGTTTTATAACTACTATTTCATTAACACTTAAAAGTTTCGTTGTTGAAACTGCAAAATATCTGCATAATGAGTGTGGATATGATGTTACACTTATTTGCGATAATGATGAAGAGTTTGCAAAATCACTTCCTGAATATATACATTATATTCCTGTGCCAATGTCAAGAGGAATTGATTATTCAGGTTTTGCATCTGTGTTAAACTTTTATAAGGTATTTAAAAGAGAAAAATTTGATATGGTTCAGTATTCAACTCCTAATGCAGCTTGTTATGCAAGTATCGCGTCGTTTCTCGCACGAGTTCCTAAAAGACTTTATGCGCAATGGGGAATCAGATATATTGGTTTTTCCGGTGTGGCACGAAAGATTTTTAAGTACATTGAGAAATTAGTATGTGTGCTTTCAACTGATATCCGTTCAGTAAGTCGTATGAATATGCAGTTTGCCGTTAATGACGGACTTTATGGTGCAAATAAGGCAAGGGTTATAGGTAATGGCGGAACAATTGGTGTTGATACATCTGCTTATGATGTTTCACAAAAGCCGGAATGGAAAAAAGCTATTCGTGAAAAATATAATATAAATGAAACGGATTTCGTATTCGGTTTTGCGGGTCGTATTTCAGCGGAAAAAGGCTGTACCGAATTATTGGTTGCCTTTAAGAATATTGTCGAAACAAATGAAGGTGCGAAATTACTTCTTGTTGGTCCCATTGAAGACGATTGCAGAGTTCCTAAACAGCTTATTGATTGGGCAAGCAATTCAAGTAGTGTTGTGCTGACAGGCAAGGTGGATAATGCTGAAATGAAAAAGTATTATTCTGCTATGGATGTGCTTGTTCACCCCACATATCGTGAAGGCTTTGGTATGGTAATTCAAGAGGCAGGTGCTTTAGCGGTGCCTGTAATAACCACAAAAATACCCGGTGCTTCCGAGGTTATGATTGATGGCGAGTCCTGTATGCTTGTTGAACCGAAAAATACGGCAGAACTTCAAATTGCAATGGTGGATTTACTCTGTGATGCAGAAAAAACAAAAAAACTCTCTGATGGAGCATATAAGCGAACAAAAGAACTATATGACCGCCCGATAATGCTCGAAAATCAAAAGAGAGAATTTATAAGATTATTGAAAGATGATGAAGATTTTATGAGACTTGTAATTTCAGATAAGAATATTGCTAATTATGATTACCCGGATGATACACAGGTTAAGACTGTTTCGTACAAAGGACTTGACAGCTTTAACAACAATGAAAAAGTGGTTGTTATTGCAGGTTCCCGTGCTATGGCAATCAAATGTGCGGATATGAATTTGCCGTCGCTTAAGCTTTTTCAGCTAACAAGTGCCGGTTTTGATGGTGTACCTCTTGAAAAATTTACTGAAAAGGGAATAACTGTTTGTAATGCCGGTACTGTTTATTCCGCTCCTATTGCCGAAACAGTAGTTTTTGGAATTTTACAAATGGCCAAGAAATTGCGTAACAATCCAAATAACAGACATTTTAAGATTCAGCGTCATTATAATAAGATAACAGAGCTAAGCGGTAAAAGAGTTCTTATTATGGGTGCAGGAAATATCGGTACTGCAGTGGCGGACAGACTTGCAGGATTTGATATGCAGATAGACGGATATGACCCATACTGTGCTATTAAACCACAGTATTCAAAAATGCTTCGTAATCGTGAAGAACTCAAGGCAAATCTGGGTGAATATGACTATATAGTTTCAACTTTACCTGATAATGATGAAACAAAGGGTAGTATAAATAAAGAATTGTTTGATTGTATGAAAAAGTCAGCAGTTATTGTAAATGTCGGCAGAAAAGCCGTTTTCAATGAAGGCGATTTTTATAATGCACTTAAAACAAAAAAAATCGGTGGTGCGGTACTTGATATGTTTGAAAAAATACCAAACCCTGTAACAAATAAATTCCGCCGTCTTAAAAATGTAGTTGTGCTTCCGGGCGTTTCTGCAATATCTCAGGAAGTGAATACACGACTTAAAGAGCATATGTATAAAAATGTTATTGCGACCCTTAATGGAGAAGCAGTTGTAAATGCAATAAATAAAACAAAGTGACGGCTTTCATGTGCTGTACTATTAGGAAAGTGTAAAGAGGAGTTAGGGTATGAGTCAGACCATAACAAGAAAAAATTATTGGTCACTTGATGTTGCCAAGTTTTTCTGTGCAATTCTGATAATTTCATCACATTTTGCATCTGAATGGGGAAATTTCCCTGCGATAATTGACTATGCTTTTTCGTTATACGTGATTGCAGTGCCATTTTTCTTTTGTTGCAGCGGATTTCTTTTCTTCAGAAAATTAGCTTCAATTCAAAATAAGGATGACAAGAAAAAGTATTTTGTTCAGTATGAAAAAAGAATATGGACTATGTATGCGCTCTGGTCCGCCGTGTATTTTATACATATTTGTAGCGGATGGATAGCAAACAATGAATTTAGCATAGTTGTATTACTAAAATACTTGTATAAATCCGTTGTGATGTCAAGTTATGCAACGATTTGGTTTTTACCTGCGTTATCAATAGGTATAGCAATAACATATTTTCTTGTTGAGAAATTGAATAAAAAATATATTCTCCCCATAGTAATAGTACTTTATTTGTTCGGAATGTTTGGATATACATATCGTTTTGCAGTTGATGATACCGTAATTGGTACCATTTATGATGTATATGATAAGTTTATGTTCACATCAAGAAACGGCATTTTTAATGGCACACCTTTCATCTTTATGGGATATATGGTTGCAACAAAGGATATTAAATCGTCGTTAAGAGGCTTCGTTAAATATGCTGTTTTGGCGGGAATATCCCTTGTAATGGTTGTAATTGAAGCATTCTTATTGAAGGTCAAGTTTGGTGTGTCCGGGATGGATATTTTGATTTCCTTACCGATATTTGTTTACTTTTTTATAATGGCGGTTATGCAGATTGAATTAAAAGAAAATAAACTTTGGATTTGGTGCAGGAAGCTAAGTTTGCTGATGTTTGTAAGCCAAAGATTGTTTTTGACTATGTTGCCGGCATTGTTCCCGAATGTGTTCTCAACTCTTTATGCCAACAGTTATGTTGGTCTTGTTGCGGTAATTTTAATAACAATAGTTTTCTCTATAGTATTCATTCTGTTAAGTGACAGGGTTAAATTCCTGAAAAAGATGATATAAATAGTCTCAAACGGTAATTGTTTTAGAATACAAAATAATGAAATAATAAAAGTGATAAGTATGATAGATAAACAACCTCGTATATTGGTTATAAGTGTCGCATCGTGGAACAGTAAGGTAGGTTCCAATACGTGGACAACCTTATTGAAGAATTATGAAAGCGAAAATATTGCACATCTCTATATACGTGATGAAATTCCTGATAACAATATAGGTTCAAGATATTTCTCCATTTCAGAAAATAAGGTTATGAAGAGCGTTTTTAACCGAGAGATAAAAACCGGCAGAGAAGTTGCACCTCAGCTTTTACAAGAGAATACAAAAGACCTTATAGAGCATAATGAACGTTATCAAAAAATGCAAAAAAAACGCAGATACTCTCTTTTGATGGCAAGGGAGCTTGTCTGGAAATTCGGTAAATGGAAAACTGCCGAGCTTGATGCATTTCTTGACAGCTATCAGCCTCAAGTGATTTTGCATTCAATGGAAAGCTATATACACCTTAACAGAATTATTGAGTATGTACTTAAAAGAACAGGAGCTAAAGCAGTCGGATATATTTGGGACGATAACTTCACATATAAGCAGTCAGGTGAATTCGGACATAAAATATACAGATTCTTTCAACGAAGGTCATTAAAGCGACTTGCTAAAAAGACAAGTAGATTTTTTGCAATTTCCGATATGACAAAGGAAGAAGCGGATGCTTTTTTCGGAATTGATAGTGTTGTACTCACAAAGCCATTGTCTGTTGAACCAAAGGTAGATTACAGTGATATTCATTATCCAATCAATGCGGTTTACACGGGAAACCTTATGATTGGTCGAGATAAAACACTTGCAAGAATTGTAAAGGCAGCTGAAGAAGTAAATAAAGATAACTTAAAAATTAAATTTGATATTTATACAAGAACTGCCTTGAACGATGACATAAAAAATATTCTGAATTGCGGTTATTGCCAGCTCCATGACCCTGTACCACAGGAGGAGGTACTTGAAATACAACGCAAATCTGATATGTTGCTTTTTGTTGAGGATATAGACGGTAAGGATGCAAAAATAGCAAGGCTGTCATTTTCAACAAAGATTACAGACTACCTTTCAAGCGGTAAGTGTATATTTGCGGTTGGGTGTAAAGAAACTGCACCGATGCAGTATTTTATGAAAAAAGAAGCAGCTATAACTGCTTCTGATGATAAAGAAATCAAAGAAAAGCTCAAAATGGTTGTTGATAATCCTGATTTACTTATTCATTATGCAGAAAAGTCATGTAAATCCGGAATTGAAAACCATAGCGAAGAAAAAATCTTAAGTACATTTGATACTGTTATAAAATCAGTATTGTAAGCAGGAGATAATAAGATGAAGGTTTTATGGATAGCTAATATGCTGTTACCTGATGCTGCGGAGCATTTAGGTGTAAAAACGGGTTTCAGCGGAACTTGGATGATAAATATGTCAAGGGAACTGGCGAATTCAGGTGAAGTAGAATTAGCAATTGCCTGTGTTCACGGGTCTGAATTCCGGGATTTTACTGTTAATAATATCCGCTATTTCTGTATTCCGGGTAATGGAAAAACAATGCTTTTTTATAATGATGATTTAATTAAGTATTGGGACATGATAGAAGAACGTTTTTGTGCAGATATTGTCAATTTCCATGGAACAGAATATTCGCATGGCCTTTCATATTTAAGAAAATATAAGGATAAGAAAAAGGTTCTTACAATTCAGGGTATTATTGAAAAAACATCCTCAAACCATTGGGGCGGACTGAAACCTTCTGTATTATTTAAATATCGTACATTAAATGAGTTGTTACATTTTAACGGAATGATAGAAAGAAAATTTCTTGCTCGCAGAAATGTAAAGTATGAAACAGAAATTATAAAGAGTATGCAATATGCAACAGGCAGAACGGATTGGGATAAATACTATATGCAGTCAATAAATCCCGATATCAAGTATTTCAGATGTTGCTATGATTTGCGTGAAGAGTTTTATCATGCACCAAAATGGGATATAGACAGTGTAAATCGAAATACAATTTATGCCGCAGGTTCAGCACAAGTGCCAATGAAAGGCGGACATATAGTAATTGAAGCATTAAATCTTGTAAAAAGAGAAATCCCTGATGTAAAAGTTGTATTTTTAGCTTCAAAGCAGGAAAACGGAAAATTGGTTCCTACAAGCGGATATACAAAGTATATTGCTGATTTAATAAAAAAATATAATCTTGAAAAAAATGTTGAGTTTGTTAGCGGTCAGAAGGGTGACGGTATAATCAAACTGATGACACATTCTCATATAACTGTTGTTCCGTCTGCAATTGAAAACGCATCTGCTACACTTCGTGAGGCGATGCATTTAGGTGCACCTTGTATCGCTTCCTTCCGCGGCGGAATGACGGAACTTGTTGATAACGGCAAGAGCGGCTTCTTATTTGATTACACAGAATACGAGTTTCTTGCAGGTCGCATCGTGGAATTGTTGAAAAACGATGCCCTTGCAACCGAGTTTTCAAAAAATGCTGTTGAAAAATCATCTTATTGGCATAACAAAGAAAAAAATAAGAATGATTATATTCAGATGTATAAAGAAATCTACAATAACTAAATTATTGAATGAGGAATAATTGATGTTCTGGTATTTGTTTTTTGCGACAGTACCGATTTGGGTGTCGCTGGCTGTTAGCTTCAGCCATAAAAAATCAATAAAACTAAATGATAAGGCAAAACAGAAATTTCTGCTACTGTGTGGCATTTTTATGTTTGCAATTATTGCGTTCAGACATAAAGAGGTTGGCAGTAACGATTCACAGAATTATTTTAACAACTGGGAATTATTAAGTGGGTTTACTTTTGATGGCCTTAAGTCGTTTATGCGTGAATCAAGCTTTGAAAAGGGGTATTTGCTGTTTGTATGGACCTTTTCCCATATATTCCCTGAAGGACAGTTTGTGTTTATTATATCTGCATTGATATTTACGATTGCTGTATCCAGATTCATTTACATAAATTCAGAAGACCCGGAATTAAGCTTTGTTATGTTTATATGTCTTGGACTGTATTCCTTTATGGTTCAGGGCTTGAGACAGGCTATTGCCATGTGTATATGTCTTTTTGCTATTGAATTTTGCAAAAAAAGAAAAATCGTACCATTCATTCTGTTGGTTTTACTTGCTACATCCTTCCATACGTCAGCGATTGTATTTTTAATTGTTTATTTTCTGTATGGCTTTACATTAAATGTCAGAACAGCTTCAGTCGCCTTGGCTATTGCAGGTTTTCTTCTTGCATTTTCAGGACAGATTGCATCTATCGGTAATATGCTTTTTGAAAGAGAATATGAAGAAGATGTTGAAACAGGAGGTTTTGTAGCTGTTGCAATTTATGTGATTATTCTGTTGGTGGCAATAATCTTTTCAGGTAAAAGAAGAAAAGAGAAGGATTATTCTTTCTTTGTATTTATGACCTTCCTTGGTGCAGTTTTTTATACAATGAGATACACTGGCGTATTAGCCGCCGAAAGAATAAGCTTCTATTTTATGTTTGGCCAGATTATTGCATTGCCAAACGTAATATCACGTTTTGATAGGCATGTTTCATTTATTATTAAATGTGTAGCTATTGCCTTGTGTATTGCACTTTTCGCTTATCGTTTAAGCGGAGATGGATTAGTTGTTTACAGATTTTTCTGGCAAGAAATAATGTAAGAAGGGTTAATTTTGAACAGTTCAAAACAAATTAAAATCGGAGCGATAATATCTTACGGCACAATTGTTTTCCACATTGTTGCAGGTTTAATATATACTCCTTGGTTGTTATCCCAAATCGGTCAAAGCGATTACGGGCTATATACCTTAGCAACCTCACTTATTACAATGTTTGTAATGGATTTTGGCTTGGGTGCTGCAATTTCAAGATATGTTTCCCGCTACAGAGCACAAAACAGTCAGCAATCAGTTGATAATTTCCTCGGTATGATTTATAAGCTTTATATGCTTATAGATGCAGTGATTTTCATTGTTCTGTTGGTAATCTTCTTTTTACTTGACACCGTTTATGTGAATTTATCAGCGTTAGAGCTTGAAAAATTCAAGATTCTTTATGTAATTGTTGCACTTTTTAGTGTAATATCATTTCCTTTCTCAAATCTCAATGGGATTTTAACATCGTACGAAAAATTCATTATATTAAAGCTTTGCGACTTTTTTAATAAAGCACTAAACATACTTTTGGTAGTAATCGCATTGTTACTTGGTTGGGGTGTTTATGCACTTGTATCAGTAAATGCAATCGTAGGATTACTCACAATAGTGTTTAAATTGATTGTTATTAAGAGCAAAACCCCTGTCAAAGTAAACCTTAAGTTTTTTGACAAGTCAATGCTTAAAGAAATCTTCGGATTTTCGATGTGGACAACAGTTGGCAATATTCTTCAACGTCTTGTTTTGGGAATTTCACCGTCAATCATTGCTGCTGTTTGTGCTGCCGGCTCGGCGGAAGTTGCAATTTTTGGCCTTGCAAGTACAGTTGAAGGTTATGTGTATACTTTTGCAACAGCCATCAATGGTATGTTTATGCCGAGAATTTCAAAGATTATTGTCGATGGCAAAAAGGATACAGAGCTTATGCCATTGATGGTAAAGGTCGGCAGGATTCAACTTATGCTGATAGGCTTGGTATCGGTAGGATTCTTAGCGCTTGGTAAATCATTTATAGTTGATATTTGGAATAAGCCTGATTTTGAGCAGAGCTATTATTGTGCGGTATTGTTACTTCTTCCAAATATGTTGTATTTACCTATGCAGATTGCAAACACTACACTTGTTGTTGAAAATAAGGTGAAGATTCAGGCTCAGGTGTTTATGGCGATGAGTGTGGTCAACGTGGCATTGTCGCTTGTGTTCTCACATTTTTTTGGTGCAATCGGTGCCGCTTTGGCAGTGTTTATTGCTTATGTAGTCAGAGTTGTACTGATGATAATTGTTTATCAGAAGAAAATGAATTTGGATATGATGAAATTCGTTAAAGACGTATTCTTGAATATGTCACCGTATCTTATTTTGACCTTTGTGGTCGGATTTGTTATGGAAATGTTTAATCCACTACCTCACGGACTATTAAGATTTTTAATTAATGGTGGGGTATTAGTAGGTTGCTTTGGTGTATTAATGCTTTTAAAAGGCTTTAATCAATATGAAAGAAATCTGGTTACAGGTGTCTTTAAAAAATTATTAAGGAAATAAAGATTTATAAATCTTAGGAGTGATAAAAATGAGTATTTTTGAAGGAAAAACATTGATGATTACAGGTGGTACAGGTTCGTTCGGTAATACTGTGCTTAGACGTTTTATTGAAACCGATATTGGTGAAATCCGAGTATTCTCTCGTGATGAGAAAAAACAGGATGATATGCGTCACGAATTTCAGGTAACACATCCTGATGTTGCACATAAGCTCAAGTTTTACATCGGTGATGTTCGTGACCTTGCTTCTGTTAAGAATGCAATGTATGGTGTTGACTATATATTCCATGCTGCTGCACTTAAGCAGGTTCCTTCCTGTGAGTTTTTCCCTGTTGAAGCTGTAAAAACTAATGTTTTAGGTACTGACAATGTCCTTACTGCAGCTATTGAAGCAGGAGTAAAAACTGTTATCTGCCTTTCAACTGATAAGGCTGCATATCCTGTTAATGCTATGGGTACATCAAAGGCTATGATGGAAAAGGTTGTTGTTGCAAAGTCAAGAACGGTTTCTCCTGACAGAACAAAGATTTGCTGTACTCGTTACGGTAATGTTCTCTGCTCACGTGGTTCAGTTGTGCCTCTCTGGATTGACCAAATTAAAGCAGGTAACCCAATTACAATTACTGAACCCTCAATGACTCGTTTCGTAATGAGCCTTGAAGAAGCAGTTGACCTTGTTCTTTATGCATTTGAAAATGGTGTCAGCGGTGATATTCTTGTTCAGAAAGCACCTGCTTGTACAATCGATGTTCTCGCAGATGCAGTAAGAGAAATTTTCTGTCCTGAAGCTGAAAAGAGAGTAATCGGTATCCGCCACGGTGAAAAAATGTATGAGGCACTTCTTACTAACGAAGAATGCTCAAATGCTATTGATTTGGGTGACTTCTATCGTGTTCCTGCAGATAAACGTGACCTTAACTACGATAAATACTTCACAGATGGTAATGTTGAGAGAAATCCTCTTCATGAGTTTGACTCAAACAATACTGTTCTTATGACTGTTGAAGAAGTTAAGGAAAAATTGCTTTCACTTAAGTATATTCAGGATGAACTTGCTAATTGGGAGAAATAAATATGAAAATTCTCGTTACAGGTGCTAACGGTTTTGTCGGTAAAAACCTTGTTGCCTCCTTGAATAATATTAAAGCTGGTAAGGACAGGACACATCCCGAAATCAGCATTGAAGATATTTATTCTTATGACATTGATTCATCTGCTGAACTTTTAGATGAGGCTTGTAAAAATGCAGATTTTGTGTTCAACCTTGCAGGTGTGAATCGTCCGCAAAATACTGAGGAGTTTATGCAGGGCAATTTTGGCTTTGCATCAACACTTCTGGAAACTCTGAAAAAGTATAATAATACTTGTCCCGTTGTGTTATCATCGTCAATTCAAGCCACTCTTATCGGCAGATATGACAGTGAATACGGCAGAAGCAAGAAGGCCGGGGAGGACTTGTTCTTCAACTACTCCGAAGAAACAGGTGCAAAGGTATTGGTTTATCGTTTCCCTAATCTTTTTGGTAAGTGGTGCAGACCTAATTACAATAGTGCTGTTGCAACCTTCTGTAATAATATTGCAAACGATTTGCCGATTACAGTCAGCGACCCATCAGTTCAACTTGAATTATTATATATAGATGATTTGGTTGACGAAATGCTTTTGGCTCTTGAGGGCAAGGAACATCATTGTGAATTTGACGGTATTGATACTGTCCTGTGTGAAAACGGCAAATATTGTGCTGCGCCAACTACACATAAGGTGACCTTGGGTGAAATCGTGGAGCTTCTTGACTCCTTTAAGAATCAGCCACAAACTCTTTTGATGCCGGAAATTCCATATAATTCATTTGCTAAAAACTTATATTCAACATATCTTTCATACCTTCCCAAAGAAAAGGCCATTTTCGATTTGAAAATGAATTGTGACGACAGGGGTTCATTTACTGAACTTTTAAAGACAGAAAAATGCGGTCAGTTCAGTGTAAATATTTCAAAGCCGGGCATTACAAAGGGTCAGCATTGGCACCATACAAAGTGGGAATTTTTCATTGTTGTAAGTGGCCACGGACTTATTCAGATGAGAAAAGTTGATAGCGACGAAGTGCTGAACTATGAGGTAACAGGTGATAAAATTCAGGCAATACACATGTTGCCGGGATACACTCATAACATAATCAATTTGAGTGAAACCGAAAATCTTGTTACAGTAATGTGGGCAAATGAACAGTTTGACCCAACACATCCCGACACTTTCTTCTTGGAGGTTTAATTATGAAACTCGATTATTCAGATATTAAATTTCAAAATAACGGCAAATTAAAACTTTTGATTATTGTGGGTACTCGTCCCGAGATTATCCGTCTTGCCGCCGTTATCAATAAGAGCCGTCAATATTTTGACTGCATTTTAGCACATACCGGTCAGAACTATGACTATAATCTCAATGGCGTATTCTTCAAGGATTTACAACTTGCAGACCCGGAGGTTTATATGGATGCAGTAGGTGATGACCTTGGTTCAACTGTTGGTAATATCATTAACTGTTCATATAAACTTATGAATCAGATTAAGCCTGATGCTTTACTTATTCTCGGTGACACAAATTCTTGTCTTTCTGCAATTGCCGCAAAGAGACTTCATATTCCGATTTTTCATATGGAAGCAGGTAACCGTTGTAAAGACGAGTGTCTTCCCGAAGAAACAAACAGAAGAATTGTTGATATTATCTCTGATGTCAACCTTGCATATTCAGAACACGCAAGAAAATACCTTCACGAATGTGGTCTTCCTAAAGAAAGAGTTTATGTAACAGGTTCTCCGATGGCAGAGGTTCTTCATAATAATCTTGAAAAAATAAAAGCAAGTGATATTCACGAAAAATTAGGGCTTGAGAAAGGTAAATATATTCTTCTTTCTGCTCACAGAGAAGAAAATATTGATACAGAAAAGAATTTCTTATCACTTTTCAACGCAATCAATAAAACTGCAGAAAAGTACGATATGCCGATTCTCTATTCCTGCCATCCAAGAAGTAAAAAGAGACTTGCAGAGAGTGGTTTTAAACTTGATGAACGTGTTATTCAGCACGAGCCACTTGGTTTCCATGATTATAACTGTTTGCAGATGAATGCTTTTGCAGTTGTTTCTGACAGTGGTACATTGCCCGAAGAAAGTTCATTCTTTACATCAGTTGGTAATCCTTTCCCGGCAGTTTGTATCCGTACATCCACCGAAAGACCGGAGGCACTTGATAAGGCTTGTTTTGTACTTGCTGGTATTGATGAAAAATCACTCCTTCAGGCAATTGATACAGCAGTTCAGCTCAATCTTGACGGTGAAAACGGTATTCCTGTACCTGATTATGTTGATGAAAATGTTTCTACAAAAGTTGTAAAACTTATTCAATCATATACAGGTGTAGTTGATAAAATGGTATGGCGTAAATATTAAAAAGTAAGAGCAGTAGCTTCAAGTGAAGTTACTGCTCATTTTTCTTTCATTCTTTTATTCTTTTATAATCCGGACCTGTCAAAAATATCACGCATAATTTCCGTACTTCTTTGGTCACTTCCTTTTAATTGTTCACGTTTCACGGTAATCTGCGAGTCTCTTGAAAACAGATAGTGTATAATTCGGATAACCCAAAAAATCGGCATTAAAAAAGGCAATTTTTTAAGTATGGGGTAACGGGTTTTCATGTGTCTGTAATTCGGGAAAGCCGTTTCAAAAACTCGTTGGATTTTTATTTTTCTTGTTGATGCAGCTAAAGCCACTTCTTCAGCGTTTTTTACCGGTGCACCGAAAATAATATAGTTTTCCATCAATGTAAGGTCATCGTCATATTCGCCGTCAGCAAACATACAGTTGTAAAGTTTTCTGATTTTTATAGCGAATTTATCAATTCCTATTTTTGTAAATTGTTCATTTATGTATGAAAAATCAAGCTCATGACCTAGTTTTTTTTCCATAAGGAATAGGTCCATTACCGGCCTGAAGCATGACCCTGCAGTCATATAATGTTCCGCAAGATGGGCAAGAGTATAAACATATAAGTCGTTATAGGACATTTTGTATTCGTGGTCCGATACCTTTTCCGCCTTTTCCCATACATCAACAAAATGCTCGTGCATAAAATAGTCTTCAATAAAAAGCATTTGATGAAGTTCAATGGTAAGGCAAGGCTTTTTGGTGAAAATAATATCCTTGTCGTTATCTTTGTACTGTTCAAAGCCTCGCTCAAGCATAATCCTGCTACCTTTTTCAAGGTCTTTTGGATGCACAAGAACATCCATATCAACCATATAACGGATTTCGGGAACAGGATAAAGCTCTTTAAGATGTGACCCTTTTAAAAATATAAAGTCAATATTCTCTTCCGAAAATTTTTTACGTATAAATCTTCGTTCTTCTACTTGAGCTGTATCACGCATTATATTTGCCATGTATTTTTTAGTGTAGGATTCTCGAATTGTTTCAGAAACAACCACACAATTTTCTTTAATGGCATAAAACAAAAAGCCCTGAACACAGTTTTTTGATGCAAGACCACAAAGTTTTTTAACATCAACGTCATCAGAACAATGCGGAATTGGTTGCTCACAAAGAATTGCAGCAATCATTTCAAGAAAATATTTTTTTGTTTTCATTGCTACAGACATTATTTGAACATTCCTTTGATTTTTCTTGATGCAACTAATACGTATCTTCTTATAGGTAGAATACCAACCCATAATTTGCTGTAAATTCTGTAAGAAAGCTTGGTAACGGCAAACTGTTTATTTTTTCTTATAATTGAAGAAACTACGCCAATAATGTGACGGTTTTGTATATTGTACTCTTTAACCCATTGATTATCACCGCAGAGAATATATCCGTTTTCATCCTTGCCGACAATTCTGTGAAGAACAAATTGTCCGTCGTCACGTCGATAAAAAATGATGTCACATTTTTCAGGCTTGTGGCACTTTACAATTTCAACGCTGTCCCTGTCCCATACAAGTAAGGGGAGCATACTCGTGCCTGTAATAGGCAATCTCACAATACCATTACTTTCAATCTTTTCCTTAATTATAGGATAAATCTCCTTAAGTGAGATTGTTATTCTGTTTTTATTTTCCATGAAAATATCCCACCCAAGTTATATAAATACGGCTCAAAACAAGTGATATTGTTTTTTTTACATTCCTGTAAGACGAATTTTACCTATTTTCAATATGCTAAATCGTACTTAATAATTATATACAAATCCATTATTAAAGTCAATAAAATATAATGATAAGAAAAATTGGTAATATGACTAAATATATAGATAAATTACTTGCAAATAGAACATGTACTATGATATAATTAAAAAGAGTAAGTCTGTTTATATATGGCTTAATAGAGAGGTGAATTAAATGGCTATATACATTTTTATAATGTTTGCAGCAATGCTGCTTGGTAGAATTGGTCAGGTATATAGCGTTGAAAAAGAAGTGCGTTTGGGACATAATGTCCAGACAAGAAAAATGGTTCCTGTTTTTGCCACAATATTAGTCTGTGCACTTTTTACATTTTTTTATGCAGCAAGATGGTATGTAGGTACGGACTTTGGCGCATATTTATCGATGTTCAACGGACAATTAGGTGTCAACCTTAAGGAGATTATCGGCACTCGTGACTGGGGCTTTTATTTGCTTACTGCTGTAATAGGAAATTACATCGTTACAGATTTCTTTTTATATAGCATAATTATAGGTGCTATAATATATTGTTTGATGGTCTTTACATACAGGAAATATAGCTCTGACTTTTTGATGACATGTGCTTTATATGTATCAATGTGTTTATATACAGCAGCCTTCAATGGTACAAGACAGACTATAGCTTCTGCAATTTTGTTTGCAGGATTTCCGCTTCTTTTTGAACGAAAGAATTGGTGGAAATATATTGTGGTTGTTTTTCTTGCATACACATTCCATTCGACAGCCTTGATGGTTGTACCATTCTTTATTCTTTGCAGATTGAAGCCATGGAAAAAGCCTTTTGTGTTTGTATGTATAATTCTTATTTTGCTCATTATTTTCCTTCCTGGATTATGGACTACAATTATCGATGCATTGCAGAGTATAGGACAGGAGAAACTCGCGGACGACTATGCTGATTTGGAAAATCTAAGAGCCGGTGTTAACTTCTTGCGTATTGTTGTTGCGGCATTTCCTGTAGTTGTATCCTTTATATATTATCCTATACTAAAGCATGGAAACAGACATATTGATTTTTTCATCAATATGGCAGTGTTTAATCTTTTGTTTATGATTTGCGGTATGAGACTTACAGTTCTTGCAAGATTTGCTATGTATTTCAACCTTGCACTTCCTGTTTTAGTGGCAGAATTTACTGGTATTTTCACAAGAAAGTCCAAGACCTTTGCAAAGATAATTATCTTGTTCATATATCTTGTGCACATGATTATATTGATGCCTAACGATTCGCATTTGATTCCGTATAGATTTATATTCGGACATATTTAAAAGTATGATAAGTTTACACATATAAGTACTTGGGTGCAAGGGGAGGAGTTTATACGATAAATTCGGTATTCAGTTATATTTATTGTATGCCTATCTCTTATACGGTAATCATTTTGATTTCAGTATGCTGCCTTTGGAGTTTCATTTGCTCAAAAATCAAAAAGGAATATATAAATATTTGGAGGATAACAAATTTTATATTGTTCGTTATATGGTTGCTTTGTGTTGTTTATATGACGATTTTCACAAGACACACAAAGATAGAAGAAATGAACCTCATTCCTTTTCATTCCATAATTGATGTAATCAATGGCGGTAATATTGAGTTTTTACGTGTTGCTTGGATGAATTGCCTTTTATTTGTTCCGGGTAGTATGTGGTTGCAGTACAGTTCTTCATATAAGAATAGAAAACAGTACATTCTTTTAATATTATTCTTTATGATGATAAGTATTTGCATTGAGTTTGTTCAGGGGTACTTTAAATTGGGTGTTGTTGAGGTTGATGATGTTATACACAATACATTTGGGGCGGTTATCGGTACAACGGCAAACCTTTGGTCAGAAAAACTAATCCGTCTTGGGAAATGTATAATTTTGAAAATAAAGAATCTTGTGACTAAGTAAAAAGCATTTTGTATTTTGTTTTTTATTATTGAGGAGATAATCGTAATGAAGAAAATTTGTTTTGTTACAACTATATCATCTACCTTAAAGGCTTTTGTATTAAAAACGGCTGAGTATATTCATAAGAATACTGATTGGGATATCAGCTTTATATGCAATTATGATGAGGAATTTAAAAAATCATTACCGGAATATATTCATTATATTCCGGTAAAAATGGAACGTGGTATCAGCATTGCAGGTGTTAAAGCAATGCTTGAAATGAGAAAAATTTTCATACGTGAAAAATTTGATTTAATTCAATATTCAACACCAAATGCGTCGCTGTATGCTGCTATTGCCGGTAAACTTGCCAAAATTCCGGTAAGATTATATTGTCAATGGGGTATGATATACGTAAGCTTCAGTGGCATTAAACGAAAGATTTTTAAACTTATTGAAAAGGTTGTGTGTGGTCTTTCAACACATATTCAACCCGATAGTATAAGTAATCTTCATTTTTCACACGACGAAGGTCTTTATCCACAAAATAAAGGTTCTGTTATCTGGAACGGTAGTGCTTGCGGTGTTAATCTCGAAAAATTTAATGTGACAAAAAAAGAGGAGTATCGCAACGAAATTCGTGCAAAATACAACCTTTCTTCAAACGACTTTGTTTATGGATTTGTGGGCAGAATTACACGTGACAAGGGTGTAAACGAACTTTTTGAAGCATTCAAAAAAGTTTCAGAGGAAAATAAAAATACATATTTATTGATGGTAGGTAATACCGAACAGGACGGAACCATACAAAATGATTTGTATGAATGGTCACAATCTTGTGAAAATATTATTTTTACAGGCTTTACAACTGAGGTTGAAAAATACCTTTCTGCTATGGATACTTATATTTTACCAAGTTATCGTGAAGGTTTTGGTATGGGTGTTGTTGAAGCCGAGGCTATGGGTGTTCCTGTTATCGTGACGGATATTCCCGGACCGATTGATGCTATCATTAAGGATGTAACAGGTAAAGCGATACCTGTAAAAAATTCTGTTGCGTTAAAAGACGTTATGAATGAAATGCTTCACAATCATGATGATATTGAGGCTTATGGAAAAGTTGCAATAAAACACGTAACAGAAAACTTTGAACAAAAGCAGTTCCTTGAGAAGGTTTTGATTGATAGAAGAAGATTATTGAATGAATAAGGGAGGGGTTGCCTGTGTCCGCTAAGGTGTCTATTATAATGGGAATTTACAATTGCTCGGCAACATTGCCACAGGCAATTGATTCAATACTTGACCAGACATTTACTGACTGGAAGCTTATTATGTGCGACGATGGTTCAATTGATGATACAGCTACCGTTGCTCAACAGTATGTAGATAAATACCCTGAGAAAATAATATTAGTGAAGAATGAAAAAAATATGGGGTTAAACTATACTCTTAATCACTGTCTTAAATATGCTGACACAGAATATGTAGCTCGTATGGACGGTGACGACATTTCCTTGCCACATCGACTGGAAAAAGAGTTTAACTTTTTAGAAAGCCATCCCGAATATTCTATCGTCAGCACTCCAATGATATATTTTGATGAAAACGGCGATTTCAAAACAGGAAATAATGAAGGCGAACCGAATATTAATTCATTTGTACGAGGAACACCCTTTTGCCATGCACCTTGTATGGTAAGAAGAGAAGCATATGAGGCTGTTTCCGGTTATTCCGTTTCGGACAAGCGGTTGCGTGTTGAGGACTGGGATTTATGGGTTCGTATGTATGCTGAAGGCTACAAAGGTTATGTATATGGTGAACCTCTTTATAAAATGCGTGACGACAGAAATGCCTTGGCACGCAGAAAGTTCAAATATAGATTCAACGAAGTTAGAGTTATTGCTTCTGCAGTAAAGAAATTGAAGCTGTCTAAAATAAATTATATCTGGGTTTTACGACCAATTATAGCCGGATTGGTACCGAAATTCGTTTACGAATTTGTGCACAAGAGAAATTTTAAATGATTTCTAATTTATGAATAAATAAAAGAGGAGAATTATATGAAGGCCTCAGTTATAACATTACATGCTGTTTTGAACTATGGTTCGGTTTTACAAACCTATGCTACACAAAAACTCTTCGAAAAGCATGGATTTGAAACAGAAATAGTTGATTACAGACGTGACGCAGTAATGCAGACATCTTTAAAATCTATTTTGCTTAATAAAGAGTATGGATTGGTGTATAAAGCAAAGTTGATTTTAATGCTGCCATCAAGTAAAAAGTCCCGTAAAATCTTTGACGGATTTTTCAAACGAAATGTAAATTTGACTGATATTTGCTATCGTGAGGATGCGGATTTTGAAAAGTATCCTATTGATGCAGATGTTTATTGCACAGGCAGTGACCAGGTTTGGAATACCGGTTGGCATAACGAAATTCCAAAGCCATTTTATTTAACTTATGCACCCGATGATAAACGTATAATCGCATTTTCAGCAAGCTTTGGCAAAGAAGCTCTTGATGACTGGGAAAAGGCAGGTACTAAAGAACTTTTAGATAGATATGATTATATATCAGTTAGAGAAAAAAGTGCTGTTGGGATTGTTGAAGACCTTGGCATTAAGGATTGCGAACACGTTTTAGACCCTACTTTAGCCATTAATCCGCAGACATGGTTTGACTTAGCGGCTGAAAGGGTTGTTAAGGAAAAATACATACTTGTATATCAGCTTAACAACAATGTTAAATTTGATGAATATGCAGAGCGACTTGCAAAGGAAAAGAATTTAAAACTTATAAGACTTTGTACAAGATATGACCAGCTCAGAAAAACAGGTAACGGTGTTGTGTTACCGACCGTTGAACAGTTTTTGGCATTATTCAGAGATGCGGAATGTGTGATAACAGATTCATTCCACGCAACCTCATTTAGTCTTATATTTAATAAGAAATTTATCAATATTTTCCCTGAACTGTACAGTACAAGACTTGCAAGCATTTTGGAACTTACAGGGTTGGAGGAAAGAAAACTAACAGACTTTTCTGATTTTTCTTTGTTTGATAAAGAAATTGCATACACAGGTGTCAATGATATTTTAGATATTGAACGTGAAAAAACAGGGGCATTTCTTACAAAAGCATTAAAGTTCTAATTTGGAAACGGAGAGATAGTAATGAAAGTTGTAATTTTAGCAGGTGGGTTCGGAACAAGAATTTCAGAGGAATCTCAAAATAAACCAAAACCAATGGTTGAGATTGGCGGAATGCCCATCCTTTGGCACATTATGAAGGTGTATTCACATTACGGATACAATGACTTTGTAATTTGTGCAGGTTATAAGCAACACGTAATTAAGGAATGGTTTGCAGACTATTTCTTACATACTTCTGATGTTACCTTTGATTTCACAAACGGTAATGAAATGATAGTACATAATAAACACGCAGAGCCTTGGAAGGTAACAATTGTTGATACTGGTCTTAATACACAGACAGGCGGAAGAGTTAAGCGCGTTAAGGATTATGTGGGAAATGAAACATTTATGCTTACTTACGGTGATGCTGTTGGCGATGTTAATATCAAGGAACTTGTAGAATACCATAAGTCACACGGTAAAAAGGGTACAGTTTCTGTTTATAATTTCGGACAGAATAAGGGTGTTCTTGATATTGCAGAAGACGGAAACGTAAATGCATTCAGAGAAAAGAGTGACTTGGACGGTGACCTTATCAATATCGGATTTATGGTTTTCGAGCCTGAGCTTTTCGATTTAATCGATAACGATACTATCGTATTCGAAAAAGAGCCAATGAATGCATTGGTTGCACAAAACGAGCTTATGGCGTATACACATAAAGGTTTCTGGCAGTGTATGGACACACTTCGTGAAAAACAGAAGCTCGAATCTTTGCTTGAATCAGGTAAAGCACCTTGGAAATTGTGGGAGTGAGAATAATGGAATTTAATAAAGATTTTTATCGTGGCAAAAAAGTTTTTGTAACAGGGCATACAGGTTTTAAAGGGTCTTGGCTTTGCAAAATGTTAAGCAATTTAGGTGCTGATGTTACAGGATATTCTTTAGAACCACCAACATCTCCATCAATTTTTGAAATTGCAAATATCGAGTCAGACGTAAAATCCTATATTGGTGATATCCGTGACCTCCCAAGACTTAAAGAGGTTTTTGACGAAGCACAACCTGAAATTGTATTTCATTTGGCTGCACAACCAATTGTTCGTGACAGCTATAAAGAACCCGCCTATACTTACGAAACAAATGTTATGGGTACAGTCAATATTTTGGAATGTGTTCGTCAGAGTGACTGTGTTAAATCATTCTTGAATGTCACAACAGATAAGGTTTATCTCAATAAAGAGTGGGAATGGGGTTATCGTGAAAACGAAGAATTAGATGGTTTTGACCCATATTCCAACTCGAAATCTTGTTCGGAACTTGTTACACACAGCTATAAAAACAGTTTCTTTGCAGACAATCGTGTTGCGATTTCAACAGCACGTGCAGGCAATGTAATTGGCGGTGGCGATTTTGCTAATGACCGTATTATTCCTGACTGCATAAGAAGTGCAATAAAAAATGAGAACATAATTGTTCGTAATCCGTATTCAACAAGACCTTACCAGCATGTTTTAGAGCCTCTTTACGCATATATGATGATTGCGGCAAAGCAGTATGAGGACATTTCTTATGCAGGATATTATAATGTAGGACCTGACGATGTTGACTGTTTCCAGACCGGTGCATTAGTTGATTTGTTTGTAAGCAAGTGGGGTAATGGTCTTGCTTGGGAAAATAAATTCGTAGGTGGTCCTCATGAGGCAAACTTCCTCAAACTTGATTGCTCAAAATTAAAGGCAACTTTCGGTTGGACACCTCGTTGGAACTTGGATAAAGCAATTGAGAAAGTAGTTGAATGGACAATTTGTTGGCAGTCAGATGCAGACATTCGTGCTTGCATGGACAAACAGATTGAAGAATTTTTAGAGGTTTAATATGAAAAATGTTATTATAACAGGTGCGGATGGTTTTGTAGGCAGTTATACTGTAAAGCATTTTTTAAATGAAGGTGTTTCGGTATTGGCAATTGACATTTCAGAAACTCCTCGCAGACTTGAAAAACACGAAAACTTAAAGTATTTACAGCTTGATATTGCAGATACAGAAGGTTTATTAAAAAGTATTCCTGCTGATGTGTATGATACCTTTGTCCACTTTGCTTGGGCAGGTTCAGCAGGTAGCGAACGAGTGAATTATAATCTTCAGATGCAAAATGCATTGAATACTGTTGAGTGCTTGAAAACTGCAAAACAGTTGGGTTGTAACCGTTTTGTTTGTGCAGGAAGCATTATGGAATACGAGGTTGAAGCCGCTATACATAAGCAAGAAAGCAGACCGGGTATGGCATATATTTACGGTATGGGTAAGCATATTGCCCATTGTATGTGCAAATCCGTTGCGGCGGATATTGGCATAGATTTAATCTGGCCAATGATAACAAATGCCTATGGTGTGGGTGAAATTTCTCCTCGTTTTGTTAATACAACTATTCGTAAAATTATAAATAACGAGCCTCTGCAGTTTACTGCAGCAACACAGAATTACGATTTCGTTTATATAACTGATGTTGCAAAAGCATTCTATTTAATCGCGAAAAATGGTAAGCCTTTCTGCGAATATATGATTGGTAGCTCAACTGCTCGTCCGTTAAAAGAGTTTATTATTGAAATGCAACAGGCATTAGCCCCTGATGCAACTCCGGTTTTTGGTGATGTACCGTTTACCGGTACAAATATGCCGTTAGAAACATTTGATACATCTGCACTTGAAAATGATTGCGGATTTAAAGCGGAAGTAAGCTTTGCTGAAGGCACAAGACTTACAATGGAATGGCTTAAAACAATATAAGGTGATTTTATGATACAGAAATTTGAATTTAATGAGTTGGATTTAAAGGGTGCATATTTTATAAAGCCCTTCTTCGCATCCGACGACCGTGGCGGATTAATCAAGGATTATAACGTAGATGTGTTTAAGGCTAACGGCATTGAGCACGATTTAAAAGAAACGTTTTATACATTATCCAAAAAAGGTGTTATCCGTGCCACACATTTTCAACTTGTTAAGCAACAACCCAAATTGGTGCGTTGCATAAGCGGTCATGTTTATGATGTTATTGTTGATTTGCGTCCTGATTCACCAACTTACGGCAAATGGCAAGGGTTTCACCTTACAGGCGAAAATCAACACAGCCTTCTTGTTCCACAATATTTCGGTCACGGATATCTTGTAATTGAGGATTCAATTGTAAGTTATAAATGTGCCGAGGTGTTTTATGGTGAAGGTGACTCAGGTATTATGTATAACGACCCCGATATTAACATTGAATGGCCTTTTGAACTTATTGGTGGTAAAGAGAATTTAATCATCAGCGAAAAAGACCTTAACTTGATGAGTTTCAAGGACTATACATCAAATATTAAATAATGGTTGTGTTTGTTTATGAAAACAGAAAATCTTGTTTTAAAAAATGATTGCACAGGTTGTAGGCTTTGCGAAAGCGTTTGTCCCAAGGGTGCTATAAAAATGAAAAACGGAGAGCTTGGTGTAAGCTATCCTGAAATTGACGAAGCACTTTGTATTGATTGCGGACTTTGTACACGTACCTGTCCTGTTAAAAAAGACTTCTATAATGATTTTGCTCAGCAAAAAATCTATGCAGCAGTAAATAAGAATAAGAACTATCTTTTAACCTCTGCTTCAGGTGGTGTTTTCTCTGCATTGGCTGTTAAAATGCTCGACAATGACGGTGTAGTTTATGGCTCCGCAATGGTTAAGGATGAGCAGGACATATTGTCAGTAAAGCATTTGCGAATTGATAATAAGCAGGATTTACATTTGTTACAGGGCTCAAAATATGTACAGAGTGATATGAGCGGTGTATATGATGACATCAAATCAGATATTAAATCCGGCAAAAAAGTTCTTTTTTCAGGTACGCCTTGTCAGGTTGCAGCGGTTAAGTCCTTGTGCGGAACACCGGACAATTTAGTTTTAGTTGAAGTTATCTGTCATGGTGTGCCTTCACAACAGTTATTTACAGATTATCTGAAAACTTTTAACAATTCATCAATTGAGTCCTTTAAATTCAGAATAAAGGAAACAGGCTGGGGACTTTGTGCACAACTTGTAACTGAACATAACAAAAAAAGAATACCTTGTAATATTTCATCTTATTACAAGATGTTTTTACGTTGTGAAACTTATCGTGACTCCTGTTACAATTGTAAATACGCCACTAATGAACGTGTTGCCGACCTTACTATCGGTGATTTCTGGGGTGTAGAAAAGGATACAGCTACATATAGTAAAATCAAGGCAGGGGGCTATGAGGTTACAGAGGGTGTTTCCTGCATTGTTTGCTCAACCGAGAAGGGTATGCAAACATTGTTACAAGCTGATTTAGAGTTAATTGAGACTGATTTTGAAAGTATATCAAGAGAAAACGGTCAGCTTGTTCACCCAAGCAATAAACCTGCAACCCGTGAAGCCGTGATTGATACATACAATAAACAGGGTTATGATGGTTTGCACAAAAAGTTTAATAAAGAATTAGGCATAAGAAAATATCTTATAATATTAAAAAATAAGATACCGCCACAGGCTCGATTCTTTGTAAAAAAACTCTTGAGAAGATGAGGCGTTTATATGATTTCAGTAGTAATACCTGCGTATAATCTTGCACCGTATCTTGAACGTTGTATTGACAGTATTTTAAATCAGACATATACAGATTTTGAAATTTTGCTTGTAAATGACGGCTCAACTGACGAAACAGGTGAAATTTGCAATAAACTTGCGTTGCGTGACAGCAGAATCCGCGTATTTCATAAGGAAAATGGCGGTGTATCGTCTGCAAGAAATTTAGCACTTGAAAACGCAAAGGGCGATATGATTTCTATTATTGATGGCGATGATTGGGTGGAACCTACCTTATTTCAGGATGCCGTAAACTCAATGGAACAAAATAATGCACAGGTTTTTATGTTCGAATATTTTGTTGATAAGAGTTGTGAAAGTGTTAAGCATAGTGTAAGCACCTCTAAATATGGGGTGTTGGATACGGAAACTGCTCTTATTCGTACAATTTCTCCTGATAATCGATTTGCTTGGTCTAAAATCTTTGATAAAGAGTTATTACACGATACAAAGTTTGATGAAAATATAATTTTAGGTGAAGATACACTTTTTATTTGTGAAGTTATCGCAAGGGCAAGGAGAATTTTCTATTCTGATAATGCGTATTATCATTATATTATCAGAGAAAACAGTGCCATTACCTCTGCGTTCAATATAAGAAAAATGACAGGTATTGATGCTTATCAAAAGGAGCTTGAATTATGTATAAATTCAGGCTTTAAAGTGGCAGAAGATTATGCCCGAGCAGCCGTTGTTGATTTGGGCATTGCTCTTTGTCAACGAGCGTCGAAAAGCGATGTGAAAAAACAAGCATATAAAATTACAAAAACAGCAATCAAAGACTTGGTTGTTGGAATTATACGTTCAAAGTATGTGCCTTTAACAACCAAGCTAAAGGCAATTGTTGGTACAATTTCAATTAACGGAGCCGTTTATCTTTGTAATTTATTAGGTCAAAAAGTATAATCAGAGGTTGGAAATATGAAGTTTGGTATTGTAACATTGGTTTCGGATAATTACGGTAACAAGTTCCAGAATTATGCGGTAGAGCAAATTTTGTCAAAATATGGCGAGGCTGAAACCTTCAAACTTGAAAGAAGTGCAAATCGTATTACATCCGTTAATGCAACCAAAACAATCAATAAGCTTTCAATTGCTTATGTGAAAAAGTTTTTACGTTCACGATTAATGTCCCGCTTTGATATGAATAATACCGATAAATCTGTTATAAGGGATTGCGTTTATGCAATGCTCAATAAGAATAAATTATTGAAATTAAAGCAGGAGAGAAGTGCATCTTTTAAAAGCTATCAGGACGAGTATCTTCACGTTTCTGATAAAGTACTCACTCATGAATTAAGTGCTGATGAAAATTGGGTTAACCGGTATGACTGCTTCTTCTGTGGTAGCGACCAGGTGTGGAATCCGACATACGATACTACTTCAGACCTTGCATTTTTATCCTTTGCAAAGGGTAAAAACGTTGCAATAGCACCAAGCTTCGGTGTGTCCGTTATCCCTGACGATGTAACTGACAAATACACAAAATGGCTAAACGATATTTCGTTTTTGTCAGTTAGAGAAGATGCAGGTGCTAAAATCATATCTGATTTAACAGGTAGAGATGCAAAGGTTTTAGTTGACCCTACAATGATGCTTGAAGCTGACACTTGGAAGAAATGTGTTAAAAAGCCTGACACATTACCACAGAAATATCTTTTGTGCTATTTTTTGGGACAGGTGAGTGCAAAATATAAAAAAGAAATTACAAGCTTTGCAAAGAAAAACAATCTTCAAATTGTTAGATTATTTGATATTGAAAGCCCCGATTATTACACATACGGACCAAATGAGGTGCTTTACAGTATCTTAAATGCTGAATACATTTTTACCGATTCATTCCACGGTAGCGTTTTCTCAATTCTGTTTAATAAGAATTTTACCGTATTCGACAGGGATGAGGGCGGACAGAGTATGTCATCACGTCTTGATACATTGCTTACAAAATTCGGTTTACAAGAGAGAAAATTCGGCTTCGAATATAATGAAATTCCTGCCTCCAAATGGAATGAGGTTGACTCAATTCTTGCAACAGAAAGAAAGAACGCGTTAGAATATGTTGATAATGCTGTAAACAGCATAAGGTGAGAAGATAACAAATGCGATTTGATAAAACGAAAAATGCATCTAAAAATATTGTTTTTGGAGTAATATTGAAGCTGTATCATATTATTGTACCATTTTTAATGCGTACAGCTATGATATATCTGCTTGGTGTAGAATATCTGGGCTTGGATGGGCTTTTTTCATCCGTTTTAGCAGTGCTGAACCTTGCTGAACTGGGTATTGGCAGTGCGATGATTTACAGTATGTATAAGCCGATTGCAGAGGATGACGGTGAAACTATCTGTGCTTTAATGCGATTATATAAGGTCTATTATCGAATAATAGGTCTTATTGTATTATGTGGCGGGTTGATTCTCTGTCCGTTTATTCCAAGGCTCATATCAGGCGGTGTTCCTGACGGACTTAATGTATATGTTTTATATTTGCTAAACCTTGCAGCAACAGTACTTTCCTATTGGCTCTTCGCTTATAAGAGTTGTTTGCTTCAGGCACATCAAAGGTCCGACCTTATAAGTAAGATTACACTTATTGCACATACAGCACGTTATGTGCTTCAATTTGTATTCTTGTTTATATTCAGAAATTACTATTACTACTTAATTATTGCGTTGGTAACACAGTTGTTGATAAATATCTTTACTGCATTAGTTGCTGACAAACTTTTCCCAAAATATAGAGCAGTCGGGGTATTACCTAAACCGGTGAAGGATGGCATCAACAGAAAAATTAAGGATCTCTTCACTGCTAAAATAGGTGCTGTCGTTGTTGATTCAGTAGGTACTATTGTTATTTCGGCTTTTTTAGGACTTTCAGTATTGGGTATATATCAGAACTATTTTTACATTGTTACGGCATTGACCGGAGTAATAAATATAGTTATGACATCCTGTATGGCGGGAATAGGTAATAGTATAGTTACTGAAAATAAAGATAAAGTTTTTGGTGATTTTAAAACCTTTAATTTAATTATTTCTTGGATTGCAGGCTTTTGTACAACAGCACTTTTGGTTATGTACCAGCCATTTATGAAGCTGTGGGTTGGTGCAGAAAATATGTTCGATTTCAGTGCGGTAATCTGTTTCAGTGCATATTTCTGTATTAAGCAATTTAATACATTACTGAATGTGTATAAGGATGCTGCAGGTATTTGGCACAAGGATAGATTCAGACCCCTTGTAACCGCTATGGTAAATCTTGCATTGAGCTTGATTATAGTTCAATTCTGGGGAATATATGGTGTGTTATTGGCTACTATTATTTCTATGCTTTTTGTTGGTATGCCATGGATTGTAGGCAATTTGTTTACAGAATTATTCTCAAAAAAGCACCTTTCTGAATTTTTAAAACAGATATTTTTCTATGTTATAATTATAGTTTTATTATGTTTCGCAAGTTATGGTGTGTGTAGTTTTGTGAATTTCGACGGCATAATCGGACTTGCAATTCGCTTGATTATTGTTTCAGTTATTTTCAACGTAGTGTATCTTCTTGTTTTCTTCAAAACTAAAGAGTTTGAAAATGTGTTGAAGATTGCAAACAGACTTACAAGGGGCAAAATTGGGCTCTTGAACAAAATAGCGAATAAATAATATTTATTTTATCTTGGTGAGGGATTTTTGTGAAAAAAACATTGAGTATATGTATTCCGACCTACAACAGAATAAAAGAACTTTCTGAGGTAATCGATTCATTGTTGACAATTGATAGCGATGATTTTGAAGTTGTAATTACAGACAATCTCTCTACCGATAATACAAAAGAAAAAATAACCTCTTATACTGACCCACGTGTTAGATATTGTCTGAACACAGAGGCTTTGCCGCCGTTTATCAATATGATACACAGTATTTTCAATGCCGAGGGTAAATATGCATTATATTGTAACGACAGAGATATATTATATCCTGAAAAAATCGAAAATCTCATTGAAGTATTGCGTAATAACGACTTTGCGTTTATGTGGTCTCCGGCAAAATCGGGCAGTTGTAACGGACAACTAAAAGAATTTTCTCAAGGCTATGACTCCTTGATGAATAATGAGTCAATCCATCATCCTACGGGAATGATTTATAATCGTGATTTGATAGAGGCACATCTGAACGAGCCTGATTATGCTGACTATTTGCAATACATAAACACTTATGATTTCTTGATGCTTGACCTGTTTATGTATGGTAAAAGTGCTCATTATTATAGCGGATATTGGGGAACAAGACCCGTAGAGTTTATAAAGAAAAACAAAAGCGGAACAAGAATGTACTTTTCACCCGAAATAAGAGAATTAATGTTCTATGGTATATCCGACCATATTTTCCTGCAGAATGATTATAATTTAAATGAGGAGCAAAAGAAAAATCTTCTTAAAAAAGTGTATATAGATTTCTGTTATCTTATTTGCAAATATAAGGCTTGTATGGCGGATGAAAACGAAACTGCCCATTACGGAATTGATAAAAAGAATATACCTACTTTGGAAATTCTCAAAATCTACAAGGAATTTTTCAAACGCAGTATTGAGCATTTAAAAGAAGCGGGATATGATAATTCCTTAATCGAATATATAAATGGTAACAAAACTCATTTGTATTCTTTGGTATTTAAATATTGCTTCAAAATAAATGTTATAAATCTTGTGAAAAAAATTAAGGGGTGAGTTGTTTGCCGACTTCTAAAAGCATTAATACATCATTCTTCAACAAAAAGACTGTTGTAACATTTTTCTTGAGTATTCTGATTGTACTTTTACACGTAACTTCATTTGAAGGTTACAATTATCAAGGTGCATTGGGAAGTGCAATATCATTTTTTGGTAGTTTTGTTACAGAAGGCATAACAAGTGTAGCAATCAGACTGTTTTTCGTAATTTCGGGTGTATTGTTCTACAGAAACTATACATATAAAACAACCGCTACCAAGTTGAAATCCAGATTTAAAACCCTGGTAATACCATACCTTATCTGGTGTGTATTTTATACAGTAGTGATGATGGTTGTTGATGCTTCACCGCTTGGTGGATTTATTGCCGTTGAAGCGGATTTTACAGTTAAGAATTTGTTCCTTGGATTTTTCTTCAACTACTTCTATAAAAGCCTTTGGTTTATTTTTAACTTAATAATATTTACACTTTTGTGTCCTGTAATATACACATTGTTGTCAAATAAATATATAGGTGGATTAGTTGTTTCTGCGATAACCGTTCTTTATGCTTTTGGTATAAGAATCCCCGAAACAGTAATGGTAGGCGGGGAAGAGTATATAGTTTTCTGGCGTGCAGACTCCATAATTTTCTACCTTATCGGTGCTTATGTGGGTATGCATTTCTTCGATTGGTTCAGTAAAAGAAAAGGTAAAGTTGTGTCCGTGGTTAGCTTAATACTATTTTTGATGTGTAGTTTATATATCACATTGGCAGATGAGCTTGGTCTTGACAATGATGGCTTTGTTTATATATTAATTATGACTGTATTCTGCTTTTCAACTTGGTTTATGTTTGATTTATTTACCTTTGATAAAAAGCCAAAGCATTTTTGCAATTATTCGTTTATGATGTTCGCTTTGAATTTCTATTTAGCAGTATATGTCGCAAAGGTTTTATACATTGTGTTGCCTAAATCTCAGATTTTTGCAATAGTTAATTTGATACTTACTCTTATAATTGTGATAGGTTTCATTCTCCTGAGTTCAGCATTTATGGAAAAATACTTACCCAAGGTTTATAAACTTATTACAGGCAATAGATAAAAAATACCCCTTGATGACTATTTCATCGAGGGGCTTATTGTTGCTTAATTCTTTTTCTTTAGTGAATTCCACGCATTGAATATCGCTGCTGAAATAATAATTGCGTATCCCACAAAGCTTAATATATCAGGCAAATCACCAAATACAATAAGGCTTAGAATTGTTGTGAAAATAATCTGCGAATAATCATAAACTGATATTTCTTTTGCAGGTGCTTTGCTGTAAGCTGTTGTAATAAAATACTGTCCACCGCTGGCTGAAAGTCCCGCAAGAATTAGGTAAAGCCATTGTGCCACTGTCATTGGTGTAAAATCGAATATTAACCAAGGTAGAGTTACTAGACAAGAAAATGCTGAAAAATAAAAAATTACCAAAGTTCCTTTAAATCCGTTTTGTGTAAGCTTCCTAACACAGGCATAGGCGAGACCGGCACCAAGTCCGCCGAGAAATCCTAAAAATCCGGGTAAGGCGTCGAATGAGAAAGATGGCTTCATTACAAATAATGCCCCTACAAATGCCAAAGAAACTGCGAAAATCTGCTTAAAGTTTGGTTTTTCTTTGAGCAGTAAGATTGAGAAAATAACCGCAAAGAAAGGGGATAGCTTATTAAGCATCGATGCATCAGCAAGATTCATATTGCTGACTGCATAGAAATTACATAAAATACCCAATGTACCCGCAACAGCACGAATAAGCAAATATCCTATATTACTACCCTTTGGCAATGCCCATTCTTTATTTTTTGTAATTAACACAAATGCGAAAATCATCGCTACGGCATTTCTGAAAAAGCTTTTCTGAATTATGGGCAAATCTCCCGACAATTTCACAAAAAGTCCCATAAGTGCAAAGAAAAAGGCAGAAACGATAATGTATATTATTCCTTTTGTTTTGTCGTTTTTAATCATTTAATGTCACCATTATATATCTTACCACAAAAAATTCCCCGTAGCAATAAACTACGGGGAAGATTTATTTGAATTACTGATTATTCAGCATCTTTGTTTTCGAAATCAACATTTTCCATGTTGTCTGCGTGTGCTGAAAGAACATCAGCAGCGTCTTCATCTGCCTGAAGCTTGCCGTTGTTAACAACAAGGTTTGTAACAATACCGAAGATAAGAGCAGTTGCAAGAGCTGTAACCGTAAGAAGAGGTCCGCCGGTTGCAGGGTTTGTGCCGAAGTTGAGTGCAAGACCGCCAATACCTGTAACAAGGATTGCACTTACAACATAAAGGTTTTTGCTGTTGCCAAGGTCAACCTTGCGAAGCATCTGAAGACCTGATACTGCGATAAAACCGTAAAGTGCAACGCAAGCGCCACCCATTACGCATTTTGGAATTGAGTTGATAAGTGCTACAAATGGTGTGAAGAATGAAAGAACCATACAACCGATTGATGCTACAATAATTGAGATAACTGAAGCGTTACCTGTGATAGCAACGCAACCAATTGATTCGCCGTAAGTTGTGTTAGCAGCACCACCAAAGAAACCGCCGATAATTGAACCTACACCGTCACCGATAAGAGTTTTGTCAAGACCGGGGTCTTTGATAAGGTCCTTGTTGATGATTGAACCAAGGTTCTTATGGTCAGCAATGTGTTGTGCAAGCTCAACAACACCAATTGGAACGAATGTCATTGCAATGTTACCGATAGCTGCTGCATCAATAGGAAGAACTCCCTCAACATTT
>JAZSFK010000028.1:0-79025 GCA_045532175.1 Candidatus Fimenecus sp. | reverse complement strand
GGTCTTCTCGGTGTTTCATGTCTTTCTTCTGACGACAGAGACCTTAAGGCTGCAGCTGCTGAAGGCAACGAACAATGCGCACTTGCAAGAAATATTCTTGGCTACCAGATTAAGAAGTATATCGGTGCTTACACCGCTGCTATGGATGGTATTGATGCTATCGTATTCACAGGCGGTATCGGTGAAAATGCTGACGACCTTCGCGACAATATCTGTAACGAGCTCACATATCTTGGTGTTGAAATCGACCAGAATATCGGCAGAACTCTTGTTAAGGGTAAGGAAGGCGAACTTTCAACTGCCAACTCAAAAGTTAAGGTTTACGTTCTTCCTACAAACGAAGAACTTGCAATTGCAAGAGATACAAGAGATATTGTAAATGCTCTTTAATTCACAATTAAACATATAGATTAAGCCGTGCAACTCGTTTGAGGAGCACGGCTTTTATTTTATTATTCAATTATGAGTTTACCATCTGCATCAAATTCATACCAACCTACTTTAAGGTCTGTGCCTTCTACAAATCTTTGACTCATATAAAGTTTTGTATTTTTAGCAAGTTTATGTGAATCGTTGATAAAGTAATAGTTACCCTCAAATTCTACAAGTTGATATGCTTTTAATCTAACGTTATCTTTGTAAAAATAGTCGCCAACAGGACCATTTAAGAAAACCATTTTACCTTCTGCATCGAAATCGTAGTAACCTACTTTAAGGTCTGTGCCTTCTACGAATCTATCGCTTAAATAGATTCTCTTATTCTTTGCAATTTTATGACCGTCATTGATAAAGTAATAGTTACCCTCAAATTCTACAAGTTGATATGCTTTTAATCTCTCGTTGTTTTTATAGAAATAATCACCAACAACACCATTATGAATTATCATTTTACCATTTTCATCAAATTCATAATATCCTACTTTAAATGGTGTACCGTCTTCATATGTAAAACCACTTACAAATCTTTCACTCAAATAAATAGTCTTGTTCTTTGCAAGTTTGTGAGAATCGTTGATGAAATAGAAATCGCCATCAAATTCTACAAGCTGGTATGCCTTTTGTCTTACATCGTTTATGTAGAAATAATCACCGTCTATGCCTGTGAATTTGCCATAGTTATAATGAATTGTTGCGTTAAGAAGTGGTTCGTTATATGTGCCAATTGTAATTTCGTTCCATTGTTCCTCAGTGTCTGTGTAATATACATCTGTAAGGTTATAGCTATTATAGAATGCCATAGCACCGATTGTTATTACACTGTCAGGAATTATTACACTTGTAAGACGACTACAGTTAGCAAATACATAATTTCTAATTACTGTTATACCGTTACCGATTGTTACACTTGTAAGTCCAGTGCAATGTCTAAATGCAAAATCACCAATTGTTGTTACACTGTCAGGAATTATTAAACTTGTAATGCTATTGCAAGCATAAAATGCATAAGCACTGATTGTTGTTACACTATTAGGAATTGTTAAATTTGTAAGTTTATTGCATTCGTAAAAAGCATTTCTATCGATTGTTGTTACACTATCAGGGATTGTTACAGTTGTAAGTCCGTAGCATGAATCGAAAGTATGCTCCCCGATTATTGTTACACCGTCCGGAATTATTACACTTTTAAGGCTTTCACACTTGTAAAATGCATAGTTACCGATTGATGTTACATTGTCAGAAATTGACACACTTGCAAGGCTGGAACAATCAGAAAATGCATAAATACCGATTGTTGTTACACTATTAGGGATTGTAACACTTGTAAGGTTAGAACAACCATAAAATGCATAAGCACCGATTATTGTTACACTGTCAGGAATTATTACACTTGTAAGGTTAGAACAACCATAAAATGCATTCTCACTGATTGTCTTTGTCCCCTCTTTTATTCTATATGGATTCGTAAGTTTACTATTGTTTGCCACAATTAAGTGGTTATCGATATAAAACACACCATTTTCCCAGTTGTTCTCATCTTTGTGATAGGCAGTCCCAGAAAATGCACTTTCGCCGATTGCTTTTACACTGTCGGGAATTGTTATGTCTGCGAGCTCTTCGCAATAATAGAAAGCTCTCTTCCCGATTGTTGTTACACTATCGGGAATTGTTACACTTGTAAGGGCATCGCAGTAAGCAAATGCACTATCGCCAATTGATGATACGCTGTTAGGGATTGTTACACTTGTAAGTTTGTTGCACCAAGCAAATGCACTATTACCAATTGTTGTTACACTGTTGGGTATTGTTACACTTATAAGATTGTTGCAAGAATTAAATGCATACTCACCGATTATTGTTACACCACTGTTAATAACAACTTTTTTAATGTTATCTTCGTAGTTTCCCCATGGACGATTATCAGATGAAGAACTATTGTAATACTCATACATATCACCTGTACCTGAAATAGTCAAAGTGCCCATTTCTCCATCAAATGTCCATGTAAGATTGTCACCACAAGTGCCTGATGCTGTAACGATATACTCATTACAAGAATCGCAATAGCCATTTACATCATTATCTGTATGACCTGTTACATCTACATAATTGTCAACATAACTTTTGCCGCATTCACATGTATGTGTTGTATAACCCTGCTTCTTACAAGTTGGTGGAGTTACTACAGCTTCATATGAGCATACATGAACTTCTTCACCAAGGAACTGAATATATGCCCAAAAGAGTGGCTCATTATCTGATTCTATTGTAATACTATTCCACTGTTCTTCGGTACCCGAATAATAAACATCACAAAGGCCTGTATTATCCCAGAATGCTCCATATCCGATTTCTGTAACACTAATAGGAATTCTTACAGTAAACAAATTAGCAGAAGAAAATGCATAGTCTCCAATCGTTGTAATGCTACTACCAATCTCTACAGAATTAAGGCTCGAAAAACCATAAAAAGCAAATTCAGAGATGGTAGTCACATTATCTCCAAAATTAACAAAAAAGATTTCTTCGGCATATTCGTTCCATGGATAATTCCCATAACCATAATTATACATAGCACCCATGCCTGAAATATTCAACTCACCACTGAATTCATCATACTCCCAAGTTAGATTATCACCACATTCGCCTGAATATGTAGTGGCACTTGCTGTGATACTTGACATTGGTATGATAGATATAATCATTATCAATGTTAAAATGACCGATATTATACTTTTTATTTTTTTCATAATAATCCTCCTATTAATCAAAACATTTTAATTCGCTTATCACACTAACTAAGTAAAATAAAGTTAACATCAGCAACCGCAACTAGGTTCATCAACAAAAATGTTTCGCATAAAATAATAAATTTTAGCAAACAATCCTGAATTAGAATACAACTCTATTGTATCTGATGCAACTACATTTCCCTCAAGGTCATAAAGATTTGCTGTAAATGTTGTATATCCCCTTTTAAGTGCTCTAATATTAAGTGAATCATACATTCCGTTTATATCAAAATTATCGTTATCTACTGTCCATTCAACATAAGCACCAGCAGGCGCATCTCCGTTAATCTCGACATAAAGAGTTGCCATATCCTTATAAAAAATTCTTGTTTTTGAAGGTTCTTGTATTTTTATGTTACAATTAACTTCCTGAACAAAAAACTCGTGTTCTTTTACTACTCTCAATACAGGTCTGGTGCCTATACAAGTCCAACACGGTGCAAATGTTTCCGGAGTAAGGCTTCCGGTACTGGTTATAAAACATGTTCCAGAATATTCTTCGTATGGTGAACGAAGCCACCATTGACCGTTATCTTCATCAGAAGCAAGTCCTTGACACTTTGCATAATCTGTTCCGTGGGCACGACGTGCATAGTCAAACTGCCAGGAGTCAATATTAAATCCATAATTTTCATTTAATATGTCATTGTAAGACAAAAGGAAAACTTTGTCATAAGTTGTTTCACTATCAAACTTAGAATCAAAAGGAGATGTATTATCCAATGTAGAAACTTCAATTATAGATTTTTCCTCTTCTGTAAACGCCGTATTGTAAAAATCGTCATTAAGCCAGGCTCTTATAGAGCTTGTTGCATAATCATTTGCATATTTTTCGAAGGTTGAATCCTGATACCAATAGTTATTGGCGTCGTATATCAGATTATTAAATGCTTGTGAGTCAATTATTCTTTCACACATCATCAGCTTTTCATCCGGGTCAAGAATACGCCATTCAAGAGGCTCATATTTAAACCAATAAACAGTATCGGTGTAGTATCCATTATCTACCTGAGCAGTATTTTCACTTGTATAAGCTGTAACATAAGGTCTGTATTGCGAAAAAATAACTGCACGATACTTGTTACCATTGTATGTAACATCCGCATATTTCATATAATCACTTTGTTGCATTCGCTCTGGACTCAAATCTCCCGTTCCTACATAATAATTATAGGAAATCCAATTGAGTGATTGTGCATTAAGTTCTTTAAGTAAAACTTCATCCTTTACTTCGCTTTGAGGGTAATACCCGAATTCAACAATATCGTTAACTTTATATTTTACCTCTGAAGCATTTACAGGCAATACTATCATCGGTAAAATCATGCAAATACAAAGTGTAAGTATAGAAATTCGTTTTATTTTCATTTTCATAATAATTCTCCTTATATCACTTATTCTAATAATGAAATTTAATTATTGTTTAACTTATGTTCACGAATTTTATCTGCTACCCAAAGGACAAGTGCCCTTATACCGTGACCTATTCCTATACCAACAGCCGTGTTGAACATATATGCCAGGGTGTATACCACAGCAATTTCATCAATTCCAAAACAATACATAATCATAAACAGAATTGAAAAAGCCATAGTAACAACAACAAACGCATATTTATAGTTACTCTTGATAAAAAGTCCTATCACCAAGCCTATCAACGGTGTAATCATTATAGGAAACAAGACATAAAACCCGTCACCATTCAATAACATATCATAATACGGTAAATATAAAAAAATATATATTTCTGCTATGATGGCAATTAAAAATACTACAACACTTTTGATTATGCTTTTCATATTTAACCCCCCATATGGAATTATTAACTATATTAAGTCGTTCTAAGGTTTTACCTATCTTTAATCTGTTTTTTTGCTTTTGATTTATCAGCAATAAACCAGATGATTTCTACTATCAAAATAAAAAACTCTATCACAAATAAAGCAAAAATAATAATAGCAATAATATCCCAGATT
This sequence comes from Candidatus Fimenecus sp., assembly GCA_045532175.1. Taxonomy (GTDB): domain Bacteria; phylum Bacillota; class Clostridia; order Oscillospirales; family Acutalibacteraceae; genus Fimenecus. The sequence continues at coordinate 73,819 of JAZSFK010000028.1, read as the reverse complement.
ATTTCTGCCGTGCCTGTAATTGCAATAAAATCATTGACTTTACTAAAAATACAGTTTGGTATGCACAATACAAGAAGTAATATAAGACAGACCATTTTTATTTTTTTAATAATTTTTCTCATACAGCTCCCCTTCTTATAACGAAAAATTATACATCTATTTCCGACCTTCCATCAAACCTCCTTCTATCAAACATCCATTTATCCCAAGGCTCATTTCTAAAAAATTTAGTTGCAATTGTATGTCCACCTGTTTCGTACAATTTGTATTGGAGATTTGCATTATTATCTTTTAGATTCTTTAATAGCAATTCGTTACTCTCAACCATAACAATATGGTCATCCTTTGCCCAAGATAGATAGAACGGGGTTTTTGCAAGAGTTTTATAATCCACATCAGTGAGACATCTGACATAAGGATCTACTCGGATTTCCTCGGGTGGAACATTATTGTCATTGTATGTATATGACATTGAAATCACTGCTGCAGCATATTTATTGGGATTTCTCAACACCTCATATACACAACCATAGCCACCGTGAGATGTTCCAACAAGATAAATTCTGTCAAAATCAACGTTTTTGTATGCACTCTGAATATACTCAACAAAACCATCCAGTGCTCGGCTATGCCCCTCTCTGTTATATTCACAGGTAACATCCAGATGAATTATAACCTGATGGCATTTCCGTTTATTCAACTTACTCCTTAACATGTTAAATTCCCACATTTGCATATTATTCATTCCGCCACGATTCCATCCGTTGCCGTGATGATAAATAACAACTGGATATTTCCCCTTATCCTTAACCGGTTTACATCTGAAAAAGTAACCCTCTCCTGTTTCTTTATCACAAAAATAATACTTTTTATATGTAGGGCAAATCAGTGTAGCGCCCTGCTTAATCACACCTGTCTGAGTTGCACCTGCAGTAAGTTTGCTTTTGTAGCTTTGTATTTTTGGTGCTCGGTCATTTAAGCACTTCATAATAGCTACATAAAATTTATTGCTTAATATCTTTAGTAAACCCATATTTAATCCCCTCAAAATTTAAATCAATCTGCTGCGAAACAGTCAATGAATATAACTTGACTACACCAACGTATTAATTGTTTGCTTATTTTATAGTATACTTATAACAAGAAGGAAAAATCGTTTTTTCTATTTTCTACTGTTTCTTTTCTGTACACAGCAGGTGTTTTTCCAACTGTTTTTTTAAATATACGATTAAAATGCTGAACTGTTTTAAATCCACATAGGACTGCTACTTCTTTTATTGGAATACCGGTAAATGTGAGTTCTTTTTTCGCAACCATTACTCTATGTTGCATTAGATATTCCATAATTGTTACACCTAAAAGTTGCTTTGATAACTCCGTCAATGTGGTGTGGTTAATACCTGCGGCATTACTGATTTGTTTAAGTGTCAAATCATTCATATAATTTGACTCAATAAAAGTAATTGCATCATTTAATCTCTCATCACCGGTAATACACTCATGCTGTGTGAAAGTTTCACTGTCGTAGCCGAACATTTCATACATACGCTCAAGAGCTATGATGACAATCATAAAATGAGAACGACCTCTGCAAGACCAATACCAATCTCTTTGCTCTGTAAGTTCCTTTTCCATTTGAATACATGCAGATTCAATACTATCAATAAAACTTGTGCAAATAGGAACACTTGTACATTTATCAATAAACGGTTTTAACATAAACATATCGTGAGTTTCTGCTAAGGGTCTATATCTATTTGAGCGTAAAAGTTTAAATGACATATTTACATTAATATAATTAGGGTGAAAATATATGCTATAGTATTCGGCCATACTTTTTGATATAAGCTTTGGATTTTCTGTTTCGTCAAAACATATAAATGTAGGTGCCTTGAATATTATCTCTTTTCCATTTAATTCAAAGGTAATCTGACCCTGTTTAAGGAAAATAAGTAAAAAATATTTACCCTTAATATCTATATTGTCAAGCAAGTCATTCTTTTTGCACTCTACATTGGCAATCTTGCCTCTATTATATTTTTTCCCAACTGTTATATGCATATACGAAGCACCTCCTTACGATTTCATTTTATCACCGAATATACAGCATTTCAACATTTTTGTATTATATGAAATTAAATTTGCTTTATCTAAAATTAAAAATGACGCAAAAACAACGATTTCTTGTCTATTTTTAAGTATATCAAATAAAAAACGACGGAGTTACTCCGTCGTGTAATATCATTAATCTTCTTGTTCAATCTTTTGCTCTTTGGTCTTTATAATTTCAGAATAGTTCCGTTTAATATCAATATAATCATAGAATTTTTTTACACGAAGACTTGCTTTAAATTCACGGTTACAATTTTCGCAATAAAAAACTCCTCGGAAGGACTGATTCATAAATTTCCATTTCTTTTTAACCTGAACTTTGCCACCACAAATATCGCAGAAGCAATTAAAGAGGTTTTTATCAATCAATGGGTCATTTTTATCCTTGATTACATAAGGTTTAAATAATAATCTCAAATAAAAATCTTCATCACAAATTTTTATGTATCTGTCAATGAATTCTTTGTTGTAAGTCTTTTTAAAGCATTCAGCACTTAACAAACTGTCGTCAAGGGCTCTGTGATGCGGATATTTTTCGGGGTCGATTTCTAAACACTCAGCAGCATAAGAAAGTCCTGCCTGTTGAACATTTTCCATATTGATGAACTGCTGACAATACAACTGTAAGTCAGCATATTTTTTTATGCAACCAATTGTATCCTTGTGCAAAAAATGCTTATGGTTTGAAAGAAGTGTCCTTATGTCAGTATCACCCCAAGTCAATACTACGCAATCTTCCCCTACCCATTCTTCAAACTCTTTCATAACACTTGACAATGGTTTGCCACCACGGATATCATCATTTGTGATATGGGTTAAATCTTTAATTTTAGAACGAAGCTTTTTTGAAATTTTCGGTTTTATCAGTTCAGAAAATGTGCTGATTTGCTGTAAATCTTCATCAAGCTTAACCGCACCTATTTCAATAATCTCATTTACGAATTTTTGAGCAGATTTCATATAAGCATTGTTCCACTCAAGGTCCATAATTATATAATACATACGCCACCCAAATTAACTAGTCTATTTTCAACTTTTCCTTTGAACAGTAAAATCTTACTCCATCAAACGATTCCTTTTTAATATCATCTTTATTTATGAATTTACTTTCAAAATGAATATCTGACAAGGGAACCAACACAAATCCCCTTTCCATCATTCGCGGATGTGGCAAAGTAAGGGTTTCTGTTTCCTTGCTTTCATCACCAAACAAAAGTAAATCAATATCAATTACACGAGGTCCGTTTTTTACTGTTCTTATTCTACCAAGACCAGCCTCAATTCCAAGAGCTGAACCGAGAAGATTATCAGAATTAAGTCCTGTTTCAACCTCTACAACAATATTTAAAAAATCATCCTGATTATCATAGCCGACAGGGTCAGTTTCGTAAATATTTGAAACCTGAGATACTTCAGTCAAAGGTAATAAATTTAATGAAGATATGGCATTTTGCAGATTTTCCATTCTATTGCCAATATTTGTACCAATACCTAAATATGCTTTCATGGTCTTGCCCTTTCAATCTGCACTGCGACATAATCAAAATCCGCTTTAATAGGAGCTTCAGGCTTTTTGAGTGTAAGATTGATTTTTTCAATCATTGGAAATTCCTCAAAAAGTGCATCTACTACTCTTTGTGATACATATTCAAGTAAATCATTCTTCTCGCTTTGAGCAACTCTGCGTACTGTTTTTATAATTTTAGCATAACTGACTGTATCATCTACATTATCAGTTTTACAAGGTAAACCGAGGTCTAAAAACGCCTCAATATCAAAAACAAAGTTTTGTCCGCCAACTTTTTCTTCCGGATTCACTCCATGGTAACAAAAAAGTTTTAAATCCTTAACAATAATCTTATCCATATTAACCTCTCACAATCGCATCTGCCATTTTAACTGCAAAGGCATTCTCTTTTATATTGTGTACACGAATAATATCCGTGCCACCTTTTATTGCAAGTATGTTTGCAGATATTGTACCATACAGCAAATCGTCACCTTCGGCATTTGTTGTATTTTTTACTAGCCTTTTCATTGAAAGAGCAGTAAGTAAGGCAATATCTCTTTGTTTTAACTTATCAATGTTTTTAATAAGTTCGATATTTTGTTCATTATTCTTCCCAAAACCAATACCCATATCAAAACAAAGCTGATTTTTGTTTATTCCATAACCAACGCATTTTTTTAACATTTTGGTAAAGAAATCAATAACATCTTCTGTTACTGTTGTCGCGTATTCAGGAACTGTTATTGAGTCTCCGCCACCTGTGTGCATTGTAATCCAACCACAGTTATAGCGGACAACAAGTTCCGCCATTTTTTCATTAAAGACTCCACTGACATCGTTAATTATGGATGCACCATTTTGCAAAGCATATTCAGCAACTGAAGGATAAAAAGTATCAACAGAAATTACTGCTTTTGTTTCGTTGTAAATCAACGGTAAAAAATTTTTAATAATTTCAAGTTCATCATTCTCAGTAAGTACGGTATGATTTGGACGTGTTGAATGAGCACCGATATCGATGATATCAGCACCTTCATTTAGCATCTCTTTTGCTCTTGCTACCGCTTTTTCAGGTGTATTGTATTTACCACCATCATAAAAAGAATCGCTTGTCACATTAAGAATTCCCATTATGTACGTTTTCTTACCTAAATCAAAATTAAAACCATTACCTGAAAATATCATTTCAATCCTAAAAGAGTCATAACCTCGGCTCTTGTTCTTGCATCCTTTCTCATGTTGCCACGAAGTGCTGATGTCTGTGTTTTTGAACCTGCTGCACGAATACCACGCATCGTCATGCAAAGATGTTCTGCTTCGATTACAACAGCCACACCCTTCGGATTCATTTCTTTATCTATAAAGTCAGCAATCTGTGCAGTAAGTCTCTCCTGCAATTGAGGACGACGTGCATAACTATTTACTATTCTCGCCAGTTTTGAAAGGCCAATAACAAGTCCATCATCATTTGGTATATATGCAATATGTGCTTTACCTACAAAAGGTAAGAAATGGTGTTCACACATTGAATACATTGGAATATCCCTTACAATAACGATTTCATCACTCTGTCCCTCACGGAACATTTTAAGATGTTTTTCGGGGTTTTCAGTAAGTCCTGAAAAAATCTCCTCATACATATTTGCAACTCTTTTTGGTGTTTCGACAAGTCCCTCTCTATCAGGGTCCTCACCTATTGCAAGTAAAATTTCCCTAAATGCTCGTTCAATTCTTTCCTTATCCATCTAATCAACCTTCTTTAAAAACGATACATAAATAATTGTAATTATCAATTGTATAGTAATCTACAACTGTAACATTTAATACCCTACCACTTTTTTTTACTGATTTATTTACAAAATCAAAAAAACTTTTATCATTAGCAATACAATCCAGTGCATTCTTGTAGTCAATAGGGTTCATAAAATAAAACTCTACAGTATTCTCTCCAACTTTTAGTTTTTCGGCTGTCCTGTCCACATGCTTTAAAAATCCTTCAAATTCATCAACATATGCATTTTCAACAATAAAGTAATTTGCTTCCATAGTATCGCAGTTATTACCGTCAGGTTCAATATTCATATGGTCCCGTAAAATCACTTCATCAGAAACATTAAAATAGAAATGAACCTTGTCATCCTGCATATTGATATCATCCCAAGTGCAATCAAGGTGATAATTCTCTCCGTCTATATTAACAATATTCCACATATGAGGTTCAATTTTACCATCAATCTCCACCTCACCTGTAACAAGATAATTATCGATTCCTGCCTTGTCAAGTAATATCTGTACAGTTCTTGCATAGCCCTCGCATATAGAACGTCCCATTACAAGTGAGCTGTAAACCGTGTCACCTATTCCTTCATAGGTATCCATATCATATTCAGTTATATCTAAGATATAATTGTGGATGTATAATTCTTTATCATAGTCGCTCTTTAAGGAATCTATCTCTGACATAATGCTGTCAATTCTTTTATTAACATCATCACTCATTTTGGAAGCATCTTCCTGTGATATACGATACTGAGGTTTAAATTCAAGAGATTCTTCATATTTCAAATACTCGTATTTCAATTCCACCCAGAAAACATCTGGATTATCATATAAAACAGCAACAAACACTTTCGAAACATCAATATCGGCTGTAGAAAACATAATTGAATCATCATAATTATAGAACCCATAATACATAGTGATATATGAATCCTTTTCATCCTCTGAAAGACAATCATAATAATAAAAGCATTTGTTTTCCTTTTTAGTATTAAATTCATTTATTTGTGCTTCTGTTGGTAAATCTTCATTTATCCTCTTCTCATTTTCCGCGTTAGAATAATTCTTATCGAAAAGATTAACTACCATTATAGAAACCGCAACGAACATAACAAAGCATAAAATAACCGATAATATCTTCTTCATATTTATTCTCCGGTTTTATATGGTTTAGGCATAAATTTATCATTTGCCTTCGTATATGTGGCAAGAGTATCAATGGAATCTGAATAATCAATTATCGAGATATCTGTTACACACAGATTAACAAATGATTTAAAAAGGCTATCTGATTTGTTGATATACTCCATACTTAAAACTGAATTTATAATATCACAGACTATAAGTTCTTTGGCTGTGATATCATTATTAGCCATAAGATATTTATAAGCAATATCACCAGAAACTGTGTGATTACCAGCCTCAAGAAGCAGATTAAATTCCGATGATTTATAATTAATATCTTCTGAAACATTCAGATTAATACCACTAAACAAAGACAATGCCTTTTTAAAATTATCCTTTGTAAATATAGCATATTTATCAATATCGATATTATAGGACGAAGAAATATAGTTTTTAAGACCTATTTCCTTACTTTCAACATAATTTGCGTTCAGTGATACAATATCCTCTACAACCTCAACACTCATTGATTTTTTATCAAAATCAGCAATAACCATAAATGACATTTCAATTGTAGATTTATCATCTGTAATTACAAACAATAGATTTGATTTTCCTTTTAATAAGGACACAGAAACATATTTTTCTGTCGGTTCTCTGGAGTCTTCATCCGTTAAAGTTGTCTTTTCTTCAACTATATTATCAAAATCATAATCAATTGAATGCATAAACAACAATACTGAAAAGCATAACAATATTATTAAAAATATTGCAAAAGCAATTAAAAAAGGTTTAAGTTTAAAATTAGATTTCATTTTAACACCATAAATGTAATTTTTTCATCTTATAATTATATCATAAACATTTACCATTAACAATATTAAAAAGAAAAAAGAGTGTAATAAACACTCTTTATTCTGTGAAATTATATTCATTGTTATTCTTACCATCAAATCCTGAGGTACTATCTCCTGCTTTGAAGAAAACAGTAACTGTCTGCATAATCAACTTAAAATCAAGCCAAAGACTATACTTTTCAATATACATCAAATCAAGAACAAGCTTGTCCTTAGGGGAAGTATTATATTTACCGGCAATCTGTGCGTGACCTGTAAGTCCGCCTTTTACTTTAAGTCTGTATGAAAATTCAGGCAATTCTGCCGTATATTTATCAACATTTTCAACCATTTCAGGTCTTGGACCCACAACACTCATTTCGCCCTTAAGAATGTTTATGAGTTGTGGTAATTCGTCAATGCGGAATTTACGAAGATATTTACCAACCTTTGTAATACGGTCATCATCTGACTTTGCTGATTGATTTATACTTCCTGCTTCCTTCATTGTTCTGAATTTATAAACTTCAAAAAGTTTTCCGCCCTTTGTTGCACGTCTTTGACGGAAGAAAATCTTGCCACCATCTTCAAGTTTAATAAGCAAAGCAGTAACAAGCATAACAGGACTCAGAACAATAAGACCGCAAAGAGATATTACAATATCCATTGTACGCTTAATAAATCGCTGTTCGAATGTCAACTCTCTGACAACCGCGGAAACCATTGGTTTATCGTCAAGTACAACAGTTTTCGCACCCAGGTTAACAACGTCTGTCATTTCAAAATTCGAATAAACATTCTTATTGTTAGCATAGCAATACTCTGTAAACAATGTCTTCTGCTTTGAAGGGACATCATAAATAAATATTGTATCATTATTATTTATAATATCAAAAACTCTCTTATTAGTATAATGAATCATATCAACGACATCATACTGTTTCTTGTATCTTGTAATTTTGGGCATTACATTGTTCAATGATTCAACAGAACTTGTAATAACACAACATTTTTCAGGTGGATTTATTGTAAAATACACCCAATTACCAAAATAGGTAAAAAGAACTATCAAAAATATCTGAATTACCATTACAAGCAATAATAAATGTGGTGATTCATAAACAAAGTGGTCGTTGTTATTTGCATTAACATTCATAATACATAACTGAAGGTGTGTTACCAGGTCAGTTACTATTGTTGCCAAGGATAAAGAAGTGATGATTGGCTTACTCTTCAATCTTCCTATTGCATATCCTCCGTACACAGATACAAGAGCAATTTCAACAACGCAAAAAGTAACAAGTGTAACACCTGTTGTTCTTGATAAATGTAAAATCCATTCGTTTTCTGTCCCGAAAATAAGGAAGAATGTTAATCCTACTAAAAAATACATTAAAGACTTCATTAAAAAAACAAGCGTTTTCTGAAATCTGTATAATATCTTCATAATTGCCTCCGAAAGGTATTTATACTACGGATATTTTACTTAAAAGCGACATATTTGTCAACAAATTGGGATAATCTGTAATAAATGTGTCATTTTTGTAACTACGCTTTTTTCTTAAACGAATCAATATTTAACTGAGACAAAACAATACCTATAAATATAAGCACACAGCCTAAATATCCTCTGCCACTCATTATCTCGTTAAGTATTATTGCTCCGCCTATTGCACTAAAAACAGATTCAGTTGAAAATACGATTGATGCAAAGGTTGGGTCAGCATCTTTTTGTCCTATTATCTGACAAGTATAAGCCACACCGACGGACATAAGCCCACCATAGAGAATTGGTATTCCGGCACTCCTGATAGCAACAAAACTAATATCCTCAAGAATCAGGGCAAATACGATACTAAGGACACCACACACCAAAAATTGAATCAAACTGAATTTTAAGGGACTTAACCCATTAACATACTTATCAACAACCAGAATATGTCCAGCCCAGAAAAAGGCACCGATTATTAATATTATATCCCCAATACCAAAGGAAATATCATCTCCGGTCACGCACAGTAGGAACAAGCCGGCAACCGCAAAAACTGCACCAACAAATGTCAGAATACCGGTCTTTTTACCTAACGCGAATCTTATTAATGGTACTAAAACTGTGTAAAGCCCTGTCAAAAATCCCGCTTTACCTGCACTCTGGGTTATTTCAACACCATATTGTTGTAATGTTGATGCTATAAACAAAATCACACCCGCCAAAATTCCCGGTACTACAGCCTTTTTCAGATTATTGAGATTCATTTTATCTTTTTCAAATATTATAATAACGGGAATCAAAGAACAAGCACCCAATAAAAATCTTATACCATTAAATGTAAATGCACCGACAAAATCCGCACCTACTCTTTGAGCTACAAAAGCAAAGCCCCATATTATTGCTGTAAGAAACAACAAAGCTGTTGATTTTATTTTAGTCTTCATATGTATATACGCCACCTTAAATTATAAGCCACGGTTACCCGTGGCTTTTTAATTTATATTGCCTTTTTTGAATTCGTTTTATTGAGTTTTTTTGACAATAAAACATTAGGCGTTCTGCTATCATCGTGTATAACTTCCGGCAAAGCCTTATCAGTTACACATTCCTTTGTAATTATAACCTTTGAAATTGTATGGTCTGACGGTGTTTCATACATAATATTCATAAGAACACCTTCCATTATACCGCGAAGGCCACGCGCACCGGTTTTCTTTTCAAGCGTGAGCTCTGCAATAGCATTAAGAGCATCATCAGTAAACTCAAGTTCAACATCATCCATATTAAACAACGCTTTAAACTGTTTTAATAGTGCATTTTTAGGTTCAGAAAGGATTCTGATTAAATCTTCTTTTGAAAGCTGCTGTAATGCTGTAATTACAGGAACACGTCCTACAAGTTCAGGAATCAAGCCAAATTTAACAAGGTCTTGTGCAATCACCTTTGAATAAACATCTTCCTCCTGAAACTGCGCCTTGTTCTTGATATCAGCACCAAATCCAAGTCCTGAATTTCCGGCACGTTTTTCAACGATTTTTTCAATTCCGTCAAAAGCACCGCCACAGATAAACAGAATATTGGATGTGTCAATCTGTATAAATTCCTGTTGAGGATGTTTTCTTCCACCCTGTGGAGGTACATTGGAAACTGTTCCTTCAAGTATTTTAAGAAGTGCTTGCTGAACACCCTCACCACTTACATCACGTGTGATTGACGGGTTCTCACTCTTACGGGCAATCTTGTCAATTTCATCAACATAGATTATGCCACACTCAGCCTTTTCAATATCAAAATCTGCAGCTTGAATAAGACGAAGAAGAATATTCTCAACATCTTCACCAACATAACCTGCTTCTGTAAGTGTTGTTGCATCGGCAATGGCGAACGGAACATCAATAATCTTTGCAAGAGTCTGTGCAAGAACTGTTTTACCAACACCTGTAGGTCCCAAAAGCACAACATTACTCTTTTGAATCTCCACACCATTATCAGAACCGTGGTATATTCTCTTATAATGATTATAAACAGCAACGCTCAATGCTTTTTTTGCAGCATCCTGACCAACAACATATTCATCAAGCTTTGCTTTTATTTCTTGTGGCTTTGGTAAGACTCTTTCTTCAAGCTTAACCTTTTTACCGTGATTCTTGTGTGAGGACTCTGTATTTTCGTCAATTATTCCCATACAAAGTTCTATACACTCATCACAAATGTATACACCCGGACCGGCAATAAGCTTATCAACCTGTTCCTGTGTTTTGCCACAAAAAGAACATCTTACATTTCTTTCCTTATCGTTATCTCTTGCCATAACAAATCTCCTTGTTGGTAAGATTATCTCTTATAGAAAACTTTGTCAACAATACCATAATCCATTGCTTCCTGTGCAGAGAGCCAATTATCTCTTTCTGTATCAATTGCAATCTGTTCTACAGGTTTACCCGTATTTTCAGCAAGGATTTTATTGAGTTTTTCTCTTGTTCTTAAAATATGCTCGGCAGCAATTTTAATATCACTTGCCTGACCCTGAGCACCACCAAGTGGCTGATGAATCATAATTTCACTATTAGGAAGAGCATATCTCTTACCTTTTGCACCGGATGAAAGCAAGAATGCACCCATACTTGCAGCCATACCCATACAAATGGTTGACACATCGCACTTAATGTACTGCATTGTGTCATAGATTGCAAGTCCCGCGGAAACTGAACCACCGGGGCTGTTAATATAAAGGCTAATATCTTTTTCGCTATCCTGTCCCTCAAGATAAAGCAACTGTGCTACAACCAAAGATGCGGTTGCATCATTTACCTCATCTGACAAAACGATAATTCTGTCATTTAAAAGTCTTGAAAAAATATCGTACTGTCTTTCCCCTCTGTTTGTCTGTTCAACAACGTATGGTACAAGTGCCATAATATAACCTCCATTCAATATCTTTGAAAAGCATTAAAGAATTGTCCTAATAATTATTGGACAATTCTTCAACACTTAAACATATAAATTATTCAGCGTCAGCTGATTTCTTTGTTGTTTTCTTTGCAGCAGGTTTCTTTGCAGGTTTTTCTGCATCATCCTCTGCTTTCTTTGTTGTTTTCTTTGCAGGAGCTTTTTCGTCAGTAATCTTTGCATTGTCTTTCACAAAGTCGATTGCTTTCTTTGACTTGATGTCACCTGCAAGAGAATCAGCAGGAATTGCCTTCTTAACTGCATCAACATCCATACCGTATGTCTTTGCAAGGTTTTCATATTCAGCATTGATTTCGTCCTCAGTAGCTTCAATGCCCTCTGCCTTAACGATTGCTTCAATAGCAAGGCTGAGTTTAACCTGTGCCTCTGCATTTTCTTTGTAGCCATCTCTGAAAGCAGACATTTCCATACCTGTATATGAAAGGTATGTATTAAGATTAAGTCCCTGTGACTGAAGTCTGTAATCAAAGTTATTTACGATATTATCAATCTCTTCCTCAACCATAACTGCAGGAATTTCAACTTCAACACCCTTAACAACCTCTTCAAGAAGGTCGTTAACTACCTTATTGTCAGCATCTGCTTTCTTTGCTTCTTCAAGCTGTGCTTTTACACTCTTTTTAAGTTCATCAAGAGTATCAAATTCGCTAACATCCTTTGCAAATTCGTCGTCAAGAGCAGGAAGCTCCTTCACCTTGATTTCATGAAGCTTAATCTTGAAAACTGCGTCCTTTGAAGCAAGGTTTTCCTGATATTCTGCAGGGAATGTAACATTTACGTCAAATTCCTCGCCAACCTTATGACCGATAATCTGGTCTTCAAAGCCCGGAATGAATGAACCGCTACCAATAACAAGGTCATAGTTTTCTGCCTTGCCACCGTCAAATGCAACACCATCAACAAAGCCTTCGAAGTCGATAACAGCTGTATCATTCTTCTTAACAGCTCTGTTGTCAACACTAATCATTCTTGAATTCTGTTCCTGCATTCTTGCAAGTTCAGATTTTACTTCGTCTGCTGATACTTTGCATGCCGGTCTTGTTGCTTGAATACCCTTATATTCACCAAGTTTAACTTCAGGCTTAACAGCAACCTTAAGCTTTAAAACTACACCATCTTTACCGATTTCAGGTACCTCAAGGTCATAAGGAGTTCCAACAACTTCAAGCTTTGACTCGATAATTGCTTCACTAACAACCTCAGGATAAAGAATTTCAAGCGCATCTTCATAGAAAACACCTTCACCATACATCTTTTCGATGAAGTTTCTTGGAGCCTTACCCTTTCTGAAGCCCTTGATAGTGATATTTTTTCTTTCTTTGAGATATGCCTTCTGAACAGCAGCCTCAAATTTTTCACCATCTACAGTGATTTCAAGTTCGTAGACATTTGTTTCTACATTGTTTGTTGACTTTAACATCAAATATTCCTCCTGAATATTATTGTTTATTGTGTTTATATTACCGCAATATTCATGATATTATATCACATTAAAAATATAAATACAATATTTTCCTTAAGTTTTTCTTGTAAAAAAGAAACTTTTGGCAATATTTTAAAGAAAATTTATTCTAAATTAACAAGATAAGGGCAAAATTCTAAAAAATCTGCTGAAACAAGGCGGAAATCTATACCTTCTACTTTACCATTGACTGCGCCTTTTATTGCTCCGCCATGAAGATGACCATAAAAGCATCTTTCAATGTTATTCTCCTTTAAAACATCTAAAATCGGCTCACATTTTCTTGTCAAACTGATTGGTGGATAATGTAAAAATGCAACAACCTCTCCGCCAAGTTTTTTAGCTTCATCTATTGAACGTTGAAGCCTTGCACATTCACGAGCCATTACTTTATCAACATTTTCACTTTCAGCATCATAAAACCAGCCACGTGTACCCGCAATAGAAATATCCCCTATTCTATATGCACTATTATGGAGAAATTTTATTGTATGAAAGCCTTTTTCATCACAAAATTTTTCCATTTTTGTAATTGTATTCCACCAATAATCGTGGTTGCCCTTGGAAATGATTTTTGTGCCCTTAAGATTATTCAAAAATTCAAAATCCTTTTCGGCTTCATCAAGTCCCATTGCCCATGAAACGTCGCCATTTATTATAACTGTATCATCATTAGTAATAAGTCTTTGCCAATTATTCTCAAGTCTTTGGGCATAATCGTCCCAGCCCTTGAAAATATCCATAGGCTTATCAACTGAAAATGATAAATGAGTATCACCAATTACATAAACGGACATAATTTTATCTCCAACGAATAAATATGATTTTCCTTCAAAAAATAAATCTGAAAGGAGGAAATGAAAATGGATAAGAATAAGAATATTACTTGCGATGCTTGTCATTGCACATTCAACGACGGTCACATGAATTGCACTGCTAACGGCATTAAAGTAGGAACACACAGTGCTTGTTCTTGTGATGACACAAGATGCTCAACCTTTAAATTGAAGGTTTCTGACGTAGAATAAAATCAAAAGCGGAAACCGAATTAACCCGGTTTCCGCATCAGTATTTCGGGCTTATATGCCTAACATATCAAAAACAACCTGTTTCATATCTTCTTTTTTGCTTACTCTTGTGAAACGAGGCTCTTTGCCTTTAAGAGTTGCAAGTTGCTGAGGTACAGGCTCATTTGACTTCTGGAAGAGTTCATCAACCATATCAAACTCATTATCTGCTTTAATTTCATCTGTGATTGCAGCAAGAACACTTGCAGAGAATTTGTATGGGTTTGCTGTTGATGCGATAACAGTAGGTGTATTATCCCCTGTTTTCTCTACATAATCATCATACACCTTAACTGCAACTGCAGTATGAGTGTCACAAAGATAGTTCTTTTCACTGAACACCTTGCCAATTGTTGCTTTTGTTTCCTCATCATCACAGCAACCTGCTGCAAATAATACTTTAACTTTTTCAGCAACATCCGCAGAAACGGTATATTTACCATCGGTATTAAGTGATGCCATCCATTCTGCAACCTGAACGTCATTCTCACCACAAAGGTGGAAAAGAAGTCTCTCAAGGTTACTTGAAATAAGAATATCCATTGAAGGAGAAGTTGTACAATAGAAATCTCTGTTTTTATCATAAGTACCACTTGTCAAGAAATCGGTAAGAACATTATTGGCGTTTGAAGCACAAATAAGTGTCTTAACAGGTACACCCATTCTCTTTGCATAGTAAGCAGCAAGAATGTTACCAAAGTTACCTGTCGGAACGACCACATTCATTTCTTCGCCATTTTTGAGTTCACCATTTTCTATCATATCACAGTATGCTGATACATAGTAAACAATCTGCGGAACAAGACGGCCCCAGTTAATTGAATTAGCTGAAGAAAATGCAAGACCATTTTCCTTGAATTTCTTTTCAATATCTTTATCTGTAAATATTTTCTTAACACCACTCTGTGCATCATCAAAGTTTCCTTCAATGGCACAAACACTTACGTTGTTACCTTCCTGTGTTGTCATTTGAAGTTTCTGCATTGGACTAACACCATCAACAGGATAGAAAACAAGAATTTTTGTGTTTGGAACGTCTGCAAAGCCTTCAAGTGCAGCCTTACCTGTATCACCTGATGTTGCAACAAGAATAACGATTTCAGTATCCTTTACTGTCTTACCTGCTGAAACAGTAAGAAGATACGGAAGAAGTTGAAGAGCCATATCTTTGAACGCACAAGTTGGTCCTCTCCAAAGTTCAAGCACGTTTGCTTTATCTGATAATTTATATAAAGGAGCAACCTTTTCAGAACTGAATTTTCCTGCCTTATATGCACCTTCTACGCACATAGAAAGCTCTTCTTCAGTAAAATCTGTGAGATAGAGTTTAAGAACTTCTTTTGCTCTTTCTATATAAGTCATTGGAACAAGATTTTCGATAAATTCAGGTGTAATTGCAGGAATTTCAGTAGGAACAAAAAGTCCGCCTTCTGATGAGATTCCCTTTGCAATAGCCTCAGCGGCTGTTACCTTAACTGATTTATCTCTTGTACTTGTATAAAACATTTAAAACACTTCCTTTTCGTGTGGTATTCTATCATAATAATACTCAATTTTCAACAATTATTTACCATAAAAATCAAAGGCATTTTCAATGTGATTAAGTTTTTGAGGCTCATCGCCTTTGAAATACACTTCAATTATATCATATCTTGGTTGTCTGTTTAGATTATAATCCTTTAAAAACAGTTGGGACGTGGCTATAATACGTTCCCTTTTTGCAAAATCCACTGCATCTGCCGGTGTTGAAATCATATTTTCACTTCTGGTTTTAACCTCGACAAAGCAAATATTTTTTCTATCCTCAGCAATTAAATCAATTTCGCCTAATTTACGATTATAATTAGACGAAATAATCAGATATCCATGTGATATTAAATATCGAGCAGCGATAATTTCTCCATATTCGCCTAATAGTGCTTTATCCATTTACTTTTCACCATACAATTTTTTTAAAAATGTCATTCGGTGTATAGGTGACGGTCCGTATTCTGCTAACATTTCATAATGCAATTTTGTACCATATCCCTTATGCTTTTCAAATTGATACTGCGGATATTCCTTTGCTTTTTCAAGCATAAATCTGTCACGACTAACCTTTGCAAGAATTGATGCAGCAGCAACAGACATGCTTTTCGCATCACCTTTAACAACAGTTTCTTCAGCCACAAAAGGAATTTTTGGATATTGATTGCCATCAATCAAAGCATAATCAGGCTTAATCTTAAGACCTTCTACTGCTCTGTGCATAGCTAAAAAAGTTGCATTAAGAATATTGATTTCATCAATCTCCTTTTCAGTGGCAATTCCTATTGAATAATCAATGGCTTTTTCACAAATCACGTCAAAAAGCTGTTCTCTTTTTTTCTCGCTTAATTTCTTTGAATCATTAAGCCCCTCTATTTCAAGACCTATGGGTAATATAACGGTTGCTGCGTGTACGGGGCCTGCTAATGGTCCGCGACCTGCCTCATCTATTCCGCATATTACTTTATACCCTGCATTAAGAGCATTTTGCTCAAATAAATAATCCATAATTCTACTCCGGTTTTTCAAGAGTAATCAAACCAAGTCTTCCGCCACGATATTCATCAAGAAGCATTACCGAGGCTCTTTCATAGTCAATTTCTCCGCCCTTTATCATCATTCCGCGTTTTTTACCAATCAGCTCAAGGACTTCCCAAGCCTCTTTATCAGCAAAACCATCTATTTTATATCTTTCAATTAACCTTTCAGGATAGTCATTTTTCATAACCTCTAAAAGTCTGATTGCTAAAGTTTCGGCATCAAGGATTTCATCTTTTACCGAACCAATGAATGCAAGTCTGTCTCCTACCTTCGGGTCGTCAAATTTAGGCCATAAAACACCAGGGGTGTCAAGCAACTCTATACCATTGCCAATTGGAAACCACTGATTATGCCTTGTGACACCAGCTTTATCAGCAACCTTCGCCTTTGAAGTTCCTGCCATACGATTGATAAAAGATGATTTGCCTGTGTTAGGAATACCTACAACCATAATCCTCAAGGCTTTTCCGGGCATACCTCTATCTTCATTTTTCTTAATAACATTTTTTAAAACATCACGCACAGCAACAATATAATTATTAAGTCCTTTTCCTGTACGGCAATCAACAGGTATGGCACAAACATCTTTTCTTTTGTAATACTCTATCCATTTATTAGTTGTATTCTTATCGGCTAGGTCACATTTATTCAAAAGAACTATACGAGGTTTATTGTTTATCAGTTCCTCCAATTCAGGATTTGAACTGCTATATGGTATCCTTGCGTCTATAATTTCAGTTACACCATCAACAAGAGGTAGGCTTTCTTTAATAAGGCGACGTGTTTTTGCCATATGGCCAGGAAACCATTGAACAATTTGTTTTTGATTATCAGCCATTATGTGCCTCCATAAAATTTGAATTAAAAATAGCCTTATCGCCAAATCTGTAAATGACTTTGCCAACAACGTAATCTTCATCTACCATACCAATTCTGATATCTCGACTATCTGCAGAAAAATTACGATTATCTCCCATTAAGAATAATTTACCCTCAGGAACAACATACTCTTTCGAGGTTGAAAAAGTATATTCCATTTCCTCCTTAATATATGGTTCATCAATGACTTTACCATCAACACTTACTTGATTGTTAACGGCATCAAATTTAATTGTTTGTCCACCAACTGCAATTACACGTTTTATAAGCACCTTGCTGTAAACATTTGGTTGAGATACAACAACCACATCACCGTACTCAATTTCACCCGGTATGGCACTTATAATCAATTGGTCCCCATTATGAAGAGTATTCTCCATCGATTTGCCGCTAACAGTGGAAATCTTAAAGAAAAATGTAAAAATTACTGCTACAATAATGACAGCGGACACAGCCATTGATATAAAATCATATGCGTTTACAACGGATTTTTTATTTTCCATCATCAGTATTCTCCACTTCACCCATAGGGAATAATCTATAATCTACAACACCGAGGACATATCTTTCATCGATAAGTCCAATTACATTATATCTACTATCAAGGGAATCATTACGATTATCGCCCATAACGAAAACATATCCTTTAGGAATTGTTATTGGGCCTTCAAAATCACCTTGCTTATGTGTTTTCGCCTTAATAAAAGGTTCGTCTACAATTTGTCCGTTAATTATTACGTCACCTGTTTTAAAATCAATATCAATTGTATTTCCGCCAACTGCAACCACTCTCTTAATTAATGGTTCATTAAGCACATTGGGCTGTGTAATAACAACAATATCTCCTCTGTCAATAGTTTTATTAATTGCACTTACAGTGAGCCACTCCCCATTTTTGAGAGTTGGATTCATAGAATCACCATTTACTCCTACGATTCTAAAGAAAAAGGCAAAAACTATCAAGATTAAAATAATAGCAAAAACCAAAGAATCCAGCCAATTATAAAAAATATACCACCCGGATTTTTTTGTTTTAACAGGAGTCTTTTTATTACTGTTATTATATGTAATAAAATAATCGTCTGTTTTTCTCACTAAATTACCAGCTTTCATTTAACTACTTTTGCGATATCACATATTTTTTGGAGTCTGTGATTAACTCCTGAACGTGAAATGGGTGTTGAAAGAATTTCACCCAATTCTCGCAGGGACATATCAGGATTTTCCAGTCTTAATTCGGCAATCTCCTTTAAATCATCAGAAAGATATGAAAGTCCAACAGTTTTTTTAATATGAATTATAGCGTCTGTCTGCTTTGATGCAGCAGAGATTGTCTTATCAAGATTGGCACTTTCAAAATTCAATTTGCGATTGACATTATTTCGGACATCCTTATACATTTTAACGCCCATTATTTCAAGCGAGGAATTAAATGCACCCATTACTGTCAACACATCCTCTATTGATTCGCTATCCTTGAAATATATAACATAGTTAGAATTTCTTGTCACACTTTTAGGCACGACATTCAAATCATCATAATCATTTATAAATAAATTAAGGTCACGACTTAAATTAAGATAAGGAACAACAAATTCCAGATGGTAGTTTTTATTTGGGTCGTTTACTGTACCACAAGTCAAAAATGCACCCTTCAAAAATGCTATTTTACAGCATTCATCTGTAAAGTTACTCCAATTGATTCTTGACGCACCATTCTTCCTATCATAGCCAAAGGTTTTCAAAACCTTTAATCTGTCTTCCTTATTTTTAATCTCTATTTTATATTTTCCGGCATCAGATTTTGAAAAATTCGGTTTAATTCCACACACTGTTGTCATAAGCTCGGCATATTTTTTCGCTACACCACTATGTTCAGTAAGCAAATACATATCATAGTATGAGAAAGCTCTTGAAAACAACATCATACCGTATGCAAAAGCATGTAAACAGCAGTTCGTTTCAATTTCTGCGGAAAGTATTTCATTTTTCACATCTGAAGAAAATGACATCTCAAAAACCCTTTATCTATTTATATCTCTATGATAAACGGACACATTAAAGCCGTCTGATTTAATCTTTTCATATATTTTTTCAGCAAACACAACTGAACGATGTTTACCACCCGTACAACCGACAGCGATAGTAAGTTGACTTTTTCCTTCACTTCTATACAAAGGAACAAGATATGAAACCAAGTCAAGAAGTTTTGGTTCAAGTCCCTTTGCTTCATCAAAACCCATAACATAATCATAAACAGGCTTATCAAGTCCTGTCTGATGTTTGAGTTCAGGCACATAAAATGGGTTAGGTAAACAACGAACGTCAAAAACCAGGTCTGAATCCTTTGGAGAACCATATTTAAAGCCAAAAGATAAAACACTTATTTTCATTGTTCTTGAAACATCATCAAAGAAGAGGGTTGCCACACGTTCTTTAAGTTGTGATGTGGACATATATGATGTATCAATAACATAATTGGAAATATTCCTTACATCCTTAAGCATTTCTCTTTCTTTCAAAATAATGTCCTGCAAAGATTTGGATTCATCAAACTTTGAAAGCGGATGTTTTCTTCTTGTTTCCTGATATCTTCTTAAAATAACTTCATTATCAGCATCTATAAACAAAATTCTGTACTCGCACTCCATAGAATTCAGTTCTTCAAGTGCGGAGAAAAGACTGGAAAATGAACCGCCAAGGCGCACATCGGTCACTATAGCCACTTTTTCCCTTTGTTCCGCAGAATCATTAAGAATCTGAACAAATGTCGGGATAAGTTTGGGTGTCATATTATCAACACAAAAAAAGCCAATGTCCTCCAATGAGTCGATAACTCTTGATTTTCCTGCTCCGGACATTCCTGTAACAATAACAAGTTGCATACTAGTATCTCCTTTTATTTTGCCAACTTAATTGCCGATAATTTTAACTTCTGTCTCAAGCATTACTCCGTGCTTTTCAAATACAATTTTCTGAACATCTTTAATAAGAGTAATCACATCGGTTGCAGTTGCGTTGTTTTTATTTATAACAAAACCTGCATGTTTTTCACTTACCTGTGCACCACCAACTGTATAGCCTTTAAGACCTGCCTCATGAATAAGTGCACCTGCAAAATAGCCTTCAGGACGTTTAAAGGTGCTTCCTGCGCTTGGATATTCCAAGGGTTGCTTATCCTTACGCCTTTGCAATTTATCATCCATAGCGACTTTAATTTCATTCTTCTCTGCTTTTTTAAGCTTCATAATGGCAGAAATAACTGTAAAGCCATTGTCAGTATAAGCACTGCCACGGTATCTTAAATTAAGTTCATCTCGTGACAACTCACCGATATTCCCATTTGAATCTATGTGCTTACAAGAGAACAAAACATCCTTCATTTCTCCGCCATAAGCACCTGCGTTCATATAGACCGCACCACCGAGTGTGCCCGGAATACCATAGGCAAATTCAAGTCCTGAAAGGGAGTTTTCAAGCGCAAACATACAAAGACTCTTTAACGATGCTCCTGCTTCACAACAGATTGTTGTTTCATCAACAAGCTCCATTTTTGACATTTTAGAGCCAATTTTGATAACAACATTCTCTATTCCGTTGTCTGTAATTAAAAGATTTGAGCCATTGCCGATAATCAATGGTTTTACATTTTTTGAGTGACAAAAAGATATAATCTGCTGCAAAGAATCAACAGAATCAGGTGTAATCAAAAGACTTGCATTACCACCACATTTAAAGCTTGTATATTTTTTCATCGGTGCGTTAAATTCAACGATTGCACCTAAATTTTCAGCAAATAATGCAATTTCCTTATACACTGATTTTCCTTCTTTCTTAAAGATTTAATAATTTTGCCAGATGTCAATTTCGTGTGCCTTGGGTTCATAACCCTCATCCATACCAAGCTGATGAAGAAGCTCACGAGCAGCATTGTAACCCATTTTTTTCTGTCTGTTATTCATCGCTGCACACTCTATGATAATAGCAAGGTTTCGACCGGGTTTTACAGGAACAACCGTAAGGGGAATTTTAACATCCATAATATTTATGTACTCATTATCAAGTCCCATACGGTCATACACCTTTGAACTGTCCCACGGCTCAAGCTGAACAACCATATTGATTTTTTCAGTCATTTTAACAGCACCCATACCAAAAAGACGACGGGCATTGATAATACCAATACCGCGAAGTTCAATAAAATGTCGAATATTATCAGGTGCAGAGCCTACAAGAGTTTTGGCTGATGCTTTTCTGATTTCAACAGCATCATCAGCAATCAGACGATGACCGCGTTTAATAAGCTCGATAGCAGTTTCACTTTTTCCAACACCGCTGTCGCCAACAATTAAAACACCTTCTCCATAAACCTCAACAAGAACACCATGACGTGTTATACGAGGTGCAAGTGCAGTACCAAGGAAATATATAAGTGTTGACATACTTGCAGATGTTGCTTCTACTGTTCTGATAATCGGAACACGATATTTTTTTGCGGCTTCAACCATACCATCAAGAGGCTCAAGACTTCTTGTAATAATTACAACGGGTGGTTGCTTGCTGAAAAGACGGTCAATACACTCAAGCTGTTTTTCTTTATCAAAGGATTTTATAAATTCAAACTCGGAAAAACCTAAATATTGAACACGAGCGGGGTCGAAATATTTATCGTTACCCGCAAGTAAAAGACCGGGCCTATTTACTTCTTGAGATGTTATTGAAAGCTCAGATGCGTCACAAGGTAAATATAGAGTCTCAAAACCAAATTCAGTAATTATTTTTTCCAGCGAAACAGAATACTTTGATGCCAAAGTGCCTACCTCCCCTTTATACATATATATTTAAAATATTATATAACATTATAATAATTTTTCCAAGACTTTTTTAAGATTTATTTTAAAAATTTTTGTTAAAAAACAGACCTGATAGGATATTTCCCACCAGGTCCTTGAAAGAGACTTAATGATTGTTATTTCATATTTTCTTCGTATGACTTAATCATCTTTTTAACCATCTGACCGCCAACTGAACCGGCCTGCTTTGAAGTAAGGTCACCATTGTAACCATTCTTAAGGTTTACACCAACTTCAGAAGCTGCTTCCATCTTAAAACGGTTGAGAGCTTCACGAGCCTCAGGTACTACGTTCTTATTACCTCTTGACATTCTATAACACCCCTTATCAATTAATATTATATATCAATTGCGTTTGCAGTAGTAGTGTTATCATCTTACGACTAAATATTATTGAAAATTTTTGCTAATTCGACACATAATCTCTTAATGAACAGAATTCATATCCCTGATTTCTCGCCTCATCAATTATTCTGCCTAAAGCATTTGCATTATCAGGTGATACTGAGTGCAAAAGGATTACTGCACCGGGATGAAAACGTGACACCACAGTCTGAAATGCGTAATCCTCGCCTTTTTGATTATTCAAATCCCAATCGGCATATGCAAGTGACCAGAAAACACTTGTATAGCCCAATTCTTCAATTGTTTTTAATGCCGTATCGGTATATTCACCTTTCGGAAACCTGAAATAAGGTTCACAATAATTGAAATTTGTCTTTAAATAATCTTCCATACCTTTGATTTCCGTTTTCATCTGTTCAGTTGAAATTTCTGCAAAAGACGGATGGGTTACGGAGTGATTACCAACAATATGGCCCTCATCTATCATTCTTTTTATCAAATCAGGATTTGCCTTTACTTGTGGTAATGTGCAGAAAAATGCTGCATTGACATTTTTCTCTTTTAACACATCAAGTATTTTTGAAGTGTAACCATTTTCATATCCGCAGTCGAAAGTAAGATACATAATTTTTTTATCCGTTTTAGTATCGAGGCAAAATGCCTTAAAATTATTATCAATAAAATAATTCTGTGCATTTATTGATATTTCATTTGCCTTACCGTTCTTGGCAACACCATAGCTGTGCGATTTCTTTTCACTTGAATTACTTGCCATTGGTGTGATGTTTACTGTTGTATCGGGTTGTTCCGTAGTAGTATTCTCATTGACTTCAGTTGAAGGCTCTGTAACCTTATTATACTTAGGCATAGTAAGTCTTTCGCAGGAACAAAACAATGACAAACAAGCTGCAACAATGAAAAATTGTAATACTCTTTTCATTTCAAAGCACCTTATTTCATCATCTTGTTGACATTATCAACTACGTTATTGACCGTGTCCATAGCCTTTTTTGCTGTTTTCTTCATCTTCTTTTTAGTGTTTTTGTCAGTCATTGAACTTGTTACTGCCGCCGCTGCTGTACCTGCAAGCATTGTTGCACCAACAACCTTACCAACTTGCTTCTTATCCATTTTTCTTCCTCCTTTTCACAGATTGCTCATAAAAAATTTTTAATGAACAATAATATTTTTAGAAAATGAAATAAAAAAATTATGATTTTGTATTTAAAATTATTTCTAAAAATGTTATACTTTTATTCAGAAAAATTTTGAAAATTAAAGGTGATAAAAATGACACTTAATATAGTAATGGTTGAGCCAGAAATTCCACAAAATACAGGTAATGTTGCAAGAACTTGTGCAGCAACAGGTGCAAGATTGCATCTCGTTGGTAAAATGGGGTTTACACCTGACGACAAAAAACTTAAAAGAGCAGGTCTTGATTATTGGTATCTGCTTGATATTACCTACTATGACACTATGGAAGAATTTTTCGAGAAAAACAAAGGTGGCAATTTCTTCTATTTTTCAACAAAAGCACAAAACCGACATTCAGATGTAAAATATCCCGATAATACATATCTTGTTTTTGGTAAGGAAACTGCAGGATTACCTGAAAAATTACTTTTTGAAAATGCAGACAAATGCGTGAGAATCCCCATGATTGACGAGGCAAGAAGCCTTAATCTTTCAAATGCAGTTGCAATCGGTGTTTACGAAACATTAAGACAATGGGATTATCCACAACTCCTTGAAAGTGGAGAATTGAGGAATTATAACTGGAGTGACCAACAATGATAACACCCCAAGAATTAATAGAGTATTGTCTTACAAAAAATGGTGCATATTTAGACCACCCATTTGGACCAGATTCAGAAATAATTAAGGTAGAGAAAAAAATTTTCGCACAGTTTTTCCAGTTGAAAGGCAAAGATACTGTTACTTTGAAATGTGATGCAATGACCGGACAGTTTTACAGACAAATGTTTCCTGATACTGTTGTAAGAGGTTATCATTGTCCGCCTGTTCAACAACCATATTTTAATACATTTCCACTTAATGGGTCCGTACCCGATGAAATTATTTTTGAAATGATTGACCATAGTTATGAAGTAGTGATTGGAAAATTACCAAAGTATTTACAAAGACAACTGAATGAAGACTAAAATAAGACTCCCTTGATAAAAGGGAGTCTTATTCGCGTTTTATTATACTATTAAATATTAATATCTATTATGAACTTTTTCTGCGAACATAAGCATATCTTTGATTTCGAGGACTGTGCCGTCGTCAAGGACTGCTTTACCGCTCATTCTTCCGAAAACCTGATGTTGGTCAGAAATAATTGCTTTGAAATCAATAAATGCACTACGGTCGATTATCGGCACAAAATCCATTTCAAATCTGCCGTCGGATGATGAGAATGTCCAAGGGTCTGTATAACTTCCGTTTTCAGGCATATTGAAATAAATATCATCAAGCTTATGAGCAACACCATCATAGAAAAGAACGTTTTCCGTTGCAGCAGAGTTATCGCCAAAGCCGTAGCCGATATTAAAGCCGAATGCATGGCCATCCAAATCACAGTTACCTGAACCCCAGAACCATGTGTTGTCGTAAGTCCAGACACCACGTCCCCAGTCAAGAGTGCCAAAGTCCGTTGCAGGGTTGAACTCATATTTTTCATCACCAACAGTTACCCAACCTGATGCTCTCATACAATTGATTTTCTGGTTATAATAGAAGCATCTCTTGTTCTTTTTCCAAGGAATTGTAATAACCATTGAATCCATATCAGGCTGGTCAAGACAGATATCACATTTAAAGTCTTTACCATCTTTAAAATTCTTGTATGTACAAACAATTCTTCTTTGCCCGTCTGTTTTAATGTAGTCAAGAGTAAGATTTTTGTTGCCAAAATGAACATTACCCTCACTGCTTGTTGGTGGCATATTTGTTTTACCCATTGTGAAGAATGGCATTTCACTCTTTGTAGTTTCGCAAGGTGTTTTAAAGTCAAGGAATGATACAGAATGAAGTCCTGCAAAACCTAAATCAGAAACGGTAAATGCAACACCAAAATCCTGTGCTAACACAAGATAATAGTCCCACTCCTTAATTCTGAAAACATTTGACTTAATTGCATTTTTGTCATATTTCCATACCTGTTTTGTTGACCAACCGGGTTCAACAAGACTACCGTCACATTTAAGAAGGTCAACCGGTTTACCTACAAAATGATTTCTCATAACACATTCCCCTTTATATTTTAATTTTCCCTTTTTTATTACAAAATGTCAACCTTTAAAGTTGCATCATTGTATTTATAGAACTTTCTGTCTTCCAACGCCCAAAGTCGGTTTGTAAACTCGCCTTTTTCTACACCGCTTACAGCATCCATAATTTCATAAACCCTTGCATCCATCAAGTCAAGTTGTGAAAGTAGCTCTGCTTCTAAAAACAATGGTCTTACTGCAGCACCAAAATCAGGTTCGCCATGGTGGGAGATAATCATATGTTGTAAAAGTAGTGATTTTTCATTATCTATTGAAAGTTTTTTACTTGCATCTTTAACCATCATAGCACCCATAACAAGATGTCCTATAAGGTTACCTTCAACGGTATAGCCTGATGCAATTCCTGTTTCGCCAACGTCAAATTCAACTGTTTTTGCTATATCGTGCAAAATTGCACCTGAAATAAGCAATTCACGATTAACAAAAGGATAAACCTTGCATACACCCTCACAAAGTTTAACGATTGATGTTGTGTGCATTAAAAGTCCACAACGGATTGCGTGGTGAAGCCTGAAAGCCGCAGGGAAATAAAGAATTTTCTCCTTATTTTCATTGAGAAGGTATGTAACTATCTTCTTTAAGTCTTCGTCTTTAAAATTATTCACGAGAGACAAAAGATGATTAAACATATCTTCGCCACTATAATCGGCAGATTTAACATAATCAGCAACATCCACACCGTCACCTTCGACTACAGGACGAATTCTGTCTATTCTCAATTGGTCGTGACCATTGTATTGTGAAATCTGACCTCTTACCTTGACGAACATATCCGCATCATATTTGCCGTGTGGAACTTCACTGTAATCCCAAAGCTTTGCAAAAATTTCGCCTTCTTTATCTGAAAGTACGAGGTCGAGATAAGCATTTCCGTTTTTTGCAGTTTTCTTGTCGCATTGTTTTATAACAGCATAGCCCTCAACAAGGCCATTATTCCCGATTTCTTTAAAGTTCATAAATATAAGCACACAAACTTTGTGTGTTCCCTTTCGTATTTTATATATAGAATTATACACTACAAAAGGAATCAATGCAAGAAGAATTAACCAAAAAGCATTTTATCAGTATTATTTTGGACAATGAAGACAGAACATAATAGAATTGTTGTCAACACTGTAACTATAACAGAAATAAGATAGCCTTTTAGAATTCTTTTAATTTCCGACATAATCAATACTCCTCTAAAAACTCTGCTAATGATAACGCGAATAATCTTGCGGAAAAAACCGCCTCTGCCAATGTATTCCCATCCGTACCTATTTCAACTTGCAGGGCATTCGGCAAAAGATGCATATTGTATTTCCTGCTGCAAAACATTATAGGTCTTGCAAGTTTTGGGTATATGTTAACAATCTCTTTTTGTAAATTTAGTGCAAAGGTTAGGTTCTTTTCCCAATCAGGAAAGTTTGTGACATTTCCGTCTTCACACCCGCTGATTATAAGTATTTGTGCTGCTTTTGTACCGTTGATTGTTGTTACTGTTTTGATTTTCGTACCATCTTTTTGATAAATTGTTCCTCTATGTACATCAATAGCAATTTGAATAGACGGATTCTTTTCTATAATTTCAGATATCTCAGCACAAGAACGTTCATAGGCACCATCATACTCTGTATCATACACCGTTGTGTTGTGAATTGTTTTATAGCCCATCTTTTCCAGCGTTTCGCAAATCTCCTTACCAATACGAATCATATTTTCTTTTTCATTATTGCTTCTCGTGCTTCTTGTGTTTGTATAATATCCCCTATCAAGTAGCTCGTAGGTTTCGCTTGTATGGGTGTGATAAATCAAAACGGTGGGTTTGGTTTTATCAATACGAATATTGATTCTTTTGCTCATATAATCATTAATATCCACGGAATGGTTAAGAGTAGAATTTCTTAAATAAATACCATTAAATTCCAATGTTGCATTTTGAGTTGAATAATCTGCTTCAATGATTTTTCCGTCATTTGACGAATCTGCATAAGTTTGCTGTGCCTCAACCATAATTTGCAACACATCTTCAGGAACACTTGTCACAATACCGGAAGACACTGTATCCTTTGATTCAGTATCAGAAAGATTCATATCAATACTATCACCGTAAGAGACATCATTTGTAGTTTCAGATATATATAAACGGCTTGCCGGATTTAGAAAAAACAATGAAAACTCAATAACACCTATCGCAGAATCAATAACACCTTCTGTAAATATAAGCAACGATAAAAAAATTGGTATAACTGATTTAACTATTATTTCGGAAACTAAATCTCCATTGTTTGTCCTTTTATTCAATTTATTCACTCTCTCATATTATTGTCAATTCAAGATTATGAGAAATTTTTTTCATTTATGATAAAGCTAAGAACAATTCAGGCTCTATCTGTGGCTGTATTGCACAGTTTATTCCCATCGCAATCAAAGCGGATGCTCTTTCTATAATTGTATCAATCTCCCTTGGTGTAACAATCATATTATCTTCATTTTCAATATTGATTACAGTAGGAACACCAATAGAAATAACAGGTGTGTTCAGTGTATCCTTGTCAATATACTTTCTGTAATTACCCACACCTGAGCCCGGTGAAATACCTGTATTTGTTATCTGTATTGTCTTACATAAATTTTCATGCCTTATGGTTGCTAATGCGTCAACAAGTATTACTAAATCGGGCTTTACAATATCAACAATTCCTTTTATATATTCAGCTGTTTCAATACCAGTCTGTCCAAGTACCCCTGTAGATATTGACGATACCGGGTTAAGCCTTGATATAAACAAATCGTTCTCTAAAAGTTCTTCAAAATGTCTTGTGGACAGGATTTTTCTTGAGCATAACGGTCCTAATGCATCCGGAGTTATGTTTTCATTACCAAGTCCGGCTACAAGAAAAGATTTAGCATTTTCAGGCAACAGTTCTTTAATCTGTTTAGTCAACGCATTAAGTCTGCCGTCTGTCAACTCACTTTCATGGGAAAACTCCGGAAGTTTTAGGGTTATATATTTTCCTTTCGCTTTATTCATAACCCTTTCTGCCTCGTCAGTTTTTATTTCTGTTAAGGTTATTTCTGTTTTATCTTCCGTCCATTGTTTAACATCAACACCATTAACCTTGTCTTTTGATATAGCTATCTGTCTTTCATGTGCAATATCAGTTCTTAAGTTCATATACCTTCCGCCCTATTTCGCTATATTTTACTACCCTTGAAAAATTTTGTTCAAAATAAAAAAAATAACTTGATTTTTGTTTTATTCCGTGGTAATATATGTATCTGTAAATACGTAAGGAGGTGTAACGAATATGCCAAACATCAAATCAGCTAAAAAGCGTGTTCTCGTTAACAAGACAAAGGCTCAGCGTAATAAGTCAGCTAACTCTGCTCTTAAAACAGCCATCAAAAAGGCAAATGTTGCTATTGAAACAAAAGCTGCTGACAAGGAAGAGCTTGTTAAAGTTGCTGTTAAGAAAATCGACCAGGCTGCTGCTAAAGGTCTTCTTCATAAGAATAATGCAGCTCGTAAAAAGTCTGCCCTCGTTACAAAACTTAACAAGGCTTAATGCGTAGTTCTTTGCCGTTGACGAAAGTCTTCGGCATTTTTCTTTTTTTACAAATAATTCATTGACTTTTTATCGTTAATTATATATAATACAATTGTAGTTTATTTTGGAGGTATTCAATTATGAAAAAGACTTTAAAAGTTCTTGCAGTTATTGTTGGTATTGCTGCTATTGCAGTTGTAGCTTATGTTCTTATTAAAAAGTATGTTGACAGTAAGAGAGTTGTAATCGGCAACGAAGCTGAAAATTATGTTTCATGCTCATGCTGTGACGACACATTCGTTTCTGAAACTGTTGCCTGAGTTTGTTCTACATGTTATGGACTGTTCTTTTACGAACAGTCCTTTTTTATTTGGATTTTGGCTTTGTTACAAAAGCTACAATTAGTCCGCACACCATAGCTACAGTAATTCCCACCGACGCAGATGACAACGGCCCTGTCAGAATACCCAAAGCACCCTTTTCACGGATAGCCTCCTTTGTTCCTTGCGCAAGTGTATTACCAAAGCCGGTCAACGGTACTGTTGCTCCTGCTCCTGCAAAATCTACTAACGGCTGATACAGACCGATACCACCAAGAATTACACCAATCACAACAAATGATACCAGAATACGAGCCGGAGTCAATTTCGTGCAATCAATCAACAACTGACCAACAACACATATTAGACCACCTATTATAAATGCTTTAAGAAAATCCATATACATTCCTCCTGTTTTATTATTTATGAAAAAAGGAAAAATATACACAAAAAGGCACAGAGTACAAATACCCTGTGCCTTTAAAAGCATTTATAAATCATTCAGCCTGTTCACTCTTGATTTTTTCAAAGCAGGTGCTGCAATATACAGGTCTGTCACCCTTTGGCTCAAATCTGACTTTTGCCTCGCCACCACAAGCTGCACAAACAGTTGTATGATATTCAACTGCACCACGTGCTGCATTTTTACGTGCTACACGACATTCCTTGCATGACTTTGGTTCGTTTACAAGTCCTTTCTCAGCATAAAATTCCTGTTCGCCTGCTGTGAAAACAAATTCATTTCCACAAGTTTTGCAGACGAGTGTCTTGTCTTCGTACATTTTAGTAACCTCACAAATTTTTTATTTTTACCCCACACGGAATCGCACCGCACCATTATAAAAATGCTCTCTAAGAGAAATGGGCATATTTCTTATTAAATTATTCGTTAAATTTCTTGAATTTTCGGCGTATTCTCTGAATTGTATTGTCAACAGATTTTTCGTTGCAATCTATTATGTCAGCAATCTCAGAGTATGAAAGTCCAAGTAAAGTCAATTTAAAAACTTTCTTCTCTGTCTTAGAAAAATTCTCTTTAACGAAAACATTTATCTCATCGAGTTTCTCAGCAAAAAGAACTGATTCCTCCGGAGAAGGAATTTCTGAAAGTAAATCTTTCTCATCGTCAATGGAGATATATGAACTAAGTGGAATATCCTTATTAGTTTTACGTATGGCTGACAACATCCTGTGTGTTGAAACAGTAGATGCATATGTAGCGAATGAAACATCACGGGATTTGTCAAAAGAATAAACAGCTGACACAAAACCCAACATCCCTTCTTGATGAAGGTCGTCATTTTCCAAACCGATAATACTTTTGAAAGACCTTGCCTTTTGAAGGATTTTATCAGAATATCGTTCAATAAGAACCTGAAGAGCAGCACCATTACCAATTTTTGCAAACTCAACAAGCTCATTATCACTCAATTGAACAAAATTCAACAAATCACCTCAAAAAAGTCTAATATATATTCACACTCTAATTTCATCTTAAATTATAGCACAAAAAAAATAAAAGTCAACAAATATTTATGTATAAAATATACAAATAAAATATCTAAAATTAAGACCACGAAAATTCGTGGTCTTAACGTTTTAATATAGGAAAACATTTAGCAAAATTGAGGCTGAACTTAATCCGATTATGGCAGCCAAAATTATTGCTGTTATCTTTACGAATTTATCTCTATTCATTTTTATACTCCTAAAATTTTTCTTGCATCATCAGATATTTTTATTGTTTTTTCCTCTGACTCTGCTCTTGTATTACCACAAGCAGTAATATAAATCTTAATTTTAGGTTCAGTACCTGATGGACGAACAATTACCTTGCTGTTATCTTCAAGAGAATAAGAAAGCACATTTGACTTTGGAAGGTCAATTACACTCTCCTCACCTGTTGCAACATCAACAATTCTACTTGTCTTGTAATCAGCAACCTTAATAACATTTTTACATGCAAAAGATTTTGGAGCATCTTCACGAAGTGAGTTCATAATATCTGCCATTTTCTGCATTCCACTTGCACCTTCAAAAGAGAAGTTGAGTACAGTATTAAGATACATTCCGTATTTTTCGTAAATGCCGTCCATAAACTGTTTAAGTGATATTCCTTTAAGCTTATAAAAAGCAGCCATTTCACCAATCATAAGAGATGCAACAACCGCATCCTTATCCCTTGCATGAGTACCACGAAGATAACCATACGACTCTTCCATACCTATTACAAAATCATCTTCTTTACCATCTTTTTCCAGGCTAGTAATAAGCTCGCCAATATACTTAAATCCCGTAAGCAAATCTGCTACCTTAGCACCGTATGATGCGCAAATGGTTTCAATAAGTGGCGTTGTCACTATTGATTTTACCACAACAGGAGTCTGCGGTAGTTTACCTTGTTCCTTAAGACTTGAAAGAAGGTACTCACAAAGCATAGCACCAACCTCATTACCCGTCATAAGCACATAATCGTCGCCATCCTTAACTGCAATACCAACACGGTCACAGTCAGGGTCAGTAGCTAGTAACAAATCGGCATCTGTTCCTTTTGCGGTTTCAATAGCACACTCAAAAGCTTGACGAATTTCAGGGTTTGGATACGGACAAGTCGGAAAATTACCATCAGGTTTTTCCTGTTCCTTAACAACAGTTACATCTTTAATCCCTGCCATTTTAAGAATTTTACGAACCGGTTTATTACCTGCACCATTAAGAGGGGTATATATAAGTTTAAGATTCGCTTTTTTGATAGCATCCTTATTAACAAGTGCTGAGAGGACTTTATTGTAGAATTCGTCATAAAGCCAGTCCTCAATGAAATCAACCATATCTTCTGCAAGGGCATCTTCAAAGCTCATTGTCTTTACACCGGAGAACATATCAATATTCTGAATATAACCATACGTCTTTTCTGCTGCATCATCAGTCATTTGATAACCATTTGGGTCATAGCACTTAAATCCGTTGTATTTTGATGGATTATGGCTTGCGGTAATGATAATACCTGATGAACAACCAAGTCTTCTTACCGCAAATGAAAGCATTGGGGTTGGAACAAGCTCGGGATAAATATATACTTTAATTCCGTTGGCTGCAAGAACTCCTGCGGCACTTTCAGCAAATTCCTTTGACTTGATTCGTGAATCATAAGCAATTGCAACTGACGGATTATCAAAGCTTTCATTAAGATAGTCAGCCAAACCCTGTGTTGCCTGGTTTACGGTATATACATTCATTCTGTTTGTACCTGCACCAATAACACCACGAAGACCTGCAGTACCAAATTCAAGATTCTTATAAAAACGGTCGAGGATGGCTTCTTCGTCACCCTTTATACTTTCAAGTTCAGGGATTAAATCCTTATCTGCAACAGCAGAAGAGAGCCATATGTCGTAAAGTCTGTTAATATCATTCATATACAATACCTCCCATATTATCTGATATGTATTTTACTCCTTTTATTTCAAAATGTAAACATATATTTAATTTTATATTGAAAAGGATATTCATGGTATAGTATAATTATTACAGATTATATTGGATGTGATGACTATGTTCTCAAGAATAATCAGTTTCGGACTGTTTGGAATGCATGCATACAAGGTAATTGTTGAGGCGGATATTTCAGGTGGATTGCCACGTTTCGATATTGTAGGTCTTCCTGATACTGCAGTATCTGAAAGTCGTGAAAGAGTCCGTGCCGCAATTAAAAATGCCAATCTTCAATACCCTGTCAGCAGAATTACTGTTAATCTTGCTCCTGCTGATATGAAAAAGGAAGGGCCCTTATACGACCTCCCCATACTCATAGCACTGCTTTCTGCCAATGAACAGTTGAAGGGTGTTACTGATGATATGGCATTTATTGGCGAACTTTCCCTTGATGGTGAATTGAGAAAAGTAAATGGTATCCTACCAATGGTGCTCTGTGCAAAGAATAATGGAATAAAGCAGATTTTTATTCCTTTTGAAAACATGAGTGAAGGTGCCGTTGTAAATGGAATCGAGGTGTATCCTGTCAAGAGTGTGATAGAACTTCTAAAACATCTGGCAGGGATTGAAACACTCTCCCCTGTTACTAGTGATGATTATACTGAATACTATAATCCCACAAATATTCCTGATTTTGCTGATGTCAGAGGTCAGGAGGAAGTCAAACGTGCACTGGAGATTGCAGCAGCAGGTGGACATAACGTTCTTATGATTGGTCCTCCCGGTTCAGGTAAAAGCATGTTAGCTAAAAGAATGCCATCCATTCTTCCGGATATGACCTTTGACGAGTCTATAGAAACAACAAACATCTATTCAATTGCAGGTGCATTACCGAGCGGAATTTCGCTGATTCGTTCAAGACCATTCCGTTCACCACATCATACAGTATCTCCCGCGGGTCTTTCAGGTGGCGGTGCTATTCCAAGACCCGGTGAGGTATCCTTAGCACACAATGGTGTTTTATTTCTTGATGAATTACCCGAGTTTACAAGAAACACACTTGAAGTTCTTCGCCAGCCCATTGAGGACGGTGTAATCAGTATTTCACGTGCTTTGGCAAAATTTCAATATCCTTGTTCAGTTATGATGATTTGTGCTATGAATCCTTGTCCTTGTGGTTATCACGGACATCCAACCAGACCGTGTACATGTTCACAAGGTGTTGCACAAAGATATTTAAACAGAGTTAGCGGACCGCTTATTGACAGACTTGACATACATATAAACGTTCCTCCGGTTGATTTTGAAAATCTTTCAGGTACGAGCAAGGCTGAATCCTCATCAGAAATCAAAAAGAGAGTTGAAAAAGCAAGAGAGATTCAACACAAACGATTTGAAGGCACAAAGATTACTTGTAATGCAAAAATGGATGCTGCAAGTACAAGAAAATATTGCAGAATGACGGAAAGTGCTTTAATGATTTTGAAAACTGCATTTGAAAGATTATCCCTTTCCGCACGTGCTTATGACAAAGTTTTGAGGATTGCAAGAACAATTGCTGACCTTGAGAATTCAGAAATAATTGAAACACACCATATTACGGAGGCAATTCAATACAGAAGTTTTGACAGGAATTTTGAATAAAAGAACTCCCCAAGCAATCTTGCTTAGGGAACTTTTTTATGCCTTTGTTTTTATAATTTGCGGAATCTTTCCTATAACAATCGCAACAATAGTTGTGATTATAATTTCAGGAACCATATAGAAGCCATTGTAGATTATTGAATAAACAAGTGAAAGCGCATTGCCGCTGAATGTATTTACAATTGTTGCACCCCAAGAATAAAAGCCTTCCTGTGTGAAAAACCATTCTGCCCAAGCCCCAAAAAGAACATATCCCGAAATAATA
This sequence comes from Candidatus Fimenecus sp., assembly GCA_045532175.1. GTDB lineage: Bacteria > Bacillota > Clostridia > Oscillospirales > Acutalibacteraceae > Fimenecus. The sequence goes on along the minus strand of JAZSFK010000028.1, from coordinate 38,332 downwards.
TGGCAAATATAACGTAATAAAAGAACCGTAAACGCACCGAGCGGTAATGAAATATAATCCTTTTTAATTGCCTTTTTATACATTGCAGAAAGTCCGAGAACAGTATATGCAAGTATATAGTCAAGGACAAACATAATTATTATATTCACAAGACTACCTAAGTACTCGTCTGATGTCGGCAAAATCATTTTACTGATAGTTCCGACACCCATCACCATTTGTACCAATGAATAAATAAAGCCCGTAATAAGTCCTTTACCTAAACCATACTTCCATGCAACAAGCACAACAGGAAGCATACTGACAATGGTAATTTGCCCGCCAAAAGCCATCTCAGGAATAATGGATTTTGATACCGCCTCCAAGACGGCTGAAAGGGCAATCATAATTGCGCTTTCAACTAACCAATACAAGTTTTTCTTTTTCATTCAATATCATCTCCAAATAAAAAATTCAGCCAAGGAATACCGCAAGGCTGAATGAAGAATTTCCTACGCCGGCATTATCCGTATCAGGTTCAATGGTCAGAGGTAGATTAACCTCAATCTCAGCCGACTTAACCGTCAGCACCCATAATATTGAATTTTCTTGGCTTGTTTTCATTATACTACTTGATTTTTAATTGTCAAGCATAAAATATTTTAAAGCAGAATATCTTAACTGTGTTTTATTATTCTCAATCATACTGTTAAGATAAGAGGTTGTACCAACAAGAATAAGCATCTTCTTCGCTCTTGTTACAGCAGTATAGAGAAGATTTCGGTAACAAAGTCTGCTATTCACAGAAATTACAGGCATAATTACAGCATCAAACTCACTACCCTGACTTTTGTGTACTGTAACAGCATAAGCAAGTTCTATTTCCTGTAATTGTTCTTTCGAATAAGTTGCTCTTTTACCTGCAAAATCAATAACTATTGCATCGTGACGCATATCAATAGTTTCAATAAAACCAATATCACCGTTGAATATGCCGTCTCCCTCTTCATTGTCGGATTCCCAATGAATATTGTAGTTATTCTTGGTCTGCATAACCTTATCCCCTTCACGGAAAAGACGATACCCCGTGTTGTATTCTCTTTTATCCTCAGCAGGCGGATTTATACACTCCTGCAAAACCTGATTAAGATTAAACGTTCCCGTTTCGCCTTTTTTTGATGGGCAAAGCACCTGAATCTGTGTTGTTGGGTCAAATCCGTATGCATCAGGCAATCTTTTTATACATAAATCTTTAATTGTTCTTACTGCATCAAGAGAAAAATGACGTTGCAAGAAATAAAAATCTCCATCCTTATAGTCGGTTTCAATTTGTTCACCATTAACAATTGCATGTGCGTTACGCACAATATTACTCTCCAACGATTGGCGGAAAATCTCCTTAAGCTGAACAACCGGCAGGAGTCCGCTATCGATTAAATCTTTTAGAACGTTTCCGGGACTGACTGACGGCAACTGGTCACTATCCCCTACCATAATAAGCCTACATCCAAGTGGAAGTGCATCCAAAAGACTTGAAAACAAGAAAACATCAACCATTGACATTTCGTCCACAATAACCGCCTGACAATCAAGAGGATTACGAAGATTTCGCCTGAATTCGGGCTTATTTCTTTCTGACCATTCCACCTCTAAAAGTCTGTGAATTGTTGTGGCCGTTCTGCCTGTGGCCTCTGTCATTCTCTGTGCCGCACGTCCTGTCGGTGCACACAATGCTATATCCAGGAAATCCTTTTCAAACATATCGATAATTCCATTCAAGGTTGTTGTTTTGCCTGTACCCGGACCGCCTGTTAAAATCAGTACACCTTTATTCACTGCAGTAATAATTGCTTTCTTTTGAAATTCAGCATATTGAATTTTGTACTTCTTTTCAATTTTATCAATATAAGACTCAACATCTATTGGATTTTCAGGCGGATATTTAAGCAAAACATTTAGCCTTCTTGCAATACTTTTTTCTGCGTTATATGCTTCAGGCAAGAAGATAAAGTCCTTGTTGCTTATTTTTTCAACAATAACTCTTTTTGTCTGAACAAGATTATCTATGGCAATTTCGATATTTTCACTGCTTTCATTGAGCAGTTCCCTGGACGGAGTATAGATTTTATCAAGTGGCAGACAAGTATGACCATTACTGTAATTATGTCTTATTACATAGAGTATTCCAGCCTCTGTCCTATGCTTTGAATCAGGTTTTCGAGGTAAAAGCTCCGCGATTTGTTCTGCACGTTCAAAGGAAATCTTCGACTCACCCTCACAAAGAATATATGGGTTTTGCTCGATTATCTCAATAACATTACTTCCTAATTTTTCATAAGCTAAAAGGCATTCACTTGTATTAAGACCATATTTTGAAAGACTTATAATCAAGGCTCTTGTGGAACATTGTTTTTTATACTCCTTACCTATTTTTCTCGCTTTTTCAAGGGAAATCCCTTTGATTTCAGCAAGTCTTTCGGGGTCATATTCTAAAATATCAAAAGTTTTTTCACCAAATCTGTCAATTATTTTAAGTGCGGTTGATTCTCTTATACCTTTAACAACACCACTCGCAAGATAATGGTAAAGGTCCTCAACAGTTTCGGGCATAAGTGCAGTACAGAATTCAGCCTTAAACTGTCTTCCGTAAACCGAATGGTAAATATAATCTCCCACAAGTTCAACCTTGTCACTTAGATTTATGTCCGCAACAATACCGACAACTGTGATTTCCTCATCACCTGTATCGACTTCAAAAACGGTATAACCATTAGTATCATTTCGATATGTAACATCAGTTACTATGCCTTTTATTTTGATTTTTTCTTCAATCTCTTTCATCAAAAAATTCCTTAATACTATTCTTCTCAATGCAATAAATTCCGTTATAGTCTGTGCAAATTTCAAGAAGTGACTGTTTTTCTTCTTTACTTATACCATAATCTATAACAAGTATTTTACCATTTGATTCCTCACCCGAAAGATTGAGTTTCAAACGCAATCCATAAGCCTTTTTACGAATATCCATTGTCTTATCATCACAGGGCAACAAGACATAGTATTCATCTTTACAACCCGGTAACAATAATTTTAACATAATAAGATAGCAAATTGCAACTGTTCCAAGGAGTATAAGTGCTAAAAAAACAGACCACACAATTATATCAATCATAAATATCACCTCAGTTTATTCTATGATTGTATTTGATATATGTTAAAAGGACTGCTTAATAATAAGCAGTCCTTTATTCTATTATCTGCTGTTAGCAATCTCTACCATTGAAAAATAGAAATCATCATAGGTTGTCGGATAATCCCTTGTACCGCAGAAATCAAAGTGGTCAGTGCCCTTCATAGTTTTCATGTAATACCATCTTCCGGGCTCAATTGCTTCGCCTTTTGCAATACTTTCTTCATAACTTTTTGCAGTTTCAGCGTCACAAGAAGGATACAAGGCACTTGCCAACGGGACAATTCCGTCGTGTTCTGCCCAATCACCCTCAATGGTAACATCATCATAGGTTTTGCCGACTGAAAGCAACATCATTGTTGATGAAATGTAGAAAATCGGTGTTACTGTACTATTTATTATAGGTGCACTACCTGTATAAGGCTCATAAGTTGCAGATGTGCTATATGAGTAATAATAGGTATTCGGTGCAAGTTTAATGGTTTCATTTAGCTCCCTTGCGCCTCTTATTGTAAGGTCATAATAACAGTTATCCTCTGCGTAATAATACTTTGCAACCTTACTCATATCCAATTTAGCACGCGCCTCACCCTGTGCAGGAGTAAGACCGAAATGGCTCATTTGGAGTGAGAAAACAAGAAACTCATTTCCAAGAGTTGCACCAATCACATTATAAAGAAACACAACACCATAAAGAGGGTATCCTGGGTCATAAAGGATATTCGCTACCTGAGTGCCATTATGAGGACTTGAAAGAGTTATACATGAATGTACACTGTCGTTTCCGCCCTTGAAGAATGGGCTTGTATCTTCACCTGTTGCAGCAATTTCTTCTTCACAGCCATAAGCCATCAAAGAAGTAAACAATCTTATAGTTTCTCCGCCAAAAGAATGCCCAACAAGGTTAATCTTGTCCTTGTGATTCCATACTTTGCCCATAAGAGGTTTACCCTCATAAGAAAATCCGTATCTGTCGTGATTATGGGCTTTTGAATGTGCCTCACCATAGTCTACAACTGTACCCATTAGCTGAGCATACAATTCACAAGCTCTGTCCCAAGCACTACTCAACGGACCAACCTCAGCAGCATAAGCTTCTACCCCCTGGTCATTAAGCATTTCTACAAAATCAGTGTCTGAGAGTCCTAAGCCACCACCCCAATACGGTGATAAATCATAGAATTTGTTTGATGGTCCCCAGCCACCCATTCCATGAACAAAAATGTATGGATAATCTGTTTTAAACCCACTTTTGTCTACAAGTCTGACTTCATCATTTCCTGAATCAACACAGGCTGAAACAGGCGTAATTGTGGTCATCATAAGCATTACAACAAGTAGTAAAGATATAATCTTTTTCATAAAATCACCATTTCCTTTCTCATTTACATTTTAATCCTGCAATAATTAAAAGTCAATAAAAAATAGGGTGACCAAATCACCCTATTTTATAAAAATGAGTAAATCTGTAAGCCGAGTTCTGTCGTTTAAGGCAATTATCTATCTGCGACACATATTGCTATGTGCCTGAAGCCATCTGTCGGAGGATATGCCCAGCTGACAACTCCTGTCGATGTTGCATCGGGTAGGGTTTGCTCGGCCGTTACATCTCTGCAACGCCGGTGAGCTCTTACCTCACCTTTCCACCCTTACCGTTATAAACGGCGGTTATTCTCTATGCACTTTCCCTAAGGTCACCCTCGGCGGCCGTTAGCCGTTACCCTGCTGTGTGATGCTCGGACTTTCCTCATAAGTAAAAAACTTACGCAACTGCCCAATTTACTCAAAATTATTAAATTGTTACTCCGTCTTTTTTTATTTGAGTAATTTTATCTCCCTTAACTAAAAAGACGTTTTTAGAAATATCCATCATTGGTTTATCCGCCATTGAATCAGTATAAAAATCATCAATAACGACATCCCCATAAACTGAACGAAACACTTCTAATTTATGCTCCTTATAACATATACTGTTGATTTCACCCTTTATAGGGTCAATATCGGAGCCTATGTAATGCTTTATCCCTATTCTGTCACAAATAATCTTCAAAAGGCAATACGGACAACCTGAAACAACAATATCCTCATCATCCTGAATTTCAGCATAAAAACTCTTTACCTTCTTTTGATTTATGTCCCAGAACCTTTCAAATTCGGCATTGATATTATCATATTTCTGACAATACTCCTTAAAATTCCTGCCATAACTTGTCATAGCTTCATCAACAGTAATCTTATCAAACTTATACCTGATAAAGTCTCTGATAAATTTTGGTGCAAAGCCGATAATAGTTTTGGTATCTTTCTTTAAAAAATAAATAAAAATATCAAAAATACTTTCGCCATCATAAAGGGTATTATCAAAATCAAAAACTCTCATAAATCAGTCTTCAAATCCGTTAGGATTATTGCTCTGCCAACGCCATGAATCCTCGCACATTTCGAGAAGTTCACGTTCTGCCTTCCAACCAAGCTCATTCAATGCCTTAGAAGCATCTGAATAGCAAACATCGAGGTCACCCGGACGACGGTCAACAATTTTATACTCAATCTTCTGTCCTGAAGCCTGCTGGAATGCCTTCACAATATCAAGAACACTGTAGCCGTTACCTGTACCAAGGTTATAAACATTAACAGATGGTTCATCCTTGAGAATCTTCTCAACAGCTTTAACATGGCCAAGAGCCAAGTCAACAACGTGGATATAATCTCTTACGCCTGTACCGTCAGGAGTGTTATAATCATCACCGAAAACATTAAGGTATGGCAACTTACCGATTGCAACCTGTGTAATATATGGCATAAGATTATTTGGAATACCATTTGGATTTTCACCAATTCTGCCACTCTTATGAGCACCAATAGGATTAAAGTAGCGAAGAAGTGTTACAGCCCATTCATTGTCACCCTTGTGGAAGTCCTCAAGGATAATTTCAATCATATACTTCGTTGTGCCATAAGGATTTGTTGTGCCACCTGTTTTCATATTCTCTTTGAGTGGAGAAATATTACTGCTGCCATAAACAGTTGCAGATGAACTGAAAACAATTTTTTTGCAACCATACTCACGCATAACCTCGCAAAGTGCAAGTGTACCGCCGATGTTGTTATCGTAATATTCAAGTGGTTTTCTTACACTTTCGCCAACAGCTTTAAGTCCTGCAAAATGAATACAAGCATCAATTTTGTGTTCCTCAAAAACCTTCCTCATATTTTCCTTATCACGGATGTCGTAAGGATAGAAAGAAAAGTCCTTACCTGTCAATTCCTTTACTCTATCAAGAGATTTTTCACTTGAGTTGTAAAGATTATCAACAATTACAATTTCATAACCTGCATTTAAAAGTTCAACGCATGTGTGTGAACCAATAAAACCTGCTCCGCCTGTAACCAATATTTTCATGTTTTACCCCTCCATAGCAACTGTTGTGCCAACATAATATGTTGAAAGAATTGTTTTGTAATCGCTTCCGTTTTCAGCCATATATTTTGCACCGGTAAGACTCATACCAATTCCGCTACCTTGACCATATGTAGTAATAATAAACACCTGTCTACTAGCATCATAATCAACATCATAGCAACCTGAAGCAACAACATTTTCGCCCAACATAATTCTTAGGAATGGACCATAATATGATTTACCTGCCACATTAATTGTATATACATATCCGATATCAGAAGTTGCCGCAGAGTCACGGTCAATTATTTGAATCCATGCTTCAGGATTTGACGATAATGACATTGTTCTATCGTATGACAATAATTTTAATTTCATATCTTTTTCTGAAATTTCTTTAACAACTTTAGTGCTATCAAATGATGACTCTAGAGAATTTTGTACAGTAACAGAAGTAAGATAAGGCATAATTGAACTTAAATTCATTGTTCTTCCCACTGAAAAGAGATGATATGGTGTAACAACAACATTGTTATTTAACGCAACATACTGTCCAAAAACTGATTCAACAAGTGTAAGAAACTCTTCAGGATATGTATCGGCAATTACAACATTATCAATTACATAACCATTATTTCTATATTTAAGGAAGCTATATACTGCTACGACCTGTGCTTTTATAGCTTCTGGCTCGTAATCACTAACATCTGTATCTGCAGCAACTAATCTTGCGAGACCATCTTTTGTCTCGTAACTCTGTCCATTGATAGAGATGTATTCAGGTGTTTTACCGTTTGCAACAGCTGTTGTGGGCTGTTGCTTTGTAAGATAATCCCTGGCAATGTATTCAGAAATAGGAAGCATAGGCTCTACATATTCAGGGATAACTAATTCTTCCTCTTCTTCTGTTGTCGGTTCTTCCGTCTTAACCGCTTCTGTTGTCTGTTCTTCCTTGGGTTGGAACATTGAACTGAAGAAATCCTCACCCTTAACTGCATACAATACACCAAATACAACGCATGCAACAATTACAAGGCTCATTATAACAGCAAGAACGATGAGTGGCTTCTTACCAACGGATTTTTTATCCTTTTCTGTAATTATATTCTCAATCATAGGTTCATCCGTAATTTCAATACCAACGCTACGGATACCTGTTGCTTTCTCACCAATCAATTCAATAAGTTCAAGAGCAGCACTTTCAATAAAGGCTAATTCTGTTTCATTTTCTGACATATAAAGTTTTCTGACTACAGCAGATTCTTCACTTGCCACTGCAATACAAATATAATTCACATCACCAGCAGAATAAATATCACTAATACAAGCACCGATATTTGCTGCGGATAAATCAAGACTAACTTTTGCAAGTTGGGCTGCATACTCAGTTGCATTAACATTACCCTTATCCTCAACGTGGGGAGTGAACACAAAAGCATCGCTAAAGCCTTCGACTGAATCACCACAGCTCTTAAGTGTTTCAGCATTTGTAGTACCGTTTACTGCAACAAGTGAATTAGAATCGAGGATTCTCTTAACAGCAAGTGCTACTTTCTCCTGATTAGCAGTCTGAGCCTTTGATATTTCCGCGTCAACACCAACAACTTCAAATGAATCCGAAAGAAACGGAATTACACCATTTCTTAAAATACCATCAATTCTGTTATTGTCAATTGGAAGACATAACACGCACTGTGAACCGTTTTCAAGACCAAAGCCAGAATACAAGCCATCGTTAGAAACAAACACTGTCGCTGCTTCAGGGAAAATTGAAAAAGCCTTCCTTACTTTATCTTCAAGTTCAGTTATTTTTTCAAGCTTGTTCAAAACTGCAGGTGCATAAGTTGCATCGTTACCAAAAGCCTGAATCAAAGCATTTTTAAATCTCAAATAGTTTTTAACATCAACCGCTGTAATGATAAGTTCATCATTTTCCAACGCTTCCTGTAATGCCGCAAATATATCACGGATATTTTCAAACTGATATGAATCAAGCTTATCACCTGTATATGATTTCAAGCTACTGTCAATACGAGCCTGATAGCGTGAAAACGACATACTCTTATCAGTATTAAGTGACAACAATTTAGCCTTCATTTTTAATTACCTCTCTCTTCCCTGTTTATCTTTAATAATTATACATTCGCAAATGGATTTTCCTTACCCTTTTTATCATACCAAGCCTGTGGATATTTGGGCTCAGGATTAAGTGCTGAATTGCTTACATTAACTGAAGCATCCTCACCTTCGCGGACCATTCTGCCAACAACAACAAGTCTTGCATCATCAAAATCATGTGAACATGTTATGAGTGTTATAAGCTTATCATCCGCATTTACATTAACATCTGTATTGATAATACTTCTCAACTTTAGTTCATTTACATAATTCATAAATTTTTCATCTGATGAAAAATTAGATGCCATATAGTTAAATCCGCCGTTGTCTGCTGTATTTGCAGTTGTGATCATAACTGCAAATACCTTAAACTGATAATCCGCATAAAGTGTACTATACTGAATAGTAGGCGAATCCTTATAACCTTCAAGTGTCTTATATTTATCTAGATTACCAAACATAAGACCGTCATTCATGTGATGACCATATATAACCGTATTATCGTCAAGTTCCTTACTATTGTTTCTGTAATCCATATAAGGAGTACCATATCTGCTTGATTTTTTATAGAAATCTCTGTAAAGGTAATAGTCATTATCTTTACTCTGTACAACCTGAACATCAAGATTTGTGTTTGCAATTCTTAACCAGCCAACAAAATCATTATTTGTTGCATAAAGATAGGCGTAGTCCGGTTTCATTCCAGCAGGAAACTGAATCTGTGGAAACTGTGCATACAAGTCGTTCCATGCCTGTTGATACTGGTCTTCACTCATATTGTCAGAATTGATTATTTGACCCCTTAAATCGTTTTGAAGCGAAATCTGTTGACGATACTCAACAAAATACTTTGCAAAAGCAACAAGACAAGCAACAATGGCTATTATGGAGATATCCATAACAACTTTTCGCATTTTCTCCTTTGCACTGTCTTTTTTAAGAGGAACAAATCCTTTGAAGAAATCTGAGAAAATTTCATTAAAAGTACGAACTCTCTTTTTTTGAACAACCTTTTGTTTTGGCTTTTTCTTTTCACCTTTTTCAGGTTGTTCATCCTCTTCAGTTACAAATTGTGATGTAATGTCCAAAAAGGTCTGACCATTTTCTGTAACAGTAATAGGTTCCTTTTTTTCTTCAGATATTTTAACTGCGTCATCCGTTTTATCGTCTTTTACTTCTGTATTTTCAGATATTTTTTCTTCCTTTTGTGATAGTTCCATTCCCAATTGTTTCTTTAAATCCTCAAAAGAAAGTGCATCATTTTTTTTATTTTCATTATTCAATTGTAACTACACCTCCGTTGGATACCATTTTTCATCATCTATATATGGGTTAGTTAAACCATATTTATCATAATAAAGTTGCGGATACTTGGGATTATTATTCAATGTAGCATTTGACACACCTACATTTATATCCTCATTTTCTCTTACCTGCCTTGCAACTACAACAATGTAAGATGGTGCTCTGTAATCCGGCAAGTCAAGACCTCTATAGCAGGTTACAAGGGTTATAAACTTATCACCATCAACAATATCAACACCTGTATTATACAATGTGCGTTTATTTATTTCATCAACATATCCGTTAAAGTTTTCTCCGTCAAGAAATGGATAAAAGAAATTGAAAACATATCCGTTATCGTCCTTTGACTCCTGATTGGTAACAAATACCGCACATATTTTCCATTGATAATAGTTTTCAAGTGTATTGAACTCAATGATGGGATGTTTTTTGTAAAATTCTATATTTTCATAATTCACCAAATCAGAAAAAATGGGTTCTTTATTCTGCTTATGGTACACATTGTGTCCCCACAAAACAGTATTTGTATCAAGATTTACAGAATCATTTCTGTAATCGAGGAAAACAGCACCACCCACGGAACGTTTTCTTTCAAAATTATGATTAAGGTAGTAATAATTGTCTGCATCAAGATTTGCATCATCAGGGTGTTGAACAACAGGATAGTCAATTTCTGTTCCGGAAATCCTTACCCATCCAACCGTTTCGTCATTTATTTTCAAAGCTTCGGAATAATCAGGCTTCAACTGACTTATAGGTGTTTCCGCTTCAATAAGTTCTTCAAGCTCGAGATTCTCCACCCTTAATTCCTCGTAAACTTTCTTTTCTCCGGTGGGAACAATGAGATAATATTCAAGCAAAAATACTGCGGAAAGCAAAAATGAAACAATGCAAACAACAAGAATTATATCCATGAATATTTTTTTAGTTTTATTATTCATTACCTTCTCCTAATAAAGAGATTATCATTTTAAAGGACTCGTCGGCAGCACTTTTTCGATTATTATTTCTCACATCATCTGTAAATTCGTTTTTTAATTCCTTTATGACGATTTTATTACCGTCGGAAACTGCTATGTAAATAAGCCCCACAGGTTTTTCCGTATTATCAGACCTTGGTCCTGCAATACCTGAAACAGCAACGGCAACATCTGCTTTAGAGATTTTTAAAATACCGCTCACCATTTCACGGACTGTTTGTTCACTGACTGCACCATACTGCATAAGTGTTTCGTGCTGAACTCCTAAAACCTTTTCTTTAATTTCATTACTGTAACTTACAACACCACAATTAAACACTGCGGATGAGCCACTGATATCAGTGATTCTTTTGGCAATCAAACCACCTGTACAGGATTCGGCACAAGCAAACACAAGATTTTTTTCTTTTAATAATTCAACAACCTTTTCTTCAAGTGCCATTTTTCGCTCCTAAAAACAGATATTATTTATTGTTACACCCTGCAAAGCCCTGTCGATTAAGCCTTCAACATCAAGAGCTTGTTCGGCGGTCTCAATGATAGAAATTTGTGGTTTTGTTTTCGGGTGTTTTGGTGTAAACACAGTACAACAATCCTCATACGGCTCAATTGAAATATCAAAGGTGTCAATTTTTTTTGATACCTTAATAATTTCATCCTTGTCAAGACCGATTAAAGGTCTGAAAACAGGCATTTCACAAACTGCGTCAGTACAAGCAAGAGCATTCAATGTCTGACTTGCAACCTGTCCAAGACTTTCACCGGTTATAAGTGCTTTGCAATCCTCTTTTTCGGCAATTCGCTGTGATATTCTCATCATAAAGCGACGCATAATAAGAGTAAATAATTCTTCAGGACATTTATCTCTGATTTCTTCCTGAATTTCAGTAAAACCAACTGTATGTAAACAGATATTCCCGCTATATTTTGAAACCTTGCGAAGAAGATTGTGTACTTTTTCTTCAGATTGCGGAGATGTATATGGTGGAGAAGCAAAGTGAATCGCATTAAGCACAAGACCGCGTTTTGCCATCATATATGCAGCAACAGGACTGTCAATACCGCCCGAAATAAGAATTGCAGCTTTTCCTGCCGTGCCCGTTGGCATACCACCTGCGCCTTTAGTCTGATTACCACGGATGAAAGCAAATTTTTCTCTGATTTCAATCGTAACAAGAATATCAGGGTTTTTAACATCAACCTTAAGGTGTGGAAATCTACTTAGAATTGCTCCACCAACCTCTGCAGATATTTCAGGAGATTTTAACGGAAACTTTTTATCTGAACGTTTACCCTCAACCTTAAAAGTTCTTGCTTCTCTTAATTGTTCTGCAAGGTATTCGGGTGCGTTTTCTAAAATGACCGCCATATCCTTTTCGACTTGCAATGCTCTTGAATAAGCAGCAATACCGAAAACACGACTGATTCTGTCGCTGACCTCATCCATATCAATATAATCATCCATTGGGACAACAGAAACTGTGGATTGTTCTTTTCTATATTCAAATTCGCCAAGAGGTTTAATTCTTTTACGAATATTCTTTATCAAAATATCTTCAAATGTTGAACGGTTCAAGCCCTTAAGTGCCAGCTCACCATTCTTAATTAGTATGATTTCCTTCATTGTTATCTCCTAATACGTTTTACAGTGTCAACTATTCCATTATACAACAAATCCATATCATTTTCCGTGGTAGTTTTTGACAAACTGATACGAATTGCGCTATCAATTCCCTTTGGTGAAACTCCCATAGCAGTTAAAACCTCGCTTCTATGTCCCTTTGCACAGGCTGAACCTGCCGAAACATAAATGCCCATTGAGGAAAGAGAATTAAGCATTACCTGTGACGGTACACCCTCGACAGAAATGTTGATGATATAAGGCAAGGCATCACTTGGTGAGTTTATCTGAACTTTTTCAACATCAGCTATTTTACTCACAAAATAATTCTTAACAGATGCAACATAATCCAGATTTTTTTGAACATTGCCTATATCATTTACAGCTTCAGCAAAGGCACAAATTGCAGGCATTGCCTCAGTTCCCGAAACAAGTCCATTTTCCTGACCGCCACCAACAATACTTGGCAAAATGCGAATGCTGTTGTTCACAAACAAAGCACCTGCACCTTTAATACCGTGAATTTTATGAGCACTCATACTCATAAGGTCAATTCCCATCTTTTTGGGTCTCAATAGAATTTTTCCAAATGCCTGAACAGCATCACAATGAAAATATGCCTTTGATTTTTTCTCTTTGATGATACCCTTAATTTTTGAGATTTCCTGGATAGAACCAACCTCATTATTAACTGCCATTATACTTACTAAAACTGTATTTTCGTCAACAACATTTGAAAGTTCATTAAGGCTGATTTTACCATTACTATCGGGTTTTAAGTATACAACATCATAGCCTTGTTCAGCAAGGTTTTCATAATGTTTCAGGACGCTTGGATGTTCAAGTAATGTTGTTATGACTTTCTTACCCTCACGACGTCTTGCCTGAGCAGTGCCCAGAATCGCAGTATGATTTGCAACAGTTCCGCTTGGTGTAAAATATATTTCGTTATCATCACAGCCTAAGAATGCAGAAATGGTATGTCTTGCGCTGTCAAGCTCTTTTTTCGCTTTATAGCCACAGAGGTGAAGTGATGAGGGATTTCCAAAGTTTTCGTTCATCATTTCAAGTGCTTTTTTTACTGCTTTTTCGCACGGTTTTGTTGTTGCACTGTTATCGAGATAAACGCCCACTAACTCTTCCCCCATTCTTCATATTTAATCACAATAATTATACTACATAATCGATTATTTGGCAAACATAATTTGCATATTTTTTCAGTATATTTTTGAATTTTTTGTAAACAATATTTCCAAACAATTAAAGGAAGGAAAAAACATGGAAAAAAAGCCCTTTTCTACCCGAAAAAAAGCACGAATAATTCTATACCTATCCGCCGTTATCATAGTGCTTGGTATAGTCAGTATAACTCAGACGGTTAAGGCTAATAAGTACAAGATGGAAGCAATTGCTACAAAGCAGATGGCTTTAGTTGCACTTGATGAGAATTTAAGCAATATATCCACAAATCTCGAAAAAACAATTTATGTCAGCACACCATCCATGTTATCAAAGCTTTCAACAGAATTATGGCGTGAAGCCTCAGGCGCAAAAAACAGTTTAGCCTTACTGCCAACCGATGCACAGGCAATCAGTAACACCTATAAATTTCTGTCACAGGTTGGCGAATTTGTTATGTCCTTAGAAAGAAAAAGTGTTCAAGGCGAAGTGCTGACTGACGAAGAAAGAAATCAGCTTTCGGAACTATATAATTATTGCAAAGCCCTGAATGAAGAAATCAACAATATGTGCTACGATATGCAAAATGGCTCATTTTCATTTGAAGAAGTAAAATCCACCATCTCTACTGATGCAATTGCAAATACAAAGACATTTTCACAAGGTTTTGACGATACCGAACAATCCTTAACTGATATGCCGTCCCTTATTTATGACGGACCCTTTTCTGACCATTTAGTTGACGGAAAAGCAAAGTATACAGATGGATTGAGCAGTATTTCTCAGGATGAGGCGAAAGCAATTGCAGAAAGAATATGCGAGAAAGAAAAGGACAGTATTTACTTTTCACATATGGAAGAAGGCACAATCCCCTGCTATGTTTTACAAAGTGATAACTGCACAATTGCCATAACAAAAAATGGCGGAAAACCCTGCTATATGCTCAATTCAACTTTTGTTGGAGAAATTCAGTTAGAGCCTGAGGATGTAGTTGAAAAGGCAAGGGAATTCCTTGATAAAATCGGGTATGAGAATATGAAGGAAAGTTACTTTTTCACAGAAGATGGTATATGTACAATAAACTTTGCCTCAACAAAAAATGACATTGTATTATATCCTGATTTAATTAAGGTAAGTGTCAGTCTTGAAAGCGGAGAGGTACTGTCTTTTGACGCAACAGGATATATTACAAACCACACCGAAAGAAGCATCCTGTCTCCTGTTTTAACAAGAGAACAGGCTGTCACCAAAATCAACAGCCAGCTTGACATTATAGACGTACAGTTATGTGTCATCCCCACCGAATGGCAAACCGAAGATTTTTGTTATGAAGTCCACTGCAAAACTCAGGACGGAAAAGAATTATTAATCTATATTGATTGTTATACAGGCGAAGAGGATAATATTTTAGTTTTGCTTTATAGCGATGATGGAGTATTGACAAAATAGAATATTATACAAATAATGTGAAATAATATAAACACATATTTTTAAGGAGGTAAACATTATGAAAAAAGCTATTATAATTACTCTTGTTGTGACTATCCTTACCTGTCTGTTTCTGACCGGTTGTGGCAATGCCGACGATGGTAAAATCACAGAAAACAATACGGCAAATTCCACGGAAAAAGCAACTAATAACAATGAGGGAAGCACTCTTAAAGACAATATGAGTGAAGCAGCGTCAGATATGGGTGAAGCTGCATCAGATATTGTTGGTGGTGCAGGCGAAGCAGCATCAGATGTTGCAGAAGGTTTAGGAAACGGAATAAGAGACATTACCAACTAAACAAAAAGGCCGATGTTTTATTTAAACATCGGTCTTTTATGTTACATATTTTCTTTCTGTTTTTTCTCCATTCTCTTCCAGTTGACAAACCCATACATATCATTGACAAAGAACACAATGAAACATATTACAACTGATAAATAGGCTATATCGGTAATAGAAGCCAAAACCCACAAAACAATAAGCACAATATCATTCATAGCATAAGCCAATGCAAAATACGGACTTCGACGGAAAGTGAGATATGAGGCAAGAAAGCTTGTCGTAACAGAAAGTGTACTTGGAATTAGATTTGAAGTATTGAGGTGTTTTAATATAAAATAGAAAACTATTGTTACCGCAATTGTAATACACCACATAAGAACGATTTCTTTTTTGGAAATACGATTAACCTTTACCTCTGACTTTTTACCCTTATAAGGATTTTTTATCCACGAAATCAAGGCTATAAAGGCAATCGGCATCGACATACAAAGATATGTAATCATCTCACCATAATACGCAAACCGATAGGAAATAACTCCGTATATAAAACTGAATACTATGGTGAGAAACTGTCCTAAGGGATTGCCTTTTGCATTAAGAATCAAAAAGGTTGCGCCAATTAATGAGGCAATAAGAGAAAGATAGTCTTTTTCTTCAAAAATCACAAAAGTACCAACAATTATCAATATGGACGATAACCATAATCCTATTTCAAATTTTGAAAAATAATTCAGTAATCTTTTCATAACTCACCTCAAAAAAATAACATCCGTCTGATATGTCTTCAAAGACCTAACGACATATCAACGGATGCTTTGCATCTCACTACCCGGTGGCAGTTAATAATTCAGTTTTGATATTTGATTTGTTGTTCGTTGATAAGATTATAAGTGATTAACTCATTCTTGTCAAGATTTTCATTGTTTAAAGTAACTGCGGAAATTTGACTGTTGTTATAAGTTCTGTAATAGTAAATACCTTTATCGGTATTACAGCAAGAGGAATATACTGTTTTTTCAAAGCTATCCCCTACTCTTACACAACCTTGTGTCTGGGACACAGAATCAAGAATATGAAAGAACTGGCTTATACTCTCGCTTTCGCTTTCACCACAAACAGAATTAAGTCTTGTAAATGCTACACGTACAAAACGTGACATTGAAGACAAATCACCCGGAAGGCCCAAAGCCCCCATTCCCCTACTGTATTTATTTAAGTCAAAGCCTTCTGCGAAGCATGTTTCAGGTTCTTCACGAGTAATATTTGTGTAATTGTTCAAATTGAAAACCTGCATTGGAAATTCAGGATTATTCGTAAGCACGTGAACAGGATTATAATATATTTTCATTCCGTCCTGCACACATTCAAGGGTAATTGAATAATCCCTGTCACTTATCATCCAATGAAGTGGCGTATTTTTATATTTGTCATTAAAATCAATATCCACAACATTCGTATTCATAAGCAAATCCCTTGCCTCGTCAACGGTTGAACATTGGCTTAAAATCCACGGAATCAGTTCAAATGCACCTATATTGTTTTTATCCTTTACTTCATCATAATACACAGCACTTGTGGGGAAATTAAGCCCCGCCATAGACAGACCCTTTTCGTTTGTTGCATCATAATAAAGAGGATAATTGTCAGCTACAATACCCATTCCCATTATGGCAAAATGATTTTCTAAACTATCCGACATGCGAAATTTTAATAAATACTTTCTCGGTGTTATAATCATCTTTTCACCGTAGGAAAAGTCCATATCAAGGTTTCTGCCGAAATAATGATTTTTCGTTAATAACGAAATTGAAGTACACATAATAATCACGTCCTTTTGATTATTATATGCACTTCAAAGAAAATTATTTTTTTCGAGTCAAAGATATTGTTACTTCATTAACAGTAAAAAGTGCAACTACAAGACCCAGCAAAACAAATGTTGTAATTTTAAATGTTGTTGCTGTTGCAACAAATCCAAAAACAAGCTGAACAGCAAAGCCTATACCATAAGCGCCACCCATATGGAAGCCTGTTATATCTGCTGAATATTCTTTGCCAAATCTGTCGGGTACACTATGGAGAATACTTGGGAATATAGGCCCGAAACCTGAACCAATAAGGAGAAATCCAAGATAGGAAATTTCATCCAATGGTACAGATAATAAAACCATGCCCAAACAAGAAACAATAATACCTCCACGAATCATCGTGTTATCAGATGCCTTCATCGAAATAAAGCCTGAAACTATTCTGCCAAGCATTATTCCGGCATAATAAAGTGAAATCCATTTTGCTGCTTCATCAGGCATCAATGAGTGAACATTTACAAGATACGATGCACCCCACGTACCAATTAAAAATTCCATGCTACAGTAAAGGCCTTGGGAAAGAACGCTTAAAATAACGCCTTTTATCTTTAATATTTCAAATAGACTTTTTTGTTCTTCTGCTGACTCCTCCTGAGAAAAATCCTCTTTTACTATCTTCCATTTGTTAAGTGTTAAAGCGATGATGATACCAATCGATAACTGTAACAACGTAATTACGCGATACCCATTACGCCACGAACTTGCATCATCTGTCAAAAAAGCAGACATAATCAAAGGACTTATCGTAACACCGGCACCCCAACAAGCATGAAGCCAGTTCATATGTTTAGCTTTATAATGTAAGGACACAAAATTGTTGAGGGCAGTATCAATAACACCCGCTCCGTATCCGAGAACAACCGAGCTTATCATCAACACAATAATGTTCGGCGATATACTCATAAAGAAAAGACCTGCAACAGTGAGCATTGTAGATATAAGCGTTACTTTTCCTGTACCGAATTTTCTGATAAGTTTACCCGCAACAAAACTTACTCCACCCGTACAAACACCCATAATAACACCATACACTGAAGCGAAACTTTCATCGATTCCAAAGTCGTGATGCATTACAGGCCAGGAAACACCGAATAATGAATCCGGTAAGCCAAGAGAAACAAAAACTATATATATAACTACAAGTAAGGTTGTCATAAATACACTCCAAAAAGTTTTTCTGTATTTTAACACAATCTTATCTCTTTATCAATACAATAAAAAGATAAAAGTCCTCATTGAAATGACAAAAGATATAATTTATAATGTTAATATTAAACAATATGGAGAAATACTATGAAAACTATTATTCCAAATTACTATAATAAATTCAATTGTATCGCAAATAAATGCCATCACAACTGCTGTATCGGCTGGGAAATTGACATCGACGAAGAAACCTTGGAGATTTATAAAAGACACAAAGGCAAGTACAGCAGGACACTAAAAAACGGAATAAGCTACAACGACGGATATGCTTCTTTTAAACTTGATGGTAAGGGTAGATGTGTATTTTTAAACAATGATAACTTATGTGGTATTATTTTAAATTTAGGAGAAAAATCACTTTGTCAGGTATGTGCTGACCATCCTCGCTTCAGAAATTTTTATGAAACATCAACCGAAGTCGGGTTGGGTCTTTGTTGCGAAGAAGCAGGACGAATTATTTTAGGGCAAACAGAAAAACTAGAATTTTCAGTTGATAATCAAGATAACAAAATAGACAACGAAGACGAAAAGTTATTCCTTGAATACAAGCAATCCCTGCTTAACACTTTACAAAATGACAAATACTCATTAAGTGAACGAATATATCTTCTGTTAGACGAATCAGATATAGAAACTGAACGTATAGATTTTAATAAATGGGTTGATTTTTATTTATCCCTTGAAAGACTTGATGATAACTGGACAAATCTTTTGATGGATATTAAAACTATTGATTTTGAAGATATCATTTTACCTGAAAAACATAATACAGTCTTTGAAAAATTACTTTTATATTTTATTTATCGTCATTTTGACAGTGCGGATAACGGAAAACTTCATTTTGCAATTTTCAGTACATATTTTATCGGTCAGATTTGCAGATACCACGTCAAAAAGTATGGTGCGCTTGCTTTTGAGGACATTGTTGACTATGCAAGACAATATTCATCTGAAATTGAATACTCGGATGAAAATATCGAAAGAATAACTGAAAAACTGTAGTAAAAAAGCCTTGGAAATATATCCAAGGCTTTTTGTTATGCTTCAATGCATAGTTTTAAAATCATACGAGCATCAATTGAACTGACTTCACCATCGCCATTTATGTCTGAAATTCTTTTTGCTCTTGAGGTAACATTGTCAATCTCTGTGGCGTATCGTAATACAAGACGTGCATCATAGGCACTTAATATTCCGTCGTTATTTGTATCGCCAACAAGATAGCCACTATTTATATCGGAGAAAATCAACTCTATCTCATTAACAATGTTATCAATAATATCCTGATTTGCGTAGGTAAGATTTGAAACATCTATACTTAATAATTCATCAATTTCCGCAAGGAAGGTTTCATCGATTGTGTTTCTGTCAAGTGCATTTACTTCTTCAACCACTTTGTTATACCCACTTAAATCCGCAGTTCTGTATTCAGGCTTATTTATAATAGGGTGAGTCGTAACTGTATTTACATACGTACCGTCTGTACTTTTTATTTCACAGTAATATGAAACAGCATCATCCTCTGCTTTTGGCTCATAATAGAAATGGACAGCACCGTCAATAGGTATTCCTCCCTGATTTGAAACGCAATCGTTTTCATACCACTGATAGGTGCAATTAAAGCCAAGAGCGTATACAAAGATATATTTACTGTCTTCCTCGACAAAGTCATAGGTTTCGTAAATAATTGCAGGAATGGTTTGGAATTCCTTTTCGTTTTCAAGTGCATATTGTTCAGCATAAGTATTTTCATAGCCGTAAACAACAAAATCCGTATCAGGAGTCAATGCGAATATAGAGTTCAACGAACCCGGAAGAACGATACCTTTTAATGTTTCAGGAAGACTATTTATTTTTTCAACACATTCAAACTGCAAATACTCTATAGAACTGTTATAAAAAGCACCTGCACCAACAGATTTAACTGATGGTAAGTAAAGAATTTTGAGCTTTGGACAATTCGAAAAGCTGTTACTGTTGAGTTCAACTATTGAAGGAAGTGTAACCACCTGCAGTTCACGACAATCCTTAAAAGCATTTGTTCCCGAAGACATTGTTGACGGGAGATAAACACTTGCAAGGGATGCACTTTCAGCAAAAGCATAATTATCTATCTGCACAACATCTTTACCGTAGAAGAATTCAAGTCCTGTATTTCTTAAAGCATTTGACTTAATATTTACCAACAAGGGTATATCAAGTTCCTTTAAGGAAGTGCAATTCTTAAACACACCTATACCCAACTCTGTAAGCATAGGTATTGACGCGGAAGTTAAACTCTCGCAGGAAGCAAAAGCATTTTTCCCAACTTCTACTGTACTGGGTAGATTGATATATTCAATCCCTGATTGCTCAAACGCAGAAGTACCAATCGACAAAACACTGTAGCTGTCAAGTTCCTCCATACTTACGGTGTTCTGGAATGAATATTCACCTATGGTTTCAACATTAAACAAAGATATATCTGCAAGATTACAGCAATCAAGGAAGGCTTTATTCCCTATTTCCTTAAGATTTGGAAAATCTACATAACAAACTGAACTTTTAGCAAAGGAATTTGATTTAACAGTTGTTACGCCCTGACCGGAAACAGAAACAAGTGCCGTACAGCCTTGGAATGCTTTACTGTTTATTATTGTTGCAGAATCAGGCAGTACAATTGAACGAATCCAATTATCATTTTCAAAGGCAGAGGATGCTATTCCCTTTACTTTTTTTCCTTTAATAGTATCCGGTACAACTACATTATTTTCATCACCATAATATGCTGTAATGTAACCAAGGGAATTTATATCATAATCGTCATCTACATTATTAACCTCACGATTATACTCCGCCTTAACGATGCTACTAATCTTTTTACCCTTACCCATTGCAACTGCATAAAGTCTTGTGTCAACTGAAATTGTCAGCGGTCCGGTGTACTCACTGGCATTAACCCAATCCGCAACATCACCTTCCCCAAGTCTGCTTTTAAGGTAATAAATTGTTGCATCTTCATCGGGACAGGTTATTTCGACCTCAAATGCCTGAGAAAACTCGCAATCCTCAACACTGAATACAGGATTCGGTGTAGTTGGTTTATCACCTAAAAGATATTTAAGGAACAATAATCCTGCACCAAATTTATTGCTACCGGGAAGTTCATATATTTTTATAGCATATTCTTCAAGTTTTTCCTCACATTCCGATATAGACAATTCGGGAAATACTGTTTTTACGATTGCAAGTCCCGCTGCAACCTGAGGTGCTGCCATAGAAGTCCCGCTTAGTATTGCATAAGTATTATCAAGGTAACTACTCTTTACTCCTACGCCAAGTGCAGCAATATCTATTGTTCCGTCATAGTTTGAGAAACTTGCTAATTTTGCATTTTCATCAGTCGCACTAACCGTTATTGCAGATTCAACACAGGCAGGAGTGTAATACTGTTTATCAAGGTCAGCTTCATTGTTTCCCGCCGCAACAACAACATTCACGTCGTTAGCAACAGCATTGTTGATAGCTTCCGTCATTCGTTCACTTTCGCCCTTGGCTGTCAGACTCAAATTGATAATATCAGCACCATCTGCGACTGCAATATCAATAGTAACAGCTATTGCGCTCAAAGAACCCTTTCCTGAACTATTAAGCACCTTGTATGCCTCAATTTTAACATTATCAAGTGTATTAGAAGCTATAATACCTGCAACGTGAGTACCGTGGCCATAGTCATCCTCACAACTATTTTGAATACCCGTACCGCTGTAATTAACACCGCTGTCAATTATTCTGTCCTGTAACAGCTCATGGTCCGTATCAGCACCACTATCAATCACGGCGACAAGAACATAATCGTCGTCTATTCTCTCTTTTAATTCATTCTTGATATCGTTGAAGCCTATTTTATCACTTAAATAATTTGTAATATCGGATGCCGATACTCCATCCTCCGGGAATATTATTTCCGGCTCAAATTCATTAAAAATATCATCTACACCCTGACACGACATTATAATATCCGGCTCAACATAGTCAATATAGTCAAGTGTAAGATAGTATTCATATGCTTCTTTGGCTGATGTCATACTATCATATTGCAAAATATACAAATCATTATATCCACTAACAAAATCTATCGCACCACAATAATCTATCTCTTTACTTGATTTTACAATAAGTCGCCTTGTTTCAAATGAATTCAATGACAGACCGTTAAGTTCTGTTGCCTGTGAATTGTTAAAGAATTTATCAACAGTTACAACGATATCCTCACGCATTTGCTCGTTTGTGACATTATCTTCACTATAAGTACAGATAAGTTCAGACAAATCTTCTGCAAAATCATAAACGGAAAATTCGGGTTTTATCTCTGTTGCATAGGAAATCAAGCCCTGTGAAACAGAACCTGTCAATATAATTAAAGATAAGAGTAATGCTAAAAACTTCTTCAAATGAGTCACTCCAAGTAAAAATCAACACAAAATTCGATAATGAACACATTGTATATTTATTAGTATAATATAACATACCATTTTTTTAATATCAATACTATAAAGCAATATAGTACATATTTGAAAAATTTGTTGATTTTTGCAGAGCAACAATCAAGCTTACATATAATAATATGTTCAACGAGAACAAAAAACACCGTATCAGCATACACTAATACGGTGTTTAGTTTTAATAGTAAAAATACTTGTAAACTATGGGATATTCGTTGAGCAAATGTTGAAGATTTGTGCGATATTGTGTTCCAGGGTCATTGATGGTAAATGCCGATGCAGTAAGCGTTCCTCCGCCGTTATATCCTATTATTACAACCCAATGTTGTGAACCGTTGGACTTTTTAGCACCAAACATTACAGGCTTACCTTCTTTAAGTTTATTATAAATCTTTTTCAGGTAGTCTGATTGATTAGTAACTACTGTATAATGACTTGGCCAATACACATTACCTGTTGATGAATAACTCAGTTTTTTTGACATAGCATCGGGATAAATTATCATTCCTGTTCTGTATGATTCCATCATAGAAATAGCGGTTGTAGCACAGCCTATTTTTCCTATTGTTTTGCCTGAGTTACCAATCTTTACATTTGCCCATCGAGAATCAGTCTGCTTAAAGCTTGGCACGGACAAACTGATAGCTGAGTTTGTTTGAACTGAATTCACTAACAAATATCGACTACTTACATATCCTGTTTTTACTCCATCGTAAAGAATTCTGCTCCATCCGTTTGTGCTTGATAAAATAATTACCGTTTCTCCCCTTTTTACGGAATCCTTTATACCATATCCTGTTCCTGCTCCACTACGGACATTGAGGGAGGTTGACTGTGTCGAAACCTTGGCAGTTTTTCCTGAATCAAGCTTGATATAATCGCTGTGGCAATAACCAAATTTCTCATTAGCGTACTCAACATAATACCAATTACCCGATTTTGAAATCAAGGTAATGTAACTGCCATTTGCAAGATTTGTTAGAACCGTACCACCGGTTGAAGCAGAATTTCGCACATTCAGTCTGCCATTTGAAACTGACACTATTCCGGCTTGTGACGTCACAGTTGCACCATAGGATTTTAATGGCATTACAAATATTAAAAATGCTATTATACTTGTTAAAAATATAGAGATTAGTTTTCTCATAATCACCTCATCTTTCTGCATATATGCATATAAATTATAGCATTGGGATTATAAGATGTTAATACTCCAAATAATGGAATGAAAAAGAGGTGCATCATTGATGCACCTCAAAAAACAATTCTATTATATTATTTCTCTTCCTTTTTAGGAGCAAGGAAGCTGTAAACAAGTGCTGCAAGAATACCACCAAGGAGAGGTGCAACAATGAAGATCCATACATCAGCAAGAGCATCTCCACCGGCAAAAAGAGCAGGGCCTAAACTACGTGCAGGGTTTACAGATGTGCCTGTAAAGCTAATACCAAAGATATGTACAAGTGTAAGAGCAAGACCGATTACAATGCCTGCAACAGAGCTGTTTTCCTTCTTTGATGTTACGCCCAAGATTACAAGAACGAACACAAATGTAAGAATAATCTCGATAAGCATTGTACTTGCAATATCGTCACGATACATCGCATTTGCACCAAGAGTTGAGCCTTTACCTACAAAAAGACTAAGTGTACCTGCACCAGCGATTGCACCAATAAACTGTGATGCAACATACATAATAAAATCTGTTATACTCATTCTACCGCAAATTAACATAGCTATAGAAACAGCAGGATTAATATGGCAACCTGAAACATTTCCGATAGAATATGCCATAGCAACAATTACAAGACCGAATGCAAGAGCTGTAAGCAAGTATCCTGAGCCGTATCTTGTGTCACAACCTAACACTACTGCTGTACCACAGGCAAAGAAGACTAAAACAAATGTACCGATAAATTCAGCAACACATTTTTTAATTGATTCCAACATTTATGAAATCCCCTTTCCAATATTTTGTTATCATTATTATATCAACAAAAAATGTCTAAAGTCAAGATATATTCATTGTAAGATTTAACAATAAACGACTTGAAAAAAAGTTATTGTCATTATATAATTAGTAAAAATAATTTCTCCCGAGGAGGGTTTCAATGCATTTACTAAAGGTTGACAAAACACACTATGTTGGTCAGGCAGACCCATATATTTTAAAGTCAAACGGAAGATACTATATCTACGTTACTGGACATGATGCTGTTTATGCTTACCATTCTGACAATCTTTTCGATGGTTGGGAGTATTACGGTGTTGTTATGACCGTACCAAATCACGACTCGTTCTGGGCACCAAGTGTTATTGAATTAGATGGTAGATTTTATATGTATAATTCAATTGAAATCTATAATGATACACCTGACAAAGGCGGTCACAGGGGTGCTATGCACGTATCTGTTGCAGATAACCCACTTGGCCCATTCACAGGCACAAAACAGATTTTACACCCATTCTCAATTGACTCACATATTGTGCAGAATGAAGCAGGACTTTTCCTTTTCTATTCACAAAACCGATTTGAGGGTAAAAGAATCGGCACCTGCATTTATGTTGACAAGATGCTTGACCCATTCACACCTGCAGGGAATCCTGTTTTAGTTGTTGAACCAACACTTGACGAGGATATTTATCGTCGTGACAGGTACAAAAAAGGTCAACATTGGCACACAATTGAGGGTGCTTTCTACTTTAAAGAGGGTGACTGGCAATATCTTATGTATTCGGGCAATTGCTTTGAACAACCAACATATTACATAGGCTATGCAAGGGCAAAAACAGACGAAACAGACCTTACAAAGATTAAATTCGAAAAATTTCCTGATGATAACACATATCATCCTGTACTCAAGGCAAATGAATTTGAAGAAGGCACAGGTCACCACTCAATGATTAAAGAAGATGGTCAATGGTATGCGATTTATCATGCACGTGATTATGATGACGAACTTAATGCAAATGCCTTTGATGCAAGAAATGCAAGAATTTGCAAGATGCATGTTGAAGATGGAATCATCACAGCAGAGAGATATAAGGACCATATATAAAGTGCAGAATGCAGAGTGCAAAGTTTAAAATTATAAAAAAAGCAGTAGAAAAAACTACTGCTTTTTTCTTTGGCGGAGATGAAGAGATTTGAACTCTTGCGTCGCTATTCACGACCTACCGCATTTCGAGTGCGGACCCTTCAACCACTTGGGTACATCTCCATATTCAACTTGTTTATTCTAACATTGGATACCTTCTTTGTCAACAAGTTTAATAGTCCCTTCTGTAAGTATTGATTTTATAATATGAAGTGCTATAATATCTCAAAGGTGGTATTAAATGAAAAAATACATAATTGAGAAATTAGATATTAAAGATTACAAGAAATGTAACAACATCTGGAATATGAAAAAGTGTGAATTCACTGAAAAGTTTCGCAAAGAGATTGAAAACGGAAATCGTGTTGTCTTTATATATAAAGTAAATAACGAATTCATTGGCGAAATTGCGTATGTTTTTGATATGAACGATAACGATTATACCATCCCAAATAAGAGAATATACATTTCACGACTCATTGTTAAAAAAGAATATCGAAATCAAGGTGTTGGCGGTATTCTTGTTGATTACATCTTAGAAGAAATCAAAAAAATGGGATATAAAGAGGCTACAATCGGTGTTGATAAAGACAATGTGTCTGCTTTACATCTTTACCAAAAGAAGGGTTTTACTAACATCCTTTTTGACGGTGAAGACGAATACGGTGAGTTTTACAAATTGATGAAAGAGATATAATATGGATAAGGTAAAAGAATTTGTCAAAAAAGAAATTGTGCTCATTATTTCATTTGTTTTAGCAGTTGTTTCAGCATTTTTTGTTATGCCAAACAAGGGATATTTTGAGTATATTGATTTTCGAACATTGGGATTGCTTTTCTGCCTTATGGCTGTTATGGCGGGACTTAATAATCTTGGTGTTTTTAAGTTTATTGCAGAAAAAATGCTTTCAAAAGTAAAGAGTATAATAGGAATTTCGCTGATTCTTTCTTTGCTTTGTTTCTTTTCTTCAATGGTGATTACTAATGATGTGGCTTTGATTACTTTTGTGCCATTTACTGTTACTGCATTAAAACTTTCTGGTAAAATGAATAAACTTATCTGGATTGTCACTGTTGAAACTATTGCTGCAAACCTTGGAAGTATGCTAACTCCTATTGGCAATCCACAGAATTTATATTTATTCTCTGCATTCAATATGAGTATGAGTGATTTTATTATCACCATTCTCCCCTACGCTATACTTTCATTGATACTTGTAGTAATTTCTTGTTTTTTTGTTGGTAAAGATGAAATCACTGTGCAAGGAAACAAAACTACTTTCTGTTTTTCAAAATTACATATTGTTGTATATTCTTCCCTCTTTATTCTCGCACTGTTAACGGTTTTTCGTGTTATTCCATACATAATCACGGTTTTAGTTACTCTCGCTGTTTTGATACTTACAGATAAAAAGGTTATTTTAAAAGTTGATTATAGTTTGTTATTCACTTTTATTTTCTTGTTCATTTTCATTGGAAATCTTGGTGAAATCAAACCAATTAGCGAGTTTTTGAAAAGTATCGTCAACGGAAATGAAGTTTTAGTCGGCATTGCTTCAAGTCAGATTTTTTCAAATGTTCCTGCGACAATTCTTCTCTCAAAGTTCACAGAAAACGCAAAAAATCTGCTAATTGGTGTAAATCTTGGCGGACTTGGTACATTAATTGCATCAATGGCAAGTCTGATTTCCTTTAAATTTATTGCTAAAGAAAAAGTAAATACAGGAAAATACGTACTGACTTTTACAGTCATGAACATTGTGTTTTTGATATTAAATTTGGGATTATGGTTAATAACTAAATAACAATAAAAAACGGGTACTCAATTGAGTACCCGTTTTTTTATTTCTTTTGACCGTAGTATGCATTTGCACCGTGTTTACGGAGATAGTGCTTATCAAGAAGTTCCTGTTGCATCGGTTTAATTTCCGGATTCATCATAAGATTATGCCAAGCCATAAATGCAAGTTCTTCAAGCACAACAGCGTTGTGAACTGCATTGAATGGGTCAGTTCCCCAAGAAAAAGGTCCATGACTATGAACAAGAACTGACGGAATTTCGTCAGGATTGATTTTTTCAAATGTTTCTGTAATTACAAGACCCGTTTCAAGTTCATATTTACCGTTAATCTCACGAGGTGTCATTTTTCTTGTGCAAGGAATTTCACCATAGAAATAGTCAGCATGAGTAGTTCCAAGAGCAGGAATTCCCATACCTGCCTGTGCAAAAGTTGTTGCCCAACGTGAATGAGTATGCACAACACCACCAATGTGTGGAAATGCATTATAAAGTGCAACGTGAGTATCAGTATCGGATGACGGATTTAAATCACCCTCAACCTTTTTACCGGTTTCAAGGTCAACCACCACCATATCTTCAGGCTTCATAGTGTCATACTCAACACCTGATGGCTTGATTACCATCAAACCTTTTTCACGGTCAACACCTGAAACATTACCCCAAGTGAATGTTACAAGTTTATAATGAGGTAAAAGCATATTAGCCTCATATACTTTTTTCTTTAAATCTTCAAGCATAGGTTACTCCCCTTACTTTAATTTCCAAGCAAGGTCTGCAAGGAATAAATCCTTTTCAAGACCTGCAACCGTTGTATCTTTATTGATATGAACAAATTCAATATCCATCATATTTGCCCAGTCTTTCATCTGCTCTGCTGTTACATCATAGCTTAATACTGTATGATGAGCACCACCTGCTGTAATCCAACATTCAATACCTGTTTCAAGGTTCGGTAAAGCTCTCCACATTACACGAGCAACAGGAAGATTTGGCATTTCCATAATTGGTTTAACACATTCGATATCCTGACAGATAAGACGAAGACGGCCACCCATATCAACAAGGCTAACTACAATAGCACTACCTGCTTTGCCTTCAAAAACAAGTCGAGCAGGGTCTTTTTCGTTCATACCGATTCCAAGGTGATGTGTTTCAATTCTTGGCTTATCAGCTGCCATTGATGGGCAAACCTCAAGCATATGAGCACCAAGGCTATATTCTTCGCCTTCAACAAGGTGATATGTATAATCTTCCATAAAACCTGTACCGCCGTTTTTGCCCTCTGCCATAGCCTTCATAATTGCAGTCATAGCAGCAACTTTCCAGTCACCTTCACCACCATATCCATAGCCCTGAGCCATTAAGTGCTGGCTTGCAAGACCTGGAAGTTGCTCCATACCATAGAGGTCTTGGAATGTATTTGAGAATGCAAGGCATCCCTCACTGTCAAGCATTTTCTTCATTGCAATTTCTTCACGAGCCTGATAGCGAATTGCTTCGATATTATCAGTTGCAATATCGTATTCTGCCTTATAAACATCCATTAAAGTGTCGATTTCGGCATCTGTTACTTCGTTCATAACCTTTACAAGGTCACCAACTGCCCAAGTATTTACCTGCCAACCGAGTTTAGCCTGAACTTCCACCTTATCGCCTTCTGTAACAGCAACTTCACGCATATTGTCACCAAAACGCATAACTTTAAGTTCCTTACTTACAGCAACACCAACCGCTGAACGCATCCAGTCACCAAGACGAGCACGAACTGAATCTTTTGTCCAATGACCTGCAATAACCTTACGTGGCATACGAAGTCTTGCTGCAATAAATCCATGTTCACGGTCACCATGTGCAGCCTGATTAAGATTCATAAAGTCCATGTCGATTTCATCATTTGGAATTTCAACATTGTACTGTGTTGCAAGGTGGCAATATGGTTTCTGTAAATCCACAAATCCGTTAATCCACATTTTTGATGGGCTGAATGTATGACACCAAGTAATAATACCTGCACACTTTTTATCGTAGTTTGCTTCTCTTACAACATCTGTGATTTCTTTATTTGTTTTTGCAGTTACTTTGTAAACAACCTTGCAAGGAAGAGTACCTGATGCATTGAGTTCATCAACCATTTCCTGTGCACGTGCTGCAACTGTTTCCAAAACCTCAGGACCATAAAGGAACTGACTGCCTACTACAAACCAAAATTCATAATTTTTTAAACTCATAATATTTTTCTCCTTATTTTAAGTTAGCAATAGCAGATTTTTCTACTGCAACCGCCAAACTATATCTCTTAATATATTCATTGAAACCGTCAACATCTGCTTTGTCAGGTTCAATAACACTTGCTTTGTACTCTGCAAAAACTTTGTTTTCAAGATAATCTTCAAGTGGCTCGTTTTCTTTGTTTACCATATATGCTGCAAGTAGTGCAATACCCCAAGCACCACCCTCACCTGCAGTTTCCATAACTGCAACCGGAGTGTTAAGAGCACCTGCCATAAGCTTTTGACCAACAACAGGAGTTTTGAAAAGTCCGCCATGACCTAAAAGCTTTTCAATCTGAACATTTTCTTTATCGAAAAGAATGTTCATACCAAGGCGAAGTGTTGCCATTGTGCCATAAAGCTGTGCACGCATAAAGTTTGCAAGACTGAATTTAGTGTCCGGCATTCTGGCAAGCAACGGTCTGCCTTCCTGAGTATCTGTTACAGGCTCACCTGAATAGTAATTGAAACTGATGATACCGTTACAATCTGCATCGCCTTTAAGTGCCTCGGCATAAAGCATATCGTAAAGTGCAGGTTTATTAACTTCAACACCACTATTTGCTAAAACTTCTGCAAAGAGTTTTACATAAGCGTCAAGGTCGGATGTGCAGGTATTACAATGTACCATAGCAACAGGCTTACCTGTCGGAGTTGTTACCATATCAATTTCTGTATAGACATCTGAAAGTGCTTTATCAAGAACAATCATACCGAAAATTGATGTACCTGCTGAAATGTTACCTGTTTTTGCCGCAACACTGTTTGTTGCAACCATTCCTGTCCCGGCATCACCCTCAGGCGGGCAAAGTGGGCAACCTGCTTCTAATTCGCCTGTCGGGTCAAGGAGTAATGCACCTTCCTTTGTAAGTGTTCCTGCATTATCACCTGCAAGTAAAATCTTTGGAAGAATGTCAAGGAGTTTGAATGAATAACCTTTTTCCTTAACCAAAGCATCAAACTGCTCAACCATTTTCTCGTCATAGCAATTCTTTGTGCTGTCTATCGGGAACATACCCGCTGCTTCGCCGATGCCGATTACTTTTTCGCCCGTAAGCATCCAATGAACATATCCCTCAAGTGTTGTTAAGAAATCAATATTTGGAAGATGGTCTTCGTCGTTTAAAATTGCTTGATAAAGATGTGCAATACTCCAACGTTGCGGAATATTGAATTTAAAAAGCTCTGTAAGTTCTGTTGCAGATTGCTCTGTAATTGTGTTTCTCCAAGTTCTGAATTCTGCAAGCTGTTTTCCGTCTTTATCAAATGGAAGATAACCGTGCATCATAGCAGAAAAGCCCATAGCTTTTAATTTAGTGAGTTTAACACCATATTGTTCCTCAACATCTGCTTTAAGATTTCTGTATGCATCCTGTAATCCTGCCCAGACATCATCAAGGTGATATGTCCAGACACCATTTTCAAAACGGTTTTCCCAACCGTGTGAACCACTTGCAATTGGATTATGTTTTTCGTCAATCAAAACGGCTTTGATACGTGTTGAACCCATTTCAATACCCAACACGGCATTACCATTCTGAATTAGGTTTTTAATTTCCTGAATATTCAAATTTCCCAACTCCCAACTGTGAAAATTTATCCATAAAATTATATCACTTTAAACCTGATTTCGCAATAGAATTAAAGCAATTTGCTCATTTCAACATCATTAAATTTGAATGTGCTTGTAGGAGTTATTTCAAGAATAAAACTGATTATCTCTTCATAAGATGCAGTTTTAATGTCAATTCGTTTTACATTTTGGTTGAATATTCCCCACTGACTGCCTGCATTGTAGGTTTTATAATTCCATTTTGTACGGTTAATATCATAGAGTTTATAAAGCATCTGAGCAAAATACTCGTTTTCACCATTATTATATTCGCCGTTATAAACTGCAACGCCCCACTCACGTCTTGCCTTACGAAGTTCTTTTACACGGTAGCGAATCATATCGGTTGATTTATCGTATATATGAAGTTGATACATAACATTCTCGTAGCCACATTCTTCGGGATTCAGCAAGACCTCTGTTGACCATATTCCTTCAAATGAAATTATGTGATTTTCGTCAACTTGTCTTATTGCTTTATAGAGAATATCATAGGCTTTATTGGTCTGTGCGGCAGCTTCTTGACTTCCTGCTTCCCAAGAATAGTCACCTGAATATCCGCCATTATTTTGTGGCTCATTAAGAAGGTCATAAACTGCAATTATCTCGTTATCTTTATATCTCTCGGCAATTGTTGTCCAAAGTTCAACACAAGTATTCATTTTGCTTTCAACTTCGTAAAGTTCATTTCGTCCTGCCTTACCTGTACTATGGTTTTTACTCTGTCCGCCGGGTGCACCGTGCATATCAAGAATGATATAAATACCATATTTTTCGCAAGTTTCTATAAGCCAATCAATTCGTTTGAAGCCCGGGTTTTCATTGTGATTTGCGGTAAGCCACGTACCGTCTTCATTCATAAAATTACGATACCAGAATGGCACACGGACACAGTTGAAACCGAGTTTTTCAATCTGTGCAATATCATTTTCAGTTATGAAATTATCCATAAATACTTTTTCGATTTCGGCAGTTTTTTCTGTGCCAAAACGTTCTGTTAATACTTCAAGTGTGTCATAATGTGCCCAGTCGTGGGTGTATTCAGGCACAAATCCCATCCACGTTTCCCACAAAAGCCAGTTGCCCAAATTCACACCTTTAAGGACTATTTCGTCACCTTCTTCATTGACAAGATATCCCTTTTTATTAACCGAAAGCATACTCATTTCGTAAGTGTTTTCATAATTATACTCTGTTAAAGGTTTTGCATCGGGTTGAGTTACATTAACACCTAGAAGTGACAAAAGAATTGAAACGATAAGTGAAATTGATGTAAAAATTTTCATAAAACACATCTCCTTTTCTTTATTATATTGGATATTATTTCTTTTTTCAATACAAAAAAATACCGCCTCATATGAGACGGTATAGAACTATTTTATTTCATCAAGCCATTCGTTTTCACGAAAACCTACAAGAATTTTACTATCTGTAACAAGAATAGGACGTTTTACAAGCATTCCGTCAGTAGAAAGCAGTTTCAACTGTTCTTCTTCACTCATTTCGGGAAGTTTGTTCTTTAAATCCATAGATTTATATAAAAGACCGCTTGTATTGAAAAATTTCTTTAATGGTAAACCACTTTCAAGATACCACGATTTTAACTCTTCGTAAGTTGGGTTTTCTTCTTTAATATGGCGGTCAATGAATTCCACACCATTATCTGTAAGAAACTTTTTAGCTTTCTGACAAGTTGTACATTTAGGATATTCAATAAAAAGCATAAATTCACCTTATTTCTTTTTACATACAAAGCAGAGCCATCCGCCGTCTTCGTATCTTTCAATGATTTCAAAGTTGTTATCGTGGAATGCTTTTGTAACCTCTTCTTCACGAGGTTCAATAATACCTGATGTGATGAACACACCGTCGTCCTTTAAGAAATCCCCTACTTGTGATGAGAAAAGGATGATAATATCTGCAACGATATTTGCAACAACAACATCAAAAGTGCCTGTTACTTTATCAACAAGGTTACCATTGAGAATATTGTATTTTGGTGCGTGGAATCCATTTACTTTACCATTTTCAATGGCTGTTTTAACCGCGAGTTTATCAATATCAACACCTGTTGCTGTGTCCGCACCCATTAGAAGTGATGCAACGGACAAGATACCGCTACCACAACCGCAGTCAAGAACACTGTCTCCTGTTTTAACGTGCTTTTCAAGTGTTTCAAGGCAAAGTCTTGTTGTATTATGTCCACCACTACCGAATGCAAGTCCGGGCTCAATACTCAATATTGCTCTGCCCTCTGCATCGTAATCGTCAATCCAGAGTGGACGGATAAGAAGTTTTTCGCCGATTTTCATTGGTTTGAAATACTCTTTCCAGTTGTTTTCCCAGTCTTCATTTTTGCAGGGTTTGTACTCAATTGTATGGGGAATTTCTTCACTTTCATATCTTTCTGTTAAGAATGAAATTGCTTCTTTATAATTCTCTTCAGGTGAGATATAAATGTGAACGCAACCCTTTGTTCTGTCCTTTGCAAGAAGTTCTTCGTCAATAAGGTCGATGTTAGCAATTTCCCAAGCCTCTTGCTCAAGTGTGCGATAATCCTCAATATAAATACCATAAGGCACAGCCATACTTGCAATATCAGCTGCACGGTCAATATTTTCAGCATCAATTTCTATTTTAATTTCGGTCCAATCCATAATAATTCTCTTTTCTTATTGTTTTTTCGGGTGATTCGTGAATCGTCCCTATATTTTCTATTATGTATATTAGAACATTTTAAGCGCAATAAAGTCAAGCAAAATATGGTTTTTATTTTAATAAAAACTGCTTGCACCAGAAATGCAAAAGATTTAGATGAATTTTTGCTTTTAAGACGGCAGGTTTGCTGACGCAAATCAACGGCGAAAAAAGTGAAAATTCGATAAAGATTTGCATTTATGGCATATTATTGTTTGGCTTTATTGGGCTTCACAAAACAAAAAGCAGAGATTTCTCTCTGCTCTGTTTTGACGATTAGATTATATCTGCTCTTTAACTTTAGCAGCCTTACCAACTCTGTCACGAAGATAGTAGAGTTTACTTCTGCGAACCTTACCGCGTCTAACTGTTTCTACCTTTGCAACGTTTGGTGAATTTACAGGGAATACTCTTTCAACACCTACACCGTATGATACACGACGTACTGTGAATGTTTCAGAAACACCAGCACCCTTGCGAGCAATGATTGTTCCTTCGAATACCTGAATTCTTTCTCTTTCGCCTTCACGAATCTTAACGTGTACTTTAACAACGTCTCCGACTCTGATTGCCGGGTTTGCTTCTTTGATGCAACCCTCTGTCATCAATTTTAATGCGTCCATAACTAACCTCCGATAAAAATTCTTCAAGTGTTCGTACCGAAGTTCAGCAGAGGACCACCCGAGATAATAGTTATTTTGTTGCGGACTACCGCAAATGCTCAAATATAATATCACAAGTCAATACAAAATGCAAGCATTTTTTTGAATTTTTTGAAATTAAAGTAAAATTTTAACTTCATCACCTTGTCGGCTTTTCACATTTACTATTTCAAAATCTTTATAGTGCTTTGCCATTTTTATCACGGGTTTTATTTGTTTATACTTAACTTTTAAGAAAACTATGTTTTTAGTAAGCAAAAACAACTTCAACAGACCAAATAAAAATCTGTTAAATAATAACCAGTTAGGAATTTTAGTTGTTTTAATAACTTGATTTTTAGGGTAAACTACCTTCATTTCTCAACAACCACCCTAACAATATCATTGTTTTGAGTTTGCACATTTACAATCTCGCCCAAAACACCGTTTGCAACCATTCCAAAAATCAAATCAAAATCAATACCGCTTAAGTCAACTCCTGAAACAACTGTACCACCTACAACGGCTGAAATGTTTTTACCGGCCTTAACAAATTCTTTCACAACAAGATAAGGCAACGTAACCTTGATTTTGTCACCATGAACAGTATCAACATATACACGCAAAACCAAATCTTCTTCGTTAATTTGTTCAGGTTTCTCATATTTTACGTTTGATTGAATATCATCATTGTTAAAAAGCTCATCAATTGTAATGCCATAAAGTTGTGCGATACTTGGTAAAGTCATAATATCAGGACACGCAATATCATTTTCCCATTTAGATACTGCCTGTGCAGATACTCCGAGTTTTTCTGCAACATAATCTTGTGTAAACCCTGATTGTTTTCTCAATTCATAAAGTTTTTTACCTATTGTTTTTTCCACTAAAATCACTCCTTCGAAATTTTGCAACCGATTACACTTGCATTGTATGGTCAAATCTTAAAAAAGTAAATGTAATAAAGGTTGATTTTTCATTATACAACCATTGGTTGAGTTGATTTTGAATGTCTTAACATCATTACTGTTGCAATTATGGTGATTATTAAGGCGACTACTTGGAATATGCTGAAAATATCTGTTGACAGATACTCAACAAGTATGCCGAAGGTTATTGGAGAAATTAAGATACTTCCATAGGAAACCGCACCTTGAAGTCCTATAAATGACTGTGAAATATCCCTACCCATGTGAATAGGAGTCAAATGAGTCATATTCGGGAAAACGGGTCCGTTTCCAAGACCTATCAAAAACATTCCAACCGTTGCAAACATTGGATTTTTAAAGAATGTGAGAATGACTGCAATAAAAACAACCATCTCACCCATAACAATAATCTTTTTAGATGACACTTTGTTTGCAATAAGTCCTGATACAAACCTACCCAAGGTCATTCCGATAAAATAGAATGTAATCATTCCTGCAGCTTTATCAGGAGTAAGCCCCTTGGAGTTTACAAGAAATGTGCTACCCCACGCAAGGCAAACGGACTCAACAGCACATGAGCCAAAATAAATTACAAGACTCCACCTTGCTATTGGAATTTTCAAAAGTTCGGGAATTGAAACAACTCTTGTTTCATCCTTTTCCCCTGCTTCTTCTTTTTGTGTTTTAACCCTATTCCATATAGGAATTGATAAAAAGCACATTACTGTAAGGGCAGATTGGAAGAAAAACATTGTTCTGTATCCACCCTGCCAATTATTACTGTTTTCAAGTGCCAGTGACATTAAAAACGGACTTAAGGTAACCCCAACACCATAAGAACAGTGCAGGAAATTTACGTGTGTTGCCTTATAGTTCAATGCTACATAGGTATTCAACACGTTATCGATTGCTCCTGCACCAAGTCCCAACGGAATTGTGCAAATACAAAGCATAAACATATTTTTGGAAAATGAAAAACCAAGAATTGCAATAGCAGTTAATGCTGTACTTATAGCCACAACCAATGGTGTTCCAAGTTTTTTCGTAAGTCTTGCACTCAAAAGACTTGAGACAATAGTGCCTGTGTACATCAAGCCGGTTACAAAATTCGAGTATGAAATCGGCAAATCAAATTCAGTATAAATTGCAGGCCAGGCTGTACCGAATAATGAGTCGGGAATTCCAAGTCCCACATAAGTAACAAAAATAATTATAACTAATAATGTTGCCATAAATTATCTGAAAATCTCCATATTTTCTGTGTATGACTGTACTTTAATTATATCAACATCTTGCTCGTCGGTTTGGGTGTCTTTAACCAAAGCACCAATCAAAAGCATTGGGTTAATATTGACACTTGTACCTGATGATAAAACAGTATTAAGAATAAGTTTGCCATTATCTTCATTCAATTCAAAAGATTTAATATGCTCTTTGATATTAACTTCTTTTTCAACCTTGTTTCTGCCTTTTTTTGATTTTTTAAGCACCATAATTTCGTCAGCAGAAAGGATTTTTTCTGCTTGTCCCAAAAGAAGATTATCAGGATTATTAAAGATTATTTTATACTCTGCCCAACGGATATCGTTTGGTGAGGTTTCGTAAGTATAAATTTCTTTAACAGTAATATCAACAGGAAGAGCATTGTTAATTCTTTCTGCCAACTCATTTAAATCTGTTTCTTCCATAAGTCTGAAATCAACTGTTTCACAAAGACTTTCAAAGCCCAATGACAATGGCATTGCAAAGGTTAAAAATGCGTGAGGATTAAACCCTTCTGTAAACCAAACTGGTACATTGGCTCTTTTCATAGCACGGGTAATGCAACGAACTGTATCAAGATGGGAAATAAACTTTGCCATACCTGTTTTTTGAAAGGACATCCGTACATCCATAGCCCATTTTTTAACTTCTGGCATCACATTTACCTCCGTTCAACTTATTTGCACCACAAGCTGCACACTTAATTCTGCATTGTGGGGTTGTAACGCTTTCGTGTGCTTTTTTATTTTCTTCAATAAGGAATTCTTTACGGATACCATAATCCATAACATCCCAAGGTAGAATTTCATCGTATTCTCGGCGACGATTTGCGTAAAACTCTGTTGTAAGTCCACACTCATTGAATGCTTCTGACCATTTTGAAAAATCGAAGAATTCATCCCAAGCATCAAACTTAC
>JAZSFK010000030.1:0-66855 GCA_045532175.1 Candidatus Fimenecus sp. | reverse complement strand
AACATTCTAAACCTCTCCCTTGAAGTTTTGTGCAATAAATAAATATATATAATCTATTGTATTATAACAAAAAAGCAGGTATTATACAATACCTGCAAAAAAAATTTCACCTAAAGGCAAAAAGAAAGTGCCCATCCTATTGGATAGACACTTCTTCTTATGTCGGCATTACCTATTTTTCCGGGCCGATTCCAGCCAAGTATCTTCGGCGCAAATGAGCTTAACTACCGTGTTCGGGATGGGAACGGGTGGACCCTCATTGCAATCAACACCGACTCACGAAACACTTTATCTCGTGAACGCAAGAGATATTCTAACAGAAGACTTTACAAAATGCAAGTATTTTTTTCAATTTTTTTCACTTTTTACATTTTACACAAAAATTTTTGCTTTCACTTTTATATCAAGTGCGTTTTCAACAAGGAAACGGGCAGAATGAAAACCCTGCCCGTTGTTTTTTATTCTGTTACTGTAAGAATTACATTAAATTCGTCAAGAATTTCGGTTCCTTCTGCATTTGCATATTTAAGGTTAATGGTGTAAGTTCCTGCCTTTTCGGGTGTGAAAATGAAGTATTGGTTAATTGAACTGTCGGCTTCACCGGAAACAGCAAAATTCTTTTCCGCTACTCGTAATCCGTCAGCACTTATCTCGTATTCCCAAAAGTAATTTCCGCTTCCGGCAGTTTGCAACGGTCCTATAATTATGCCCCAATTCAAATCTGTAGTAACAACAGTATCCATTGTTGTCAGTCCTGATGCCACCTGTAAAATCTTTCTTGCATCAAGGGCACTTATCATTCCGTCACCGTTCATATCGGCTGTTTTCTTCTGTTTAACGTCTATATAGGTCTGATTTTCAGCCACAATCTGTAAGCACTGACGTGCATCTATTGCAGAAATCCTGCCGTCCGCATTAACATCACCTATGCGGACAATTGCAAGCGTAGAAAAAGTATTTTCGGATTCATCATCAATAATGTCTTCCCAGCTTTCGGGAATCATGCCCATTCCGTAGTCCTTACCGTTAACGGTAACAGCAAAAGCAGGCATAATGCTGAAAACAATCAGAACAAAGCATATTACTAAACTAACAAATCTTTTCATTAAAAACTCTCCCTTCATAACTGTATATCGTATTACACATTCCCTTTGTTACGAGAAAAGACACCCGTGGGTGTCTTTTCAACAAATTTTAATCAAATGCTTTTGACAAATCAAGCACAACACATTCTCTGCCTCGGTTAGGGTCAATAAGCATATACATTACTGTATGGTCATTGATGAAGGAAAGATTTTTTGTGTGTCCCGAAATTGTTGAATAGTTTTTCTCAATGTACTTTGCATATTTTCCTGTTTCAAGGTCGAAAACGTGTACCTGATAATCCATAATGTTGTTCATAGCACCCATAACAACAAGATATCTTCCGTCAGGACTGACCCTCATAACCTCAGGTGAAGTCATTTTATATCCGACTATAAGCTTTTCTTCGCCTGTTCTTAAGTTATAAAGCGTTGCTGTTTCTTTATCGAGAATATAATCTCCTGCAAAAAGACATCTGCTTGTTCCGCCTGTAAACTTGAACACTAAACTTTCTTTTCCGTTTTCCTTGCGAAGAATATTGAAGCCTGTGTCAGTATATCTCATAAAGATAACACTGTCGCCCTCAACAATCACCAATCTTCTTGCAGCATCCCTTATAAGCATATACTCATCCGAGCCTGTTTTCACGTAGATGTCCTCTTTACTTACACCTACATCATAATCCCTGGCTGTGAAGAAAGGAATTTTTCCCGTTGTTGAATTATATCCGTTATTTGTAATTATACAGAAATCGTCCGCACCCAAACCTGTTGCAGGGTCAGTATTTCTGTTTATAATCTTCAAAAATCTTGATGTTTTTCCTGTGTTCAAATCCAAGGTAAAGCTTTCAGGCCATTGTTCATAATCACCCTCAAGAAGTGATGCATCAGTAATCTGTGCAACTAAAAGTGCCTTTCCGTCTGTGTCATAGCCTGCAGGAAGATTCGTCATTTTGAAAATAATAAGCTGAATGTTATACAACGGTATTCCCGGATTCTGGTCTGCTCTGTATAAGCCGACTCCGAAAAGCTCACCGCCAACGTTGACATAATCTATGTTTACCGGAATTTTTGCAGGGCCGTAGTCAACGGATGCAGAAACTCTGCCCGTTGTTTTAACGGGTACCATCTGATTGTCACGATATTGATAGTACTGAATACTGTAATCAGAGGAGAACTGATAAAAAACGTCAGGAATGTCTGTCTGGACAAGGTTTCTGAGATAACCCTCACGATAAACCTGAATGGATGCAAGCTCCTGCTCTGATGCAGTTGTCCCCTCATCAATTGTTGTCGGCGCATCACTTGGGAAATATTTTACCAAGACAAATGCAACAGCCAACACTACCGCAACCAGCGCCAATACAATTGTAAGGTAATCCTTTTTGGTAGCAGGCTCAGGCTCAGGCTTATTTTCGTCTTTTCCCTCAACCTTTTTTTCCTTCTTCGACTTAGGTTCTTTGACTTTTTTCTCTTTTTTTGGCTTTGGTTCCTTAACCTTCTTCGGCTTTTCAGGAACTTCCTCAGGAACTGTTTCCTCCACCGTCGGAGCAACAGGAATAACAGGGACTTCAGGCTCTTCTGCGATAACTATTTCTTCCACCTGATTTTCCTCTGCAGTTTCAATTGCTGAAACGGACTTCATTATCTCGTCAAGCTCCTCGTCATCAAAGGACAAATCAGGGATAACAAGGTCTGAAAATTCATCTGCTTCCTTAACCTCTTCAACAGGTAATTCCTGAATCGGCTCTTCTGAAACTACCGTTTTCTCTGTTTCAGCCTCAGGAATGTCAATATGCTGTTCCTCAACAGGTTGATTCTCCTGCGGAACTTCCTTTTTTATTTCACCATTTTCATCAATGGATTTATATTTTTCGAAAATCGACTTCTTATCAGCCAAAATAACACCTCCGGGAAATGTATGAAATTATTATACATTTTTTATATGTCTATTGCAACAAAAAAATAGGGGTAGATTGTTCCACCCCCATATTTTTATTATTTTACAGCATTAAGTGCTTCAAAGTTGTCTTTGTTTGCCTTGTAAAGCTTCTTGAATACTTCATAATTCTTATCGTAAACTGCCTTGTTTTCATTGTTCGGAATGTATGTATTTGTAGCAGGGATAAGCTTCTTTGCATCCTGAACCTTTGGAATGATACCGGCATTAACCGCAATAAGCACGGCAGCACCCACAGCGCCCACATTTTGAGGACTTGCAACTGTTTCAACAACTCTGCCGGTACAGTCAGCAAGAATCTGAGCAGTTACTCCTGACAAAGCACCACCACCGACAAAACGAATTGTCTTTGAAGTCTTAACCTTCTTTTCCTCTGTTTCAAGGAACCAACGAAGGTGGAAGCAAACACCCTCAACAACGGCTCTGATAAGTTCAGTTTTGCCTGTTTCAAGGCTGATGTTGAAGAACATTCCGCGAGCATTCGGGTCCTCAAATGGACAACGGTTACCGTGAAGCCAAGGAGTGAAAATAACACCGCCGCTACCTGCGGGGATTGAATCAACAACTGCCATCATATAGTCATAAAGATTTGTGTAAACAACCTCCATGTCCGCAGTTTTGAGTTTAAGAGCATGCTGTTTATCAAGATAAACATCAATCTCATCAAGTGCCAAATGGTCTTTAACCCACTCAACACACTTACCCGCTGTTTCAAGTTCACCGAAGTAGTTATAAATTCCGTCAGCCGCACCAACAACTGCCGCCATCATTGTACTTGAATCAACAACACTCTTGTCAGTAACTGTTGAAACCCAGCCTGATGTACCCTGATAAACATGTGTGTCACCAAGTTCAGTCGCACCTGCACCAACGCCGATAAGTGTGGCATCTCCGCCACCGCCGTAAACTGCAATACCGGGAACAAGACCTAATTCCTCAGCCTGCTGCGGACGAAGTTCACCGATTTTCTCCGTACAATCCGCAATACGAGCCAAGTGTTTCATATCAACACCTAAAAGCTTGCAGATTGTAGGGCTCCAGTCTTTCTTTTTAAGGTCATAGAGAAGTGCACCGAAAGCAGAATCCTTTGTCATTACAAACTCACCTGTCATACGGCAGATAAGATATTCCTTAACATCAAGCCATTTATGTACTCTCTTGAAGTTTTCAGGCTCATGAGCCTCTGTCCATTTATATTTCCATACAGGGTCCTTAACGCTCAATGCCGCTGCACCTGTAATTGCAAGTGATGGGAGAAGTTTAAAGATGTTACCGCCTGCAACCTGCGGTCCGTAAGCCATACCCTTTTTGATTTCTTCGGTTGCTCTCTGGTCCATATAGCTGAATGCACGACGAACATAGTTTCCGTCTTTATCAACAAGCACCAAGCCCTGCATCTGTGAACAGAATGAAATACCATAAATGTTTTTAGGGTCAACACCTGATTCTGCCATAACCTTTTTTGATGTTGAACACATTGCACCCCACCATTCGTCAGGGTCCTGTTCAGCACCACCGTTAGGCATAATGTAAAGTTTATAGCCCTCACTTGCCGCTGAAATAAGTTCAATTGTCTTGCCTATTTTAAACAAACAAGTTTTAACACCGGTTGTACCAATGTCAAAAGCAAGAGCATAAATTTCTTTTTCCATTTTCTTTTTCTCCTTCAACCTAAAAGTTGTATATACAATAATATTATCACAAAGAATATTTTTTGTACAGTATTTTTTATTCTGTTTTCATCAATCTCATTTCTTTTCTGAACACGAAGAAGAACACAACTGATGCTGTAATAATTGAAATCGCATCTGAAACCGGCTCCGCAAGGAAAACTGCAAAAACCTTATTTTCAAAGAAATTAGGTAAGATATAAATAAGCGGAACAAGTAATATTACTTTACGAAGACAAGCAATAAAAAGGGATGCCTTTGCTTTGCCGAGTGCTATAAAAGTCTGCTGAATTGCCATTTGAATACCGAAGAATGTCATAGCACATCCGTAAAGACGAATTGCCCAGACAGCCGTGTCAACAAGTGAAGGGTTGTCATTAAAAATTCCGATAAAGAATTGTGGGAACAACTCAATCAACGCACCAAACACGAAAACGTAAGTAAAGCAGATGATTAAAAATGCCTTAAAGGCTTGTTTAACTCTGTCCGCATTTTTTGCACCGTAGTTAAAGCT
The DNA here is from genome assembly GCA_045532175.1 of Candidatus Fimenecus sp. Classification (GTDB taxonomy): domain Bacteria; phylum Bacillota; class Clostridia; order Oscillospirales; family Acutalibacteraceae; genus Fimenecus. Next base: position 61,629 of record JAZSFK010000030.1, on the reverse strand, counting down.
TATAATAGGTTGTGCTCCCTGACCGATACCCTGTGCAGGTACCCAAGCCATCTGGAAAACCGTTGTGCATATAGTCATAGCACCAACGGCAATATCCCCGCCGTATTTTTGTAAAGAAGAATTAAACGAAATGTTTATAACCGCCTCTGTCGCATTCATAATAAACGGCGAAATACCAAGAGCCAACACGGGAAGAAGAATTTTTGCATTTGGCAAAAGGTTCTCTTTTTTTATTTTAAGTTTTGTCTTTTTGCCTAAAAGGAAAACAAGCACCCAGATTGCCGAAACCGCTTGTGAAATTATTGTAGCAAGTGCCGCACCCTGAACACCCATTTTAAAACCAAAAATAAATATAGGGTCAAGAATAATATTACAGATTGCACCAATAAGCACTGTTGCCATACTGATTTTTGTAAAGCCTTGGGTAGTGATAAACATATTAAGCCCTAAACTGAGCATAACAAAAATTGAACCCGCAACATAAATCCGCATATAGGGAAGTGCATATATAATTGTTTCTTCACTTGCACCGAAAAGCATTAACAGTTTTTCACCAAAAACTGAAAATATAACTGTTAAAAACACCGCAAAGAAAACAAGTAAAGCAAAGCAATTACCAAGGATTTTCTCTGCTTTTTTGATGTCACCCTTACCCATTTCAATAGCCGCACGAGGTGCACCGCCCTGAGCTACAAGCATTGTAAAGGCGGAAATGAGCGTAATTACAGGCACACAGAGCCCAACACCCGTGAGTGCCATCGTGCCCACACCCTCCATGTGGCCTATGTAAATTCTGTCAACGACGTTATAGAGCAAATTGACAATCTGCGCGAGAATCGCAGGTATACTCAGTTTGATTATTAATTTCCATATTGGTGCCGTTGCCAACTGATTTGAAATGTCCGGTTTGTTATTCATTGTTTTCACCTGATTAAATACTCATATTTTTTAAGATATTCCGCAATTTCTTTTTCATTTATATATTCTGTCAAACAACCGATACCCGTTACACATTTACCGCCTGTAATGTTACCTGCTAAAATGCACTTTCTGAAATCAAAATCATTATATAATCCGTAGATAAATCCCGAAAGAAACGCATCCCCTGCGCCTGTTGAATCAATGCACTTGAATTCATCAATGTTATCTATCTTAAAGATTTCACCGTCATACCCTGCACAACCATATCTGCCTAATTTTACAACAGGTTTGGGGAAATATTCACCCAAAATTTTAAGTGCTTCTTTATAATCTTTTGTTCCTGTCAACTTTTCTGTTTCGTCAATATTTGGGGTGTAATAGTCGGCAATCTCGATTAATTCACGATGCTTTTCGATTGACATATCCTCACTGTAACCCGTATCAAGAACTAAAACTGTACCATCTTTTTTAAGTTCTTTATAAACAGGAATAAGCTTTTCCTGCATTGCAACGACCTTTGCACCTTTAAGGCAGTTATAGATTTTTTCAAGCATCTCGTCAGAATAAGCTTCTGTACCGCCGTATGACACAAAAGTCCTGTCCTTTTCTGTAATAATGGCTGACGTCACGTTCAACGGAAAGTTTTTACTTTCAAAAAGTTCATATTTTGTGCCACTTTTGTCTAACTCGCCCCTTGCAAAGTTTGAGAACATATCGTCACCTAAAAATGTGCCGATTTTGGCAGGAACGCCAAGCCGTGAACAGTTAATCATTGTTGCAGGTAAACCGCCACCGAGGCAAACTCTGAAATCCTTTGAGTAAATCTCCTCACCCTCATTTGGAATTCGTGGCATTCCCGAATAAAGCAGGTCAATATTCAGTTTTCCGAATGCTGCAACAAAGCTCATTTCCATTCTCCTGTAAAATCTTTGTTAAGTTCAATATATTCATCCACAAGTTTTTCTGCAAGCGAATAGGATGACACCAACGGATGCAGATAAAGGCAGTCAACAGCACTTTCTCTGTCACAATTTATAATCGCCTTTGATGCGAGTCGCTCATAAGCCTTGACTCTTGTGATGATTTCCTTATTTTCAAACGGAATATCGCCAATTTTTATCGGTGTTACTTTTCCGTCAACGATTTCACAAGAAATCTCAACAGTATCGGTTTCGTCTAAAAAGTCGATTGCTTTATTTTCATTCGGCACACAGGCAATTACTCTTGATTTTTCCGTTGAGTTTTTCGCATCAATTATACCAAGTGCCACACCTGCATAACCGCCGTCATCGGGTGCGTACATATCAAAATGCCATGTGGAATTTCTTTTTTCCCCTGTTTCGCTTGCCATATATGAATTTTCACGAAGTCCGTAGTAATAATCAAAGATTTCAAGTGCTTTTTCGAAATCTTTTTCGATATCAACCTTTGACAATTCTTCCGTCATTTTTTCGTTGATATCCGCAATCTGTTCACCACGGGTACGTTCTGCATTCAGAATATTCTCAACCGCTTTTTCACGATTGTAGAAATAATACATATATTCATTCGGCACGTATTGTTTTCGCATTAAAAAATCTTTATCGAAATAGCGTAAATCCGTATTTTCATAAGCCTTATCATCACTTACAATTTTTCCTGTAATATCAACATCGTCAGCCTTGATATATTTAAAGAAAGACAAGTGGTTAAGCCCATAGCAAAGTGCATCAAGATAGTTTTCGGAATATCCGTACAACTCCTCAAATCTTCTTAACATTCCGCTTGGGGCATCACAAATTCCGTAGGTAAAATCATATCCCATATCACGAAGAGTCTGTGACACAACACCCGCAGGATTTGTAAAATTGAAAACCATAGCATTAGGCTTTGCATATTGTTTAACGAGTTCACAATACTCTTTAAGGGCGGGAATGCTTCTCATAGCAAAGGAAAAACCTGCTGCACCCGTTGTTTCCTGACCGAGAATTCCCATATTCAATGCAATTCTCTCGTCGCGACAACGCATTCTGTCCCCGCCTGCTCGGATGGTTGTAATTACGTAATCCGCATTTTCAATTGCTTCTTTTCCGTCGGTTGTCAAAGCAAAATTCAAAGCAGGACAAAGACGGCGAGAGACTTCTCTCGCCATCTTGCCGTAAATATTTAATTTCTTTTCATTGTTATCCATAAAGACAAGGTCTGTAATCCCCATCTTTTCGGCTCTGCCCGCAATACTTTTAGCCAAAAACATTGAACGGACTCCGCCACCACCGATAACTGCAAGTTTCATAATATTCACCTATTAAAGTACGTCAAAGATATTACTTTCACCTGTGATAAGGTTCATTGTAAGGCTCTTGTCAACACCATCTTCTGTAAAGTCAAGACGAATTACATCTTCACCAACAAATTCAGCCATATTAACTTTATATGCCTTATCTTTGAAGAAATCTTTAAGGACATCAATTCTGTTATCGTCAAAGTCACCTGCGTTATCAGAAACGAAGAGAACATTACCACAAACGCTGTTAACCTTACCATGAAGGAGTTTCTGTTCCCAGTTATAACCGATATTGATATCACGAAGGAAGAATACGTCAGGGTCGTTACAGAATGCTCTGCCATCAAGGTGATTACGGAAAATTGTGTTTGTAATTGCATTCTGTGATGACGGAATTTCAGCATTGAATCTGATACCTGTCACGATTGAGTTAATATTAAGGCTCTTTTTAAGCTCAAATCTCCAGTTCTTGTTAACGTCGCAAGAAATACGGCAAGCGTCGAAGATGCCCATACAAGCACCGAGTGGCACACCGCAACCTAAAATCCACTTATCTCCACAAGCTTCACGAAGCAAGTCAACACCATCACACATAATTTCGCCACGTGTTTTACCGTTTCTCGGCTCAATACATTGGCTGTAAAGGAAATCGAGCTTCACCATATCATAACCCCATACATTGAGGATTACATCAAAGAATTTTTTGATATATGCACGAACTTCAGGATTATAAATATCAAGTGTATATGCACCGCCCCAGCCTTGGCAACCGAGCATCTTTTTGCCTGTTTTATTCCATCTGATAAGCCAGTCAGGGTGCTTTTTAGCAATCATAGATGAACATTGTGCAGAGAAAGGAGCAACCCAGATACCTGCCTTGTAGCCCTTCTTGTGAATTTCGTCTGCAATATATTTCATACCCTTAGGGAATTTTTTGTGGTCAGTAACAAGCCAATCACCAACTGCGTGCTGATAACCGTCGTCAACCTGGAAGATGTTAACTTCTTCACTTGCTCTGTCAAGACCGTTAAGGTCACGGATGATAATATCTTCGTTGATATTCTGGAAATAGTTATACCATGATGTATAACCTGAGAGGTGCTTGATTTTTGGCTTCTTACAACCGACAAAATCAAAGAAATATTTATCCATAACTTCATCCATACCGCCTTCAATAATTGCGATATCGAACATTACATATTCCTGACCTGCTTTAAGACGAAGACCCTCAACATCCTTTTTGATGATGAATTTTTCATCATTCATATCAACTTCAAAAACTGTGAAGCCCTGACGTTCACTCTTTGAACCGTAAAGTTTAATTTCGTTTTCGCCTTTTTCACGGAAGTAGCAGTATGTATAACCGTGGAACTTACCTTTTTCGCCATAGCAATCTGAGAAATGATAGTCACCTGAAAGACCTGCGAAATGTGCTGTAAATTTTGTGATTCTTGCAGGTTCAAAAAGTCCGTCAAATTTGTCCTCTTTTGAAAATTCACGGGAAGTTGTCCATGCCTGATAACCATTTGCATAGAACAAATCGTCATCATCAAAGTCCTTATCATAGGTTACTGCAAGGCTTACCATTTCAATGTCCTTCTTTGCAGTAAAAATACCCTTGATAAAGCCATCCTTCTTTTCATAGTCAAATGAAAAATACTCGTTGTTAAATTCTTTACAACCAACAACGGCGTCTTTGTCCATTAATTCTGCATAAAATTTACACATAAAAATTCCCCTTAAAAAGTTATTCAAAATATTTTATCATATAGAACAACTAAAATCAATAACAAACTGTCTCATTGATTTCTAATAAAAACTATTTTTCAAACTATCAGAAGAATATATAATGGTGCTTTAAAAATTATTTTAAAAACACATAAAAACTTCTTGCAATTTTAAATACAGGAGAGTATAATGCGGAATGGTCAAAAAAAGGAGAAATGAACATGGTTTTATTATCAATTTCAATTGCTTTGCTGACAGGTCTTCTGATGACTCGTGTTTTCAAGCGTTTTCATCTTCCTGCAGTAACAGCATATTTAATAGCAGGTGTCCTCGTCGGACCTTATTTTCTTGGCAGATTAGGTATTGACGGTTTAGGCTTCAATACAGCAGAACACATTGAACAACTTGCTCTTATTTCCGAGGTTGCTTTGGGCTTTATTGCTTTTTCAATCGGTAACGAATTCAGACTTGAGGAATTAAAAAAGACAGGTAAACAGGCAACTGTTATCGGCATTTTTCAAGCACTTGCGGCAACGTTACTTGTTGACCTTGCGCTTCTGGTAGTTCATTATATTATGCCTGATAAATTAACTCTTCCTCAGTTGCTTACCTTAGGTGCAATCGCAACAGCAACGGCTCCGGCGGCAACTCTTATGGTTGTACGCGAATACAAGGCAAAAGGTCCTTTGACAAGCTTACTTTTACCAATCGTTGCCTTGGATGATGCCGTTGGTCTTATTGTTTTTGCGGTGTTCTTTGGTATTGCAAAAACCTTGGTAAGCGGTACGGTGGATTTGGTTTCAATTATCGTTAATCCGTTGATTGAAATTGTAGTATCACTCATTCTTGGCGCAATAATGGGATGGTTATTGACTCAACTCGAAAAACTCTTCAACTCGAATACAAACCGTCTTAATATGACAATTGCATTTGTATTTTTGACGGTTGCTCTTACAAGAATAGATTTCCATATTGGCTCTGTTCATGTAGGCTTCTCATCACTTCTTGTTTGTATGATGTTGGGAACAGTATTTTGCAACCTTTGCCCTCTTTCCCACGATTTGATGGGTGCAACGGACAAATGGACATCGCCTCTTTTTGCATTGTTCTTTGTAATCAGTGGTGCGGAACTTGAACTCAATGTATTCCTTGATTGGGCAATAATAGTTGTTGGTATCGTTTACATTCTTTTCCGTTGCCTCGGTAAATATTTCGGTGCTGCAATCAGCGCAAAGGCAACAAAATGCAGTCCTGCAATCTGCAAATATCTCGGTATAACACTTTTCCCCCAAGCAGGTGTGGCACTTGGTATGTGTGCAACCGCTATGCAGTTAGGCGAACAGGGTAATCTGATAAGAAACATCACTCTTTTTGCCGTTCTCATTTATGAACTCTTCGGTCCGGTAATGACTCGTGAAGCATTAAAGGCTGCAGGAGATATCAAGGAAAAGCCAAAGGAAGTTCTCAACCGTCGTCAGGAAAAGCTGGAAGAAGCAAAAAACAGGGAACATACCCACTACGGACAACATCACAAAGAAAAATAAGCATAAGAAACAGAACAGGACTTGAAAAACAAGTCCTGTTTTTTTGTTAAAATCCTCTCGGGTTCGGTTCCCTTGTGAAAGAACCACAAGTCACAAATGCGACTTGTGGTTCTTCTGGCACCCCCTGCGGGAATCGAACCCACATCTAATCCTTAGGAGGGATTTATTCTATCCATTGAACTAAGGAGGCATATATAGGCGGAGAATCATCCGCCTTATCAGTCAATTTTATATTGTTGTGTCCAACCGTCCACTATTGCATTAAAATCACTACCCTTTAAATCTCTTAAGCATTGGGTGCGATAGGTTTCATAATAGTTATAGGTTTCATCAAAAACATCAATTCTTTGCACAAGGAAGATATAATCCCCAAGTATGATTGTAGTTGCGGCATTTATTTCAAGTTTTTCAACCTCTTTATAAAATCCGCTTGGGAAGGTACCGTCATAAAAGGAATTGATTATGGTGTCGTGGACATCCCTGTCTGTTGCAGTTTCAAAGGGAGAACCTGTGTTGATAAGGTCGGCAGAGTGATTAAAATTACTGATAATCAATGATTTCTCTGCGTCTGTCATAGGCACGATTGCACCATTTTCGTCAATATTAAAAAGATATTCAGTTGCAAAATGAATGGAAATATAATTCTTCTTGAAATACGCTTTAATAACATCCTCACTTACAGGATACAGACCACCCTGACCGTAATAATAGTCAAGCAAAACATCCTCATACATTTTTGATGACTCAATTTTGTAAATCGTCTGTTTACTGATGTTCAATTCTGTATAATGGGTGCTGTAAAGGTGCCACAAATCATTAACCCTCCCGGAAAGTTCGGATTTTTGTGACGGAGAAAGAGTTAAGGAACGTGAAGAAAATTCGGAATTGATTGCAACATATCTGGTTATGGCTGCGTTGATTAAGGATTCATTTCCTTTATGCAAATCCTCAAAATAGTAGTACACCTCATTGTCTATCTTTGTCCCGTTGACCTTAACCTTTGCAATTTGTGAACAAGAGGAAAAGCAGGTAACAAGGACTATAATTGCCAAAAAGAGGGATAATGCTTTTTTCATTATTCTTCCTCCCTTGACTTGAGGTATTCCTTATACAATCTATCCTTTAAAAGTCGTTCTTCGTTAATTAAACGTCGTTCTTCTTTAACTTTTTCCTTGTTTTTACCCACAAGTCCGTTGCGGTAAAATGCAACTAAAAGCATTGTCACAACCGCACCGACTGCACAAGCGATAAAATCAACCATAGTGTCAGCGTTACCTTTTTGCAAGGTCATACCGTAAATGCTGTCCATAGAAAATTCGTAGATTTCCCATCCAACCGCGATTGACAAGGCAAAAGCGAGGGAAAAAAGAGAGGACATTGCAGGGCCCAAATCTCCACGTTTACGATAAATTATATTTGCAAAGTCGTAGCCAAACCAAGCGGAAAGAACACCTGATGCACAGTGAGTCACCAAATCAAAATGTTCAAATGTTGTGCGATTGTTAAATGTCGAGCCAACACACACGCCGATAAAAATGAAAAGAGAAAGCATTGTCTGTGTTGATGCTTCAACTTCAATGATAAATGACTTCTTTCCGAAAATTTGGAAAAAGTCCCAAAGGTGAGTGAAAATGATTGCAAAAATTGCTTCCAGAAATTCTACAACCGAACCGTGAAACAAGCCGAAAAGTCCCCAGCACAGAATAACTACGCGGAGACAAAGCCACAATATTCTTTGGTTTTTCGGTAATACTCCATAGGTTTTACTCATTTTTTAACCACCAAATAATCTATTCAATAAAATAATACCATATAACAATAAATATTACAAGGAAAGGATTGCAAAAGAACAAGCACCAATGAAAACCTCGCCGTTTTGAGGGTTATCACCATAAAGGGCAAATGAATTTTCAAATTCGTAAGGCAGTCTGTATGAAATGGAATGTTCATTTCGATTAACGATTACCATAACATTTCCGTTTTCGTCGTGACGGCGGAAAGCCACACACCCGAGCATTGAGGAAACGGGAGAAAAATATCCCTTTTCGAAAACTGAATTTTCATTTCTTATCCTGCCCATTGTTTTATAGAAATCAACAAGGTCGTGATTTTCATTACCCCAAGGGTAACAACCACGGTTAAACGGGTCTTTATATCCCTCAAGCCCTGCCTCGTCACCATAATAAACAGAGGGTACACCGGGGAGGGTATATTGCAGGGCAACCGCACATTTCAAAAGACCTACACCTTTTTCATATTTATCCCCTAATGAATGGCAGGATTGCCAATTTCGGTCACGATACTCACAGGATTCACCTGCAATTTTTGTAATTGCTCTTTCTGTGTCGTGAGTACCGATATGATTCATCATAACATCAAGGCATTGCTTCGGGTAGTTTTCAATAATCTGCATAACCGTTGACATAAATGCCTCCGCTTTGCCGTTACGACAAAAATCGAGAATTGCATTTGCAAAGGGATAATTCATAACGGAGTCAAACTGACTGCCGAGAAGATAACGACGACGTGACCCGTAACTATGCTTTGTTGTGGCATCTTCCCAGACCTCACCCATTAAAAGGGCATCTGGCTTGGTTTCTTTTAGCCTTGAACGCAATTCATCAATGAAAACATCGGGCAATTCGTCGGCAACGTCAAGACGGAAACCGTCTGCACCTGCTTTGAGCCATTTTTCAATTATTCCGCCCTTGCCATTGATGAATTTGCGATATTCCTCGCCTTCTTCAATAACCTCGGGGAGAGTTACAAAACCCCACCAGCTTTGATACTTGTCAGGATAATTTGTGAATTTGTACCACTTGTAATAGGGACTTTCGGGAGAGTTGTATGCACCGAGGGTTGGATACCTTCCTTTGCGGTTAAAGTAAACGCTATCGTCACCTGTATGTGAAAAAACACCGTCGAGAATTATGTGGATTCCCATTTTTTTAGCATCCTTGCAAAGATTTTTAAAATCCTCTTCCGTGCCTAAAAGCGGGTCAATTTTGCCGTAATCAGCAGTATCATAACGGTGGTTTGAATGGGATTCGAAAATCGGGTTTAAATAGATACAAGTTACGCCTAAATCTTTGAGATATGGGAGTTTTTCACCGATACCCTTTAAGTCACCGCCGAAAAAGTCGTTATTCAAAACCTTTCCGTCAGGAGTAGGTCTCCATTCGGGTTCATTTCCCCAATCAGTACGGAGAACTCGGTCGTTTGGAACATTTTCTTTTTCCAAGCCCGAATTGTAAAAGCGGTCAGGAAAAATCTGATAGATAATTCCGCCCTTTAACCAATCGGGAGTGGTGAAGTCCTTTTCGGTAACGGTTAACTCCCAATCCTTTCGGGCAAAATATGAGCCTGAGAAGTCACCCAATCCATCCTCTGTTTGCAAGATTGAGCTTCTGCCGTAATTAGAAATATAGTCGAAGTGATACCAATAAAGTCCTTCTGTTTCTATGGTGGTGTGAATGTCCCAGATTTCTGTATTGTCATCTGCCATTCCTGCCCAGAGCATATCTCTTTCTTCGTAATTTCCATCGTCGCGACGAAGCATAAGAATAGCCCTGCTACAACAAAAAGAGCGTGGCAAACAAAGGCGAAGATGTATTTCTTCACCTGCAGAAATGCTGCCGAATTTATTTTTAAAAAACAAATCTCTTGAGTTGTAGGGGATAAAGCCCATTGTTTCACCACCAAAAACAGTAATGATTTATTTTATCAAAATCAAAGATACTTTGCAACCAGCTTTTCATAATCTTCGTCGGAAATTGCAACAACGGAACCGTGACGGGGGTTGAAAGCCATACTGTAATCGTCAGGATTAACAGGTAAAAAGTTTTCAAAATCAGTTGTCTGTTGCATAAAAAATCTGTCCGTACCATATTCGTCCATAATCATAACCCATTGGTCCGTGCCTGTTATGTTATAGATTTCACTACCCTCTACCCCTGTTTTTGCAAGGGAAACCACAACGGCATCATCGCAATACGGTCCGTTCAATCTGTCGGCGGTTACATACGCAATGGTCTGGTCCTCATCGTGCTTGAAATAGAGATAGTATTTTCCGTTTAATTCACTGTATGCAATATCGCCGTCAATAGTCTGTATTCCCGGTCTTTCAAACAAAAGCCTTGGCTTGGTTATCGTTTTAAAATCCCTTGTGTAGGCATAATACATTTGTGCAACATCATTTTCTTCGTCAGAATGTGCCCAATAGACCATATATGCGTGTTCTTCTTTATCCCAATATGCCTGTGGTGCCCAAGCCCGAGTAGTAGTGGCAAAATTTCCGCCAAAGCCACGCATATCAATAATTGTTTCGTCAGTCCAATGGATTAAATCCTTAGACTTCCAAGTAACAAGGGAGTGATTTGATGTCCACCCCTCGATACATTTCATATCAGTACCTATTATGTAATAAAATCCGTCCTGCCCTTTAAGAATATATGGGTCACGGACACATTTTTTGCCCTTTGTCTGCATAATTACAGGTTCATTGTTATTAAGTGCCGTAAAATTATATCCGTCCTCACTTACCGCAAAATGAATTCTTTCCTCATAAGGCTCATTTCCCACAAAATAGACAAACAGATATTTTCCGCTTTTGCTCTTGGCAGGTGTTGCAAATCTCATAACATATTTCCTCCGCGTGATAACTGAATAAAGTATAACTGAAAGCGTAAAAAAAGTCACTTGACGGGATGAATAAATAAATATACAAATTTTTGTGCAGATTTTAAAATCCATTTTATTCCGCAAAACGTTGCTTCTATCACAATTTCCCTCTTTATATTTTCACACAAATGTGATAGAATAAGTAGGATATTGCAGAAATTAAATATCATAACGAGGTGTAGTTTGTATGAAAGTTGTTTTATTAACTGCCTTTGGTGTGGGCGGAGCCTCTGTTATCGGTGCAATTTTTGGTTTTCTTTTCAAGAAAATCAGCCATAAATTTAGTGACATTGTCCTGTCCTTTGCGGCAGGTGTTATGTTGGCAGCATCCGTAATAGGGCTAATTCTGCCATCATTGGAATATGGCAACAGATTTCCGTTATTGGTTACAATTATCGGTGTTTTCTGTGGTGCATTATGCGTAAACCTTATCGATAAAATTGTTCCCCACCTTCACCGGCTTACAGGTGTTGACCAGGAAAGTCACCCTGACAAAACAGCTCAACTTAATAAAATTTTGCTTTTTGTAATTGCTATTGCAATACATAATCTGCCCGAGGGTATTGCGGCAGGTGTGGGTTTTGGTACAGGTAATATGGCGGATGCCATTACAATCGCAGGTGGTATCGCTTTACAGAACATTCCCGAAGGTATGGTTATAATTGCTCCTATGCTTTCTGCAGGAATGAGCCACAGACGAACATTTTTAATTGCCGTTGCCACAGGTGTTATTGAGGTTATCGGCACGCTTTTAGGCTATTTTGCAGTTACTGTTTCAACTGCTATTCTGCCTTTCGCCCTTGCTTTTGCAGGTGGCACAATGCTCTATGTAATAAGTGATGAAATGATACCCGAAACACACGCTCACGGTAGCGAAAGAGGTGCTACATATTCACTTTTGGCAGGATTTTGCTTAATGATTGCTTTTGATGTTTTAATAGGATAAGGAGAGAAATAAATATGTTAAAGGACGTAAAGTACATCGGTGTAAACGACCACGAAATTGACCTTTTTGAAGGACAGTATATCGTACCAAATGGCATGGCATACAATTCATATATTATTATGGACGAAAAAATCGCAGTTATGGATACCGTTGACCGCAAATTCGGTGAAGAATGGTTGCAGAATGTAAAGAACGAATTGGGCGACAAAAATCCCGATTATCTCATTGTTCAACACATGGAGCCTGACCACTCTGCAAACATAAACAAATTTGCAGAAGAATATCCAAATGCAACTATCGTCGCTACTGACCGTGCATTTGTTATGATGAACAAGTTTTTCGGCACGGATTATGCTGACAGAAGACTTGTTGCAGGTGATGGTGACACACTCAGTTTAGGCGAACATACTCTCTCCTTCTATACAGCACCTATGGTACACTGGCCTGAGGTTATGCTTACCTATGATAACAAGGAAAAGGTTCTTTTCTCTGCCGATGCCTTCGGTAAGTTTGGTGCTTTGGATATTGAAGAAGACTGGGCTTGTGAAGCAAGAAGATACTATTTCGGTATTGTTGGCAAATACGGTGCACAGGTACAGGCTCTTCTCAAAAAGCTTGGTGGAATTGACATTCAGACTATCTGCCCATTACACGGCCCAGTTCTCACTGAAAATCTCGGATATTATCTTAATCTTTACAACATTTGGTCATCTTATGGTGTTGAAAGTGAAGGCACGCTTATCTGCTACACATCCGTTTACGGCAACACAAAGAATGCAGTTGAAATTTTGGCACAAGAACTTAAAAATGCAGGTTGTAAAAAGGTCGTTGTGAATGACCTTGCCCGTTGCGATATGGCAGAAGCAGTTGAAGATGCTTTCCGTTACGGAAAAATCATTCTTGCAACAACAACCTACAACGGCGACTTGTTCCCATTTATGAGAGAGTTTATAAACGAGCTTACCGAAAGAGGATACAGAAACCGTAAAATCGGTATTATGGAAAACGGCTCTTGGGCACCTGTTGTAAAAAACAAAATCACAAAGGCATTTGAAAACAGCAAGGAAATCACCTTCGCTGAAAACATTGTAACAATCCATTCCGCAGTAAAGCCTGAAAATATTGAACAAATCAAGGCTCTTGCAAAAGAAATGGCGTAAACCATTAACTGCCCATAATCGGGCAGTTTTATTTTTCCTACAACTTGCAAACGAATATATATTGTGATAAAATATTTCCATATTTCTTTAAAAATCAGGTGACACAAATGGATTATTATTTTTCTAAAAGAATTTCAGGACTTCAGCCATCTGCAATCCGTGAAATTTTAAAGGCAACTCAGGACCCTGCAATTATTCCTTTTGCAGCAGGCAACCCCGACGCAGCATCTTTCCCAATTGACGAGGTTAAAAGAATTTCGGCAGAAATTTTTGAAACTGCTCCTGTAACAGCATTACAATACGGTGTTACAGAGGGTTACAGACCTTTAATTGAAAGACTTACAAAATTTGTTAAGGACAGATACAATATCGGCAAGGATTTCGACTCACTTATTGTCACATCAGGTGCACAGCAGGTTATGGACCTTGCTACAAAGGCACTTTGTGATTTGGGTGACACCATTATCTGCGAATGTCCTTCATTTATCGGTTCACTCAACTGTTTCCGTTCTTACGGTTGTAAGCTTGCGGGTGTTCCCGTTGAAGCTGACGGAATTAACATTGAAAAATTGGAAGAAGCAATTAAAAATGCGACCAACCCAAGATTTATCTACACAATTCCGAATTTCCAAAATCCGTCAGGTGCTACAATGAGCCTCCAGAAAAGAAAGGCGGTTTATGAACTCGCTAAAAAATACGGTCTTCTTATTCTTGAGGACAACCCCTATGGTGATTTAAGAGTTTCAGGCGAAGATGTGCCGTCAATCAAGAGTTTTGACGAGGATGGTATTGTTATTTATGCAGGTTCATTCTCAAAGCTTTTAGCCCCCGGTATCCGTGTCGGATATATCGTTGCACCATCACCAATTATTGCAAAAATGACAGTTGGCAAGCAGGCTGCCGATGTTCATACTCCTGTATTTTCACAGATGCTTGTTGACAAGTGGATGGAACAGAATGATGTTGAAGCACATATTGAAAAAATCCGTGAAATCTATCGCAGAAAGTTAAATCTTATGTGCGACCTTATTGACAGTGAACTTGGTGATTTTGTTAAATATGTTCGTCCCGAGGGTGGTCTTTTCGTTTGGTGCGAATTGCCCAAAAATGTTGATATGCTTGAATTTGTAAAGGAATGTATTGCAAACAAGGTTGCCGTTGTTCCGGGTACGGCATTTATGATAAATGACGAAGAAACAAATTGCTTCAGAATGAATTTCTCAACTCCTTCCGACGAAAAAATCGTTGAGGGTATGAAAATACTTGGTAAAGTAAAGGAAAAGTATATTGGATAAGAAAAATTACACTCTCACCGACATCTCTGTTATCAAGAGAGTTATGAGTGAGCATAATGTTACATTTTCAAAAGGTTTAGGGCAGAATTTCCTTGTTAATCCCACCGTTTGTCCACGAATGGCAGAGGCTGTTAAAGATGGGACTACGGGTAAAATAGGTGTGCTTGAAATCGGTGCAGGTGTTGGTGTTTTGACAAAAGAACTCCTTGAAAGAGCCGACAAAGTTGTTTGTGTTGAGCTTGACACAAGACTTTTCCCTGTGCTTAATGACACACTTGCAGGATATGACAACTTAACACTTATTAACGAGGATATTCTTAAAGCCGACCTTGACTCCATAATCAAGGAGCATTTTGAGGGAATGGAAATTTTTGTGTGTGCAAACTTGCCATACTATATTACTTCCCCTGTTATAATGCGTCTTTTAGAGGAAAAACTACCTTTTAACAAGATAATTGTTATGGTGCAGAAAGAAGCCGCTGACCGTCTTTGTGCAAAAGTCGGCACAAGAGAAAGCGGTGCAGTAACAGTCGCTGTTAATTATTACGCACAGGCACGAAAGCTTTTTGATGTTTCCCGCGGTTCATTTATGCCGAGTCCAAAGGTTGACAGTTGCGTAATCGAGCTTGACCTTACTAAAAAAGGTGATTACAAGGTAACTGACGAGGCACTTTTCTTTAAAATGGTTAAATCTGCATTTGCACAGAGAAGAAAAACTATTCTCAACTCACTTTCAAGCGGTATGGTAATCGGGAAAGATAAAATCACTCTTGCGGTTGAAAACGCAGGACTTTCCCTTACTGCCCGTGCAGAAGCACTTACAATGGATGAATTAGTAACACTTTCAAACAAAATCAGCGAGGTAATATAAATGGATTACAAATATAAAACCCGTGGCACTTGTGCTCGTGAAATCAGTTTTCAGCTTGAAGACGGAATCATAAAAAATGTTTCCTTCTTTGGTGGCTGCAACGGAAACCTTAAAGGTATTGCAGCACTTGTAGAGGGCAAAAAAGCAGAGGAAGTTATTCCTCTTATTAAGGGTCTTAAATGTGGCTTCAAGCCCACATCATGCCCTGACCAGTTAGCACTTGCTCTTACAGAGGCATTGAATGAACAAAGCAAATAATTTTAAACCTGCCTCAAAGACTGCTATTGAATTTCTCAAAAACAGTGGTTATGAGGCATTTTTAATCGGTGGTAGTGTTCGTGATTTTATTATGGGACTTCCCATTGGCGATATTGACATTACAACAAATGCAACACCCATTCAGGTTAAAGAGGTTTTTCGTGATTTTCGTGTTATTGAAACGGGTATTAAGCACGGCACGGTAACCGTGCTTATTGACAACGAGCCCCTTGAAATAACCACATACAGAAGCGAGGGTACTTATTCTGATAACCGCCATCCCGATAGTGTAACTTTTTCAAAAACACTTTCGGATGATGTTGTGCGTCGTGATTTTACAATGAATGCGATTGCCTTTGATTTTTCCAACGGTTTTTGCGACCTTGTAAACGGAATTGATGATATTAAAAATCAAACTATCCGTTGCATAGGTGATGCAGAAACAAGATTTCACGAGGATGCTTTAAGAATACTCCGTGCATTGAGGTTTTCTTCTGTTTTAGGGTTTACTATTGAAGAAAACACAAAGTCTGCAATTCACAAGTGCAGGGATTTGCTTAATAACATTTCTGCAGAAAGAATCCGTGAAGAATTTGTAAAACTTATCTGCGGTAAAAATGCTTATAATGTTTTACAGGAATTTTCCGATGTTATTTCTGTTTTCATTCCCGAAATTAAGCCCTCCGTAAACTTTAAGCAAGAAAATCGCCATCATTGTTATGACGTTTACACTCACACATTAAAAGCTGTTGAAAAAAGCAGTCCCGATGCTGTAATCCGTCTTGCACTATTCTTCCATGATATAGCAAAACCGTTGGTTGCTCATTTTGACGAAAATGGCGAACAGCATTATTACGGTCACCCCAAAAAGAGTGCTGAAATCACAGAGAGAATTCTTACAAGACTTCGATTTGACAACGACACAAAAAACAATGTTGTCACCCTTATTGCTTTTCACGATTCACCAATTATGGTAAACGACGCTGTTTCTCCTGACAGAAAAAGATTAAAGAAAATTATGTCGCAGATTGGTGCGGAACTAATCATCCCGCTTATTGAAATAAAATACTGCGACAATTCCGCCCAAAAGCCCGAATATTACCGCGGGGATGATTTCTACACGTACACAAGAAGAATTATTGACGAAATCATCAATGAAAAAGAATGCTTTTCAATAAAGCACCTTGCCGTAAACGGTAACGACCTGATAAAAATGGGCTATGAGGGTAGGCAAATTGGCACAATTCTCAATAAAACGTTGGAAATGGTCATAAATGAGAGAATTGAGAACACTTACGATTCAATTGTTTCCTATATAAGTCATTCGTTTAATCTTTATTCTTGACTTTGCTTTGTTTTTAGCCTATAATCACTATGTATTCAAAATAAAAGGAGATATTCAAATGAAAAAATTCTTGTCTATTCTCATAGTTGCAATTATGCTTTTCACTATGATTCCTACAACAGCATTTGCAGCATCTGCTACTGCTCCTAAAATCACTGCTACTGCTGATAAAACAACTGTTGCAGTTGGCGACACAGTTACAGTTACGGTAAAAGTTCCTGCGAACTCCAATCTTGTTGCTTTTACTTATTTCCTTAAATACGATTCTTCATATTTTCAGGTTGTTTCTCAAAAAACAACAGGTGTCTTTTCTTATGAGTTAACAGATAAAGCAACTGCAGGAACATTTAAGTATATCGGCACAACAAGTGACGTTGTTACCGATGCAGGCACTTTGTTCACAGTACAGTTTAAGGTTTTAAAAACAGGTGGTAAAATTACTTGTGATATAAGAGAAGCTTATGTTCTTTCAGGTAAAAACGACGTTGATGTAACAAGTGCTTGTGCAGCAGCATCTACAAAGAGCCTTACTTTCAAGGCTTCAACACCATCAATTATTGACTATTTTGAGATTCAGACTCCTTCAAAGAAGTCAATTTCTTACAAAAACGGTATTGTTCTCCACGTTAATCAGAAAAAGAGTATTCCATCAACTGCAGAATACAGATGGTCTGCTGATAACGAAAACTTCAAGATGACAGTATCCGCTGATGGTAAGAGTTGCGAAATTATCTCTAATGCAAGCGGTGACACAACATTTACGGTAGAGCTTGTTTCTGCAACAGGTATTGTTCTTGATTCGGACACAGTTGTAATGACATCAAAAGCAGGCTTCTTTGATAAGATTATCGCGTTCTTCCGTTCAATCTTCGGCGGAGCAAAAATTCTTCCGGAATAATCAGAAATGAATAGTTAAGACAGGTACAAACGTACCTGTCTTTTTTAATTGCTTTTTACAGAAAAAAATATTATAATAAATTTATAGTTATTTTCAGGGAGGGATATTGTGAAAAAAGTTCTATCCGTTCTGTTGGCAATTATGATTTTTTTGAGTATGCCGATTCTCATTTTTGCCGAAACACAAACCGTAGAATATGAAAAAAACGCAATTTTATCCGCACTCTACGAATCAGATATTCAGACTATACGTAAAGCAATTGACCAAAAAGTTATCTCCTGCGAGGAATTGACACAATATTATCTTGACCGTATTGAGGAATATAATAAACCTTACAATTGTTTCATCACCCTATGCGACGATGCAATAGAAAAAGCAAGGGAAAAGGATGCACTTTTAGAAAAAGGTGAAAATTCAGGACTTCTTTTCGGTGTGCCTATTGTAATTAAAGACAATATGAATTTGTCGGGATATTACACCACAAACGGCAGGACTCTCGAGGGACTTTCCCCTGTCACAAGTAACGCACAGGTGGTTGATTATCTTTTAAATCAAGGTGCAATAATAATCGGCAAAACAAATATGAGCACGGATGCACAGGATGCAAGAGCATCATACAGTAAAATTGCAGGTGAAACAAAAAATGCCTACAACACAGGTCTGGCATCAGGCGGCTCATCAGGTGGCACCGCAGTTGCCGTAAGTCTTAATTTTTCTGTTGCAGGTCTCGGAACGGACACAAATTCTTCTTTAAGAATTCCTGCCGCACTCAATGGCTGTGTATCTCTTCGACCTACACTCAATCTTATTCCTTTTGACGGTTGTACACATCTCAACTCAAGTCGTGATGTGATTGGCTCAATTACTCGTTCAGTCTATGACCAGGCAATAATGCTTGATGTCCTTACTGAAGAAAAATACTCCTATACAGAAAATCTTAATTCCGATGCTCTTACGGGTAAAAATATCGGTATTCTTACAGAACTTTCCGGCCCTGTCAATTTTTCAAACATTAGTGAAAGTGACCCGGAAATCCGTGCAAATATGCTGAGGGATATGGGGATAAACGAACGCGTTGAAAAAAATATTGATGCGGAGGTTATGACCGCCTTCAATAATGCTGTTGAGGAACTTCGCGATTGCGGTGCAAATGTTACAGAGGTTTCATTCCCTGAACTTTTTGACCTTTCATATCCAACCTTTACAAGCCACGCACAGTCATATAAAACAACCTTTTATAACAGCCTTAAAGCCTTTATGACGGAAAACAATCTTGATGCTTTGATTTTTCCTACATACCTTTCCACCCCATTGAAAAGTGGTAAGGATGAAAACGGAAAAGTGTGGAACGTGTGGCAAAATCAATATTTTCTCAACAATTGCAGAGTAATTTCTCCGTCAACAGGTATGCCTGAATTTTCACTCCTCATCGGCTACCATTCTTCGGGTGCAGGAATAGGAATGGAAATTCTTGCAGATAAAAACTGTGAAC
The DNA here is from genome assembly GCA_045532175.1 of Candidatus Fimenecus sp. Taxonomy (GTDB): domain Bacteria; phylum Bacillota; class Clostridia; order Oscillospirales; family Acutalibacteraceae; genus Fimenecus. Next base: position 42,228 of record JAZSFK010000030.1, on the reverse strand, counting down.
AGATGCTTCTTGATATGGCTTATACATACACGGAAAAATATAACCACCGTGTCCCACCGAAGGATGCACCCGATTTATACGCTGACTTCCGTCAGGATGACCTTGAAACAATCGTGGAAAGTTATACCGTAACTGTCGATTCACAGAATACTCAAACTCCTGAAATCGTGGGTAACGCAACCACGTCTATGAGTAGCATAACCTCAATTATAATAATCGCCGTAGCCATTGTTATTGCAATTATAGCCATCGTTATAATAGTTGTTGTAATAATCAAAACAACATAAAAAAGAAGGCAACCTTGTATTAAAAGGTTGCCTTTTTTCTATCCCCTTTTGTTTTATTCTGCATATTCGCTTTCTATTGCCTTCATGACCTTTGAAGCTACCGGAACAGCTGTACTCATAGAATATTTTGAATTTTCTGCAATGACAATAATTGCAAAAGGCATATCATCTCTTTGTGAATAGCCTACAAACAATCCGTTTGGCTTAACATCATTGTCGTCGCTGATTTCTGCAGTACCTGTTTTACCGCACATTTTCATTCCCGGGAACAGGTTTTCACCATATTGATTTTTAACATTTGAACGAAGAAGCGTATCAAGGTCATTTGCAACCGATGACGAGAAATATTCCCCGATTTCCACGGTTTCGCCTTTTGAAATTGCTCTGCCCTGCGGAGAAATTACCTCAGCAACGAGGTACGGATACACCGCTACTCCGCCGTTTGCAATTGATGAAATGACTGTCAGCATGTGGCAAGGATTTATAAGAGTTGTGTACTGTCCGATACCTGCCCAACCTCTGTCAAGAGTTTTTGCCGATGACAAATCAAACTTGCTCTTTGCACAGGTGATTTTTTCACTGACGGAGAAGGAGGTGTTGTTAAAACCTATTCTTTTTGCAATCTCCATCATTTTTTCGTTACCTAACTCCTTGGCAATAACTGCAAAAGCACAGTTACAGGAATTATTCAATGCCTCTTCAAAATTAAGCATTCCGTGTTCACCGCTACAAAAAACATATCCTTCGCCAACCTGAATTTTTCCCGTACATTCAAATTCACGTGTGTATATGTCAGGTATTTCCTCTAATGCACAGGCAGCAGTAACAACCTTAAATGTTGAACCGGGAGTATAAAGACCGCTGAAAAACCTGTTCATATAGATTCCTTCGTATTTTCCCGATGTGTCCGTAGCAATATCCTCAGGCTTATTATATACGTCAAAGGAAGGCTTTGAAACAATACAAATCAATTCGCCTGTCTTGTAATTCATTACGCCAACCGTACCCTTGTAATCACCAAGAGCCTGATAGGCAACCTTGCAGATTTCCGCATTCAATGTAAGCTTAATATCGTTACCCTTCCCGTAACGCTGAAGATTATATACACCATCTGTTAATGAGTAACCCGTAATTTCATCCTTAAAGGTAGTCTGAACGCCACAGGCAATGTATCCTGAGCTGTCACCAACAGTATGAAGTGTTGCCTTTCTTATGGTTGCATCCTCGTTGTATGAACGACTGCCATTCACGGTTGAAACAAGAATATTTCCGTTAATATCCATAATATCACCACCCGTTGTAAGTGACCCCATGGAGTAAAGATGCTTGTTTGCCTTGTTCATTGCCCATTCCTCGGAATGTGTTACAAGGTTAAAGAATAGTATTCCGCAACCTGCCAGAAACAGCAGAATAACAGAGTACAAAACTAACGCTCTGCGTGAAATGGATTTCATTGACGAACACCTCCGTATCTGTAGGTGCTTCTGTCTACCCCTTTAATAAAGGCAAGTAACATCCAACAACAAATTATACTTGAACCGCCTCGACTGATAAACGGAAGTGTAACGCCTGTCAACGGCAACAAATCGTTAACTCCGAATACATTAAGCGCCGACTGAAAAAGCATCAGCGCTGATGCGGAGCAGGCGGATATTGCGTAAAATGTTGAACGGGCATATTTTGAGTGACGAATTGAGTAAACGAGCAAGGCTACGTATGCAAGGAGAATTGCACCAGCCATAATCATACCAAATTCTTCACAAACAACACCGAAAACAAGGTCCTCCGTGGCAGCAAAGATTTCTCGTAAATGTCCGTTTCCGAGACCAACACCGAAAAGTCCGCCACTTGCAGAGTAAATCATTGTTCTTGTCTGCTGATAGCCTGACGAGTCAAAATACTCCCAAACGTGTCCGTAAGCTGCAAATCTGCTTGCAACATAAGGTCTGAACATAAGAATTAAAAGTCCGCCCATCAGTGCAATTGTACAGATTATAACAATTGTTCTGATATCACCCGAACGCATAAACGAAATAATGATAAATGTAAAGAAGAATATAAGGGCTGTACCAAAGTCGTGCATAAGGAAAAGTGCCCCTACACAAGCAAATGAGAAAAGAATGAACTTTGTAAGACTCTTATTGGATTGCAATTTTTCAAGGGATGCTGCACCAACAAAAACAAATGCAACCTTAACCAATTCTGATGGCTGAATAGACATACCGCCAATATAAATCCAGTTTCTTGCACCGTTGGTAAATCCTGCAAAAACCAATGTAAATGCCATAAGTCCCAACGCTGCAACCGCAACGGGAATGCGAAGAGAAATACAGGTTTTCAAGTCGCGCATAAGCCATTGCAGTATTACAAATCCTGCAATACCGATTAAAACGGCAATTAACTGCTTTATTGCCGCATCAGGATATACACTCGCTGTAATGGACAATCCAATTGACGTAAGCATAAACGCAATAAGCTCAACCTCAAAGCCCCGTCGCTTGAGAATTACCCGAGTCCCTATAAAATAGAGGTATTCAACAAGAATATATATAGCAAAGGTAATAAAAATGTCTGCCTTATACTTGTCTTCACTTTTTTCTAACAAGGTGAAAAGACATATCAACTGAAATAATGTAATTATAAAAAGCATTATATATAAGTTTACATTTTTTCTTTTTGACAGCACACATATCACCTACCCTTCCAAAAAAGTTTTTTATCTGTAATCTTCATATCGGAATTTAAAATCACCAATTCCTATAATGTCACCACTTGTAAGAGGTGTCGGAGTGTAAATCAATTCATCATTGACTGTTGTAGCAGTTACACTGCTCAAATTCTGTATATACCATTTGTTTTCATATAAAGTAAGCTCTGCGTGACGTCTTGAAACATACGGAGCATTGATTTCAATGTTGCTTCCTCGACGTCTGCCTATGGTAATAAACTCACCCTCAAGCTGGAACATAGTGTTGTCTGCAAGGTTTGTAAGCATAGCACGAATAATCGGGTCATCGTCAGAGTGCATCATATCGTCATTGGCCTCACTACCGACATAGAATTTAAGAACGGCTGTTCCGAAAGCTATCACGTCGCCGTTGACAATTTTTTTAGAACCCGTTATCTTTTCACCGTTTACATATACACCCGATTTTGATTCCGTGTCAAAAACATAAAAACCGTCTTTTCTTAGTGCAATAACTGCATGGGAACGTGAAACGGTTATATTTGAAAAAACAATGTCACCGGACTTGCTTCTGCCAACAGATGTTTCATAACAGGTCAGAGGAAACTCATCATCGTTGGTCACATCCACAAGCAAAGCATAGGTCTTCTTTTTAGGACGCAGACGAACAAGTGATAAAACACAGTTCAGGATAACGGCAATAGCAAGGAAACACAATATATATCGGGTTATATACTCTAAGTTATCCACTTTTTCCCCTCCTTAAAGGCATACTTTCAGTAATAATATTAGAATAACTTTTTAAAAAGTTGTTGTCAATGTTTTTAAATAAGATTTAACCAAATTTTAACTTTTAAATTCTCTCATTTGTAATCTGTTTTTTCCTCGTAATCCAAAATTTTTATTCTCTTTACAAAATTCGACAAACTGTGCTATAATATATATGGTAAAATATGTCAAAAAAGAGAAAGATGTGATGATTATGACACAATTTGTCAGAAGATTGGATAATATGTGCAGAATTGTTATTCCTGCAGAATACAGAAAAAGAACAGGAATTACAGAGTTGACAGAGGTTCGAATCACTGAAGAAAACGGAAGAATTATTATAGAAAAGCTTACTCCTGCCTGTAAAATCTGTGGTTCTCACGACAATCTCAATGAAAAACTTTGCGTTTGTGAAAACTGTATTGAAGAAATCAAGTCCCTATAAAAATTACCTCTCAAATCTGTTTTGAGAGGTAATTTTTTATTACATTAAGTTCTTTTTCTTCTCGGAATAAAAAGCAATATTAAAAGTAATGATACTGCGCAAATTACCATTACAAGGTATGGCGGATTTGTTTCGATACCGTCAGTATCCGGCTTTCCCCCATCTTCAACAGGTTTATCCGTTCCCTGTTCAGGTGCTTCTGTTTCAGGTTCATTTTCCTCTGGTTCAACAGGTTCTTCCGGAATTATATCCTCAGGCTTATCCGCAACATTCTTTGCAAGGTGCGGATAAAGCTTTAAGTCATCATCACTTAATCCGATAAAAGCAAACTCCTTGCTTGTAAAAGTCATTTGTGAATTTTCAATTGTATATGTAACCTTTACTTTAATCGGTTTTGTGGAATCACCCGGATTTTCGGACTCAATATCTATCAATACATCTTCCCCGACACCGAGAACAGTATTACATTCAAGTATATAGTCAATATCTGCACCGTCAATTGCTACCGACCAGATGCGGATGCTTGAAGTATTTGAGAGATTTTTTACAATCAGTTCAGTATCCGCTGACGAATGATATCCTGCATCCGTATTATTAAAATATACATATAAATTATCGGCATGTTTTTGCGAATAATTGAATTGCGGGAATCTGTCGTCATCAAATACGGTTTCAAGGTCATCCCAAAGGAAATTGCACACTATCTGCCTTGTGTATGGGTCATTGAAATACTGTCCGTGTCCCTGACCGTCCACATACCACGTCGAATCCGGCAGAGCACCTGTGGATGCATCAATATTGAAACCGGGTGAAATGTGATAATGTGTCTTATCGTTACAGACTGTTCCCTGTTGAACATAATCCGCTTCAAAAGCTTCACCGTAAGGTGCACAGTAAGCACCACCGGAGGAGAGATATGTGTCAATAAGGAAATCGGTATTTGTTCCGACACCGCTTAATGCAGTGTAACCGCTACCAACAATGTATCCGATTTTCACACCCTGTTTTTTTAATTCGGCAAATCTGTTTGCAAGATTATTACCGGTATGAATATCTGTGTGATATTTTACTGTGTCGTAATATGTTTTACCGTTTTCTTCAGGATTAAGACCAATGCTTTCAATAACCTCATCAAATCTGTCCGTAGGAATAAAGTCAAGTAATGACGGGATGTGAGATGCTCGATAATGGAATCTTTCCTCGTGTAAAATCCTGTTTAAACCACCAACAATATTATCTAAAGAGAGAAGGTCAAAAATCCAGCCGAATTCACCCTCAATATCAAATATGTGTTCAACAAATTTCATTACATTCTTTAAGTCAAGGTCAATATATTCCTTCATAAATACTGTACTTACAAATGTTGTTCCCTCGGTTGCAGGATTTGCAAGAATCGCATTTCTTACGTCACCCTTGTGACCATAATAATAAAGATATGTTGTACCGTACTGACCGCCGTGACTAAGTCCCATAATATCAACTTTGTCACTGCCTGTAATCTCTTTTACCTCCTGAATATACTCGTCAACTGCTTTTGCATAATCAAGCTGACCTTTTCTCCAGTCATAAGTAAAGCCGAAAACATTTTCTGCGCCGACTCTTTTAACTGCTTCTTCCACAAATACACTTTCCGGAATATATTGCTCCATACCATTTTCAATAAGTGTTGAAACCTGTGTTGCAGCAGCACCCTTCGGATAATATGTAAGATTCTGCCATGATGTGCCGTCAGGAAGCATTGCAAGAGGCATAAAAGTTTCGTGAACAATAGGTACAAGTGCTTCTACAATAGCATCTTCTCCTACAAGCTTACCGGTTACCATTTCAGGTAATGCCGCAACAACCTGTTCACCGATTTTAGCAAAGTCAAGTGGCCATGCCTTAATAACATCACCTGTTTCAGGGTCGATAATCGGGTCTCCGTTTTCGTCTGCGTAAACAAGTGTAGGACCGGAATATCCCTGCAAAACCACAACCGGTACCGGCTTTTCCTCTTTTGCAAATGCAAAAAATGAGCAGAGAGATAACATTACTGATAAAGCAAGAATAACAGCTATTGTCTTTTTCATAAAAATTCCCCTTTTTACAAAATTTTCCCTTTAATTAAATTTTATACCTATCATAACGGGTTGTCAATAAAAAAGACGGTACAGTTCGTACCGTCCTGATTATTTAATTTATTATTCCGCTGTTGGCCAGCCGAAATTATATGTAAGTGATGATGTGCAAGGGAATTCTACAATCATTGTGCCATACTGTGCCAATGAACCTGTGAATGTAATATTTGCTGTGATAACCATATTCTTTTCATAAGTCACATAAGTCATCTCATCAGTTACAGCATTGATGCCTGCCATAATCTTGCACGGAGCAAAGCCAATTTCAAAGGAGTTAACAATCAAATAGCTTTCTGCTGCCTTGAAATGCTTGATAATATCCTCTTGGTTACGTACTGTAAATGCCTTTTTTACACTTGCTTCTTCAGGTTTAACTGTAATGTTGACTGTTCTTACAAGCTCAGTAGGAACATAGATGTATTCACCTTCAGCATCCTCTGCATTTTCGCCATTTTCATCAAGGTCATTAACAAGGGTAGGAATAATTGATGTATAAACAGGGTATGTCTTTGTTTCGCTATCTGTATAAAGGTCATCGAGTGTAAGTGTACTTGCTGTGGCTACGCCCAACGGATAGAGTACATTTGTAAGGTCTGCACCAAACGCAGTCGCCTCATCCTGACCAACATTCATAAGATATGAGCCGATATCCTTCAATGCAAAATCTGCATATAAGCGGAATGCTGCACGGAATTCGTCCTGATTTTCAACAACCTTACCATCTGCAGTTTTGAAAATTACCTCGTCGCCGTGATTAATCCAGAAGTTCTCGTTATAACTGACTCTTGCAGAGCCATTAGCCTTAATATCATTGATTAAGGTATTGAAATAATCCAGAACTTCCTGTTGATTTCCTGTAAACTGTGCCCATTCCTCTTCAGAAATAAGTGCTAATACCTTGTCAAAATATTCAGCAGAGCCATATTTTGAAACTAATTCGTGGTATGAAAGCTTAACAACTCTGTCATCTGTTTTCTTATTGAAGTTTTCAAAAAGTGTTGCCAACTGGTCACCCGGAAGAACATTTTTCAATTCTCCGTATGTGAACTCAAAGGTTACGTCCTTAAGGTCAGTCTTTGCTGTTACGGCAACCGGTTTTTCGGCTACCCCACCTGTGCTGCAACCTGCAAACACCATTGTAAGCATAGCAAACACCATAACAATCGCAGTAAATCTCATAAAATTCTTTTTCATATCTGTTTCCCCTTCTCGGTGAAATTAATAACTATCTTTAAGTCCCTGTTCATCGAACAGAAAAACTGTTTCAAGAACAATCTTAAGTGAATCCTCAAGAGTTTTCATCTCAAGAACGTTCACATTATCATCACGTGTATGATAATATCTTGCAGGAGCAGGGTCCATACTTGTAAAAGCAACGGACTTAATTCCGCCCTGCTGTACTGCAGCAGCATCTGTTGAACCTAACGGAGTTGTTGTGAATTTAACAGGAACACCTGCATTTTCAGCAGCCTTCTTCATAAGAGCACAAGCCTGTTTATCAAGTGCCACGGTTGCTGTCATATCCTTTGTGACGATTCCCATAAAATCATAATCGCGGAGTGTATCAAGAGCAACGAATACTGTTTCAACACCATCATTTTTAAATTCTTCGCTATGAGCAGCAGCAAAAGCCTTTGAGCCACGAAGACCTTCTTCCTCCGCACCCATTGAAACCGCAACAACCTCTGTGTTTTCAAAACGAATATCGTTATGCTTGAGATAAAGAAGTGTTGCCATTGATGCAAATACGCCTGTAAGGTCGTCTGCCGCACCGTCAACGGGAAGCTTCCAGTTTACAAAGAACATTACGGAAACAAGTGCAGGAATCATAACAGCCTGAACAATGAGCATTACAAGCTCTGCTGTTTTGTTTTCAACAAAAAGTCCTGCTATTGAAAGTCCCAACGTTACTAAAAGTCCGAGTATGGCAGATACTACAATTGTTGTGACTAATTTTGCTCCGCCAAGATATGTGTATCTCCACTCATAAGCAGTATCCATATGACCGCCTATGATAATTCTTCTCTTTGTTTCGCCGGATGCTTTTCTTGTGCAAATCACATTACTTGATTCCGCCTTTTTGAAGAATGGGTCAAGAACTTTTTTGTAAAAAAGAAATTCACCTAACAAAAAGAAAACCGCAAGAACTACCAATGCTATTGAAACTATACTTAAAACTGTTTCAACCGGTTGCGGAAGAATATTTGCAAAACACAAAATTCCCAAAACTGCTGCAATCAATGCCAAAATGCCATCAATCATAACCCAGCTCATAAAAGCCTTCGGACTTAATGTAAAGCTTTCTCTTTTTACCTCGTCAGCAATAGGAGTCATAAGCTTTTCAACATAATCCTGTCCTTTTTTCTCTCCGTCAAAACCTGCAGGACGAGGACCGACCTCTTTGCAGACCTTTTTGATTTCTCTTATGGCAAAGTTTGAACACTCACGCACCTTTGAAGCATAATGCGTATGACTTTCGTTCGCTTTCATACATTCAGCCTCCATTATAAATATAACCTTTTATATTCTATCACACTTTTTTTGTTTAGTCACTATATATTTTAAAAAAATTGCAAATATTGACATTAACGGGAAAAGATACTAAACTATTATATATACCTTAAACCGAGAAGGGAAAATCTGAAGCTATGAAAAACAGACAAATGAAAACACGTGCTGTCCTCCTTTTATCATTGGCAGTAATAATGAGCTTTCTTGTTGTTTTATATATGATTTTCTGTAGTGGCGGTGAGTATAACGAAGCCGAAATAGAAATAAAAAATGCAGAAATAACCACCGAACCGTCAGAAAACTCAACTCAATCTCCCCAGAGTTCATTACCTACAAGCCCCGCACCTACTCCCGATGGCACACAGACAGGAACTTCAAGCTTTCCTGCCATTGACCCCGAAGCTTATAATCCCATTGAAATGCTTAACAGTGAAAACTGGGCAGTAACACTCATCAATAAGAATTTTGGACTTGGTAAAAACTTCTACCCTGTTGTTGCACCTGTTTCTGATGCAACCGATATTTATATGGACGAAAGAATAGTGGAGAATTACAACCGAATGTATAATGCAGCATTGTCGGGCGAGGAAAAGATAATCCTCATTCCATCTTCGGGCTATCAGAATTACAGTACCCAGAAAAGCCTGTACGATAAAAAGCTTCAAGCCTTTATTACAAACGGCAACACAGAGGAAGAGGCAATCAAAAATGTTGAAATGAGAATAAACCCTGCAGGCTACAGCGAAAACGGTGCAGGACTTGCCATTGATTTTGCTCCGACAAATGCAGACTTTGCATCATCAAAGGAATTCAACTGGCTTATGACAAATGCTTATAAATACGGCTTTGTTCTTCGCTATCCCAAGGATAAAACGGAAATAACAGGTATGATTTATCAGCCTTGGCATTGGAGATATGTTGGTGTTGCAGCCGCAACGGAGATGAAAGAAAAAAACCTCTGCCTTGAGGAATATTTAGGATTGGTATAAAACTGAATTATTATAAAACGAAAGAGTCAATAGGTTCTGTCCTATCGACTCTTTTACTTTATTTCCTGCTCAATGTTTATTCGGTTTTTTTAATTTGCTTGACTATCTGATTTCCGTAAACCGCTGTGCCTGTGACCAATATTCCCTGCAAAACACTTTCAGCAGATACCCCGAGAATTGCTATTGCTCCGAGAATACCCAAAAACAAAAGTATAAACGGAATATACTTATCAGGAATTTTTTCGGTGTTTTTAATTATTACACCTACTATGTTCAATACAGGAACCAGCAACAAGGCGTTTTCCGTTATAAAATCAATCATATTTTCTCCTTATATAAAAATGTTTACCAAAGCACCGCAAAAAGCACCGATTATGGCGACAACAACCTTGTCCCACAACCAACCCGGACGTCTTTTGAGTGCTTCAATGCTTTCCTTTAACTCGCCGAGAGTAACCAGCATACTGTCAAGTTTTGTGACACTTTGCACCTGTGTAAGAGTTACCTCATTAACCTTCTTGTAGAGGATTTTAATATCCTCCTCCACCGCATCAAGTCTGTGATTCAAAACATCCGTCTCCATCATATTGCTCCAAGCTCCTCTTTTTTAACAAAGCCTGTAACATTTTCCGAAATCGGCTTTTTGCCGACTCTTGCAGAAGAATTCGTGATTCTCATTCTTCCGTTTATCTCTTTGCCGTCATAGATGTAATATTCACCCTCTATGTGCTTCACCTCAGTGGATGCCGTTGAAGACACAAAAAGCCTTGCATTTTTGAGCACAACCTTATCCCCTGCAGAAAAAGTCCTTGTCACCGGCTTCTGAACAGGCTTTGTGTCAGGCTTTGTGTCCTCTTCCTTTTTCTTGAATCCGTTAAGAGAATTATACTTCATAATGGACGGATAATGCTTGTAGGACTCGTCCAAATCAACATATCCGCTGATGCCGTTCACTCTACCCCTGGCGCTTTTCTGCCACATACCATAGGTTTTTTCGAAGGTCGGCCTGTTCCCCCATTGAGCCAACCAGATGTCATACCTATTGAAAATATCCTCTGTAAAATAATTCTCAAGCCAATGCTTGTTGGCATAAATACAAACATAATATCCGTAGGCTTCCAGCCTTTCGCAAAAAGCTTTTGCAATTTCGGAAATTCTTGTCTTGCCGAGATTTGCAACACTTGAATCCTCCATATCAAAGGCAATCGGATACTCAAAAGTCTTCCCTTTAATTACAGAGTAGCAATGTTCTGCCTCGCTTATCGCCTCTGCCACGGTACGTGCATAAGAATAATGATATGCACCAACGGGAATACCTAATTTTTTTGCATTTTGATAGTTTCTTTCAAACATCACATCAATATTATCCTTACCCCAACCGTATGTGGAGCGAATCATAGCAAATTGTATCCCATCGCTTTTTACAAGGGGCCAGTCAATTCGTCCCTGCCATTTTGAAACGTCTATACCTTTATATACTGACATATCCTACCTCCTTAAATCACTCCGCCGAGATTTACAACAGCATTACAAAGCTTTTCAATTATTCCGCCTAAATCCCTGCTGTATTCAACCTCTAATGAAACATTCTTTTCCTTGGGAATTAGGACTGTGGATTTTCCGTCGGCATTTGCTTCCGCATATCCCTCTGCATCAAAATAAACCCATTCAGCACCGCTGTATGCTTCAAATTCCGTTGCATTCTCGCCTAATTCAAGCTGAATATTTTTAAAAGATGCGCTGTCGTTTTCACCGTTAGTTGAATTGTTACTTGCATAGAATGTAATTTTATCGACATCCTCCGTCAGCGTAAAAGTTATGGATTTTCTTTTTCCTCTTTCAATCTGACCAAGCGCCTTTTGAATTGTAAGACCGTACACAAGACAGGTTGTTTTATCCGTATCCGCAGATTCCACATCTGCGCTGAGGGTATATGTATGTCCTGCAATCAAGGGATAGTCAAGTGCAATAGAATTATATGCCGACTCAACTGTCACATCACCATTACCCCACATATTCTTACCGCTTTTGAAAAGCTTTGTTTCTGAAAAGTCCATAATGGGCGATACATATTCTGTTGCAACCTCACCAACCTCAACCTGAATATCATAATAATTTCCGGACGTGATATTCGTTTCACGAACAGTAATTTTTTCAATGGGGTTTTGTTCCGTGGCATTAAATTTTTCTGAATATGTACTTGCGGTCTCATTGTCAGAAATATATCCTGCCGAACCGTCACGGTAATATACCGCAATCCTCCAGATATTCGCGCTGCATGTTAAGTCGTCACTTCTTTTTAAGCTGATAACAATCGGCTCTGTTATATTCACCTCTTGAGTATATGAATAAGTGCCTTTTCCTAAAACGCCTTTACCCTTCCATAAATTTTTGTTTTTTATGACAACATCAGCCTTATGCCCTATTGATGTGGCATCATCGATGAAAATCGTTTTTCCTGATTTTTTACCCTTAATTGCAGGTGCAAAGGTTTTGTGTGCATAATCCAGCATTACCTCACCGGCATCACCTTTATCACCTTTTTCACCGGTGTTACCTTTGTCGCCCTTATCACCCTTTTCGCCCTTAAATACACCAAGGCGAATTGCTTCCATCAAAGCATTGACAGAAAAATCATTTACCTTAGCAAGAGAGTTATCCGTATCAGGCGAAAAATCAAAGGTAAGTCCGAACTTTTTCGGCTTTATTATCTGTGTTGTGTTACCGTCACCATCAAATTTCACAATATTGAAATAACATTCAACACCCTTTAATGAGCTCATTGACACGGGAATCGTATATACAATCACATTATTCGCGGTATTAAGCTCCAGAAATTGTGTTCTGTCCTTTGTTCCGATAAGCGAACGATATTCCAGATAATAACGATAATCACCTATGTATGCAGGGTCAATTTTAAAGTGTATTTCTGTGGCATTGTGTTCCCACATAACACCTGCATCTTCAATATTTTCATTACTGCTTTTTGGGGTCACATCAATAGAAATAATTCTTTTTTCCATTAAATCTCTCCTTTATAGTAATTCTTCAAATAATTTGCCGTTTGAAGAATTTCCTGTTTTATCTTCACAAATTTATTCAAGTCAGATTTCAGTTGAATTACTGAATCCGTGTCCCCCGACATCTCCGCCTTTTTTATATCCGCCTTGCATTTATCTATGAAAAACTGTTGCAGCCTTGCATTTTTTTCGTATTCCTGTCCCAATTCTCTTAATGTCATTGTTTCAGTTTTCAAAAAATTCCCCCTTTTCCTTTAAAAAGGTCAAAAAATCCTCCTTCGTAGGAGGACTGTCATTGTAATAAACCACCACATATTTTAGGTACATATTAATTTTTTCTTCAATGACTTTTACTGTACGATAAAACCTTGTTCGTGACATATTATGCTTCTTTGCGATTTCCTCAACCAAAAGATTATCGCACCAATAGTCAAGAGCAATTTCTCTTTCCGTTTCCGTCAGTTCATTATCAAGAACACTGCGGACAGTATCAATCATTCTTTGTTTTTTGTTAAAGACAAGGTATCTTATTCTCTTATCAACGGTCGCGATATCCATCGTTCTCAAATCTTCCGTGAGAAAAAGATAATCTTCGTTGGAAATCTCAATTAATTTTTTATTGTTCATAGTAATACAGCCTCCTTTTCAGAGAAAAAATTAAAACGTATATACTTTCATACATACGTTTTATCGAACATTTGTTCACCTTGCAATTATTATTGTAGCCTCTTTTTTCCGGATTGTCAAGGGATTTTTATTTTTTATTTTGAATATGCCCTTGACCTTCCGTTTGATAACATTATTGTAATTCGAAAATAAATGCGATGAGGAGAACCGGACACAAATATAATGATACATAAAAAAGACCGAGTAAAATCACTCGGTCTTTTCATTATTTGCCCTCTGCATTAGAAATCCTTTGAAAAATGGCTACACATACTTCCTCCGGATTCACTGGTTGAGTAATTGTGGTACAAGCACCAACCTATTCCGTTCTTGCGACAGAAGTACTTGCAATATTTACAACACTTCATCTTTACACCTCCCTTTCTTCTTCAACCATCTTAACAACATCTTTATTTACCCAGGCTTCCCCATATTCATCTGTACCAACCGCAATCCAATCGCCATCCGTCATTCCCATTGGATGCATTTTAATTGAGCGGTCTCTGATAACAGCGACTACATCATAGTTTTTTCCCGGACCTGTGCGGATGTTAATCGCCTTACAATCGTCTGCCATTACATATACATAATACTTTTCTGTATTATTATTTTCCATGTCGGATACTGTGGTAGGCTCGTTTGCTTTCTCCTTTGTAATATTATTAAATGTTGTTATGATTAAGACAGCTGCAGCAACCAATGCAACAATAACAACTATCGTCTTGATTAGTTTTTTTGTTTTTTCTTTTTTTCGTTGTTCGTGTAATTTTCTTTCTTCTTCTTTTAGTTCTCTTTCTAATTCTTCTTCCAGTCTTCTTTCTTCTTCAAGCCGTTTTTCTTTCTCAATGCGCTTTTCTTCTTCATATTCTTTAAGCTTCTTTTCCGTATAATAGTTGTGAATATTACCCGGATTAATGTGTAAAAATGAACAAACTTGTAATATAACAGAAATAAACATATCTTCCATGTCAGAGCTTGATTTTCTTGGCTTAGCAGACATCAACTCTAATACCCCTTCGATTGTTTCATCTGTTAAAGTGGTATATCCTGATTCATAACTTTTATAGTTCCTATAATTAACACGTAGCAAAGCATCATAAAGATTAATGTATATGTTGCTGTTATCCTTTGTCCAAGCATAACTCAAGCGTTCCTTCATGTCTTCGTCAAAAACCTTGCCTAAAAGTACACATGTTTCTTCCCGACTCAAATTATATTTAGTAACATTGTCAAAAAGTATAGACAAGGAATCTACAATAGCACTTTCAGTAAATTCTATACATTCCCTTTCATAATCGTTATGCTTTTCGGATATGTATTCTTTTGTTTCGTCATTTGCTGTTTTTATAGCATTCTGAATGTTCTTTTCATAAATTTTATACTTATCAATAAAATTCTCATCGCACAAACTTTTTGCTTTAAAATTATTAGATACAACAACAGCTTTTGCAAACCATCCAACCGGAGATGCTGGCTTATCGATGATAATTTTATCCGCCAAATCACTTGCTCTTGAATATTCTTCAAGAAGAATAAATGCATTTATGTTTTCCAGAACAGGAATAAACTCTTTTTCCGTGTTCATTCTTTCTATATCAATGCAAGATTTGTTTTCAACTGAATTGTTATCCATTTTATCCCCACCCAATCAATATATTTTCATCGTTATTATAGTAAAAATCTTTACTAATGTCAATAGTAAACATATTTACTTGGTATAATAATCACGGTGGTATTTATGGACTATATTAAAATATTGAGAGATTTGCGAGAAGACAATGATTTGACACAACAGCAGGTTGCGGAAATCCTTGGAACATCGCAAACAATGTATGCACGATATGAAAGAGGTGCAAACGAATTGCCAATCCACCATTTAATTAAACTCTGTCAATTATATAATGTATCGTCAGATTTTATATTGGGTTTAAAAAAATAACCGCAATTGTTCGCTTTTGTGAACATTTGCGGTTATTTGTCTTTTTGTTACATATACGAGTCATCCTGATACTGCGGTGAATAATAAATATTGTATTTCCATTGAATATATGTTAAAATATATTGATTATACTTTGTTTATCGGAGGCTTTGTTATGATGAAAATTTCCCCGTCAATCCTTTCCTGCGACTACGGTAAAATGGCAGAGGAATTAAAGGATATGGAACTTTGCGGTGCCGACTATATGCACATTGATGTTATGGATGGTCATTTTGTGCCGAACATTACCCTTGGTGCACCACTTGTAAAATGTATAAGAAAAGCAACTGATGTGCCTTTTGATGTACATCTTATGATTAGTGAGCCTCTTAAATATATTGACGATTTCTGCAAGGCAGGTGCTGACATTATCACCTTCCATACAGAATGTGACTCACCAATCGGTGAAACTATTGATAAAATTCTCTCAAACGGTGTAAAGGCATCTCTTACAGTTAAACCGAAAACTCCTGTTGAGGATATTTTCCCATATCTCGACAAGCTTTCAATGGTCCTTGTTATGACTGTTGAACCGGGCTTTGGCGGTCAGAGCTTTATGGAAGATATGATGCCAAAGGTTTCTGCACTTCGCAGGGAAATTGAAAAACGTGGTCTTAATTGCGAAATTGAGGTTGACGGCGGAATTAACGAAAACACTGTTGCAATTGCCGCAAAAGCCGGAGCAGATGTTTTTGTTTCGGGTAATGCCATCTTCTCAAGTGTCGACAGAAAAGGTACTATAGAAAAATTCAAAAAGATTGCAGAGGAAAATTACTGTAAGTAAACCTCACCAAGCTGTACACCGTATTCTGCTACTCTGTCGCATATAAATTTTTCTGCGATTCTGCCGAATTCCGATAATAAAATCTTTGTTTTCGGACTGCTGTCTTGTAGTGAAACAAAAAAATTATCATCCATCTTATAAATTGAACACAGGGTTTTTTGCTCCGGATTTTTCTTTGCAACATTTATAAAATCAAGCAGATTATCAAGACTTTCTACAAGAAAGAAGCTGTGCTTTTCTGCCCTTCTGATTTTATATTTCCTCTTTTCCGGCGGGACAAAAGTAAATATCAGGAAGCACCCTCCTTCTTCCGTGGGTAATGCTTCAACAACCACTTTTTCTCCCTTTATAAGCCTTTTGTCATCAATATGTTGTAACAGATTTTTAATTGCAGATTGTGATGCTTTGTTGTCACTGTTAAGAGTTTCGTATGTAATTTTATATTCTTTCATTTCGTCAGAGGATAACTCAACAAGCATTACTTTATCGTTCAATATTTCAAGTATCATATTGCAACCTCCTAAAACAAAAATGCTCTTAATTTATCTTATTACAGGGACTTGCAGTATGCAACAATCAAATAATGGAAAAGTGAGGGATGTGTTTTGAAAAGCACAAATACACCTCAAAATTCAATAGATAAAAAAACACGTTCAGCAATGATTGACACCGTCATTATGCTTTGCGTTCCCTTTGCTGTGGCTGTTTTTATGCACGGAAGTTCTGCGATTTTTACCGTTGGAATATCCGTCGCCACCTGTACAGTTCTTCTGCTTATGGGTAAAAAACTTTTCAAAGCAGCAGCAACCTTTAAGGATTTGTCCCCTTTGATTGTGGGTGTATCCGTCGCTATGCTTCTACCGCCGTCATCCCCTTGGTGGATGACCCTGTTAACGGCGATTTTTGCCATGGGTGTATGTGTTCTCCCTTTTGGCACACTTGATAAAGCACCTTTTCCTCCTGCAGTTGCAGCCTTCTGCTTTGCTTCCCTTTGTTGGCAGGATTTGATGTTTGATTATTCATCCCATAATTATTCTTTAAGCAAAATGCTTTCTTTGGGAACATCCGTTGACGATAATATCATTTCTGTATTAGCGGTTCTTATCGGAAATGTTCCGTCTGCTTTGGGTACAGGTTGTATCCTTGCCCTTTTAGGCACACTTCTTTTGGTTGTAATCCGACGTCCGAAGGACAGTATTCCGGTTTTTACTTTTATACTTGCCGTTTGTCTTATGTCTGTTTTGTTCCCAAGGGTTTCAACAGGTCGTTTTATTTCTCTTGTTATGGAGCTTTGCTCAGGAATGCTCTTTTTCTGTGCTGTATTCTTTATGTCCGCCCCGAGCAATATGCCCGAAAAATTACTTGGCAGACTTTTTTGGGGCTTTACAAGCGGAATAATATGTATGGTAATCCGTTATGTAAGTCCTCTTGAAGAAAGTGTCGGCTTCGGTATTCTTATTTCATACAGTATTTCAGACTTTTTTGATAAGCTTCCTTATACACGTGGCGAAAAGAAAAAATTCAAGGAAGATGAACCATATATTGAAATTGAGCCTGTTACTGTTGTACCCGATGAAATTCTTGTGGCAATTCCTGATATTTCCGAAGATGAAATCATCGGGCAGGATGTTGCAGAGAATACGAATAATGACTCCGCCGTTGCCGAAAGTGAAAGCTTCGACGAGATTCTGTCAAAAGAAAATACTGTTATCGGTTCAGAATCACCTTTTGTAGCAGGAGGTGACGACAATGAGTGAAAAAACTAAGGTTATGAAGCAAATTCGCAACAGTGCCGTTGTGAAGAACCCGTTGCTCTTTGAGGCAATCGGACTTTGCTCGGTAATCGCTATTGCCAGAACCTTGAGAACTGCGTTGTTGTTGGCCTGTGTAACGGCAGCAGAATTGATTATTTGTGAAATTTTTACTTGTCTTTTATTAAAAAACGTAAAAAGATACTGGCGAGTTGCACTCTACGTTGTGCTTGGTGTATCCATTGTTTTTGCTGCAATGTTTATTACAAGAAGATTTTTCCCTGAAACAACGGCAAGTGTCGGCATTTTCCTGCCTCTTATGGCGGTTAATTCCCTCATTGCTCTTCATTGTGAAAACGTTGCTGTAAAAAACAATGTGAAAAATAGTTTTATTGATGCGGTTTCCACATCATTGAGTTACGGAATTGTTGCGTTATTGGTTGGACTTTTAAGAGAATTTTTGGGACTTGGTACTATCTGGGATATTGAACTCAACATCCCTGTTAAGCTTCCTGCATTTTTAATGCCTTTTGGCGGTCTCTTAATCATTGGATTTCTGGCAGCGATGCTCAAGGCATTTATAAACAAAAAATATCCTGACGCATCTCCCGACAAGGCTTTTGACACCTCGGAAATCAGACGTTCACACCGTGCCCCGATTAAGGAACTTATGCAGGACGAATTTAATCCTTATGAAGAAAATGACGACAACTCCACCGATGCAGGTGAAAGAAGACGTCGTTTCAGAAAACTAAAAGAAAAACGCGATGAAACTAAAAATTTAGTTGAAATTCAGGAAACAAGAGAATTTACAACTCTTACGGCAGAGGGTACAAAACGTTCCTACCTTGACGACTTTTCCGAAATGCTTTCAGACCTTGAGGAATATAAAAATCAAAAGGACGGAGGGAATGAAAAATGAATGTAATTCTCAATCTTCTTTCCGCCTCACTCTACACAATGCTTTTCCAGAACCTCATCTTCAACGGCGGTTTTGGTATAAGCGAAGCCATACGTATGAGTGCAAAGCCACGACAGCTTTTCCCAATGACGATTTTTATCACCTTCTTCTCAACAAGTGTTTCGGCAATCTGCGTTGTTCTTGACACTGTTCCAATCATTAAAAATCTTGACGAAATATACCACCTTCTCATTTATGCAGGTGTCCTCGTTACGATATATCTCATTACCTTGATTGTATTTTTGATTATAGGAAAGGTTTCACCCCGAACTATCCGCAGAATCGGTATTGCTGCATTCAATACGCTTGTACTTGCGATGCCGCTTATAAATTACCGTTCAGTTTTTACCGTTGTTGAAGCCATTGGTGCAGGTTTAGGCGCAGGTCTTGCCTATGTAGTTGCCGTTCTGCTTATCAATACGGGACTTAAACGACTCGATATGAACAAATCTATTCCACAGGCTTTCAAAGGAACTCCGGCAATTTTCATTTATACAGCCCTTTTATCAATGGCATTTACCGGAATTTCAGGTACTTCAATTTTTATTTAAGGACTAGAAAAGTATGGCAAAAAATTCAAATTCCCCAAGAAGATTAAAGGGGTACTACGGATTTTCAAGAAAATATCCCTCCCGTCGTGGTGAAAGACCGATTCACGAAAGCAGACGGGCAAAGAAACGTGAACGCAACAAAATTATTTTGTTCTGCGTTGCTTTGTGTTGCCTTTTTGTAGCATCTTTTGTTATTGCAAAGGTTTGCTATAACCTTTCGTCCCGACCCATCGGCGACAATGTTACTCAAAGTCAGATTTCTTCGGGTGTAACCGTTGATTCCCTCAGTTCTTTAAGAGCAATATATCTTGATAATTCCATTCTTGATGACACAACAGACTTTAATAACGCCTTGAAAAGCGCCTCCGAAAACGGCTTTAATGCAATTATGCTTGATTTTAAAAATCAGGAAGGAATTTTAACCTATAATTCAAATCTCATATCATACAGCGGAAATACCGATTATAATCAGATTGACAAATCTGTTATTTCAAAAATAAAAAATGAGGGATTTTTCATTGTGGCAAGAGTTTTCTGTTTCGAAGACTGTGTTGCACCGCAACGATTAAATGCCTATGTTTATGAAAATGTCGAAAAAACGAAAATCTGGTTTGACGATACTGCAATAAACGACGGTAAAGTCTGGCTTGACCCGACTAACAGCAAGGCCACAACCTATTTAACAAATGTGGTAAGTGAAATTGTAAAAATGGGTGTGGACTGTGTATATCTTGAATCTGTTCAGTTTCCTGTATCACGTGAGAATGCTGTTCCGGTTTACACGCAGGACGACTCATCCTTGAACCGTAATTATGTTCTTGTGGAGTTTTTAGAGGATGTTGTTGCTTCGGCAAAGGGCAGACCCGTTATTTTAGGCACTCCTTTTGAGGCTATCGAAACAGGGGACACAGAAAAATGGGGCGGAACACTTTTTGACACTCCTGCCCACATGTGTTCACCTTGTATCACTTCTCCCGAGGGTGACAACAGTATAACCTTTATTGAGAACAACTATATTGTTTTGAATGACAAGGCAAAAAACAACTTTTCAACATTAAAAGCAATACCTACAATAAAAAATACCCCTGCTGATGAACAATTCTATAAGAATTTGTCGTCAAGCAAGGCTCAAAGCTATATAATTATTCCCTGATTTTACAAAAAGACTTGAAATACAATAAATTTTATTGTATTATTTATAATGTATTAAAAACATAAACGGAGGTATACTACCTATGGTATCAGCAGGTGATTTCAGAAACGGCGTAACATTTGAAATGGATGGCAACGTTTACCAAATCGTTGAATTCCAGCATGTTAAACCCGGTAAGGGCGCTGCTTTCGTAAGAGCAAAAATTAAAAACGTTATTTCAGGTGGTGTTGTTGAAAGAACATTCAACCCAACTGAAAAGTATCCAACTGCTTTCATTGAGAGAAGAGATATGGAATATTCTTACAATGACGGTGGTCTTTACTACTTCATGGACCAGGAATCTTATGAGCTTGTTCCTATTAACGAATCAGACCTTGGCGACAACTTCAAGTTTGTTAAGGAAAATATGGTTTGTAAAGTTCTTTCATACAAGGGTAATGTTTTCGGTGTTGAACCGCCAACATTCGTAACTCTCCAGGTTACACAGACTGACCCGGGCTTCAAGGGTGACACAGCAACTAACGCTACAAAGCCGGCTACTCTTGAAACAGGTGCTGAAATTAAAGTTCCGCTTTTCATTGACGAAGGCGAAATGATTAACGTTGATACTCGTACAGGCGAGTATATGTCAAGAGCATAATCGGAGGAAACCAAAATGACAATTACTGAAAAAGTAGCTTATCTCAAGGGTCTTGTTGAAGGTCTTGACTTTGATAAGGACGATAAAGAAACAAAGGTGATTAACGCAGTTCTCGATGTTCTCGAGGATATCGCACTTACAGTAAGTGACCTTGATGACGAAATGGGTCTTGTTACACAGCAGCTTGATGAAGTTGACGAAGACCTTGCAGAACTTGAAGAAATCTTCTACGACGAATGTGACGATTGTGACTGTGATTGTGACGATTGTTGCGATTGCGACGAGGATATGTACGAAGTTGAATGTCCAAACTGTGGTGAAGTAATCTACTTCGACGAAGAAATCATCCTTGACGGTGAGGCTGAATGTCCTGCATGTGGCGAAGTTCTTGAATTCGATTGCGAATGTGACTGCGACTGCTGTGCAGAAGACGAAGAATAATTTAATATTCTCAAAAATTTACGGACTACCAAACGGTAGTCCGTTTTTTGTTTGACAAATTTGAATTTGTCTAACTCTTTGATTTATTCTTTTTTAGGCTCTCTCTGACGAGGGAGCTGTCGAACGAAGTGAGACTGAGGGAGAGATTTAGTAAACACATAAGCCTATCTCTCCCTCCGTCTGCTAACGCAGACACCTCCCTCGTCAGAGGGAGGTATTACAATAGCAACGCAGTTCCGACATTTTGCATTTCATCAAACTCCGATTTGCATATTCTTATTGCAAACACGATTACAAAATGCTACAATTTATCTATGAGGTGATTTTATGACGGACAATAAAAAAATGTTGAAAATTTACACAGCTGTGTGGGGAATTATCGCTATTGTTTACGGATTATGGATGTCATTATTTATGAGTTGGGACCAATACCCTTACATAATTCCGACAGATGCCGACATGGCTTTACCTGCGGAAGAATTTATCGCAAAATTTGACGGTATGCTTTATGAACCGTTGTATCAAAATGCAACCGTTTTCTGGCTTTGGGTAATCGGCTCCACTTTATTGCTTTTCTTATACGGTTTATTTATAAGAAAAATTCTCTTTGCAGAGAAACTTACAAAAGCGACAACTGTTTTCTGTGTTGCAAATCTTATCGTTGGCTTTGTTTTTATCACTTGGTACGGATTTTTAGATTTTCCAAAACAATTCGGCAACATTTTAACTGACGTTACAGCAAGTATGCTCGGACTTCGTTATCCTTGGGAATTTAAAGCTTGGGGTGTTCTTGCTTCTCTTTCAATATTTACAAACACACTTTATATGTATCGAAAGAATAATTATAAAGGTAAGGCAGGTGTAGTTGTAACCTCTCTTGGCTGTGCTGCAATTTTTGTAACTGTCAATGTACCGTCCGCAGGACTTGACCTTGTTATGACTGCCCGTTGCTTAGGTCACTGGGCAACTGCTCTCATCTTCGCATTTTTAGGTGCGGCGGGTGTAATTATTTTCTTGTTCCACAAATGCAGACAAAAGGATAAAAAATACATAATTGCTACAATATTCTTTATTGCCGTTCTTGCATTGATGCTTGTGCTTTTAGTAACCGTCGGCAAGAGTGCGTTTATCGAAAACTTACCTATGTGGGTGGCTTATGCACTTTTATTCGTAATCAATTTCACCTCCTTCTTTGATAAAAAAGAAGAAAAAATTACTGTAAATGTATAAAGGAGAAATACTATGTTAGAAATTTTAATGTCAAATGTTCCCGCAAGTGTTGCCACAATCGGTCTTGTTCTTTATTTCTTTGGTATGGCAATCGTGTTTATTATTAGTCCTTTAAAAAATGCGGAAAGTTTTTCAATTAAGCCTGTTGATAACGCAGGTAAAACAGAAATCCGCGTTTATTACGGTGGTATTTCAGGTGCTTTGGGCGGATTTTTACTTTTCCTTATGCTAGCACTTAAAACACCGTACTATTCAATGATTGGCGGACTTTTCTTCTCTACAACAGTTTTTGTAACAAGAACAATCTTCCTTTTTGTTGATAAAGGTTGGAAATGTCCTTACACAAAGCTTGCAATTCCTGCAGAAGGACTTTTTGTAATTGCTCTCTGGACTTGTTTTATTCTTTCAAAGACATTGTATTAATAATTCCAAACAAAACAAATAACGGACTACCGATTGGGCAGTCCGTTTTCTTTTTGCAAATGATTTCAACAAATTTGAATTTGTCGGGATGTTTTCGACACACCAAACGGGTTGTAATGTAGGGTCGGGTAAGTCTCACCTGCCGGTTCGGTCGGCGCTTCTGCTTCGCAGAGGTGTCCACCGGACACCCGCAGCCGTGCCCGACCGCAGTTAACGATAATATTACGGGCAGGCACAGAGACCTGCCCCTACGATGCTCTAAATTTGTTTTATTATAATTGCAACGCAGTTCCGACATTTTGCACTCTGCGTTTTGCACTTTGCACTCAATTCGACAAACTCCAATTTGTCTAACAAAAGAAGAAAGTGGAGGTTTCCCTCCACCGTAAATTATTCAGCAATCTTTTTGATTACGTCAATAAACTGTTTTTCTTCGCTTAACTCAATACAACCCTTGTCAACAAGTGCTGCATTTGCAGGATTGATTGGGAGTTTTGCAAGAACAGGAACACCAAGCTCTGCTGCGATTTCGTCAATCTTGCTTTCACCATAGATATAATGCTTCTTGTTACAGTCAGGACACTCAAAATAACTCATATTCTCAACAATACCGATAATCGGAACATTCATCATTTTTGCCATATTAACTGCTTTCTTAACGATAAGTGTAACCAAATCCTGGGGAGTTGTTACAATCACAATACCGTCAACGGGAAGTGACTGGAAAACTGTAAGCGGAACATCGCCTGTTCCCGGAGGCATATCAACAAACATAAAGTCAACATCACCCCAGACAGTTTCCTGCCAGAATTGATGAATAAGTCCTGAAATAACAGGTCCACGCCAGATAACCGGCTGGTCTTCTCTTTGGAGAAGAAGATTGACACTCATAATTCTTGTACCGAGCTTTGATTCCAACGGATACATTCCGTCCGCTGTGCCTTCAGGCTGACCATGAACACCAAATGCCTTTGGAATTGACGGACCTGTAATATCAGCATCAAGAATTGCTGTCTGATATCCCATTGTCTGTGCTGTAACTGCAAGTGAAGATGTGACAAAGCTTTTACCTACGCCACCTTTACCACTTACAACACCGATAACCTTTTTGACATCACTCATTGGGTTTCCGGGAATGTGTAAATCCTGTTTTTTGCTGTCGCAGTTTGATGAACAACTGCTGCAATTTCCACTACATTCACTCATTTTATATAACCTCTTTTCATTATAGATAATTATTGACTATTCGTTATTTTCCTACACAAAATTGTGCAAAAATTTCATTAACAACAAGCTCCGTTGCCTTTTCGCCTGTTAAAATCATAAGATTTTCAATGGCTGAATCAAGGCAAACCGTAACCGCATCCATTGTCATACCAAACTCGAGAGCATTTTCTGCATCTTTTAACGCATCAAGTGCCTTTTTACAGCAATCACATTGACGGTCATTGACAATGGCGGTTGCAGATGTGTCAAAATCTGCAGTCCCTAAAACATCTTCAATAGCTTTGGTAAGTTCTTCTTTTCCCTCTCCTGTTTTGGCTGAGATAAAAATTAACTTAGCGAATTTTTCTTTCAAATTTTCCGTTAGATGATTTTTGTCTAAATCTATTTTATTGACAATTCCGATAGCCTTTTTGTCCTTGCAAAGTTCAATAAGCTTCTTATCCTGCTCATTAAGTTCGCGACTTGCATCAAAAACAGCAAGGACTAACTCGGCACTTTCAAGTCTTTTCACCGCACGGTCAACACCTATGCTTTCAACAATATCTTCTGTTTCACGAACGCCTGCGGTATCAGCAAGACGAAGAGTAATTCCACCCACATTAACGGTATCCTCTACAATATCTCTTGTTGTGCCTGCAATTTCGGTAACGATGGATTTTTCCGTACCTGAAAGAAGATTCATAAGTGTGGATTTTCCCACATTGGGACAACCGACAATGGCGGTGTCAACACCCTCCATTATAATCTGCCCTTTACCGAAGTCATTTATAAGCTTTTCAAGACTGTTAATACTGTCCTTGATATGCTCCTTTAAATTGTTATCCGACAAATCCTCGATTTCTTCATAAGGGTAGTCAACCCAAGCGGAAAGAAGAGCCAAATCATAAACCAATTTGTCATTAATTTGCTTGATTTCCTTAAAAAGTCTGCCCTCTAAAACACCGAGAGCAATTTTTTCTGCCTGTTCACCCTGTGCAGAAATAATATTCATAACGGATTCGGCACTTGTTAAGTCCATCTTTCCGTTTAAAAATGCTCGTTTTGTAAATTCCCCTGCTTCTGCCGGAACAGCACCGGCATCATAAATCGCTTTAAGCACTTTATCCGTAACAAAAAGTCCGCCGTGACAGGATATTTCAACAACATCTTCACCTGTATAACTTTTCGGTGCTTTAAAAACAAGTGCAACTACATTATCAATATTGCCTTTGTTGTCATAAGCCTTGCCGTAAAGTGCGGAATAACCGGAAACTTCACACAATTTCTTTCCGTTGAATGAAGAAAAAACTCTGTCTGCGATACTGATGGCATTTTCGCCTGAAATTCTTACGATTCCGATACCGCCCGAGGCACGTCCTGTTGAAATTGCCGCAACAGTGCTCATTTTTCTTCACTCTCCTTCTGTTTTCTTAAATTTTTAAAGAATGATGACAGGATTTCGGCACATTCCTCTCCCATAACTCCACCCTCATACTGTGGTTTATGGGTGAAATTCATATCAAAAAGCTGTGCTGCCGAAACGACAGCACCATTTTTTGTGTCACTCGCACCGAAATACACATTTTTTATTCTTGAATTTATAATTGCACCTGCACACATTGGACACGGCTCCAAAGTGACATACAAATCACATTTCCAGAGTCGCCAACCGCCAAGATTTTTACAAGCCTCGTTAATCGCTTCAATTTCTGCGTGATGTAAGGCATTTTTCACGATTTCTCTACGGTTTCTGCCCTCACCCACGATTTTTCCGTCGCAAACAACGATTGCTCCGACAGGCACTTCTCCTTCCATTGCAGATTTTTCTGCAAGAGAAAGAGCATATTTCATATATTCTGTCTTATCCATAATTAAACCACTATGCTGCCAAGTGTCATTATTCCGAAAACTATAATCATAATAATCATAGGAATATTTTGTATAAAGGCTTTGATTTTTTCTCCCGTTTTTAAAACACTTTCGCCTTCAGACAAATGCTCTTTATTTCTTGTAACAACATATCCTACGAGTCCTACAACTCCTATAATTATAAAGGCTGCCCACATTATATATGCAGAAAGATTTCCTTTATCGTCGCCAAACAGGTCACTTATAATCATAACGATAACTGAATAACCGTTATTTACAAAGTGAAGAATCATAGGTGGCCACATACTTTTTGTTTTTACCGCAAGATATCCGAGAATAAGTCCGCCTACAAATGTATAGGGAATCTGGAACATATTTCCGTGAAGTAAAGAGAAAAACAAAGCTGAAAGAATAATTGCAAATTTGTCGCCATACTTACGAAGAGGTTGCATAATAGCACCTCTGACCGCAAACTCCTCTATAACTGCTGGAACAACGGCAATGCTCAAAGTTGCCATAATTATTCCCGGAAATGTTGCTACATTTGTTTCTCCGACATTACTTGTAAATTCTACCCCTATCATTGTCTGGAAAATCGCAGAAACAAAGTTTATTGCAACGGATGACAATATCATAGTGGGTATTGATAACATTGTCAGGAAAATAGAGCTTTTTACATCAGCAGGTTTTTCATAAGGCAATCCTTCTACCGCACCTTTTCTCTTAAGAAAAAAGTATATTACCAAAAAAGGTATTCCGAGAGAAAGAACGGACGTGATTGTATCAAAGGCAAGAATAACCGCTGTTTCCTGAAATACTCCTGCCAATGGCGGAAGTATCATAAAGAGTATCTGTAATCCAAAGGAAATCCCGAAGGAAATTGCCACATATAATAATGCGGCAAATCCGCAAAGACTACCTATTTTTTTTATCTTCTTTTTTTCCTGTTGTCTTTTTTCTTCTAATTGATATTGCTCATTATAAGCATAGTACCAATTCGCATATCCGTAAGAATTTGAATAATTGTTTTGTGGGGGAGTCTGCCATCCACCGGGCTGACCGTTTCCGTAATAGTTGTTCATATATTCACACCCTGAAATTAGTTAGTCTTTTTAGGAACATACCCACCCATAACACTAATTGCTGTTTCTCTGTCCTCAGGAAGTTCTTCAATATTTGTTTCTCCATAGAGGAAAAGCTGAGTTGTCTGTGCAGCTAAAGGATAATCAATAACCCAAATCCACGCAGTTTCAGAAGATACGTATGAATATCTTGTGTATTTATCAGGCATAGTCAGTTCAGAAATAGTATAACCTGCCCAGCCTTCCGCAACTGCTGTCGGGATATATCCGAATATTGTACCCTGACTGATATTTGTTCTCATATTAGCAAGAATGACATCCAGAACCGCATTGATTTCACCAACAGTTGCACCCTTGCACTTTTCAATTATCGCCATTATAACTTCACGCTGTTTTGAAACACGGCTTATATCACCGTCAGCATGAGCTTTTCTGACTCTGGCATATCTTAAGGCCTGTTTTCCGTTAAGAAGAACATTTTTTCCTCTCGGGAAAGAACCGTCTTTATTATTTGTCAGGTAATCGGCAAAATATCCGTCAACATCGACTCTTACACCGCCGAGTATATCAATAATCTGCACAAAAGAATCCGTGTCAACCAATATATATCCGTCAATCTCAATTTTGAAATTGTTTTCAATTGTTTCAACAAGATATGCAGGTCCTCCGTTAGCACATGCCGCATTGAGCTTTGCAAATCGGTCAAACTGGTCCATATAAGTATAACTGTCACGCATAAACGAAACCATTTTTATGGTTTTTTCCTTTCTGTCAATGGAAACAACCATCATAGCATCAGTATTTCCCTTATCCGTAACATGGGCACGGTTAGAATCATAAACTGAAGCATCGCTGCCAATAAGAAGAAAATTCAAAACATTCTTATCCCACATCTTCTTGCCGTCATTAGTAGCCCAGTTTTTAAGATATTCCTTCATAGAATTTCCTGCTGCATCACCTATTAAGCCGAAATCTATTTCCTCGCCATCAGGAACTACAAATTCCTGATTAGGGTTGATTTTTACAGGCTCATCCGTATCATAAGTGATTTTCCCAAGCTTGCTGAAAATAAAGATTGTAGCAGTTCCTGCAAGAACTAAAACAAGAGAAAGAAAAATACACATAAAGATAAGAAAACCCTTTAAAATCCTTCTTTTCAAGCTTTTTTTCTTTTTTGGCTTTTTCGGTACTTCTGCTTCTTCAGACTCGGCAAATTCATTTGTAATTTCAGAAACCTCATTTTCGTCGGGTACTAATTCTCCGTTTGAGAAGTTAAAAACCTCTTCATCTCTTTTATTGTTGGTGTCCATTCAGCATCTTCCTTTCGTTAACCGAAAAACTAATTTTCTTCTGTATTTTCAGTTTCCTTATCCAATACTTGGTCAACCTCTTCATCCTCATGCTCCGCAAGAGAAATTGTAACAACTCTTTCGCCATCCTTTGTTTTCATAAGGATAACACCCTTTGAAGGACGATTACATTCTCTTACCTGCTCTGCCGGAAGACGGATAATGATACCATCAGAAGAAATCATAATGATATCCTGATTTTCATTAACCATTTCAACGGCACAAACATCCCCATATTGTTCAACGTGATAGTTAGTAAGTCCCTTACCGCCACGGTTCTGAACACGATAGTTAGAAACATCACTTCGTCTGCCGTAACCTTTTTCGCTGATAGTGAGTACCTTACCTTCATCACGGAAAATAACCATACCTACAACCTCGTCACCCTCACCGAGAGCGATTGCACGAACACCACGAGCAGTTCTGCCGATAGCACGTGCATCATTTTCATCAAAGCAGATGCTCATACCCTTACGAGTTGCAACCATAAGTTTCTGTTCGCCGTCAGTAAGCTTAACCCAACGAAGCTCATCACCTTCGTCAAGATTAATTGCGATGATACCACTCTTACGGATATTCTTGTATGCATCAAGTTCAGTTCTTTTGATAACACCGTTCTTTGTTGCCATGCAAAGGAAATATTTATCCTCACCAAAATCAGGAACACGAAGCATTGCGGTAACCTTTTCTTCCGCAGTAATCGGAAGAATATTAACAATATTCATACCCTTGCTTGTTCTTGTTCCCTCCGGAATTTCATAACCCTTAAGTCTGTACATCTTACCTTCAGATGTGAAGAAAAGAATGTAATCGTGGGATGAGCAGATAAACATACTTTCAGCATAGTCCTCTTCACGACGGCTCATACCCTTGATACCCTTACCGCCACGACGCTGTACCTGATAAGTTTCAACAGGCTGACGTTTGATGTAACCCATCTTTGTAAGAGTAAACACGCAATCTTCCTCTGCAATAAGGTCTTCAATATCAACCTCACCAAGAACATTTGAGATTTCTGTTCTTCTGTCGTCACCGAATTTCTTGCCGATAACCTGAAGTTCATCCTTAAGAATTTCCTTAACTTTTGTTTCTGAACCGAGAATTTCAAGATATTCTGCAATTTTAAGTCTTAACTCATCTCGCTCTGCAATAATTTTCTGAATTTCAAGACCTGCAAGCTGACCAAGACGGAATGCAACGATAGCAGTTGCCTGTGGGTCATCAAAGTCGAATTTCTCCATAATTGCAACCTTTGCTTCTGCCTGACCGCCCTTACAACCACGAATTGTTGCTATAATTTCATCAACAATATCAATTGCCCTTGCCAGACCTTCAAGAATATGCTCACGAGCCTGTGCTTTATTCAAATCATATTGTGTTCTTCTTGTTATAATCTCACATTGGAACTTAATATATTCTTCAATAATTTGTTTTAATGTAAGAATTTTTGGCTCACCGTTAACAAGTGCCAACTGAATAATACCATAGGAAACCTGAAGCTGTGTCATCTGATACAACTGATTAAGTACAACCTGTGGGTTAGCATCACGCTTTAAGTCAATAACAATTCTCATACCGCCGCCGCGTTTTGATGAATAGTCGTTGATGTCAGAAAGACCCTCAATTCTCTTGTCCTTGTGTAAATCAGCAATAGACTCAATAAGTCTTGCCTTGTTTACCTGATAAGGAAGTTCAGTGATAATAATCTGGAAGCGTCCGTTTTTATCATTTTCAACGATTTCTGCACGGCCACGAAGTGTAATCTTACCACGACCGGTAGCATAAGCAGCACGAATACCGCTTCGACCCATAATAATACCGCTTGTGGGGAAGTCAGGTCCTTTGATATGCTCCATAATATCGTCAAGCTCTGCTTCAGGATTATCAATCACACAGCAGATACCGTCAACCAATTCACCAAGATTGTGAGGCGGAATGTTTGTAGCCATACCAACAGCAATACCTGTTGAGCCATTAGCCAAGAGATTTGGGTATCTTGATGGCAAAACGGTTGGCTCTTTAAGACGGTCGTCGTAGTTGGTTGTAAAATCAACTGTGTCCTTATCAATATTTGTAAGCATTTCAAGAGCGATTTTGCTCATTCTTGACTCTGTATAACGGTATGCAGCAGGCGGGTCACCGTCAACTGAACCGAAGTTACCGTGACCGTCAACAAGAACATATCTCATTGAGAAATCCTGTGCAAGACGAACCATTGCATCATAAACAGATGCGTCACCGTGGGGGTGGTATCTACCCAGCACTGAACCGACTGTATCGGCACACTTACGGTGCGGTTTGTCAGGATAAAGTGAATTTTCATACATTGTATAAAGAATTCTTCTGTGAACAGGTTTTAAACCGTCACGAACATCGGGAAGTGCACGTGATGTAATAACGGACATTGAGTAGTCAAGAAATGATTTTCTCATTTCCTTGTTAATCTCAACATTTATAATATTCTGTTCTTCAAGGGGAATATATCCGCCAAGATTAGGATTGTTAGCTTTACTCATCTTATTACCTCTATTTTTCTAACTCTGTAAATTAAATGTCAAGATTCTGAACATACTTTGCATTCTTCTCAATAAAATCACGACGTGGCTCAACCTTGTCACCCATAAGAATTGAGAAAGTTTCGTCCGCTTCCATTGCATCTTCAAGTGTTACTCGAAGCATAGTTCTTGTTGCAGGGTCCATTGTTGTTTCCCACAACTGCTCGGGGTCCATTTCACCAAGACCCTTATATCGTTGAACATCACAATTAGCACCCATTTCTTCAAGGAATGCATCTCTCTGTTCATCGGAGAAAGCATATTCGTGACGTTTACCTTTACTGACTTTGAAAAGTGGAGGTTGAGCGATGTAAATGTATCCACCGTCAATCAAATCTCTCATATATCTGAAGAAGAATGTCAGCAGTAGTGTTCTGATATGCTGACCGTCAACGTCGGCATCGGCCATAATAACAATTTTATGATAACGGAGTTTTTCAATATTGAATTCTTCACCGATACCGGTACCGAGTGCGGTAACAACAGGTGTCAATTTATCGTTACCGATAACCTTGTCAATTCTTGCCTTTTCAACGTTAAGCATTTTACCCCAAAGTGGGAGAATTGCCTGAATTCTGTTATCTCTGCCCTCTTTTGCAGAACCGCCCGCAGAGTCACCCTCGACGATGAAAATTTCAGTATTTTCAGGGTTTTTGTCAATACAGTCTGCAAGCTTACCGGGAAGTGAGTTTCCTTCAAGTGCAGATTTTCTTCTTGCACTGTCCCTTGCTTTTCTTGCAGCTTCTCTTGCCCTTGATGCGTCAAGTGCCTTATTGAAAATTGCCTTTGCAGCAGACGGATTTTCCTCAAAATATGTCATGAGCTTATCGTAAATCATCTTTGATACGATAGTCTGCATTTCTGTGTTACCCAGCTTACCCTTTGTCTGTCCTTCAAATTCTGCTTCGGTAAGTTTTACGCTGATAACAGCTGTAAGACCTTCACGGACATCATCACCGGAAAGATTTTTGTCGTTATCTTTTAAGAGTTTGAATTTTCTGCCGTATTCATTAAATACACGAGTAAGTGCAGTTTTGAAACCGTTTTCGTGAGTACCGCCGTCAATTGTGCGAACACCGTTTGCAAAGCTCAAAATAATTTCATTGTAACCGTCATTATATGAGATTGAAACCTCGGCACTTCTGTCACCGTTAACAGTTGTAAAGTGCATAATATCATCAACAACGGGAGTAAGACCACGACTTGTATTAATATAATCAACGAAGGATTTAATACCACCCTCATAGCAGAAATTTTCTTCTACAATATTATCAGGGTCACGTTTATCTGTAAGTGTGATTGAAAGACCAGCATTTAAGAATGCCTGTTCGCGAAGTCTTCTTTGCAAAACTTCATATTCATAAACAGTTGTTTCTGTAAAGATTTCAGGGTCAGCCTTGAATTTAATAAATGTTCCTGTTTTTTCTGTATCACCAATTACTTTAAGGTCTGTAACAATGTTACCTCTTTCAAATCTTTGATGATGAACGTGTCCGTTCTGGCTGACTTCAACCTCAAACCACTCTGAAAGAGCATTTACAACTGATGAACCAACACCGTGCAAACCACCTGACACCTTATAACCGCTACCACCGAATTTACCGCCTGCATGAAGAACGGTTAAAACAACCGTAACTGCAGGAAGTCCTTGCTGTTCATTGATACCAACAGGAATACCACGACCGTTATCACGTACTGTAATAATATTATCGGGTAAAATTTCAACTTCAATATGAGTACAATATCCTGCAAGTGCTTCGTCAATTGAGTTATCGACTATTTCATAAACCAAGTGATGAAGTCCCTTTGGTCCTGTTGAACCGATGTACATACCCGGACGCTTTCTTACTGCTTCAAGTCCCTCAAGAACCTGAATAGCAGAGGCGTCATAGGTTTCGGTTACGACAGTATCCATAACCTCTTGTTCTTCAATGTTTTTAATCTGGTCGCTCATTTTTTTCCTCCGTCAAATAATTGACTTTTTTCATTTTATACGTTTAAAAATTGTTGATGTGTTAAGTGGTGAAATATATATATTTCTTTTTTCACCTTTTGTTGTAACGATGAATGATTTTGGCAATTCTATAAGAGAAACATACTTACATTCACCATTTTTTGATGCCGTGTTTATGTAATCCCTTGTTGCCTGTTTAACCGTTGTATTATCCAGGTCAAAAATACCTAAAATTTCTTTATCAAGAATAACTGTGTCCTGTCCAATGTTCAGATACATCAATCCACCGCTTTTCCGTTTTCTATTTTAAATACTTTTCCTGCGTGAAGACGAGAAACTGTTTCCTTTTCACAACAAGTAATAAATACCTGTTTTTCCGTCATTTTATTAAGAATATAATTCTGACGTGTTATATCTAATTCGCTCATAACGTCATCCAAAAGAATTATAGGGTGTTCACCCTTTAAATCCTTGATAATTTCTGCTTCACCAAGTTTTAAACTCAGAGATGCACTTCTCTGCTGACCTTGTGAACCGAATTTTCTTGCAGAAATTTTATTTATCAGAATTTCAATGTCATCACGGTGCGGACCACAGGTTGTACTTTTTAAATACAAATCATTCGGTCTGTGTTTTTGTAGGTTTTCAAAGTAAATTCTCGCAATATCCTGTTTTTCTTCGCTCTCATAACGAATATTACTGAGATATTTGATGTCAAGCTCTTCTCTTTCGCCTGAAATTCCGTTATAAATATCAGTTGCCTTATTTTTAATTTTCTTTATGTATTCAATTCTGTCAGAAATAATTTCCGCACCCGCAAATGCTATTTTTTCATCCCATATATCAAGGGTATCCAGTAATGACGGATTTTCTGCTACATTTTTTAAAAGTGCGTTTTTCTGCTGTATAAGATGATTGTAATACATAAGTTTTTTTGCGTACATATTGTCAATCTGACTTATAGCAGTATCAATAAATTTTCGTCTGTTTACAGGTCCGTCCTTAATAAGTGATAAATGAATCGGTGAAAAAACTACCGCATAATATTTTCCTATTAATTCACGTGGTGAAGAAAGATTAATTCCGTTTAAATTTGCAGTTCTCTTTTTATCAATAAAAATAGCCGCATTATTTTCCCTAAGCTCTGTTTCAAAACTTAACGAAATTTTTGAATTTTCTCTTTCAAATTGAACAAGCTCACTATCTTTTGAATTTCTGAAACTTTTACATCCCGTAAAAAGCCATATAGCCTCTAAAAGATTTGTTTTTCCCTGTCCGTTCTGACCGTATATTACATTTATTTCCTTATGAGGAAAAATTCCCATAAAGTCAATATTACGAAAATTTTCTATTTTTATTTCGTTAATATGCATCAGATAACCTCATAAATTATTCCGTCAAATTCAACTTTATCACCCTGACGGATTTTTTTTCCTCGTGCAGTACAGATTTCATTGTTTACCTTTACTTCACTTTCTTGTATAACAATTTTTGCATGACCGCCTGTCATAACTGCATTACATAATTTCAAAAGTGAATCAAGTCTTATATACTCACTGTCAATCTGTATTTGTTTTATTTCTTTTTTCTTAATATGTGCTGATATTTTTTTCATTTTAGTTCATCCTTACAGGAAGTACCATAAATAAGAAGTTTCTTTCATAAATCAATGAACCGTCATCTTCAGGTACAATAATAATTGGTGATACAGAACCGTTAAGTCTTAATGTTACTTCATCAATATCACAAACCTTAAGAGCATCAAGAAGATATTTATTATTAAATCCTATTTCTACTCTTTCACCCTGAATATCAGCAAAAATTCTGTCATTAGCAGTACCTAAAGCAGTTGTGCTTGATACTTTAATTGAATTTGAATCAAAGATACATCTTACATAACTCTTAATTCTTTCAGTAATAATCAATGATGTTCTTTCGATACTGCTGATGAATTTTCTTGTGTTTACTTTTACTTCTGTTTTTGCAGTTGTCGGAATAGCACTCTTATAGCTTAAGAATTCTCCTTCAAGAAGTCGGGAAATAATAACATAGCTTCCGCATTCAAACATAATATGACGGGAAGCAACAACCATAGAAACTGTCTTTTCACCGTCGCCTGCAAGCTTCATAACTTCATTAAGAGTTTTCTTTGGAATAATAAAGCTCTTTTCTTCACCGGAATAGTCTATTTTTTCGTTTCTTATTGCAAGCTTATATCCGTCAACCGCAACAAGACGAATATTTCCCTGTGCAATTTCAAATCTTACACCTGTATGTACAATTTTTGCTCCGTTTTCTGCTGTTGCAAAAATTGTTTTCTTTACCATATCCTTTAAGATTTCGCCTTTAATTACAATCGGAAAACCACCTGAAACTGATGGCAATTCAGGATAATCCTCTTCCGGAAAACCTGTAATTGAAAATTCTGAATCTCCGCTCTTTATTTTGCATATAAGTC
The DNA here is from genome assembly GCA_045532175.1 of Candidatus Fimenecus sp. GTDB lineage: Bacteria > Bacillota > Clostridia > Oscillospirales > Acutalibacteraceae > Fimenecus. Next base: position 6,354 of record JAZSFK010000030.1, on the reverse strand, counting down.
TTTCGTCACACTCAATTGTTACTAACTCTTCAGGTGCATTTCTTAAAATATCACAAAGAATTTTTGCATTGAGAATAATGCTTCCTGTTTGTTCAACTCTTCCCTCAACAGAAGTGATTATTCCCATTTCAAGGTCGTAGCCGGTAAGCATAATTCTGTCGTTTTCTGCTTTTATAAGAATACCTTCGATTGTCGGAAGATTAGTTGATTTTGTAGATGTTGCTCTTTGTACATTCATACAAGCTTCGCTTAAAATTTGTGAAGGACAAGTAAATTTCATAAACATTCCCCTTTAAATAAAATAAAAATAATAAAGTATAGTATTAGTAGTAGGTGCAGCCTAAACTGTTGAAAAGTAGAATAACCGTTGATACTGCAACGAAAATCGATTATTCTTTACTGTCTAAACCTATTTGAAACCTTGTTAATAAAAAAGATAAAAAATAACTTGTTCAAAAGTAAAATGTCGAAAACTATAAATTTGTTGAAAGCTTAGTCATTTATATTCTTAATTATATCATTTATAAGATTTTTGTATTTTGAATCAGTTGACATTTTTTGTTGAACATTTTTAAGAGAATTGTTAACTGTGGAGTGATTTCTTCCAAAGGTTTTACCTACCTCATCCTGAGAAAGACCCGTAATTTCTCTTATTATGTACATAGCTGCCTGTCTGGCATTGTTGATATTGGCATCTCTACGTTCACTTTTAAGTTGTTCGGGAGTAACTCCGAAGGTAAATGATACCTTTTCAAGAATATTGTCAATAACAACACCAACAGGCTGACTTGTAATAAGAATATCCTTAAGAATATCTTTAACTATTTCAACATTAGGTGAAACATTGTTAAAAGAACAATACGCGTAAATATTTTTAACAGCGCTACCCATCTGACGAACATTACTTTTTATGTTTTCAGCAATAAATCCGCAAACATCATCGGGTAATTCAAAACGAAGATAATTTGCTTTATCTTTTATAATGGCAACTCTTGTTTCAAAATCAGGTGGCTGAATATCACAAAGAAGACCGCTTTCAAATCTTGTTTTAAGTCTGTCTTCAATTTTCGGAATAGCACTTGGCGGTTTATCAGAAGTAAGAACAATCTGTTTTCCTGCTTTTATGAATGCATCAAAAGTATGGAAAATTTCTTCTTCTGTCTGTGCCTTACCTGCAATAAATTGAATATCGTCAATAAGTAATGCATCACAGGAGCGGTATTTGATATGAAAATCGTGAATTGTTTTTGTCTGAATGGCAAAATAAAGGTCATTCATAAGATTTTCACTTGTTGTATAAACAATGTTTATATCAGGATTATTATTTTTTAATTTTTCAATGATAGCATTAAGAAGGTGAGTTTTTCCAAGACCGGAATTTCCGTAAATAAAAAGAGGATTAAAAACAGAACCGGGATTTTCAGAAACTCTTAAAGATGCGGTATAAGCAAACTTGTTAGAAGGACCTACAATAAAATTGTTAAAGGTAAGCTTTGCATTTTCAATATTTGATGATTCAGAACCGGAGGATTCATTTTTCTTATCAGAATGTTCCTTCGGAATATTTTCCTCAGGCATAATTTCAAGTTCAACATTGAATCCCATGACATTATAAAAAGCTTCTTCAATAAATGTTTTGTATTTTGTCATAATTAAATCAATTTTGAAGGCAGGTGCTGAAACAATTACTCTTTCTGCATCAAGCTTTATGAGATTAAGAGGCTCAATCCACATATTAAAAGCAATTGAATTCATATTTTCGCGACAAAAAGAGCGAACGGTTTCCCATAATTCATTATAAGAATTCATAAGATTTTTCCTTCCTGAAAAAATTAGTATAAAATCCATACATACACTCAAACTTCAATAAAAATGGCGATTTTTGAGGTTTTACCTATTTATAAGTGTAGTATCTCATTTAAACAGATAACTAATTTTAACACAATTTAAAACAAATATCAATGGAAAATCTAATAAAATATAATAATATATATTATATAAATATGGACAAGTTTTCAAAAAAATCGAAAATGAATAAATAAAATAAAAAATTTTTTCAGAAATAAAAAGGATAAAAACACAATATATTGTTGAAAAATTTTTTAATTTGTAAGGAAAATCATATATGTGGAAAAAATCGAACAAAATAATTAAAGTTGACAAGTTGACAAAATTTTTATATAATGACTACTCGCAGATATTTTTACAATGTGTGACTAATTAATGAAACGGAGGAGCAATAATGAAAAGAACTTATCAGCCAAAGAAGCGTCATCGCAAGATGGAGCACGGCTTCCGTAAGAGAATGTCTGACAGAAACGGCAGAAAGGTACTTGCTCGCAGAAGAGCTAAGGGCAGAAAGCAGTTGACATATTAATCTGTCAGCCGGGAAAAAAAGTTGAAGAAGACAGTAACAATTAAAAGTAACTGTGAATTCCGTAGAGCATACGGCAAAGGTAAAGTATTTCAGGCTCCTGCACTGGTTTCTTATGTAATAAAAAACCGTGCGGGAATTTGTCGTATCGGAATAACAACTTCAAAAAAGATTGGTAATGCTGTGGAAAGAAACAGAACAAGACGTATAATACGTGCAGCATACCGTGAAATTGAAGGTAAAATAAACGGCAATTATGATATTGTTTTTGTTGCGAGGTCAAGAACAAAATATAAAAAAAGCACACAGATAGCACAGATAATGCTTTCACAGTTGAAGGAAGCAGGTGTAATTGATGAAACAGATAATGATTAAAGTAATCAGATTTTATCAGAGAAAAATATCACCGTTGTTCGGACCAAAATGCCGTTTTTATCCTACTTGTTCGCAATACGCAATTGAAGCAATCGAGATACACGGGGTTTTAAAAGGCACAATTCTTGCTGTTTTAAGACTTTTACGGTGTAATCCGCTTTTTTCCGGCGGGTATGACCCTGTACCGAGAAAAAAAGAAAAAAAGTGAGTCCAGTAACTTTCGGAGGACAAAATGTACGAATTTATTTATAACTACTTATCAATACCGTTTGGTATGATTATTGGTTTCTTCTATGAAATCAGTAACAACTACGTATTTTCATTGTTGCTAATGACAATTTGCGTTAAGCTTGTTTTACTTCCGTCCTCGATAAAGCAACAAAAGGGTATGGTTAAAACCCAGAGAATGCAACCTAAAATCAAGAGAATAAGAGAAAAATATGCAGGTAATCAGCAGAAGATGAACGAAGCTATGAATGAGCTTTACGCACGTGAGGGTTATTCATCAATGACAGGCGGTTGTCTTCCTTTGCTTATTCAGTTGCCTGTTATGATGGGTGTTTTCGGCGTTAACTACAGACTTTTATCATATGTTCTCAAGTTACCGAAGGAAACAATCGAAATACTCAAGGCAGAGGTTTTGAAGCTTTCAAATCTTACTGCTTATGAAACATCAGAATTAAGACTTGAGCTTACAGCGATTACTCATTTTAATGAGCTTGACTTATCAGCAATTCCTGCTGAAACAATTACAAGAATCAACGAATTTATTGAAAATTTCAGATTTTTTGGAATTGACCTCTCAAGAACACCGGACACAAAAATGGGCTTGGATATGTTGTGGCTTATTCCTGTTCTTACAGGTATAACATCACTTGCTATGGGTCTTTACACATGGTTAAGACAGAAAAAGACAAATCCTGAAATGGCAAAAAATCCATCAACAGGATGTATGACATTTATGTCACCTGCAATGAGCGTTTATTTCTCATTCCTTTTCCCTGCAAGTGTTGGTGTGTACATTATTATGTCAAATATCCTTTCATTTGTTCAGATGATTATTACAAATAAGGTATTTTCACCTAAAAAGATGCTTGCAAAAGCAATGGTTGAAGAAACAATCAACCGCAGAGCAAAAGAAAAAGTATTAAAAAGCGTAGCAGAAAAGAAAAACGAAGAATAACTGAGGTAAAAATATGATTAAAGAAGCAATCGGAACCGGAAATACGGTTGACGAGGCAAAGGCTGCTGCCATGGTTGAACTCGGCATCAGTGATTTTGATGATTTTACAGTTGAAGTTATACAGACTCCAACAAAGAAGATTCTTGGTCTTTTCGGTGGTAATCCTGCAAAGGTTAAGGTTAGTGTAAAATTACCTGACCCAAAGCCGGAAAAGAAGGAAGCAAGAAAAGAAAACAAGAAACAGGAAAAAAAGCCGGAAAAGAAGGCTGAACCAAAAAAACAGGAAGTAAAAGCTCCTGCAAAAGAAGAGGTTAAAGAAGTTGCTGAAGCTCCTATGACAGTGACAAATCTTTATCCCGAAACAGCAGAATATATCAAGTCGATGGTATTGTCACTTGGTATGCAGGAATGTAATATTACAGAAATGTCAAACGAAGAAGAAATCTACTTCGAGCTTGACTGTGGTGATGATTACGGAATTATTATCGGCAAACGCGGCGAAACTCTTGATGCTATCCAGTACCTTGCAAGAATGGTTGCAAACAAAGGAAAATCAAGCTATAAGAGAGTTTCAATTAACGTTGGAAACTACCGTGCAAAGAGAGAGGAAACTCTTAAAATCCTTGCAAGAAAAACTGCAGTTAAGGCAGTTCGCCAGGGCAGAAACATCTCTCTTGAGCCAATGAATCCTTATGAGAGAAGAATAATTCATACAGCGGTTCAGGAAATAGAGGGTGCAACATCACATTCAATAGGCTCAGACCTTGACAGACGAGTTGTTATTTCTCCTGTTGAAGGTGCAAAGCACAATGGTGGAAACCGTGGAAGAAATAATCGTCACGGTAACGGAAGAAGAGAAAGAAAAGAAGCATATAAGCCTGAAATTTCTCCTGACAGAGCACCAAAGAGCGATATTGACGGCTCCGCACTTTACGGAAAGGTTGAAATTCGTTCAACAACTACAGAATAATAAAAAAGGCGGTGGAGGGAATTTCTCCACTGCTTATTTTTTTAGGAATGATATTATGGAGTATTTTGCAAAAGAATATGATATAGCTGTTATTGGTACAGGCCATGCGGGTATTGAGGCTGCGCTTGCTTCTGCACGTCTTGGTGCATCAACCGTTGTATTCACAATTAATATGGACTGGGTTGGTAATTTACCGTGTAATCCGTCAATCGGAGGTACATCAAAAGGTCACCTTGTCCGTGAAATTGATGCCCTTGGCGGCGAAATGGGCAAAGCAGCAGATAAAAATTCCATACAGGTAAGAATGCTTAATCGAGGTAAAGGTCCTGCTGTACACTCTTTACGTGCACAGATTGACAGACGTGATTATTCAAAATATATGAAACATATTCTTGAAAAACAGGAAAACCTTGATATGAAACAGGCGGAAATTGTTGACCTTTATAAAAAGGACGGTATTTTCTACCTTAAAACTCAGTTGGATGCAATTTATACTGCAAAAGCAGTTATTATTGCAACAGGTACTTTCCTTGGTGGCAGAATTTACATAGGTGATGTGTCATATGAAAGTGGCCCTGATGGTATGTTTTCTGCGACAAAACTTTCCGAAGCATTATATAAAATGAATATTCCTCTTCGTAGGTTTAAAACAGGTACTCCATCACGAGTTAATAGACGCAGTGTTGATTTTTCCGGACTTGAAATTCAAGAAGGTGATGAAAATATAATCCCTTTTTCTTATGAAACTGTTGATTTACCGCAAAATAAAGAAGTTTGCCATATTACATATACAAATGAAGAAACAAAAAGAATTATACTTGAAAACATTCACCGCTCCCCTCTTTATTCAGGAAAAATTGAGGGTGTAGGTCCAAGATATTGTCCGAGTATTGAAGATAAGATAGTTCGTTTTGAAGAAAAGGAAAGACATCAATTATTCATCGAACCTTGTGGACTTGATACAGAAGAACTTTATCTTCAGGGTATGTCATCTTCATTGCCTGAAGATGTTCAGTTGAAATTTTTGAGAAGTATCAAAGGTCTTGAAAATGTTGAGGTTATGAGAACAGCATATGCAATAGAATATGATTGTGTTGACCCATTGGCATTGAAAGCATCACTAGAATTTAATGATATTGATTCTCTTTTCGGTGCAGGTCAGTTCAACGGCTCATCAGGATATGAAGAAGCTGCAGCACAAGGACTTATTGCAGGTGTCAATGCTGTTCGAAAAATTCAGGGAAAAGAACCTTTTATTCTTGACCGTGCAAGCTCATATATTGGTACACTTATTGACGACCTTGTTACAAAAGGATGTTCAGACCCTTACAGAATGATGACATCTCGTAGTGAATACAGACTTTTGCTTCGACAGGACAATGCGGATATCCGCCTTACCGAAATGGGATATGAAGTCGGAGGCCAAGCGGTCTTAGGAAGACAATTAGGAAA
>JAZSFK010000033.1:0-2757 GCA_045532175.1 Candidatus Fimenecus sp. | reverse complement strand
GAAACGACCGCTTGCTGGATTCAATATATAACATCTGAACAGTGGTATCCTAAAAGCTATCGCGATGTGAAAATCCTTGAAAATCCTCAGAAAGTTGATATTGATAATGTGGTTGTATTCTATCATGGAACTGCATTAACTAATGTAACACATGTGCTGAGATTTGATAATTGGTACAAGGTCTTTTTTGAAAATGGAAGAGTTTCATCTTACGAAGCATCAAAAGTTTCTTTTAAAGAAAACAAGAACAAAGAACCAGAGATTAAGCAGTTGCTTGACTACTTAATAGAAGTAGCTCGCTATATATCTGTTGAGGAAGGTCAAGATTTTCTTGTCAATCAATTGGATTCTCTCTTTATATCTGAGGAATCTGTTTTCTCAAAACTTATTAACAGAACTATCTCCCACAAGGAGTATAATGATTTAGTAATTTTTCCGTTCAGTACAAACGCATCGCAACAGAAAGCGGTTAAAATTGCTATAGAAGCCGACTTGTCGTTAATCCAAGGGCCTCCGGGAACAGGAAAAACACAAACCATACTAAACATAATTGCAAATATGATAGTTCAGGGTAAATCTGTGGCTGTAGTTTCGGGAAATAACGAAGCGACCAAGAATGTCTTTCAAAAGATAGATGCAGCAGGATATGGATACATAAATGCTTTCCTTGGAAGAAAAGACTACATAACAGCCTTTTTTGAGGGAAATCAATCTGGAATACCAACATCTACTTCTACAGAATGTTCCAAGGATGATTTTGCATCGCAAAGTAATCTTCTTAAAGAGGGTTATCTTAAGAAATTAAAACAGTCCGAAAACGCCCAAAAGATTTCTGAATTGGAGACTGAAAAGGCAATAAACGACGCAGAATATCATTTAAGAGAGCGTGTTGTTCCCAAAAGTCTGTTAAAAAAGAATTATACAAGCAAGAAGCTGCTTGAACTTTCCTCTGTTCTGCAATGCGTTTCCCAAGAGCAATATATACGTTTTTTTACTAGAGTGCGTCTGTTGTTTCGGTTTGGAATTATCCGTACAAAAGAGATGCTCAACAATCCATATGATATAATTGAGTATCTTGAGAATCAGTATTACATAGCCAAAATAGAGGAATTGGCTGAAGAGAATGAAAAAATTAATGCCTTTTTAAAGGCAAATAATTTTGATGCCTTATTGGGTGACTTTACTCAGTATTCTAAGATGGTTCTTGAAACCGCTTTAACAAATCGCTTTAGAAAACCTTTTGGGGAGTTTACAGAAAAGAATTATCGGTACAGGTTTGATGAGTTTGTACGCAGATATCCAGTGGTGTATAGTACGACACATGCTATTGCATCTTGTTCTGGTAAGCATTATTTATATGATTGTATCATCATTGATGAAGCAAGCCAGGTGGATCTTGTTACGGCGACTATCGCTTTGTGCTGTGCAAAAAAAGTTGTTTTGGTTGGTGATGAGAAGCAGCTACCTCATGTAATAAAAGGATCTCACATTAGCACACTAAATCATATCTTTAAAACCTCTGGTTTGGATGAGTGTTTTGATTATGTCCATAACAATATCTTAGGATGTGTAAAAAAACTTGTTCCCGGTGTAGCAGATACCTTGTTGCGCGAGCACTATCGCTGTGATCCAGAAATAATAGGCTTTTGCAACAAACGTTTTTATAACGGAAAACTGGTTGTTGTAAAGTCACACAAGCCCAATTGCGGTGTCAGTATTATCACACATCCGGCTCATCTTGCACGTGGGAGGACCAATGAACGACAGATTGAGATAATTGACAGAGAATTGATGCCAGAACTGATTGCAGATCGAACGGGTATTGTTGCGCCCTATAGAGATCAAGTTGCTTTGCTTCAAGAGCGGTTTGGAAAAACAGGAATGCTGATTGATACAGTGCATAAGTTTCAGGGGAAAGAGTGCGATACTGTAATCATGTCAACCGTTGCTAACAAAGTTAAGTTCTATGAAGACGATGAGAAAATTGATTTTCTAAATAATCCTCATCTTATCAATGTAGCGATATCTCGTGCGATCAACAAGCTTTATGTTTTGGCAAGTCATGAGATTTTAGAGCAAGAAGGATCGCTCTTGCGCGATATGAGCAAGTACTGCGAGTACTATTGCAGCGAGACTAAAATTTTGCAGACATCAGTCTATTCTGTGTTTGATTTGATGTATGACGACTATTGTCCTATCTTAGCTGAAATGAAAAAACGGCTCTTGAATATATCGGAGTTTGCTAGCGAAAACATTATAGCAACGGTCATACAAGACATATGTGAATCAGGCGAATGCGGTGCCTTATCTTATAAATTCAATTATCCACTAAGAGCTGTTATTAAGACAACCTCGTTAACGGATTATGATGATATAAAATTCGTTAGAAACATTAACACTCATTGTGATTTTGTGATTTATAATACCTTAGACAAGAAAATTGAGCTTGTTGTTGAGGTTGATGGAAGTCAACACCAAGAAGAAATACAATTAGCTAGAGATAGACGAAAGGACAGATTATTACAAGCGGCAAACGTAAGAATACTTCGGCTTCCGACAACGTCAATGAACTGTAAAGAGAAAATTGTTGATGCTTTACGCAAAAAAAATTCGTAAGAATTCACACTATTTTCTCTGGACTTTCGCAAACTCCTGTGGTACTGTTGTGTACTGCAAAGGAGGTGCGAATATGGCACGAATAACGATTGAAGAAGTTTACAGAGGCGAAAAGTACGGCGTGATGAGCGCGGCGATGGC
>JAZSFK010000019.1:0-58899 GCA_045532175.1 Candidatus Fimenecus sp. | reverse complement strand
TTTGTGAATTGCTCAGAAAAACAAAACTGGGCAATCCCACTTTGTAAACAAAATAGAATTGCCCAGACGGTCGGCTTTTTATTTAGTTTACATTCCCCCGTGGTGGTCCACGAAATCCGTCAGTTATGTAAACTTTATTTTGTAATTAAATTATATCCTATTATGCAGGTTTTTGTCAAGTAAATATTACTTGAGGTCCGGCACTCCATTTTCGTCAAATGTTACAAATTTCACCCTCGCGTGACGACATGGGTCATAAAGAGGCTCATCGCAGTACGAACCGCATTTTTTCTCAAAATGTGAAAATGGTCTTGCATGATAAACTATTAACTGATTTCCGTTTTCGTCAACGACAAAGCTGTTGTGTCCCGGACCTGCCTGGTCAACTAAATCACTTGTCTGTAAAGCAGGTTCGGGAGATTTTGTCCAATTATTTATGTCCATTAAATCTGCATTTGCATCGGCATAAAGTTTACCCATACAATACTCTGCACCTGTGCCCGAGGCTGAAAAGAAAACATAAACTTTGTCATCAGTTTTAAGCACTGCAGGACCTTCGTTAACGCGGTGACGGATAAGTTCCCAATCATATTCGGGTTTTGTGAGCAGAATTGGCTTGCTTGTTAGTTTCCAAGGCTCTTGCGGATTAATTTCTGCCATAAATAGTGATGAGTCTCCAAGTTTTTCTGCCCAGATAAGATAGTGTTTACCATTATTTTCAAAATAAGTCATATCAAGGGAAAACTCTGTAAAAGAATGTTCATCATCTTTGCAGGGTTGCATCTTACCCATCTCAATCCACTTATCATTTATCGGGTCCTGCCCCTCACACATAAGTACAAAAGGACGAATATTCCATACATTTTCCTTTTCTCCTGCCGCAAAGAAAACATACCATTTTCCTGCAATATAGTGAATTTCAGGTGCCCAGATATGCTTTGACATAACACCTTCATTATGTGCCTTCCAGATTGTATTCTCTTCTGCATTTGCTAAACCAATTACGGTTTTGCTTCTTCTTAAAACTATGCGGTCATAACCTGCATCAACATTTAAGTAAGCAGGATATGAAGCAGTAAAATAGTAATTTCCGTCAGGTCCTTTGGTAACATAAGGGTCTGCACGTTGAGCAATAAAAGGATTAGGATAATTCATATTTTTCACCTTGCTACTTACAAATTACGGTTAAAATACTGTTTTTCTTAACTGTAATTTTCTCTTTAAAATTGCCATTATAAATCTCGTTGAGGTAATCCTCATCAACGGACTGGATTATCTTCATTTCAGCATAATTCCCTTGAATTTCACATTCTCTTTCTTCTCCTTCATTGACTACAACTGTCACGGTTTCGCCATTTGGTGTAAGGAATGAAAACGCATTAAAATCGTTATTTTCATCAGGGAAGAATCCGTTATCAAGACAAACAGAGCCTACAGGAATATACTTTGCGAAATGTGCAAAACCCCAATAACGACGAGCAACATACCATTCACTAAAATCATTTGTTGCAGTGATTGTTGCGTCGGAATAATCGTTACCGTCTTCTTTAATTGAAAACTGATTTACAGCAACCCATGAAGTCCAGCTTTCTGCACCTGCATAGATTAAATCTTGACCAATAATTCGTGCAGTAATCAAAGCTCCCTTGAAATTTCTCGTGTGGCTCTTGTTAGGTAATTCGCACCATTCACTCATATCGAAACGGAATTGAGGATATTTTTCAACAATCTCCTTTTTAAATTCAAGACGAACCTCCGGATTATTGTCATCGTGGTAGGAATGGTAGGCAAAAATATCCATTACTTTCATAATTGCTTCGTCCTGAATAATTGCCCTTATGTATTCAGGAGTAAGTCCCATCATTTCTCCGGTTTCAGGGCCATAAAGTTTAACGTCCATACCTCTTTTGATAATTTCTTCAGCAAAGATATGGTAAACAGCCACCATTTCTTCAGTTTCGTAGTGACATCCCTCCTGCCAGACATAGCTGCCACCCCATTTCCATTGCGGTTCATTTATAGGGCTGACATATTTAACAGGAAATCCCATATCAATAAGTGCTTGTGTACAGGTTAAGAAATAATCGGCAAATTTTCTGTAATTTGACATTGGCAGGTTGCAAGTATGGTTGATTAAACTACCCGATGCCTGTCCCGTCGAGGTAAGTGAATAATGGGGAGAGTTTGCAAAGACGATAAGAGTATCAACATTCCCCTTATCCAGACACTTTTTCATCATCGTGATTGCAGTTTTATCAGCTGTAAAATCATATTCTCCTGTTGCATTCTCACGGTCATATTTATAAAAACTTTCAGTTACACGCCAAGGATTTGTTACACGACAATTGTTAACGTCTGTGCCACCGCCGATATTGTAACGATAAATATTAAGTCCAAGACCACTATCACCGTATAAAAGTTCCGCAATTTCGTCAGCAACCTTTTCATCAGCACAATACTGACTCCACCAGCAAGCAGATGTACCCCAACCCTTGAGTGTTTGTAATTTTTTAGTTTCCCTTAAATCTATTTTCATAATAATCCCCACTTTATGAAAAATCTTGTTTTAATTATATCAGTACAAATCAGATATGTAAATAAAAAAATAAATGTCAATGTGCATTTAAATTTCCACTTGTGAATTAAGCCACAAACAGACAAATCAAGGTTTACTTGAGTGTTTTCTCAAGCCTGAACCAGTTTCATATAGTACCGTACACTATTTTACTATAATTCTTACTGTCTAGAATCAATGTTTAAAATAAATACTGAAAGCAAATATACCGGAATATCCATTCGATTATAATATTTTTTCTATAAAAAAGAGGACTGATTTCTCAGTCCTCAATTAAGGTTTTTTATTCAGCTACAACGTCTGAAATTGATTTTTTAAGTTCTGCCTCGGAATAGCACTTCATACCTGTACCGGATGGAAGAAGCTTACCGATAATAACATTCTCCTTAAGTCCCATAAGTGGGTCAATCTTACCCTTAATAGCTGCATCAGTAAGAACTCTTGTTGTTTCCTGGAATGATGCTGCTGACAAGAAGGAGTCAGTTGCAAGTGATGCCTTTGTTATACCAAGAAGAACAGGTGTGCAAGTTGCAGGAACAAACAAATCGCCTGATTCCTCTGCACGAAGACGTGCTGCTTCATTTGCCTGTGCAAACTCACGTTTATCAGTTGTTGCACCCGGAAGAAGGTCTGTTGTACCTGCCTCAGCAACTTTAAGTTTTCTCATCATCTGACGAACAATAACCTCAATATGCTTATCGTTGATATCAACACCTTGGTTACGATATGTTCTCTGAACTTCCTTAATCAAGTAGTCATGAACAGCATCAACACCAAGAATTGCAAGAATATCGTTTGGATTTGGTGCACCATCTGTAAGAGGAGTACCCTTCTTAACGAAGATTGGGTTACCGTTTTCATCTGTTTCGGAGTTGAATGTCTTATGGAAACCATAAGGAATCATATATGCACGTTCATCGCCGTTTTCGTGGTCAGTAATAACAATATGCTCGTTACCCTTGATTTCACGGAATGAAAGAACACCGTCGATTTCTGAAAGGATTGCAAGAACCTTTGGTTTTCTTGCTTCAAACAATTCTTCAACACGAGGAAGACCCTGTGTGATATCCTGGCTTGATGCAACACCACCGGTATGGAAGGTTCTCATAGTAAGCTGTGTACCGGGTTCACCGATTGACTGAGCAGCGATAATACCAACTGCTTCACCAACAGTAACAGGAGTACCTGTTGCAAGGTTAGCACCGTAGCACTTGATACATACACCGTGTTCAGCATCACAAGTAAGGAGTGAACGAATCTTAATTCTGCGGTCGTCAGGATTTTCTCTTGCATTGACCATATCAGCAACAACCTGTGCTTTTTCCTCTGTAAGCATTTCATCCTTAGATGCAACAAGGTTACCCTCTGCATCACAGAAATCCTCAAGGAGGTATCTGCCTGTAAGTCTTTCGCTGAGTTTTTCAATCATTTCCTTACCGTCAGTAATGTCGTAAACCTCGATACCGTCATGACAGTGGCAATCTTCCTCACGGATAATAACATCCTGTGAAACGTCAACAAGACGACGTGTAAGGTAACCTGAGTCAGCAGTACGAAGAGCTGTATCGGCAAGACCTTTACGAGCACCACGGGAAGAAATGAAGTATTCGAGAACATTAAGACCTTCACGGTAGTTAGCACGAATCGGAACTTCGATTGTTTTACCTGCAGTATTGGCAATAAGACCACGCATACCTGCAAGCTGACGAAGCTGAGCCTTAGAACCACGGGCACCTGAGTCAACCATCATATAGATTGGGTTTGTTTCACCAAGTCCTTCAAGGATACCTGAAGAAACTGCATTTGTTGTTTCTTCCCAAACCTTGATAACTGCTCTTGAACGTTCCTCGGCACTATAAAGACCCATATTGTAGTAATCAGTGATAACGTCAACCTGTTCCTCTGCTGAAGCAAGTAAGCCCTTCTTTGATTCAGGGATAATTGCGTCACAAACAGCAACGGTAATACCACTCTTTGTTGAATATTTAAGACCCTGAGCCTTAATCTTATCAAGCATTTCAGCAGCAACAGTTACGCCGTGAACCTTGATACATTTATCAATAATCTTACCGAGTCCTCCCTTCTTAACAAGGAAGTCAACCTCAAGCATAAATGCGTTTGCAGGGTCAGTTCTGTCAACGAAGCCCAAATCCTGCGGAATAGGATTATTGAAAATTACACGACCAAGTGTTGTTTCAACGAGTTTTGTTACCATCTCGCCTTCAACTTCTTTAGTCATACGAATCTTAATTTTTGCATGGAGTGTGATGTCGCCTTCATCATAAGCCATAATAGCTTCATCAACATCACGGAATACCTTGCCTTCACCCGGTTCGCCTTCCTTAACCATTGTAAGGTAGTATGAACCAAGAATCATATCCTGTGTAGGAACAGCAACAGGTTTACCGTCTGATGGCTTGAGAAGGTTGTTAGCAGCAAGCATAAGAAGTCTTGCTTCTGCCTGTGCCTCTGCTGAAAGAGGTACGTGAACAGCCATCTGGTCACCGTCGAAGTCAGCGTTGAAAGCTGTACAAACGAGTGGGTGAAGTTTAATTGCTCTACCTTCAACAAGGACAGGCTCAAATGCCTGAATACCAAGTCTGTGAAGTGTAGGAGCACGGTTAAGCATAACAGGATGGTCTTTGATTACCTTTTCAAGTGAATCCCAAACCTCTGTTCTTGCTCTTTCTACCATCTTCTTTGCAGATTTCATATTGTTAGAAACACCTGTTTCAACAAGGTTTTTCATAACAAATGGCTTAAAGAGTTCAAGTGCCATTTCCTTGGGAAGACCACACTGATAAAGTTTAAGTTCAGGACCAACAACGATAACTGAACGACCTGAATAGTCAACACGCTTACCAAGAAGGTTCTGACGGAAACGTCCCTGCTTACCTTTAAGCATGTCTGAAAGAGATTTAAGTGCTCTGTTGTTAGGACCTGTAACAGGTCTGCCACGACGACCGTTATCGATAAGTGCGTCAACAGCCTCCTGAAGCATTCTCTTTTCGTTACGAACGATAATGTCAGGAGCATTAAGCTCTAAAAGTCTCTTAAGACGGTTGTTTCTGTTAATAACACGTCTGTAAAGGTCATTAAGGTCTGATGTTGCAAATCTGCCACCGTCAAGTTGAACCATAGGACGGATATCAGGCGGAATAACAGGAATTACATCCATAATCATCCATTCAGGACGGTTGCCTGACTGCTTGAATGCTTCAGCAACCTCAAGACGTTTGAGAATTCTTGTTCTCTTCTGTCCTGTTGCATCTTTAAGTTCTTCACGAAGCGCTGCGCAAAGAGCATCAACATCGATTTCCTGAAGAAGCTCCTTAATAGCCTCTGCACCCATTGATGCCTTAAATGCATCATCATATTTTTCTACATAATCAGCATACTCTTTTTCTGTGAGAATCTGATTCTTTTCAAGTTCTGTATCACCCGGGTCTGTAACGATGTACTTTGCAAAATAAAGTACCTTTTCAAGGTCGCGTGGAGATAAGTCAAGCATAAGACCCATTCTTGACGGGATACCCTTGAAATACCAGATATGAGACACAGGAGAAACGAGTTCAATATGACCCATTCTTTCACGACGTACTTCTTTTCTAGTAACTTCTACGCCACAACGTTCACAAACCTTGCCCTTATATCGGATTTTCTTATACTTACCACAATGACATTCAAGGTCTTTCTGTGGTCCGAAAATTCTTTCGCAGTAAAGTCCGTCTTTCTCGGGCTTGAGTGTACGGTAATTTATAGTTTCAGGCTTTTTAACCTCGCCATAAGACCATTCTCTTATCTGGTCAGGAGAGGCAAGACCGATTTTAATTGCTTCAAATGGTTTCTTTTCCATTAAATTTAGCCCTTCTTCCTTTATCTATTCTAAAATCAAATAGGTTGAGTCAATCAATAGTTTTCGTCATCCATCATATCATCGTCGTTGAATTCTTCAAACGCTGTCATTTCTCTGTAGAAATCAGAATCATCATCCTCATCTACTTCGCTACCGTCTTCATTATCGAGAATGAAGCCGTTGTCATAGGTTGCATCGTTTACATTTTCAAATTCAACCTCGGAATCAGCAACAGGAACGAAATCAAATTCGTCGTTGTCGAAACCGTTCTTGATGTCGATTTCTTCGCCGTCTTCATCAAGTACACGAACGTCAAGAGCAAGTGCCTGAAGTTCCTTGATGAGAACCTTGAATGACTCGGGAACACCGGGTTTCGGAATGTTAAGGCCTTTAACAATAGCCTCATAAGTCTTTCTTCTACCTGTAAGGTCGTCAGACTTAACTGTAAGGATTTCCTGAAGAGTATAAGCTGCACCGTATGCTTCAAGTGCCCAAACTTCCATTTCACCGAAACGCTGACCACCGAACTGAGCTTTACCACCAAGTGGTTGCTGTGTGACAAGAGCGTAAGGACCGATTGAACGTGCGTGAATCTTATCGTCAACAAGGTGGTGAAGTTTGAGGTAATACATAACACCAACTGTTACAGGATTATCAAACTTCTGACCTGTACGTCCGTCTGTAAGGATTGATTTACCGTCTTCACGGTAACCTGCCTCTTTAAGTGCCTCGCGGATATCTGCTTCATGAGCACCGTCAAAAACAGGAGTTGCAATCTTCTGGCCAAGTTTTCTATATGCAAAACCAAGATGCACTTCAAGAACCTGACCGATGTTCATACGAGAAGGAACACCCAACGGGTTAAGAACGATATCAAGTGGAGTACCATCATCAAGGAATGGCATATCTTCCTGAGGAAGAATACGGGAAACAACACCCTTATTACCGTGACGACCAGCCATCTTGTCTCCGACAGAGAGTTTTCTCTTCTGTGCAATATAGCAACGTACAATCTTATTAACACCAGGACTTAATTCGTCGCTGTTTTCTCTTGTAAATACTTCAACGTCAACAACGATACCATATTCACCGTGAGGAACACGGAGAGATGTGTCACGAACTTCTTTAGCTTTTTCACCAAAGATAGCACGGAGGATTCTTTCTTCAGCAGTTGCAACGTCTGTTTCACCCTTAGGTGTAACCTTACCAACAAGGATGTCACCTGAGTGAACCTCTGCACCAACACGGATTATACCGTTTTCATCAAGGTCTTTAAGAGCATCCTCACCAACGTTTGGAATATCTCTTGTGATGTCTTCAGGTCCAAGTTTGGTGTCACGAGCCTCAATTTCATATTCTTCAATATGAACTGATGTATACATATCCTCTCTAACGAGTTTTTCGTTAATGAGAACAGCGTCTTCGTAGTTATAGCCTTCCCATGTCATAAAGCCGATAAGGGCATTCTTACCAAGGGAGATTTCACCGTTTGATGTTGCAGGACCATCAGCAATAACTTCACCTGCTTCTACTTCCTGACCAATTGCTACGATAGGACGCTGGTTGATACATGTACCCTGGTTAGAACGCATAAACTTAATAAGTTCATAAGTGTCAACTTCGCCTTCAGCAGTAGTGATTGCGATAGTCTTTGCATCCATCTGAGTAACTGTACCTGCACGTTTTGCAAGAACAACTGTACCTGAGTCAACAGCTGCCTTGTATTCCATACCAGTACCAACGATAGGAGAATCTGTTTTAAGAAGCGGAACAGCCTGACGCTGCATGTTTGAACCCATCAAAGCACGGTTAGCGTCATCGTTTTCAAGGAATGGAATCATTGCAGTAGCAACTGAAACAACCATTTTTGGAGAAACGTCCATATAGTCAGCTTCTGTTGTAGCAACTTCAATGAAGTTATCTCTCTGACGAGCTGTAAGTTTTGCATTGATGAATTTGCCGTTTTCGTCCAGGGGTTCGTTAGCCTGAGCAACGATGTAGTTATCCTCAACGTCGGCAGTCATATATTCAACTTCAGAAAGAACTGTACCTGTTTCCTTATCGATTCTTCTGAAAGGCGCTTCGATAAAGCCGTACTTATTAATTCTTGAGAATGTTGCAAGGTAAGAGATAAGACCGATGTTAGGACCTTCAGGAGTTTCGATAGGACACATTCTGCCGTAGTGTGAGTAGTGAACGTCTCGAACCTCGAAACCTGCACGGTCACGAGAAAGACCGCCAGGACCAAGTGCTGAAAGTCTTCTCTTATGTGTAAGTTCTGCAAGTGGGTTTGTCTGGTCCATGAACTGAGAAAGTGGAGATGAACCAAAGAATTCCTTAATAGCAGCCATTACAGGACGGATATTGATAAGGGCAACAGGAGTAACTTTATCAGGTTCCTGACCCTGAAGTGTCATTCTTTCTTTAACAACTCTTTCCATTCTCGCAAAACCAATTCTGAACTGGTTCTGAAGAAGTTCACCAACTGAACGGATACGACGGTTACCAAGGTGGTCAATGTCGTCTGTAACGCCGATACCTGATGCCAAACCGTTAAGGTAGTTGATTGTTGCAAAGATATCTTCTTTAATAATATGTTTTGGAATAAGGTCATCTGCACGAAGTGACATCTCTTCTGTGAGAGCATTCTTATCGTCGCCACATTTATCAAGAACTTCCATGAGAACATCAAAACGAACTTTTTCGTTGATGCCGATTGCTTCGAGTTCATCTTCTGTGAACATAGGAACATATTCACCGATATCAACCATACCGTTAGAGTAAACTTTTACTTCTTTACCCTCAACGTCAAGGATAACAGTGTCAACACCTTCCTGTTCCATTCTGTAAGCAAGTTCTTCGCTGATTACGTCGCCTGTGTCAGCCATAATCTCACCTGTGAGTTTGCTGATAACAGGTTCTTTAACAGTTTTACCTGCAATACGAGAAGAAATAGCAAGTTTCTTATTATACTTATAACGGCCAACTCTTGACATATCATAGCGATGTGCGTCAAAGAAAAGACCATCAAGATGTGCCTGAGCTGTTTCTAGTGCAGGTGGTTCACCTGGACGAAGCTTCTTATAAACCTCAATAAGAGCCTGTTCTGTATTTACAGTAGTGTCCTTATCAAGAGTTGCTACGATTCTGTCGTCATAACCAAAGAACTCCATAATCTCGGCATTTGAGCTAAGACCCAATGCACGGATAAATGTAGTAATATAAATCTTTCTGTTTTTATCAATTCTTACATAGAAAAGGTCATTCTGGTCTGTCTCATATTCGAGCCAAGCACCACGGTTAGGAATTACAGTTGTTGTGTAAAGTTCCTTACCTGTCTTGTCATGAGTCATTCCATAGTACACGCTTGGTGAACGTACAAGCTGTGAAATAATAACACGCTCTGCACCGTTAATAACAAATGTACCACTGTCTGTCATCAGTGGGAAATCGCCCATATAAACTTCGTTTTCCTTGACCTCACCTGTCTCCTTGTTGAAAAGACGTGCGGTAACTCGGAGTGGAGCTGCATAAGTTGCATCTCTTTCTTTACACTCTTTGACTGTGTACTTTGGCTTATCGTCCATTCGATAATCCACAAAAGTCAATTCGAGATTTCCTGTGTAATCGGTGATTGCATCGATATCACGGAACACCTCTTTAAGTCCTGTTTCAAGGAACCACTTGTATGAATTCTTCTGCACCTCAATAAGATTAGGCATCTGCATAACTTCATTGATTTTTGAGAAACTCATACGGGTATTTCTGCCAAGTTTTACCGGTTTGACATTTACCATAGGGCTTATCACTCTCCGTTCGTTTTTTTATTCCTGAGCCCCATATCTATATACATAGTATATAAGGCGTGGAGATTATTAAATTAAAGTTATTTTACACCTTGATTTTCGTATGTATTTATGGTAAAATTCTTTTTACGAAAATTGCTCCAGCGTATATAACTCCACTATAATAGCAATTTAATATTATATACTTGTCAAGTCAAGATGTCAATAGTGAATTTTCTAAAAATGAAATTTTTTTTAAGGAAGTAAATTTATGAAAAATTACAAGTCTTTAATTCTGTCTGCAAAGGCAGTTGTTATATTTAAAAATGTATTAAAGGACAAGTGTATTTCTTCACTTTTAAAACTCATTGAATGTGACGGAACAAATGAAAATGAATTTATTTCACTCTATTCAGATTTTGTTTCTGCTCTTTACGAAAAGAGTGACGATTTATGCGAATATATTAACTCAACTTTGCAGAATGATGAAAACATATATGTAAAAGAATCTGCAAAGGATACCGCATCCCCTCTTATGCAAAGTGCAGTCGAAAACGAGTTGGAGTTGTTCCAGAAACTTTCTCAAATCAGTTGTAAAGATGTAAAAGCAATCTGTAATACTGATATATATTTACCACAATGGATAAATAGTGACCTTTCAATAAAGGATGAATATATTAAGAAGATTTCATCAATTAAAACTATCGGTTACGGCATTTATGCTACTCACCATATGTTTTTATATAAGGATGAAAAAATTATTCCTGTAAAATTCCCCGACCCACAACGTCTTTCACAAATGAGTGGGTACGAATTGGAAAGACAAAAGGTTATTGACAACACTATGGCACTTATTCAAGGTAAACCTTGTAACAATGTACTTCTTTATGGTGATGCAGGTAGCGGTAAGAGTAGCACAATCAAAGCCATTGTCAATGAATTCTGGCAACAAGGGTTAAGACTTATTGAAATCAAGAAAAATCAATTATACTCTTTACCCGATGTTATTGAGCAGTTGGCAGACAATCCATTGAAATTCATCATCTTCATTGACGATTTAAGTTTCTCAACAAACGACAATGATTTTGGTGCGTTAAAAGCAATTCTTGAAGGTGGCGTTTCAGGTAAAACTGAAAACATAGCAATTTATGCTACAAGCAACAGAAGAAATCTTGTTAAAGAGAATTTCAACGACAGAAATGGTGACGATATTCACCTTCAGGACACAATTCAGGAAGTTATGAGCCTTTCTGCTCGTTTCGGTCTTAAAGTTACATTTTCAAAACCCAATAAAGATTTGTATTTATCTATTGTGGAAAATCTTGCTATGCAGTATAATATATGTATGGACAAAAATGAATTGGATTTATCTGCCGAAGCCTTTGCACTCCGCAACGGCGGAAGAAGTCCAAGAACAGCAAAACAATTCATTGAATATTTAGCTTCTAAATAAAGGAGATGGGAAACATGAGAAATTATACTTATGATTGGGAAAACCCGGCAGTCTTTAAGAGAAACAAGGAAGACGGTCACGTTATTGCTTTTTCTTACGACAACGAGGCAGATGCTTTGGGAAGAGCTGTACCTGCTACAAAGATGAGTCTTAACGGCAAATGGAAATTCCATTGGCAGAGAGGGCTTAATAACTGTCCAACAGATTTTTATCTTGACAGTTTTGACCCTTCTTTCTGGCGTGATATTGATGTTCCGTCAGTTTGGCAGATTGGTCAGGATACTGAAAGTTATCCTTACTACTATGCATCTACATATTGTCGTGCATTAAGCAGAAGCAAAAATAAGATTCCTTCAATTGACCACGATATGCAGGAAATCGGTATTTATGTAAGAGATTTCGATATGCCTGAAAACTTTGACGGTCAGGAAATCTTCTTGCACTTTGGTGCTGCAAAATCTGCTATTGAAGTTTATCTCAATGGTGAATTTGTTGGTTATTCACAGGGTTCAATGACTCCTCACGAATTCAACATCACAAAGTATGCTCGTAAAGGCTCAAACAGAGTTGCAGTTAAGGTTTATCGTTTCTCCGACGGTGCTTATCTTGAAAATCAGGATATGTGGCTTCTTTGCGGTCTTTACAGAGAGGTATATGTTTTCGCAGAGCCGAAAAAATGCGTTCGTGATTTCTTCATCACTACTGATTTGGATGCTGAATACAAAGACAGTAACACTTCCCTTGAAATACAGGTTAATAATTACGATAAAACCGGTACTGCGGTTGTTAAGGCAGAAATCGTCGACGGCGACAACAGAATCCTCCTTGGTGAAGCAGAAACTGATGGTGGCAAAATCACATTTAACAAGTTGATTGAAAACCCGAAAAAATGGTCTGCTGAATCTCCATACCTTTATAAATTACTTATCAGCATTACTGCAGATGGCAAAACAACATACAAGTCAATTCGTTTCGGTTTCAAGAAAGTTGAGATTGTTGGCGAGAAATTCCTTTTCAACGGTAAACCACTTATGCTTCGTGGTGTTAACCGTCACGACTTTGACCCTGACAACGGTTGGGCAGTTCCGACTGAAAGATATCATCAGGACTTAAACTTTATGAAGAATGCGAATATCAACTCTATTCGTACATCCCACTATCCTGATGACCCATATTTCTATGAACTCTGTGACGAATACGGTTTCTATGTTATGGACGAATGTGACCTTGAAACTCACGGTGTTCGTCGCAAGGGTGTTCCGGGTGACAATCCTGTATGGACAAACGCAGTTGTTGACAGAATGGAAAGAATGGTGCTTCGCGACAGAAACCACGCTTGTGTATTTATGTGGTCACTCGGCAACGAGGCCGGTGACGGCAGCAACTTTATGGAAATGAAAAAAGCTGCCCTTAAATTAGACAGCACACGTCAGTTCCACTATGAGGGTGACTTTAACTTTACAAAGAGTGACGTTATTTCAAGAATGTATCCTGTTGAGAGTGTTATGAAAAAACTTTGCAACAAAGAACCTATTGAAATTTCACTTTATGACAATATTGCAAACGCACTTGCTGCAGATTCAAAGCCAATCAAGAAAGAGGATTATTGCAGACCTGTTCTTCTTTGTGAATATGCTCACGCTATGGAAAACAGCCTTGGTAACTTCCAGGAATACATGGATGATTTTGAAGCACATGAGCATATGTGCGGCGGCTATATCTGGGACTTTGTTGACCAGGCTATCCGCAAAAAGACAGATAAAGGTGACCAGTGGCTTTACGGTACTGACTTTGAAAAATATGAGCCGGGCAGATACACCCATCTTCCAAACACAACTGCAATGACAGGCAGTAACACATATTTTAATGCTAACGGTATTATCACAGCGGACAGAAAACCTCACCCATCATACTTTGAGGTAAAAAAAGTTTACTGTGAAATTAAGGTTAAGGAAAAGGATTTAAGCAAGGGTGAGTTCACTCTTATAAACAAGAAACTCTTTACTGACCTTTCAGACTTTGAGTTCAAATGGAGTTTACAGGCAGAGGGTGTTGAGGTGCAGAGTGGTGTTGTTGACATCAACTGTGCTCCACAGTCACAGGTTGATTTTTCAATTCCTTATGATTTAGCAAGTCTTCCTGAAAAAGAATGTGTGCTTATTGTGTCATTCCTTAACAAGACTGCACATCCTTGGTGTGAGGCAGGTTATGAGCAAGGCTTTGACCAGTTTGTTGTTAAAACTGTTAAACCTGCAGAAAAGACATTCATTGACGGTCAGATTACTTACGTTAAGAATGGTAATATGGTATTTGCTAACAGCGACGGATTCTCTGTTAAAATTGACGGTGGTAAAATCACATCACTTAAATATGACGGCAAGGAATATCTTAAAGCAGCAGTTACTCCAAACTATTTCCGTGCTGTAACTGACAACGACCTTTCAAATACAAACTTTGTACCATTCCTTATTCCGTTCCACCCATATTTTAATTGGCAGAGAGCAACAAATTCTGCAAAAGGTACTCTTAAATCCGTTATGAAGAATTCTCTCGGTCAGGTTGTTGTTGATATCGACTGGAATGTTCAGTTCTTCTCAGGTGTTACGTCAAAATTTGTAATCAGTCCTGACGGTAGTATTGAGGTTTCTCATACAGGTACTCCGAAGAACTTCAATCTTCTCCGTTTTGGTACAAAGATGGGTCTTCTTCGTGAATTCGACCAGGTTAAATGGTATGGCCGTGGCCCTCATGAAACATATTTTGACAGAAAAACCGGTGGTAAGATTACTCTCCATGAAAAGAGTGTTGCCGACCTTGAACATCATTATATGAGACCACAGGAAAACGGTAACCGTACCGATGTCAGATGGGTTGAAATCAGGAACAAGGAAAACAAAGGTCTTCGTTTTGAGGCTATGGGTGACACACCACTCTGTTTCAGCGCATGGCATTACACACAAGACCAGTTACAACTCGCAAAGCATATCCACGAATTACCACATTTTGATATTACAACATTCAATGTTGACTTGAATCAAATCGGTGTTGGTGGCGATATGCCTGGTGACGCACAGGTTAGAGAAAAATATCAGTTGAAACCAAATAAGGTTTATACATACACATTCCGAATTAAACCGATTAAATAAGTGTAAAACGGAAAACGCAAAGCACAAAATTAACCCCCGAACAGGAAATCCTGTTCGGGGGTTCTCTATCCATTAATTGTTTTATGCTACTACTTTTTCAAAATGATACATTTCTTTTGCATTGTTTTTTGTTACATCAATTACTGTCAATGTGCATGATGGAATTAAAGCATCAGGATGAGATGCACTATATCCACTCACACTACTCAACTGATAATATCTTCCGTTATAGAAATGGCACATATTGTTACTATGGACATGACCTATTGAAATAAGTGAAATATATTCATTATCCGCTGTCATTTCATCAAACAATTTATTTTCTGTGATTGTATCAAGTGCATATTCATAAGCAGATGGAAATCCTTCGTATGCCTCACCTTTTTCAAAAGCAGTTTTAAATGCAGGTGTATTCATGTGGAAAAATACACTTGTTTTGACTTTTCTGCTTTCAATTCCGTCAAGCAACCAATTAATCTGATTTTGTTTTATGTAATCATATTTGCCTATTGCCTTGATTGTTCTTGCGTTGCTATCCATAAAAGCAAGAGAATGAGCCAATTCACCCTTATATTCAAGGTCAACAAAATACTGCATATCTCCGTCAATGTCTTTTTCATTTCCACAGACAAAATTTTCGTACTGCATCATATATGCAATCACATCTTCATTTTCACCGTCAATTTCGCTGTCGTTATTACCTGGAATAAATGTCCATGGAATATTATAACTATCAATAAGGTCAGCAAAAACCTTTATCGCACCATATTTGTCATAATCGGAAACAAGATTAAATCCATCAACTATATCACCATTGGCAACAATAAAATCACAAGAAGTTTTATCAAGAATCGCTTTTAAATCATCCATCGTTTTTCTGTCGTTTTCGCAAGTGCCATTAAAGAAATGAGTATCGTTGATTTTTAAGACGGAAAACTTTCCATCGTCACCCACGTCATAGGCAATCTGGTTTTGATTGTAAATTTCTTCGTAACTATGGACAAGGTCTTTTGGTCCGTTAAAATTAAAACGATATAAAACATATCCGCCAAAAGCACCGCCACAGATAAGCACTACTGCGAGAATAACAGCAATTACTTTTATTATCTTCTTTTTCATATTATCATCTCCTATAAACATTGTATTTTTTCACACACTATTTCTTATAATATATCGCAAATTGAGATAAATGTCAATATCTCGTTATGTGATACTGTAAAATCATTTCAAGGTGATTATTATGAGATTAAAAGATTTGCGTGAAGATAACGATGTCAAACAAAAAGACCTCGCCGAATATCTTAATATAAAACAAAATACCTATTCACAATATGAAAATGGTAAACGAGAAATTCCGTTGGATACCCTTTGGAAATTAGCCGATTACTATAACACAAGTGTTGATTACCTCATCGGCAGAACTGACAATCCAAATAGAATATAAAGAAACCGGACAGAAAACTCTGTCCGGTTTTTAATTTTTATTTTACTATTGCTATTGTTTCAACTTCAACTAATACATCTTTTGGTAACTGTTTTGCTGCTACGCAGGAACGTGCAGGTTTTGAGGTGAAATACTCTGCATAGATTGTATTGAAAGCCCCGAAATCTTCCATATTTTTAAGGAAGCAAGTTGTTTTTACTACATTCTCTAAATCGCTACCTGATGCTTCAAGAAGATTTTTGATGTTCTCGCAAACCTGTTTTGTCTGTTCTTCAATAGTTGTCGCCTCAATTTCACCATTTACAGGGTTTATTGCGATTTGTCCTGATGTGAAAACCATATTTCCAACAACTTTTGCCTGTGAATATGGTCCGATTGCAGCAGGTGCTTTATCTGTACTGATTGTTTTAATCATAATTAATACTCCTTATACTAATTTGTAGCCTTGACTTGTTAATTCATTTCTAATCATTTCAATATGCTCAAAGTTTCGGGTTTCAAGCAAAATACGAAGATAACAACCGTTGATTTCAGAGTTTTCTGATGCTCTTTCGTGATGAATTGAGATAACATTACCACCCAAATCTGCAATAATATTTGAAACTCCTTTAAGCTGACCGGGTTTGTCAACAAGCTCAATTGTAAGTGAATATGTACGACCAGATGTTAAAAGACCGCGTTTGATGACACGGGACAGAATTGTAACGTCGATATTACCGCCTGAAACAAGGCAGACAACCTTTTTGCCCTCAACAGGAATTTTGTTAAACATTACTGCTGCAACTGAAACTGCACCCGCACCCTCTGTAACAAGTTTTTGTTGTTCAATAAGAGTAAGAATTGCAGTTGCGATTTCATCGTCGGAAACTGTTACAACTTCATCAACATATTTCTTTACATATTCAAATGTGTTTGCACCCGGCTCTTTAACTGCGATACCGTCAGCAATAGTTGAAACATTGTCGAGACGTTCGATTTTATCGTCCTTGATTGAGTTATACATACTTGGTGCACCTTTTGCCTGAACACCATAAACTTTAACCTTTGGATTAAGTGCTTTGATAGCAAATGAAACACCGCTGATGAGTCCGCCACCACCAATTGGCACAACAACTGCATCTGCATCTGCAATCTGGTCAAGAATTTCAAGTCCGATTGTACCCTGACCTGCAATTACATCATCATCGTCAAAAGGATGAACAAAGGTATAACCCTTTTCATCTCTTAACTGTAATGCTTTATTATATGCATCATCATAAACACCTTCAACAAGGCAAATATCAGCACCATAACTCTTTGTTGCCTCAACCTTTGAAATTGGAGCACCGTCGGGAAGACAAATAAGTGATTTAATGCCATTTTTTGTTGCAGCAAGTGCCACACCCTGTGCGTGATTACCCGCTGAGCAAGCAATAACACCTTTTTCTTTTTCCTCTGCTGAAAGTTGACTGATTTTATATGCCGCACCACGAACTTTGAATGAACCGGTTACCTGCAAATTTTCTGTTTTGAGATAAACCTCACAGTCCGTACGGATTTTGGGTGCATAAATCATATCTGTTTTACGGATGATATCCTTTAAAACAAATGATGCATGATAGATTTTATCAAGTGTTACCATAATATTACTTCTTTCACGAAAAGATTAGAGTTATTCTATCACAGTAAAGCATGAAATTGCAATAGGGAAATGAAAAAAATACGGCGGAGAGTGAATCCCTCCACCGCAAGCGGTCCCCCTCCCTTTGACAAGGGAGGCATCCCCGCCCTACATTTTACCATTCTATTGTTTCGTTATAGTCGTCGTATCCATAATTTCCTGCGGTGTTTTTAAGTAATTCTGCTAAATCAACCTTTTCACCATAAGGGTCTTTCACGCTGATTTTTTTAAGAATTGGTTTGATTCTATTTAAAAATGCAATGAAAACATCACCCTCGGGAGTGCCCTCATTATAAGTTTGATTACCGCGGAAGACATTTCGTACAAGGACGGTTGCATAATCAATAAGTTTAACTTTTCTGATACTCTTATCGCATTTTATAAAGAGTAATCTTGCAAGAGTGCCAAGTTTTATTGAACAAAGCAATTTGCCACCCATACGGAGTGCAAAAACAAGTCCCTTGCTCTCTTTAATATGGAATTTACGCATAGCACGAGTTGTATCGTCGCGCAAGTCGAGAAGAATATTTCTAATCATAGCATCAAAAACTGATGTGAGATATTCCTTGCAGGTCATACCCTTTGTATCGTAGTCAAAATCGGGAGTAGGAATACTCTTAATCTCTGCTTTATTGTCATTGAGAGTTACAAGTCTTATGTATGATGGGTCGGCAATAATTGAACCTGTTGTAACGTCAAAGAATTGGTTTCCTTTTTCTGTGACAAACTCGTTGATACTCTGATTGTGCATATGACCTGTGAAAACAAGATGCACACCCTCGTCTGCAAGAAGAGTTGCAACTGATTTATAATCATACATTAAAGCGGATTTGATTATAGAAAAAAGTGGCTGAATAGGAAGCACGGGATAGTGACAAATTGCAAACATTGTCTGATTTTCTTCCCTCGCCTTTTTTGTTTGCTCTTTAATCCATTCAACCTGTTTTTCAGTTAAACTGAACTGACCGTAAGTTTTGATGTCGGCATTGATTGCTAAAAGTCGCACATTTTCACTTATCTGTGCAACATAGGAAAGATGTTCTTCATCTACTGCGATTGCATCAGCAAATCCAAAATCGTTATAGAGTTTAATAAGGTCTTCTTTTGGTGTTGGCTCCGGCATATATCTTCCTTTTTCACCAAATGCAAACGGGTCACCCTTCCAGTCGTGGTCAGCGGTAATAAGATAAACCTTTTTACCCTTTGCCTTTATGTCATAAAGAAGTTTTATAAACTTTTCGTGACTTTTTCTCTCACCATTCTGTGTTAAGTCACCGACAATCAAAACTGTATCGGCTAAATCTGTTTCACCTAAATACTTAAAAACTGCATTATTGATACTTTCGGTTTCCGCAAAGCATTTTTGCTCGTAATGCATAAAATCCTCATAGTCAGGACCAGAACAACCTAAATCAGTATCAAAAAAATGCGGGTCAGTTAAAACTAAAAAATTAAAACTCATAATATCACCTATAAATAAAGCCTACAATTAAGTAGGCTTTAAGTTTTTATTCGTTTACTACAAAACCTTCGGACTGACGTTTTGCCTGAAGTGCTGAAATCATATCTTTCTTTTCTTTACCTGCAATTTTGTAGAAGAACATTGGAATTGCACAGAGAAGCATACTGATACCAGGAACGATTGAAACAAGTGAGAACATTGCAAATCTCATATCAGCAGGCATATCAAGTGCAGAAACTACTGTTGTTGATGAAAGCATCTGTGCAGGGTCAAGACCGATTACCATATACATAATAACAATGCCTGATGTTGCAAATGCATTACCGATTTTATTGATAAAGCCCTGACAAGCAGCACCGAGAGCATTGTCACGGAAGCCAGTTTTAAGTTCCATATAGTCAAGGCAGTCACCAATCATTGCAAGAGTAACTGTATTGATAACACCAAGTGGAATACAGGAAATAATAATGAATGGGATGCAAGCATAAAGATTCATTGTAAACCAACCAACAATTGTTGTAACAATACTTGCTACAAAACCTGCAAGACAAGTTACGATAACAAGTTTCTTATAGTCAAACTTTTTCATAAGTTTTGGCATAAAGAGAGTTGCACCGAAAAGACCAACAATTGAACTAATTTGGAAAACTGTTTTAACTGTTGAAATACTACCTTCGATAGCAGCAATTCTGTCTGCCTCTGTTGCAAGAGTTGCAAGGTCAGGACCTATGTAGAATGAATAACGTGCAACGTGGATAGCTGCAGCGGAGACCATATAACGACCACTTGAAAGAATACCCATCAAGAGAACGAGAACGAGAGGCTTGCACTTAAATACACGAGCAAGTTGTGATGGTTCACCTGGCTGACGTTTGTGGACAGGCATTTTAACATGTTCCTTAACGCCTGTACAAGCACGAGCATAAAGAATTGTCCCTAGTCCAACAGTTACAATTGCCATTATAAGATACTTTCTCTTTTGCACCATAAGTGGGTCTGGAGTAACGTCCTGATTCTTAACCCACGCAGCAATAACAAGACCAACAACAAGGAAAAGAACTTCGGGAACAGCAGAGCCGATTGAGTTGAAAATTTTACTTACAGAAATAACAGAACTTCTTTCCTCAGAATCAGGGGTCATAACATTTGGAAGTCCCCAGAAAGAAACATCACCAATTGTATAAATCATACCCCAAGCAACATAAACGATTGCTGAATAAATCATCAATTCTGTTTTGCCGAGATTAGGGCTTAAATACATAAGTAATGTTACAACTGCGATTGGAATTAATGCCCAACGGATAAATGGAAGCATCTTTCCACTTTTAAGATTGCTTCTGTCAACAATCATACCCATAAGTGGGTCATTGATAGCGTCCCATACTCGTGCCAAAAGCATAAGCAAAAGCACGAACATCGGGGTCAACTGCAAAACGTTGAGATAATAGTCACTGATGTAACTTGACATCAAGGCATAAATCATACCCTGACCTAAACCTGCAACGCAAAAAGCAGTCATTTCATTTTTCTTAACATACTTTTTCTGTTCCATAATTTTATCTCCTTTGAATTATCTCTTACATTAGAATTGATAATACTAATAAATACTGTGCAAGATAATATGTAATGTGTACCCATATCACATTAGCTTTTGTATTTCCGCCTTTTCTGAAAAATGCTATTGAAAGGGCTAAATCAGAAAGTGCAAAAATAAGTGTTCCCACATTCATTGTTACGAAGCGTGGTAAAACATCGGGCATAGGGGCACCGTTAATCATAGGTAGCCAACCAAATGCGTTCATTCCATTAAGGCTGAATGTTACAGTAAACATTATTATAATTGAATAGACAAAGGTTAATCCTTTAAGTTTTCCATACTCAAAACCTGTTTTATTTGAAATAAGTCTTTCAACAATTGATATTAATAATGCACTGAATATGGCAAGTGCTATCTGCCACGGAATGTACTCAGGATAAGCCAACAAAATTCCGACAACATAGAAAATATGACTTACCATAAAACTTGCTATGCCTGTGAAAGTGTATGGCTCATCATACTCTTTATGCACATATTTAAGGTCAAGCCATATATCCCCTACTACACAGAAAATCATACCAATTATGAACAATACTCCATAATTAAAATTTTCAGGCTTCATTGCAACAGCAACACAAGCAGTAACAGTAAATAATAAGGATGATATCGTTTTAAGCAAAACTGCTTTAAAATTAACCTGCTTAACCCTTACCACAAGGAATGCAACGACGCAGACAACATAGGCAATGGTCAAGGCTACAAACAATCCGTTAAGCATTTACACCCCTCCTGAAATCTCATACAAAAAATTATACCAATAGTTGCAAAAAATTACAACTATCAGTATAACCAAAATTACAAATTGTTTTTTGACACTGTGACTATTTAAGCAAAAGTGTACTTGCGAATGTAAACTGTGCTGCATAGTAAAGAAGATGGTTTACAACAACATTCGGTTTTGTGTTTCCGCCCTCTTTGAAATAGATGTTTGAAAGCACCAAATCGGAAAGTGTAAAAAGAATTGCTGCTACTGAAAGCATAAGTAAGTCTTTTGAGAAGCCTTTGAAGAAAATACCGTTGATTGCTGTAAACATTGTAAGAGAAAGCAACATTCCGTAAATGAACAGTATTTTTTTATACCTTCCGTATTTCACTTTCATTGGTTTTTCAAGTGCCAAAGTTACAGTAGCAAACACTACACAGGCTACAATATTGATTACACCGTACCACCACTCAAATTGACCTTCGCCATATTTAAAGGCAACAGCGGGGATATAGAAAATATGGTTTACAATAAAGCAGATAATACCTGCGTATGTATAGATATGATTATGTTGCTTGTAAACATATTTCATATCGAGCCATACATCACCTAAAAGACCGAATATGAGTCCCATAATAACAAGGATACCATACTCAAAATTTTCGTGATTATAGGCAAAAGCAGAAAAAGCCGTACCAATAAAGCAGACAGATGCACCTGCTTTTAAAAACATAGCACCTACACCGCCACGCATAACACGTAAAACCAAAAACGCAACTGTTACCAAAACACCCACAATAACAGCAGAAGCATAAATATACTGATACATATCCAATCCCCCAAAAATTGGTATTTTCCCTATGTTTAATTATACTATTTTTTGGTCTTTAATTCAAGATTAATAATGTACAAAAATCAGTTTTGTTTTTTGACAATTCCATACTCGTCATCAAGTCTAAAGTAAGGACAACGGTAATTGGGCGAGGTAAGGAACCGCATCATCTCATCCTCATCAAGGTTCACATCACAGCAATATTCCTGTAATTCATCGTCATAATAGTAGTTTGAGCATTCCTCACATTGAGACAACAATCCCACCTCTTTCACTTTTTATGTTTCAATAACTCTGCCGTCACTGATTCTGACTATATTTTCCGCAATATCAATGGCAGTCTGTCTGTGTGCAATAATTATAATTCCACAGTCTTTAGAAAGGTCCTTGAGCAGGGCGTTGAGTCGTGATTCTGTTTCAGCATCCACAAAAGAGGTTGCCTCGTCAAAAATAATATAACTGCACCTTCTCAAAATTGCTCTTGCTAGAAGAACAAGCTGAATCTGACCCGAAGAAAGATTAGGAACTGAGGATGTAAACACAGTGTCATAGCCCTGAGGAAGTTTTTTGATAAACTCATCTGCACCAACGCACTTTGCCACCTTGAAAATATCTTCGTCGGTCACATTCTCCATACCGTATTTTATATTCTCTTTAATACTGCAATCAAACAATTTTGCATTCTGCGGTATTATTGTAAAATTCTGTCTGTAAACGGAGGGATTAAACTTTGAAATATCCATTCCTGCCATTTTTATTTTACCTGAACCGGGTGAATAGAAATTAAGCATAAGTTTAATAATTGTACTCTTTCCTGCGCCTGTTTCCCCTGTGATTGCGGTTATTCCCCTCTGCTTAAGTGTAAAGGAAGCATTGAGAATAACATCCTGATTCTCGTAATACCCGAAATTAACATTTTCAAAAGCAATGTCGCCACAGGTAATATTCTCTTCACCTGTTACAGCAACCTCTTTTTCATCAAGGAAATCAAATACTGCATATCTTGTAAGATTCAGTGTCTTGAAGACCGCTGAGAAAGAATTAAACTGTGTCAATGGTTCATTAAGCTTTCTGATATAAATAATAACGGTAATAAGAACACCCAGACTTATTACACCCTCATCAATTCTGAAAGCACCTACCACCAAGGCAAGAACAAGTGAAATAACTGTAATAGCCTCTGTAATAATTGAGGATGAGGAGGAAATACCCCTTGCCTTTTTAACGGTTTTTCCTAAATCGTCATTCATATTGCAAATATTCTCGGAAATCTTTTCTCCTCTGCCTGAGGAATGAACAATTACTATACCCTTATAGAATTCGCTGATTTCACGATGTACTTCTCCAAGTTTTTGCTGATGCTCAACTGAATATGCAGTTTCAGAAAAGCTTAAAAGATAGATTATAAA
This sequence comes from Candidatus Fimenecus sp., assembly GCA_045532175.1. Classification (GTDB taxonomy): domain Bacteria; phylum Bacillota; class Clostridia; order Oscillospirales; family Acutalibacteraceae; genus Fimenecus. Next base: position 34,977 of record JAZSFK010000019.1, on the reverse strand, counting down.
AAAGCCTATTACCACAACTGCAAGGATGAACATTGTAACAATCCAGTCAATCTTGAAAAGCTCAACCATTATTCCAAATACAACCAACAATGACGAAATAATCTTACCCAGAATCATATACAAGCTTTGATTCATAGCATCAACACTATCCGTCAGCATTTCATAAATCCTGTCGTGATAATGAGAATCAATATATGTCATAGGCAGGTGATTAAACTTATCAAACAACCTGCATCTGAGATTATGGGAATAACGTGTAGAAACCTTTGTTGCAAAGACACCCTGCATAAAAGACAACAATGTATTGGCAAAAATAAACAATGCTGCCTTCAGGACTGCATTTCCGATAGCACTGTTTGACACAGTGTTTTCACCATTAAGGACGGACATAACAATTGAGGACACAAACAGGTCAATAAGTTCCCCCAGAACTCTTGTTGTGGCTACAAAAGTATATGCATAAAGTATCGAAGTAATTATTATTAAAACATTTTGCCACCAAAAAGGTGCCATTGAGGACAGAAATTCACGATTATATTTCTTTACCCCTTTATCACCCTGTGCTGTAGTGGAAGTGTCAAATCTAAATTTGAAAATTGTGCTCTTACCTGCCATTTTCAGACACCTCCCCTATTTGATTTCGTACAACTTTGCTGTAATAAGGAGATTTCTGCAACAATTCCTCATGAGTTCCCTGGCTTTCAACACCACTATTTGAAAGAACAACAATTTTGTCGCAATTCTTAATGCTCTTCACACTCTGGGAAACAATAATTACAGTTGCATCCTTTTTATCACTTAAAAGGTTTGACAGAATCTTTTCTTCAGTATTACTGTCGAGTGCTGTAAAGCAATCGTCGAAAATATAGATTTTTGCTTCCTTACCCAATGCACCGGCAATGGCAAGTCTGCTCTTTTGTCCACCACTGAAATTTGCACCGCCATTCATAACAACACGGTCAAGAGGTTCTTTAGGTAAGAATCCACATTCAGCCATTTTAAGTGCTTTTTCCATTACAGCATCATCATTCTGACATCCGTAAAGCATAAGGTTTTCTCTCAGTGTCTTTGTAAACAGTACACCCGTACCCTGAACAAAGGAAATATTTTTTCTTAAATACTCAATACTTATATCTTCAATTTTTTCATTTCCCACATAGATATTTCCACCTACGGCAACATCATTACGAAGAATTAAATCCATAAGGGAGGATTTACCACAGCCCGTAGGTCCTGTTATTGCAACCTTTGAACCCAATGGAATATCAAAAGAAAATTCTGCATTTTCCACACCGTTTAACACTATATTTTCAAATCGGATATTCCACTTATCCTTAATATCCGTAACAGTGCCCTTATCCTCCACAACAACCTCAACTGAAAGTACACTATCAATGTTTTTAAGTGCGATAATCGCACGTGGAGAGAAGACAATTGTTGCACCTACTATCATAAAAGCAGACACCGTTAAAAGTGCATACTGAATAAAGGCAACCATATCCCCCAAATTCAAGGAAGATGAAAGAAGACTGTTGCCACCCAGTATAATAATAACAGCAATTACTGCATTTGTTATCAAATTTATCAGGCTTAATGCAATGAAAACTGACCTTAAAACAAAATTCTCGTTAAATCTGTTCTCATTGGAAAGCTGTTCTGTTTTTTTGTGCTCTAACTTTTCTGCATTCAATGAACGCATTGTAAGCACCTGGTCAATATTTGTCTTAAAGAGATTTGAAAGCTTCATATAGATAGAATTCATAATCTCATAACGTTTTACTGTTAATTTAAATACAATTACAAGCGCAATTACAATAACAAGCGCTGTCAGTATTATTAAGCATCCCATAACGAAATTTTTCGAAAGGGATATTGCCGCACCGCCAATAGCGAGGAACGGAGCGTACATAAAGAATTTAATAAAATAATTTACAATCATCCCCACCTGAGGAACATCCGTAATAACCGAGGATGTAATTTGTTCAGGTGAAATCTGGGATAATTCCCTCTTGCCGAATTTTGCTGAATGAAGAACAATTCGGTTCCTTAAACTGTTTTCAATCTCTGCAGAGATAAAAGATGCCTTGGAATGAACATAAAGCATACAGCAAATCTGTCCTATTGCACACAAAAGCATCAATACACCATATTTTGTCACATACTCCTGTTGAGTTTCTTCTAGGTCAACACCTGTGTCCTCATAAATATAGGGCAAAAGCATTGAGGCAATCTGCGTTTTAACTGCGTCGCCGTTTGCCTGTGCACTTTCATACACATCCTGCACTGTGGCAGGTTCAATTTCCTTATCTTTTAATTTATCGTATATAAACGTAAAGCTGACATAGTCGTAAAGAGCATCAACGTTAATACTTTCCAACTGAGGAAAATTCTCCTGTGCAAAAATCAATGCTGCGATAACTGCATTGTTGTAGATATCTTCTGCCTCCTGAGTATTTTCAAAATCCTTGATAAAATAGCGATTGCTACAATCCTGCAAATACTTTGGCGCATCATCAGGTGCGTCTTCAAGGAATTCGTAATTACCCTTAAAAACTTCAAATTCCTTTTCAGGTACAATCTTACTGAAAAGGTGCATTGCTTGTTCAGTTACTGCATAGGGAAGTGTTTCCTCAATTCCCTTTTGTTGAATGCCTGTATTTATAAAATTACCCATCAAAAAAGGCATAAGTAAGCAGAATGCTGTCTGTAATAGCAAAACTACTACACAACATCCGATTTTAACCTTATATTTTGATAGGTATTTATATAAAATATGCATTCTGACCAACCTTAAAACAGGCAGACCGCCCTTTAAGACAGTCTGCCGCAAATTCAATTAAACTCTTTTTTAGAAGCTGTATGATAAATCGTCAAGTTCGCTAAGCTCCATCCAGTCTTCTTCGTCACGAAGTTCCTTAACTGCTGCAAGCTGTGCTTCAAAATCAATCTTCTTGTTGAAGTTTGAGAAATCAATTGAAACCTTTACACCTGACTCTTTTGAGCTGATATGTGCAAGACGACCCTTTGCAATACCAACAGTTACTTTTACTTTTTCACCGTCATATTCTGTTGCTTCATCAAGCTCATCCATGAAATCCTTACCCATATCTGTTGTCAAGAAATCTTTGAGGTCTTTGTTGTCCTTAAGGAATTCATACAAGCACTTTGTTACCTCTTCAGTGTCAATCTTAAGGTCATAGTACTTTACGCCATCCTCTTTGTAAGAATCCTCAACCACAACTGCTTCATCATTAAGACCCTTAGTAATGAAGTTTACAAGCACCTTCTTAAGTGTCTTATAATCAGGAATATTGTCAACTTCCTCTTCCATTTCTTCAGCGTAAGCTACTCTTAACCAAGAATTATAAACTTCCTTAATAACATCCTCATTAATATTACCTTTTTTAATGATTGTGTCAGCCCAGCTTACAATCTGGTCAGGAGTAATGCCGTAGTATTCTTCCATTTCCTCTGCTAACTCGTCATAATCCATACCAAAATAACTGCAGAGGTCATCTCTGTTTGCCTTTACCTCACCATAAAGCACAGGGAGGTCACCCGAAATTGCAGGATAGTAGTCGCTGTCAGGATACTGAACAACTGCAAAAATACCCTTGTTTGAAGCAGCACGAAGTGATACCTCTTCATTATTGTCTTCCAAAGCCTTTATATAGAAGCTTGAACTTACTAAGTCATCACCCCAGCAAACACCACCTGAAGCAGAAGCATAGTCCCCTGCTCTGAAATGGAATTCAAAACTCTCTGTATCGAACAAGAGTTTCTCAACGCCTGAGGCAATCTTTGTCATTGGCTTATTTGCAACTGCAATAAGAACAGAAGAAATAATAATTGCAACTACGAGCACAACTGCTACAATAGCGAGAATCATTTTCTTCTTCGGCATCTTCTTAACTGAATCTAAAGCCTTTTTAGATTCATTTGATACCGGTGCAAAGCCTGAGTTTGCCGGTTTAACAGGTGCAGCAACAGGATTTACCGGAGCTGCAGTTTGATTGTTAAGTGCTGTACCACAAGTAGGACATACACTTACGTTTTCACATTGGTTACCACATTTTGGACAAAACATAACCATTCTCCCTCCATTTTGAGATAATCTAATTATACCACATTGAAATTCTATTTCAATAAGCATATTAGACAATATTTTTTGACATTATTCTGTCTATTTAACGAAATTATTTCAATTCCGTTACAATTTCATTATACTGTTTCCTCTTTTTGGTTTGTAATTCAGGTTTTACCTTTTCGTAGCCCATTGAAATCACAAGGCGTACAGGATTCTCAAGTCCGCAGATTTTACGAATTTTTTTATCGTCAAACCAACCTAAAATACAAGTACCAAGACCTTGTGTTGTTGCCTCCGCAGTTAAATATGCCGTTGCAATTCCTATATCAATTGAACGATAATCGTTACCCTTCATTTTTGCACCGATACCTGCTGTTTTGTTATAGTTATCCTCTGAAACCACAATCATCACAGGAGCATCACTTGCAAATTTATTCATCCCCATACCTTGGGTGGCTTTTGCCACTTCCTTTGCCTTTTCACCCTTGCAGATTGTGAAGTGATAGGGCTGACTGTTACAAGCAGATGGAGAAAGAATTGCACTTTCAAGAACTGCTTTTATTTTCTCGTCCTCAACTACCCTTTCAGCATCATATTTGCGACAAGAGTATCTGCCTTTTGCTATTTCCGTAAAATTCATAAAACTATCTCTCCTTTTTGCTTATCAGCCTAACTATTCTCGGTCTGTTATATCGTTGAATGGCAACAAAAACAGAATCCACCGCCGCTGCAAGAACAGAGGTGATAATAAATACTATCGGAACACCATATTCCAAGGAAAATAAAATTGGTACAAAACTAAATACTATAATAATTTCATGCACTACCTCCGCATTACACATTGATTGAACAATTTCATCATAGGTGTGATACTTTGTCTCAAAGCTTTGTGGTGACCAAGCCGGGACTTTTTCCTTCCACTTTTTCACATTAAGCTTTTTATACAATTTTTTCTCAAAGTCTCTTTGCTGAAACCATTTTGCATTATAATTGTACTCACCTTTGTGGACATAACCAATACCAAGACCTACAATCAATCTCATTACACAGTGATATGAAAATGTCATAAAAGTTATGTAAAGAATCTGACAAATATCATTATCTGTAAATTTGTAAATGGAATAAAAAACAACAAAAAGTGAAACTGAAACTACCGTAGCACTATAAAGAATTCTTTTCATTTAATCACCTTCCACTCTCACACTCACATCATATCATAAGAGCATTGTCAAATCAACTACCCATTATTTGACACGGCAATTGTTTTTCCTTAACTGTTTCGCTATAAAAGACACAGGCGGAGTATAACACTCCGCCCCAAATTTTATTTAACACTGTTTACTGAAACAATATCCCCTGTTACGTCCTTGTCAACCTCAAAGGTTATTTCGTCACCAACATTGAGAATTACGACTTTTTCAGCATCCTTAGCCGCAACCTTGTAATATACCTCGCCGTCCTTAAGTCTGATATAGAAATAAGTTTCTCCACCTGTGATGACACTTCTGATTTCCGCAACAGTTCCCGTTACCTCAACGGTTTCAACCTTTGGTTCATCAGGTGTTTCTTCGTTACCCATTGACTCAACATCAACATTCACGCTTACGCCACTCTTCTGAAGCTCCGCTGCGTAGTTTTCGATACATTCAGACAATGTGTTTCCGACACCAACAACAGTAGATTGCTTAACATTAACCATTGCATACATCTTAACAAGCTGACTGGAGTCCTTCAAAGCCATAAAGTATGTCGGTTCACCGCTTACGTTAAGGAGAATCGGGAAAGTTGCTGCATAGCCATACTGCTGAACCTTACCCTGTGCGGAGGTCTGTGCAGTATTTTCAAGAGCACCCGAAACCTGATAGTAGCTTGACTCCTTGGTTCTCTGATTGATAAGAACAAAGCCGATAATTGACTGGTCAGAACTTATTGATGTAACGCCTGTGTACATATACACGTCATCATTAAGAGCGATATAATTGTACCCGTCACTTGTTATGCGAACGTTTTCCTGTCCGATAATTGAGTTCCAGAAGCCATTATTATATTTACCGTAGTAGTTATACTGCTGATTAACAATTGTTGAAGAATAAATTCTGTCAATCCACTGATATTCTTTGTCAGTTGCAAATTTATCAGTGTTAAGCTTTGTTGTACCGTCAAGACTTGTTGAAATAAGTTCTGTTTCACCTGTTATTGAATCAACGATAACAGCACCAATGACGTCAGTACCACCAAAAAGACCGATTGTTTTGTCAAGCACAGGAACAATCCAGAATGGTCTGCCTGTTTCGTCAATTTCAAATGCAGGGTCACCTAACATAAGTGTAGGATACTTAAAGCGGACGTGACGGATAAGGTATTCGTTAAAATGCTCGGCAGGAGAATACTTCATACCATCCTCAAGTCTTACAGTTTCTGCTTTTTGAGTTGTCATATCAACTATGATGTATGCAGGAATACCCTCTTTTGTGTTTTTAAGCCATTTAAAAACATCCCCATAGTCAAGTGACTGAACACGGACGGGTGTTCCTTTATAGTTAATCTGTGTTGAATAATAATCATTCACAACAAACTGAGAAACATAGTCTGAAAGTTCACCGAGGGCACGTGTTGCAATCATGTTTGATGAGTCTTTATCAAGACGAGGAACACTGCTGAAATCAATTTCGGCAATGTCAGTTGCAAAATCCCCATCCTTAACATCAATCATTTCAGCATAATCCTTTGCGCGGAAAATCTCTGCACCTGAAATAAAGCCAACAACAACTACCAAACCGAGAACAAGCAAAAGAATAATAGGAATTTTTACTTTATTCTTTGCATACTCGGTATATTCTGCACGAAAATATGCCCTTGTCATAAGTCCAAAAGCCGCAATATAAACAAGAATCACAACTGCAAGATAAATATAAAGCTCAATTGCCTTAAAATTAAGTGCAGGAAGCATAAAGTAGTACAGCACCGCCGCTACTACCAAAGTAATCGCAAGGCTTATTAACACCTTTTTTACGGTGCTTCCCTTTGGTGTTTCCTGAGCGACTTTTTTCTTTGAGCCACCAAAATCTACATTAATCGGGTCCATAGTTTTTACCTCTTTTCCATAATATGTTAATATTATAACATAATTTGTATGTAAAATTCAATACGTAAGACAAATTAGGGTTTGTCTAACGGAAAAAGGGGACGAATACCGCCCCTCAAATCTACATTATCTTCTTACAAACACCATTCAGCAAACACTTTTCGCAATATGCTTTACGTGCGGTGCAAACTGCTCGTCCGTGAAGCACACAACGATGACAGAAATCGTTACTCTCCTCAGGCGGAAGAATTTTTTTGAGTTCCATTTCAACCTTTTTAGGGTCCTTTGTGCTCACAAGCCCCATCCTGTTTGTAAGTCTTATTAAATGTGTATCTGCCACAACGGCAGGTTTTTTGTAAACATCGCCAACAATTAAATTGGCAGTTTTTCTGCCAACGCCCTGCAATGATGTTAAATCCTCAATATTGTCGGGAACAACTCCACCGAATCTATCCCTTACACCTTTTGCCATTTCGATAATGTCACGTGCCTTACCGTGATAAAAACCGCAGGAATGAATAATTTCCTCAATATCCTTCACATCAGCATTAACATAATCATCAAGAGTTCTGTACTTACTGAAAAGAGCAGGTGTAACAAGGTTTACTCTTGCATCAGTACACTGTGCAGAAAGTCTTGTTGCCACAAGTAACTCAAAAGGATTTTCTGCAGTCAGGCTACAAATTGCCTCAGGGTACATTTCTTTTAACCCCTCAACAAGAAGCATTGCACGTTCTTTTTTAGTCATAATTTACTCCGGGTAATTCATATTTTTAGGTAAACCGAGCAGATAATCCGCTGACACATTAAAATACTTGCATAAAGCCCTGATATCCTTTAAAGAAGGTTCTGTTGTCCCTGTTTCCATAAAAGATATTTTTCGTTGAGTTACCCCTAAAGCATTAGCAAGGTCTTTTTGTGTAATAGTCGGGATTTTTGCACATCTTAAATACTTAAGTCTATCCTTAAATTCCATTATTTTCTCATCCTTCAAATACAGCACCACAATCCAGAGGCACAAAAATAGTGTTAATATATTAGCACAAAAGGAAGAATAATGTAAGATGTAGAATAAAAATAACTATACAAACTTTCATTGAAAATTTTGTACAGTTTTACAAAGGTTTTCGACAAAATGTGCATAGTCAGTATTTGTCTGACTTTTTTTATTGTATTTTTCTTTTTTCCGTTATATAATTTATTATATTATTTTTTAAGGAATGATGGTTATGCAAAAAGAAATCAACGTAAGAGAGATTAAAGATAATTTTGTTAAAATGATTAGCAATGACTGGGCTTTGCTCACAGCAGGTACAAAGGACGACTTCAACACAATGACAGTAAGTTGGGGCGGAATCGGTGAACTCTGGGGCAAGGATGTTTGCTTTGTATTTGTAAGACCGCAGAGATACACCTACGAATTCATAGAGAAAAACGACTATTTTTCACTTTCATTCTTTGGAGGAGAATACAAAAAAGAACTTGGTATTTGCGGAAGCAAATCAGGTCGTGATATTGACAAAATGGCTGAAACAGGCTTTACACCTGTTGATTTTGACAATGCAGTCGGCTTTGAACAGGCAAAGGTTAATATTGTACTTAAAAAACTTGCCTATCAGGATATGAATCCTGACGGATTTATGGACGAAAGTATTATGAAAAACTACGCAAACAGCGATTTCCACAGAGTTTATGTTGGGGAAATCGTAAAAGTTCTTGTTGAAGAATAAATATAATCGCAACGCAGTTCCAAAATTATTCATTATTCATTAAAAAATCCCAAGGAAATGTTCCTTGGGATTTTCTCTTATTCTCCTACAAATTCTGCTATCTGATGTTTTTCTTTTGCACCGACAAAGCGTTTTACTTCCTGTCCGTTTTCAAACAAAAGAACTGTCGGAATGCTCATTACCCCAAATGTGATTGCCAATTCCGTTGCTTCGTCGACATTGAGTTTACAAACCTTAACTTTTTCTGTTTCCTCTGCAAAGGCTTCTATTTCAGGTGCCATCATCATACACGGTCCGCACCAGTCAGCATACATATCCAGAAGCACAGGCTTTTCTGATTTTAAAACCTCCTGTGCAAAGTTATTCAAATCAACCTTAATTACTGCCATTTTATCTCACCTTCCAATATAATGCACGTGCTTTGTCAACATCCATCTTGTCAACTCCGCATTTGTCTGTATTTCTTGCAAGTGTTGCACCGCAAAGTTCAATATTAAGTACGGAAAACGCCTGTAATAATTGGTGCTTGATTACCTCGTAACCGATTTCACCATCACTACCGGCTGTGACAATTAAAGCTGCCTTACGACGTTTTTCAATCGGATTTTTCATATTGCGACGAAAACGAGCCTCATAATAACGCTGGAATCGGTCAATGAGTGCTTTAAACGGAGCAGGTACCCCCATAAAATAGATTGGTGTTGCAAAAATGATTATATCCGTTGTTTCAAATTTTCTAAAAAAATCCTCAAGGTCTTTTTTTGAGCAACCATTACCTGTTTTACAGTATCCGCAACAGTTACACGGTACGGGATTAAGGTCAAAAAGATTGATAATCTCAATATTTGTCCCCTTTGGGAATTCCCTCAAAAGGCTACCCAATAATTTAGCTGTGTACCCTGCCTTGCGAGGAGAAGCCATAATTGCCATTACGGACAATCCGTTTGAATTATTTTCAGTGTTATCATATTCCAAAAACATTCTTTTATTCCTCTGTTTCAACACTTGCTTCTGTGTTTTCTTTTTTACTCTTCAAATTAGCGTGACGTTTGATTTTTTTGGTAGTTGTTTTCTCAAACTCCTGTTCGCTGATTTCAATATTTCTGATTTTCTTATATTTAGGAAGCTTCTTATTAACATCCTTAACCGCTTCTTCAACGGACTTCTGAACATCCTCTTTTGTAATATCCTGACGCTTAAGATTATTCTTAATCTGCTCATAATTAGGATAAATCTGAACGCTTACCAATGTTTCATCGTCAACATCATCAGCATAAACGATACTCTCCTCAATAATAGGGTTAGTATTGAGATACATTTCCACTTCTTCAGGGAAAATGTTTTTACCGTTTTTAGTGACAATAACATTCTTGCAACGGCCTGTAATCTTATAGCAATTGTGACGGTCGCAAGTACCAAGGTCGCCTGTTCTGAACCATCCGTCAGGAGTGATTACATCTGCCGTTGCCTTAGGGTTTTTATAATATCCGTTCATAACCATTGGTCCACGAACCCAGATTTCGCCAACACCCAAATCGTCAGGGTTGTAAATTGCAACCTCTGCACCCGGCATTGGAGTACCGATTGAGTCAGGAAGCATAAGTCGGTCATTATTACAAGCAACAAGCGGTGCACACTCAGTAAGACCGTAACCGATATAAAGGTCAATACCCATGTGCATAAAGTCCTCAGCAACACGCGGGTCAATTGCGGCAGCACCTGTTACAATAAGGCGAAGTCTTCCGCCGAATGTTTCAATAACCTCTGCAAAAATTTTTCTGTCAAGGTCCTTTATTCCCATTGCCTTGCTAAATTTAGATGCATATTTACCAACCTTGAAAATAAGCTTACCTGCTGTTTTTTCTTCCATCTTTTTCATAATCTTTGCATGAACTTTTTCAATAAGAAGAGGAACAGTAATGAAGCAGGTTGGTTTTACTTCTTTAAAATCTCTTGTGATGTAACGAAGTCCCTGATTAAAGGAAATACAAGCCCCCGAATAAATAATATAAAGGAAACCTACTGTACATTCATAAGTGTGGTGAATAGGAAGCACGGATAAAAGCTGGTCTTCTTCGGTAACCTTAATGCAACCTGCAGCACCCATTACAACGGAACAGATATTTTTCTGACTAAGACAAACGCCCTTTGAAACACCCGTTGTGCCTGATGTAAATAGAATTGCAGTTGTCGCCTCAGGGTCAACTGTTATATTGTCAAGATGTTTTATTCCCTTTTGATATAATTTTCTGCCTATGTCAACATAGTCCTCAAAATAATCGGCACCGTCAACTTCTGTCTCATCAAAGCAAACGAATCTAAAGCCTTCAGGTAATTCATCTTTTCTTGCCTTAATTGCTTTTATATATTTTTTATCACCAAAAAGCATTATCGAATCGGAATCCTTGATAACATCCATCATATTGTCAGTTGTCAATTCCTTATCAATCGGCACAATAATATTATCGCTACAAGTAACAGCCAGATAGGTTACGGACCAGTTATATGAATTTGCACCTACAACTGCAATATGTGCCTTGGAAAAATTATCATTTACCAAGCTGTTTGCAAGATAATAAATCGAATGGCGGAAATTCTTATAGGTAACCTCATAATAAATCCCGTCCTTATTTCTTAATTTGTATGCAGGACGCTGTGAAAAAAGATTTTCACTCTGATTAATTAAGTCCTTAAAATCCCTTACATATCGAACATCGTAAAAGGGTTTATTTACCGGAAATCTGCTTTTAACGGTCATTATAATATTCCTCCACCGTACTATTAAAACATAAATCAAATTATTATATCATAAAAAAGACAAAATTGGAAACAGTTTTATAAAATTTACAAACTAGTCATATTTTCCCTTGCTTTTCCCACTATCTTTTTGTATTCTTCATAGGTCAAATATGAGTTTATAATCTTAAGCAATGATGATGAGCTTATTCTTTCAGGCAAATCAAGTTCCTTTGCCATTGCTTTGCGAAAGGCGCTACTGTTTTCGCCACCGCTGAGTCCATCTTCATAAAAATCCGTATGCGTTATTTCTCTGCTTTCTGTTTTACTGTTTTCGTTATATATTACACCTGATTTTTTCAAGGCATCAATTATCACATCGGCATTCATACCCTCAACGCCAAGTTTTCCTTCTTTAGAGGCTTCTGTCTTGCGTTTTTCCTTGCCGTAAACATCAGGAATATACACATTTTTCACATTTTCACTTTTAGTAATATTCTTTATAAACGAACGAATTTTAAACCCTGCAGAATCAGAGTCCGTCATTATTATAATTCCTTTTTTTTCTGCTAAAAAGCGAATAAGTTTCTGCTTTTCCTTATCCTTGAATATGGCAAATCCGTCTGTTTCAATTATTATTGTGTCCAAAATATTTGAAAGCTTGATTTTATCATACTTTCCTTCTACAACAACTGCCTCATCAATTTTTATCATAAATTCACCTTGCAATTATAAGCGAAATCTTCACAATCAGCTTCTCAAGAATTAAATCTCCGCCGTTAAAGGATGTTTTCAATGCTCTGTCGCATTCTGCAAAACAATCAAAACACTCCCTTAATTGCTCGTCAGTAAGGTTTTTTGCCATTTTACTTGCATTTGTAAGTCGAAATTCTTTATTACGATAATCAAAAAACTGAGCAGGATATGTAACATTCTTTCCACCCGAAAGGGCAGTTTTAACACGATAGATATCCACAAATGACATAAGTATTACGCCAAAAATATCAATAGGCTCGGCTTTTTGAAGCATAAGGGTATGCAAAAGTTCCAAAGCACCCTGAGCATCATAGGCAAGAATACGCTTTGACAGGTCGAATACTTTTGCCTCCAACGAACGAACAGCTACACTGTCAATACACTCCTTGGTGATTTCATTGCCCTGTCCCGCAAAATTACAGACTTTTTGTATTTCATTAAACAACACGTTAAGGCTGTCTCCCACTGTTTCAACAAGATATGATGCATTTTTTTCTGAAATTATGCAACCCTGTTTTGTGGTGTAAGCACAAATAAGTTTTAAAAGATTTCTTCCTGTTGGTTTCTCAAAATTTACAACTGTCGCATACTTTGTAAAGGCATCCACAACCCATTTCCATTTAGAATTTTTAGGTTGAACGTCAATTCCGTCCATCCAGAAAATTGTAATTGATGAATCGGGAATATTCTCAAGGTATGTGTTAAGTTTTTCTTTATCGTCATTATTCAAGGAATCAAGCGGAAAATCATGTGCAATTACAACGGAATACTCACTCATAAATGAAATTGCTGAAGCACCCTCAATTACATCATCAAGTGCGTCCTCCTTACCGTCAAATTTTCGAAGGCTGAAGGCTTCACTGCCGGGAGCTACAAATTTAGAACAAATCTTATTAGTGTAGAATTGCTTTAAATACTCTTCGCTACCGTAAAACAAATAGCAATTTGACATATTATTCTCTTTTATATGTTTTTTAAGGTCTGTTTCATAAATCAATGCCATTTGTTTCACCCTCTATATCAAACATATTTTTCTGCTTTTATTTTCCTCTGCCAGAATAATCTCTGTCTTTTCAGTATCCACAAGAGAAAGTAAGAAGTCATAATTATCCTTGGAGTTTTCTCCAAACACAATAATTATATCATATTCCTCATAATTTTCAAAGATATTTTCTTTATTATATAAGAAAAGAATTTTCGTGTTTTTGCCACGAACTACAAATTCTCCCGAGTTGTTGCCTATTTCAACATAAACATCGCTACCTACCTTGAAACTGTTTATTTCTTCATATATACCGCCTTCAAGCAAATTTGGTGCTTCCCCGTAGAAATATGTCGGAACTTTTCCAAACTCATCATACATAGTGGTAAGATACGATAAATTCACATTTTCATCATAATCAACTATGGTATCAAGAGTCTTTTTATTGTGGGAATTCATCAAGGTTTTTATGGTGTTGAAGTTTTCCTCATTCTGAGTACCTACAAGCACCGTTTCACCTTGTGAATTTACCAATATAATCGGTTTTTCGTCTGTAAACACAATATCAATACTTGGATTTGAATAATCATAATACGTAGTATAGACGGACAAAAGTATAAAAATTATCGAAAGGATTACCGCAATATGCTTGGTAATATCCTTGTAATACTTTTTTACTAAAACTGCAGCAATAATTCCCACCACAGCCAAAACTAAAAAGTATTTAAAGTACTTATGGGACACAGAGATTGTTGACCATTGTGCTTCACCAATCACCTTGGCAAAATACCTGATAACATCTCCCATTACATCAATAAGCAAAAACAAGACCTTTGAGATTCCGAAAAATTGAAAGCCATGCAGGGCAACCGCCACCACAGTCAACACCATCAAGAGTAATGCAAGTTCCACAATAAGAAAGTTCGAGATTATCGTAGTAATCGGAAGCATCTCAAATTTTGCAACAAACACAGGTAATGTAAAGACTGTTGACAAGCTTACCATACACATACTTGCAAAAGTATTTAACAGTTTGTTATTAAGTATGTAGTTTCCAAACTTCTTACTTTTCAACCAATGTTTTATTTTATCAGGCACTATCAGAATTCCCAGAGTTGAAAGCACAGTAAATAAAAATCCCACGGACATAACAGAAAAAGGATTTTCCAAAAGGATAATCGTCACCGCTAATCCGACCGAATTTATACTATCCGATTCTCTCAAAAACAATTTCCCCAAAAGCACCATGCTGACCATCAGCCCTGCTCGTACTATCGACGGACTGAATCCTACAAGAACAGAATAAACCATCAAGCACAAGAACCCTGTGGCAACGAGAATTTTTTTCGACTTAATCACATGTTCAAGCACCTTTATGATTCCCCATACCCAAAGACTTAGATGTAACCCTGAAATAACAAGGATATGTGAGGTGCCTGTGTAATTGAATTTTTCTATTGTGGCACGTCTGATTTCAGACTTATCGCCAATAGTCATAGCCTTTGCAATTGCACCGTTTTCATTTGGTAAATAGCTGTCAATGACGTCTGCATACCACATTCTGATTTTACCAACTGTTGAGTAATAAAAATCAGTTTCACCCGTGCTTTCAATATGACTGCCGTCGCTTTCAAAAACTGTGAAATAAATTCTTGAGGACAAGGTGGTTTCAAAATAATCCTCGTTATATGTCCCCTCTGAAACAACAGTGTTTATCTTTACTCTGTCGCCCTCTGCAAGCATCTTGTTATCCTGTGAAACATATCTTATTTTATAATTTTCTTTGTCAGGTTTTATGACATATGTAAAGGCGTAATCAGAACATTTTGGGGATTCACAGATAACACCTGTTACTGTTTTCTCCTCACTCATTTCGGCCTTAGCATTATAATAGCCAATCTCTGCAAACAAAAATGAAACGGCATAAAGTATAACCGCAATAAGAATAAAAAGTATTAATTTTTCTTTCCTGAATCTTTTAAAAATGGTAAGAACGCAAAAAATGACTATTACTCCGATAATCAGAGCAACAGTCATCTTTAAACTCACTCTTATTATAAGGAGTGAACTCATGAGCATTGAAAAGCCGATTACCGCGAATGGTCTTTTCAATCTGCTCACTCCTTTATATCAATTTTTCAGACAGATTATCCCCACTTAAAATATGGAAGTGAATATGCTTAACAGTTTGACCTGCTTTATCACCACAGTTGTTGATTATTCTGTAACTGTCAACACCTGCAAGACGAGCGATTTCAGGAATTTTTGCAAAGATATATCCTACGATTTCGCAGTTTTCCATTGTGATATCATTTGCACTACTTGCAACATGGTCCTTTGGAATTACGAGCACGTGAGTTTCTGCCTGAGGAGCAATATCACGGAATGCAAGGATTTTTTCGTCCTCATAAACCTTATTTGACGGGATTTCGCCATTTGCTATTTTACAAAAAAGACAATCCATAATTACACCTCATTATTTAAGCATTGAAGCTAAAATTTCTTTTGCAGACATTAAAGCATCGTCAATCTTTGAAATTTCTTTACCGCCAGCCATAGCCATATCGGGCTTACCGCCACCGCTACCGCCTGCAACTTTTGCAACTTCACGAACAATGTTACCCGCATGAGCACCACGGCTAATTGCATCCTTACCGCAGGCACAAGCAAATGAACAAGTTCCTTTTTCCTGGTTTGAACCCGCAATAACTGCAACTGTGTTAGGTGCAGAATCTCTTGCAGTTTCAGCCATAGAGCGAAGTCCGTTGGCATCCAATTCACCTGCATAGTAAACAACAAGCTGAACGCCATTAACATCAACTGCACCTGCCATAATTCCTGCTGTTTTGAATGAGTTGATTTCTGCTTTAAGACTTGCTATTTCCTTATCCTTGGCTTTAAGTTCATTTGCTACCGCAACTGCCTTTATAGGAAGTGCAGAAACGTTACCAACCTTGAAAGCCTCGGCTGTTGCGTAAAGAAGATTATTCTTCTCGTCAATATATTTAAGAACGTTTTTACCTGTTACAGCCTGAATTCTACGAACACCTGCTGCAACTGATGATTCATTAACAATCTTGAAAAGACCGATTTTGCCTGTATTGTCAACATGTGTACCACCGCAAAGTTCAGTTGAGAAGTCCCCTGCTTTTACAACACGGACAACATCGCCGTATTTTTCACCGAAAAGTGCCATAGCACCCATAGCCTTTGCCTCGTCAATGGGCATTTCCTTAATAAGCATTTCTGTTGCATTGAGGATTTCTTCGTTAACAAGGTCTTCAACCTTTTTAAGTTCATCGCTTGTCATTGCTGTAAAGTGAGTAAAGTCAAAACGAACCTCATTAGCATCTACAAGCTGACCTGCCTGCTCAACGTGAGTACCAAGAACTGAACGCAAAGCAGCCTGAAGAAGATGTGCAGAAGTATGGTTTCTCATTGTAGCCTTTCTGTTTTCTTCGTCATAAGAAGAAACTGCACTATCGCCAACTTTAACAGCATCACCTGTAAGTGTACCGTGATGAAGAACAACACCGTCGGCATCCTTTGTTGTGTTAGCAACTTCAAATGTGCTTTCACCAATTGTGATTACACCCTTATCACCTGCTTGTCCGCCACTTTCTGCATAGAAAGATGTTTTATCAAGCACAAGAATTGCATCCCCTGTTTCAACGAAATCCTTTCTTTCTCCGTCAGCAACAAGGGCAACAACAGTTGCGTTTGTGTTGTTTTCTGTGTAACCTGTAAACTCTGTTTTTGCTATATCTTTAAATGAAACACCTGTGTTTCTCCAGTCAGTTTCAGCACCGTCACGCTTAACGGATTTTGCCTTCATTCTTGCTTCCTCAACAAGGGCTCTGAACTTATCTTCGTCAACAGTCATATTATTTTCAGCAACGATTTCCTTTGTCAAATCAATCGGGAAGCCGAATGTATCCTGAAGCTTAAATGCATCTTCACCTGAAAGAACACCGTCTTTTGAGTTAGACATCATCTCATTGAGAAGACCTAAACCGCTGTCAATAGTCTTGTAGAAGCTTTCTTCTTCCATAGCGATAACTTTCTTGATATAATCCTGCTTTTCAACAAGGTTTGGATATGCAGTCGCATTTTCCTTGATTACTGTTTCGCAAACTTCAGCAAGAAATGGTCTGTCAATGCCGATAAGTCTGCCGTGACGAGCTGCACGACGAAGAAGACGACGAAGAACATAACCGCGACCACTATTTGACGGAAGAACACCATCACCCACCATAAATGTTGTACTGCGTATATGGTCAGTAATAACGCGAAGTGAAATATCTTTTTTAGCATCCTTATGATACTCAATACCTGAAATATCAATAATGTGCTTCATAATATTCTGAACTGTGTCAACCTCAAAGAGATTTTCAACATCCTGCATAATGCAAGCAAGTCTTTCAAGTCCCATACCTGTATCAATATTAGGGTTTGCAAGACGAGTATAGTTATTGTTGCCGTCATTCTCAAACTGTGTGAAAACAAGGTTCCAAACTTCGATAAATCTGTCGCATTCGCAACCAACCTTACAGTCAGGACTGCCACAGCCCTTATCAGGACCACGGTCAAAATAGATTTCTGAACAAGGACCGCAAGGACCTGCGCCGTGCTCCCAGAAGTTATCCTCTTTACCAAAACGCACCATATGTGATGGGCCAACGCCTACTTCTTTTGTCCAGATGTCATAAGCCTCGTCATCTTCAAGATAAACGCTGACATAGAGTAATTCTTCAGGGATTTCAAGCACCTTTGTAAAGAATTCCCAAGCCCATGCAGTCGCTTCGTGTTTGAAATAATCACCGAATGAGAAGTTACCGAGCATCTCGAAATATGTTCCGTGACGCGCTGTTTTACCAACATTCTCAATATCGGGTGTACGTATACATTTCTGACAGGTTGTAACACGCTTTTTAGGAGGTGTTACTTCACCTGTAAAGTATTGTTTCATTGGTGTCATACCTGCATTGATAAGCAAAATGCTCTTGTCACCCTGTGGTACAAGTGAAAAGCTCGGAAGACGCAAATGGTCTTTGCTTTCAAAGAATGCAAGGTATTTTTCTCTTAATTCATTAAGACCTGTCCATTTCATACAGACTACTCCTATTATATAAAAATTATCCTATAAATTATACAATATATAGGGACAAGATGTCAACAAAAAAGTAAAGTGTAAAACGCAGAATGCAAAACTACACAAAACGGTCAATTCATTTCTGTTGAAAAAGCTCATTGAATTAGAAAAATCAAAGGAATATAATTAAATTATCAAATAAAAGAGGTGTTAAAAATGAAGAAAAAAATACTATCAATTTTTCTTTCTCTGGCGTTAATTTTTTCGGCGGTACCTTTTACAAGCATTATTGCTTTTGCAACCGGTGGTGAATGCTCCACCTACGGACACAGTTATGTTGAAATTTATCGACTTGAAGCTACTTGTGAAACCGATGGTTACATAGAGTATATTTGTCAAGTTTGCAGTGGGGATTCTTATCAGGAACCAATTCCTGCAACAGGGCACAGTTATGCTCATTTGTACACACAAGATGCTACTTGTTCTCAAGATGGCTGGAGTGAATATGCATGTATGAACTGCGGTAATTCATATACTGATGACTTTATTCCCGCATACGGCTGCGAAATGTTCGCATCGCCACAAACACCGGTAGGTCCTTTCTGCGATTCGTACGGATTTGTCGAATATAAATGTGACCTCTGTGGGACAGTAGTCTTTACAGAAGAACTTCCACCAGCCGGACACAGCTTCGGCGAATGGGAAACAATACAGTATGTTACCTGTGCACAGGAAGGCATAAACAGACGCACTTGTGAAGTTTGCGGTGAAACTGAAGAAGAAATCATCCCTAAAAAATTAGACCATGCTTTCGATGAGCAAGAATACGTTCCCCCAACCTGTACTTCAGACGGATATCTTATAATGAAGTGCTCTATTTGTGGTTTTGCTGATACCATAGAGGAATACGAAGCAACAGGGCATACAGACCTTAATAACAACGGACTTTGCGATGTTTGTGAAGAACCTAATTTTGTTCCGGTTTCAGGTAAATGTGGCGATAATCTTACATGGACATTTAACGAATTCGATGGCACATTAACCATTTACGGTACAGGTGCTATGTATGATTTCAATTCGGACGAGCAACCATGGGACGACTATGTAAACGATATTAAAATTATCGTTATAGAAAAAGGTGTAACAACAATTGGCAATTATGCGTTTTACTCTTATGATAGTGTTATAAGTATAACAATTGCTGATAGCGTAACATCAATAGGTAGTAAAGCACTTATCTCTTGCGAGAGCCTTACAAATATAACCGTTGACATTAACAATAAAAACTATTCAAGCGACGAATATGGTGTTTTATTCAACAAAGATAAAACAACGCTTATACAATATCCCGCAGGTAACACAAGAACAAGTTATACGATTCCCAACAGCGTAACAACAATTGGAGATACAGCTTTTTCTTACGGCAGAAGCCTAACAAATGTAACAATTCCCGATAGCGTAATAAAAATTGGGAAAGATGCATTCAGATATTGTACCGGTCTTACTGATGTAACACTCCCTAACAGCGTAACAACAATTGGTAATAGTGCGTTTTATTGGTGTACTAGCCTTACAAATGTAACAATTTCAAATAATTTAACACTCATTCCTGTTTCTTCATTTTACTGGTGCACTAGTCTTACAAGCATAACAATTCCTGACAGCGTCACAAGGATTAACAGCTATGCTTTTATGTATTGCAGTAATTTGACAAGCATAATCATTCCAGACAGCATATCTGTAATTAATAGTGAAGTATTTAATAAATGTAGTAAACTCAAAGATGTATATTATTATGGTACAGAGGCACAGTGGAGTAAAATTTCAATAGGTAGAAATAACGAGCCTTTACTTAACGCAACAATTCATTATAATTACGTAGACCCTAATAAATTCACAGGCATTAAAGATGACTGTTTCTACAAAAACGACGTAAAGCAAAAGGCTTACCAGCTTGTTGAATTTGATGGAGATTTCTATTACGTAGGTGACTGCAACAAGATTGTTAAAAGTAAAAGATTGTATGTAACCACAGAACGTGCAAACGGTCTTACTTTTGCTGACGGTACACCAATTCCGGCAGGATGGTATGAATTCGACGAAAACGGCAAGATGATACTGTTTAGTGGCATTGTTGATGACTATGCTTATGTAAGCGGTGTTAAAATAATGGCATATCAGCTTGTTGAAATTGACGGCGATTTCTATTACGTAGGTGACTGCAACAAGATTGTTAAAAGTAAAAGATTGTATGTAACCACAGAACGTGCAAACGGTCTTACATTTGCAAACGGAACACCAATTCCGGCAGGATGGTATGAATTCGACGAAAACGGCAAGATGATACTGTTTAGTGGCATTGTTGATGACTATGCTTATGTGAGCGGTGTTAAAATGATGGCATATCAGCTTGTTGAAATTAATGGTAATTTCTATTACGTAGGCGACTGCAACAAGATTGTTAAAAGTAAAAGATTGTATGTAACCACAGAACGTGCAAACGGTCTTACTTTTGCTGACGGAACACCAATTCCGGCAGGATGGTATGAATTTGATGCTGACGGCAAGATGATACTGTTTAGTGGCATTGTTGACGACTATGCTTATGTGAGCGGTGTTAAAATGATGGCATATCAGCTTGTTGAAATTGATGGTAATTTCTATTACGTAGGCGACTGCAACAAGATTGTTAAAGATAAGAGAGTTTATCTGACAACAGAGCGTATCAATGACCTAACATTTGCAGACGGCACAGTAATTGAAGCCGGTTGGTACAACTTTGATGCTGACGGAAAAATGATTATTGAATAATCAAAATTACAAATAGTAAAACCTCCTACGACAGACACTTTGTTCTACCATAGGAGGTTCTTTTTTCATTGACCGCTTTTACCGGGCTTGTGCATAAATGAGAATGGTTTTATTTGTTGATTTCGGATTCTTTGCTTCTGCCAACAATATAATCCATACTCACGCCGCAAAACCATCCGGAATTAATAGTATTTCTGTTGGTGGAACTTACTCACCATTTTCAATCCTTGAAAGCAAGATTTTTACCTATTCCTATCCGTATTTATAAAGAAGCAAAGCTTTGTATGTTGTCTTACAAAATGAAATATTTATGTTAAATACCCCTTACCAAAAGATATGACCATTCAATATTCTCATTGCGTTTTTATACAAAATTAAATCTTTTTCTTCTTGAGCAAGCGGAAGTGAATTAAGGGTAGCAATCTCGTCACCTGCTTTATTCCAAGGGGAATCGGAGCCAAAGAGAATTTTATCTGCACCGTGGTTTTTCACAATTCTTAAAAACTGCTCGTGCGGGTAATAGTTCATTCCCATTGAAGTATCAAAATAAACATCCGTTCCGACCAGGTATTTCTCAACATCATCCCATTGACGTTGACCGCCAAGATGTGCGGCGATGATTATTCCGCCCTGCATTTCCTTTGAAATCTTGGCGAATTGCTGTGGTGTGCTGTGAATAGGTGGCGGATATGACGGGTCATATCCTGCGTGAAAAAGAAGTATAAGACCTTTACTCAAAGCATAATCATAGGCTTTCATCATCTTCGGGTCATTAATATAAAACTGCTGAAATTCAGGATGGAGCTTTATTCCCGGCAACCCGAGATTGCATATAAGGTCAATATCTCTTTTGTAATCGTCGGTTTCGGGATGGAAACTACCAAATGAAATAATCCTGTGACTTGTGATTTCCTTTGCCCAATAATTTTGCACTTCGGTATTTTTTACCTTTGTAACAATGGGCTGAACGACGGAAATATCCACGCCGAATTCATCCATATTTTTTAAAAGTCCGCTGACTGTACCATCACTACAAGGTTTGCACTCATCCTTACTGCTTTTCACAAGGGATTCTATTACCCATTCGGCAATTTTATCGTGAAAGACGTGGGTATGGAAATCTATTACCATAAAGCTCTTCTCCAAATCTGTAACTGTAAATCTATTATACACAAAATATTACTCTTCAAACATATCTGCAAGTTTACGAGCAGAATCCTTAAGTTTTTTGACACACTCAGGAACATCCCTTTTTTGTACTTATCAAGGTAGTAACTTGCTTCAAGAGTAAAATATCCATCGTAACCTATTTCTTTTAGGGCCTCTACAATAGGAATGAAATCAATTTTCATTGAAAATGGTATTTCATGTGAATCGTGAAGCTTGTCGTTATCGTGAATATGTAAGGCTTTCAGGCGACTGCCCAAGGCCTTAATCATTTCAACCGCAGTAGTATCACTGCCCTTCATCTCTGCATGACCTATATCAAGACAGGCAACAAAATAATCATCATTTACTGCATCAAGGTGTGCATTAAAACTTTCAGGTGTGGCACAGGCAGCAAATCGAGAATGATTTCGCAAAATGTCCCAGTTCCACATATTCTCTGTAGCGATTTTTACATCATGTTCCTTGGCAAAAGGTAAAAGTTCAAAATACATCTCTGCATTTTCCTGTGGTGTGCCATTGTTCATAGGATGAACTATGCAAATATTCCCTCCTGCCTCAGCAACACATTCAATTGCACGTTTAAGGTAATCCGCACTTTTAAAGGAACTGGGAAACGGCGCATGTCCTTGATTGCAGATAATACCATTATCAAGTCCGATATGGCGAAGTTTTCGTGCAAATTTCAGATATTCATTCTGTGCAGTAGGATGTTTTGTCGGTACAAGCACCCCGTTTTTCTTTTCACACATCTGAAAAAGAGAAAAGTCCCATGCATCAAAGCCTGTTTTTGCAACAAGCTCAACTGCCTTTTCTTCTCCTATATGTAATGCGATTGAATCTATTTCAGTTGAGATTTTCATAAAATCACCTATATTACATTATGTTTACATCTATATCTTAATATAAGATTTCGTTAAAATCAACATATTAAAAATTTTGTAAAAAAATTAAAAAAACTTTCGAAAAACACTTGACTATTTATTTTTCTTATGGTATTATATCCAAGCGTTGAAACGCTGGTGTAGCTCAGTTGGTAGAGCAGCTGATTTGTAATCAGCAGGTCGGGGGTTCGAGTCCGTCCACCAGCTCCATTTTTTTGTAAATTGAATATGGGTAGGTTCCCGAGTGGCCAAAGGGAGCAGACTGTAAATCTGCCGTCGACGACTTCGGTGGTTCGAATCCACCCCTGCCCACCAAAAACAAGAGTTTTCCATGTTGGGAAACTCTTGTTTTTTATTTTGGATTATAAAAGGGTGGATTCGCAAGCCCGTTAAGAAAACGATTAAAAAACGAGAATTTTATTCTTCTATACATAGTTGTATTAGTTTTAATTCTATGGTATAATTATTAGGTTATGACATTTGAAACGGAGTGTTTTTATGTTCCAATTTAAAATTGAAACTGACAAGATTGCTTTTGACCAATTTGTTTTGGAAAACAAAGGTTCATATCTTCAATGTTCACGTTGGCCACTTGTTAAAGAGGCTTGGGACTCTGTTCTTTACAGTGGTTTTTCCGATGAAGAGAGAGTATTGACTTGTATGGTGCTTTTCCGCAAGATGCCCGGTGCAGGTAAGGTGTGGTACATCCCATGCGGTGCTGTTTATGATTACAAAAACACAGAATTACAAAAGGAATTTCTTGAATTTATCAAGAATGAATCAAAAAAAGCCGGTGCAACCTGCCTTATTATTGACCCATTGATTCCTTTACGAATCAGCGGTGAAACTGTTGAAGATGGAATTGAAAATCATAAAATCTTTATAGAAAATGATTTTCAGCTCAATAAAAACATTGACTCTTACACGTACAAACACCCTGTTCAGACATATATTCATCTTCTTGACGATGATGGTAAACAAATTCCTGCTGACAGGATTTTAAAGGATTGTGAAAAAGGTGTACGTTATTCTGTAAGAATAGGTACTACTCGCGGACTCGAAGCAAAAACTTACTTTTACGATGACGTCGAGCAGAATCCTGCTATTATGAATGAATTTATGAGTGTTATGGAAGACACCTCAAATCGAAATGAATTTGTACAACGTAATGGTGACTATATTAAATACCTTATGAAGGTTTTCAACGATTGCTGTGATATTACAATAGTATATTACAACAAAAAAGCTGACTGCGACCTTGAAAATGAAAGACAAAACAAAAAAGCAGAGCTTTTAACTGCACTTGAAACTGCTCCGCAAAAGAAAATCAAGAGTATTCAGAATGATATTGAAGCCATTGACAACAATACAAAGGCTTTTAACACACGTATGGAGGAAACAAAGGACTATCCCGACGATGCCGTTATTCCTGTTGCAGGTGGTTTCACACTTCGTTATGCAGGTGTTGCATCATGTCTTTTCGGCGGAACAAGGAATATTATAAGAAATAATACACGTTCAAGCCATTATCTTAATTACCTGCGAATCTGCAGAAGTATTGAAACAGGGTGCCATATTCATGACCTTGGTTATGTTATGGTAAAAGACCCCGAAATCAACCCTGACGGTACATTGGGCAAAATGGAACCAAGGGATAATTTTGTTGGAATTAACGATTTTAAAATGAGTTTTGGTGCAAAATACTATGAATTCATTGGCGAATATATTTTTGTGAATAAAAAGTTGAATTACTATTTCTACAACAACTTGATGCCAAGAGCAAAGCACCTTACAATGAAGATTCTTCGAAAAATAAAAAAATAAAAAGAAGCACCTTACAACTGATGTGTAAGGTGCTTTCAGTTTTTATAAAGTTGTTTTTTTATCTTTATACTTTGGAAGAAGTGCTTTAATTTTATCTCCAAAAAATACCAGGCAGATAAAGATGACAATCAATACAAGGGAAACCAGCAATATTGTTGTTGCTTTTTCGCCAACTGAATCCATATATGGCTTAATGAAAATGTAGGATGCGAGGTCCTCATCACCCCTGTTTTCCAAAAGGAATTTATACTGTGAAAACTTAATACCTATTCCCGCAACAGAAAGGGAAAGAGCACTATAAAGGAAAGCATTTTCTATTTTCTTGAGATTTATTGCTATAAGAATAATAAGAAGTACAATCGAAATTATTTCATACTTTTCAATAGTTTCTTTTGACATCATAACGATTATTTCGTCAAAATCCGTTTTGGACATATCCTCCACATATTCAATCATTATAACCTTAATTATTCTTTTTACAAAATCCTCTATACCGTCCGCCTTATATGGATTAAAGTCCTTGTTTTTCATCACGGATGTGCCGTTTTGCACTCTGTTTTTAGCAGATTCCACATCACTATTGAGCACATAATCTACAACATCAAGCAACTGACTGCGAACAAATTTTGCAACGGTATCTGATGAAAGGACCGCATCAATTGCCATTTGAGAAATTCCTGAAAACTTGGGAAGATTTTCATCAACATATTCACTGACACGAGTTTCAAGGTAAGATTTAAGTGTCACCTTTTCGTCATCTACCTCAAAGACAATTTCATCCGGGTTCATTGCTTCTATTCTATTTTCCAATTCCTCTGACGACAAATAATTTCTCTGTACTTTTGTCATAACACTTGTCAGAAAGCAAAGTCCCGTTGCCACGCAAAGAATAATTGAAATGACAATTCTTATAATATTGAATAATTTCTTATCAATTTTCATAACATTCCCTCCCCTGCCATTATATTGATTAAAAATACCCTGTATTCAGAATACAGGGCAGATTTTCAAAGGACTATAAATTATTCAGCTTTTTCTTCCTTTTTCTTGTGGAAAAGAATTTTGTCAACAGGGAAATAGAGGAAGAACTGAACTGCTGAACAAATCATTGTTGCAATATTCTTTGCAAGGTCTTCGTTACACCAATCAAAACCAATGAAAACTTCCTTAAGTGTTGGGTTAAGCCAAGCTGAGAAGCAGATAAGTGCAATTGTGAAAACAATGTAGATAGGAAGTGTAACCGCAGTATTTGCACCTGAATTGAAAGTTTTTTCTTTATTGATAAAGAAAGCAACTATCTGTGCAATAATATTTGCAACATTACTTACAATAAAGTAACCAAGACCGCCGATTGCAACAGGATATACAAACACCCACCAGCTAAAATCCTGTGTATAAAGTGCTTTGATTGCAGGAATAAGCTGAAGTGTGTTGAGAAGCACAAACTGTACTATCATAGCACCAAGGCTAACAACGATGAATTTAACAAACTGCCAAATTGTAACAAGAGCAGAACCTTTTTTCTCTGCTGCCTTATCAATATCTTTTAATACTGCCATAAAAAATTCTCCTTTATGTACCAAATTATGAATAAATCATAGCACAAACATATCGAATAGTCAATAAAAAAGAACCGTCATTGTCTTAACATTTTTATTGACGGAGTTTTTTCCTTTTGGTATAATGCTTGTATAACTCAAATCCATTTTACGGAGGATGCTTATGAAAAAGGTTATTTCAATTCTACTTGTGGTATATATGCTCTTTGCCAATGCAATAATTGGTTTTGCAAGTAATGGCAACGCTGAATTACAGTTTAATGAAGACGGCAAATTCAGAATTATGGCTCTTGCGGATGTTCAGGACGATTATCCACTTGAACCTGCTGTTATTCAGTTTATGAACGAGGCACTTGACTACGCTAAACCTGACCTCGTGGTTTTTGTTGGTGACAATATTACCGGTAGCGACCCACGTGCAATTGGCGAAATGGTAGAACCTATGGTAGAAAGAGGCATCCCATTTACATTTGTTTTCGGCAATCACGATGATGACGAAGGATTTGAACGTGACGACCAGCTTGTTGAATACCAAAAATACGACGGATGTCTTGCTTATGACCCTGTGCCATCTCTTCACGGCTGTGCAACACACAATCTTCCTATTCTTTCAAGTGACGGAAGCAAAATTGCTTTTAACCTTTGGATGTTTGACAGCGGTGCAGACTATTATGATGAAAATGGCGAATGGCTCGGTTACGACTGGGTCAGACAGGACCAGATTGAATGGTATAACTCTGTTCGTGACGAAATGACCAAGAAGAATAATGGTGAGCTTATTCCGTCAATTGCCTTCCAGCACATTATTCCACAGGAGCCTTGTGAGGTTGTGTTCTATGATTCACCAATAAGCCTTGGTGAGGCTACAATCAATTTTGCTGACGGTACTTCACAGTCCGTTATTCCTAATGTTACAAAATATGATGGACTTGTTCTTGAAAAAAGTTGTCCAAGCTATGGCAACGACGGACAATGGGATGCTATGGTAAACGGTGGTGACGTTTTAGGTGTTGTTGTTGGTCACGACCATGTTAACAACTTTATTGTTGATGTTGACGGAGTTGACCTTATCCAGACTCCCGCTGTTACATATAACTCATATTACAGCAATAAGTATCAAGGTGCAAGAATTATTGATATTGATGAAAACGACCCTTGGAATTACGAAACACACATTCTTGCTTCCAATGAACTTGCGCAGATGGAAGATTCAAAGCTGAATGAAGCAGGCGTAAGAAATGAAATCAACTACAAATTCTATTACAGATTTGAAAAGATATTTTCTGCAATTTATGAATTTGTGGTAAACATACTGAGAATATTCTAAAATTCAACAAGTGATTACGACTGAACCTTCTGAATTTCGGAAGGTTCATTTTTATAACATAAAATACTGTTGTTTTTATTATGTCGAGATGTTATAATCGTCTTTAATAAATTTATTCTTGCGGAATAGGGGAAAAAATATGAATTTTGGAGTTCAATTTAAAGTGCGTGGTGACGATTTTGGTGGTCACTTTATAAACGGAATTTCAATGGCGGACAGCGAAAGTGTATGGAAGTGCAACCTTATTTCTTTTGATGATGACAAATCTGTTTATGAATCATGTGACGGATATAGAATTACTGCATACCACATCAAAAAATGTGATGCTTTTGAGTGCTATACAGTTTTTGAAAATCACTCTGATAAGACCGTTACTCTTGATATGATTTCTTCCTTTGCAATTACAGATATGGACTTTGATACACTCCATCGTGCGACATCATTCTGGAGTGCAGAGGGTAAAATACTTACACAAAAACTCACAGAGCTTAATATGGAACGTTCCTGGAGTGGTCACGGAATAAGAATTGAGAAATTTGGTCAGGTTGGTTCAATGCCTGTTCGTAAATGGTTTCCGTTTGTGGCAGTTGAAAACAGCAAGACAAACGAATTTATTGGTGTTCAACTTTATATCCCGTCAAGTTGGCAGATTGAACTTTTTCGCCATAAAGAGCCTCTGACATTGCTTGGTGGTATTGCGGATTTTGACTATGGTCATTGGTGTAAAGAAGTTAAACCTAACGAAAGTTTTACAACTCCAAAGGCAGTAGTTGCAGTTGGTGACTCACTTCTCAAAGTGTGCGATATACTTGTAAAGGCACAAAATCCTGATATTGCTCCTGTTGATGAGGACTTGCCTGTAATTTTCAATGAATACTGCACCTCTTGGGGTAATCCTACAATTGAAAATCTTGAAAAAACTGCAAAGAAATTAGAAGGTAGCGGTGTTAAATACCTTGTAATGGATAGCGGTTGGTATAAGGAAGATGACAAAAACTGGTGGGAAACTATCGGCGACTGGAATGTAAGCAAAAAACTCTTTCCAAATGGACTTAAAAAAGTTAACGATATGATTAAGTCCTATGGGCTTATTCCGGGAATTTGGTTTGAAATGGAAAATGTTGCTCCACTTTCACAAATTTATAATGAAACTGACCATCTTGTTTCCCGTATGGGTACACCTCTCAATGTAGCAGGTCACAGATTCCTTGATTTGCGTGACGAATGGTGTGTAAATTACCTTGACGAAAAAGTAATCGGACTTCTCCGTGACAGTGGTTACGGATATTTGAAGATTGACTACAATGAGAATATCGGCATTGGTTGTGATGGTGCAGAAAGTCTTGGAGAGGGGCTTCGTCAATATGTCCTTGCAAGTCAGAATTATTTTAAACGAATTAAATCAGAATTACCTGATTTGGTAATTGAAAACTGTGCAAGTGGTGGTCACAGACTTGAGCCATCAACAATGGAGCTTTGCTCACAGGCAAGTTTTTCTGATGCCCATGAATGTACAAGTATTCCGATTATCGCTGCTAATGTACAAAGAATGATTAAGCCGAGTCAAAGTCAGATTTGGGCAGTGCTTCGTGCAAAGGATGATATCCACAGAACATATTACAGTCTTATTTCAGGATTTTTAGGTCGTCTTTGCATTAGTGGTGAAATCTTTGATTTGCCAAAGGACAACTGGCAGATTACCCTTGATTCAATTAATTTCTACGACGAAATCAAGCATATTATCAAAGATGGTTTCACAAGTGTAATCGAATGTAATGTAGAGAATTATAACAGCCCTGAAGGATATCAAATTGTCCTTCGTGAGTTTGAAAATGAGGCATTACTCATTGTTCACACCTTTAAAAATGATAAAAATCCACCTTATAAAAAGGTTCTTGATGATTGGAACATAAAAAAGGAATTCGGTTCTGACCTTGACGGAGATTTCAGGGCAAAAGCTTTCCTGCTTCAAAGAAAATAAGCACTGACTGAAAGAACATTTTATTGAATTTATAACAATATTAAAACCCGTTGTACTTCTGTACAACGGGTAATTTTTACGTTTATATATCAATCTCAATTCCGACGGGACAGTGGTCGCTACCCATAATCTGTGTATAGATTTTGCTATCCTTTACCTTCGACATAATTCGGTCAGACACGACAAAATAGTCAATTCTCCACCCTACATTCTTTTCTCTTGCGTGGAACATATAACTCCACCATGAATACTCAACTTTTTCGGGGTAAAGAGTACGGAACGTATCTTTAAATCCTGAACTCAAAAGTTCTGTGAACTTCTGTCTTTCTTCGTCGGTAAACCCTGCACTATGATGATTTGTCTTTGGGTTTTTAAGGTCAATTTCCTCATGTGCAACATTCAAGTCACCACAATAAATAACAGGCTTTGTACTGTCAAGTGACTTGATATATTCCCTTAAATCATCTTCCCATTCCTGACGGTAATCGAGCCTTGCAAGTTCACGTTGGGAATTTGGTGTATAAACACAGAGAATATAGAAATTCTCATATTCAAGAGTGATTGCTCTGCCCTCGTGGTCGTGTTTGTCAATATCAAGTCCGTACCACACACTTATCGGCTCGTGCTTTGCAAAAATTGCAGTGCCCGAATAGCCTTTTTTCTCTGCTGAATACCAGTATTGATAATATCCCTGCGGCTTGAAATCGGCTTGGTCAGGTTGCATTTTTGTTTCCTGAATGCAGAAAAAATCCGCATCCTCATTTTTGAAAAATTCTTCAAAGCCTTTGTTTAAACAGGCACGAAAGCCATTAACATTCCAAGATATAAATTTCATAGTTTTATTTCCTTTTCATTGTTTATTTATCTGAAAAAACAAAATAAATTCCGTATCGGCTTGTGTGTTGCTTATAATGTGGAGAGAAAACAAAGTCTTGATTTGTGCCAAGAAGTTTAAATTCAAGACTATCCCCTATTCTTACAAGATTTTTATTGATATTTTCAAGCCAATTGTCAACACCATTTTTTACTACAAGATTATCACTCAGATTATCATCATACTTTGGTACAGTAACGTTAACACCTGTTACCCCTGTATTCATATTATTTGTACCCATATTGGCACTAAGTACCCAAGGTCCATATTTGAATGCTACGGAATTTCTATTATCAGGAAGTGAATGGACAGTAATACTCATTGGCATTTCACATTCAATTACATCCCTGTCTTTCCACTCTCTGTTAAGAGTGATAAACCTGTTTTTGATATTAAGTTCAATTTTATCTCCATTGATTTTGACTGTTGGTTCTTCCTTACACCAATCAGGCACACGAAAAACAATTTCTGCGTCAGTAGAGCCATTTACAGTAAATGTAACCTTTGGCAAATCTGCATTCTGAGTAATTATAAGTCCTTTTTCTTCCCAATTAATTTTTGACGAGGTATAACGATTTACAAAAATACGATTTTCGTCGTGGAAATAAATGCTGTCACCAAGTTTTGAGAAATTCTCCATTCCCGAGCCTGTGCAACACCAGAAATGGTCAAAAGGTGAACTGTAAACCTTAAAAAATCCCGTTGCCATTGGTTGGAAATAGGTTGTCATACCTGTTTTTGGATTTTGCGAAGATAAAATCGCATTGATAAAAGTATTTTCGTAGTAATCAGAGTATTTTACATCACCGGTAGCCTTAAAAAGTTCACGAGAAAGTTTGAGCATATTGTATGTGTTGCAGGTTTCACAGTTACAACTTGTTCTTTCTGCATCAAGGATTTTTGGCTCACCAAAATGTTCCCATTCGCTGTTTCCACCTGTGATATAGGTATGATTTTCCACAACAATCTGCCAGAAATTCACAGCAACCTGCAAGTAATATTCTTCACCTGTTACATTGTATCGGTTAATTGCACCTACAATTTTGGGAATCGTTGTGTTGGCATGTTTTCCGTTGAGAATGTCCTCACCCTTATATAATGGCTCAAAAAGTGACATCTCATCAAAACTATGTGCCGCAAACAAATGCTTTTCACTCTTTGTGTGCTTATAAAGGTTATAAAGGCAGTCATTCATTCCACCATATTCAACATTCAAGACAGTTTGTTGTATTTCGGGTGTCCACCGGCTCGTATGACTATATACCCAGTCACCAAGCTTTGACGCAATTGTAAGAGCATCTTTATTGCCTGTTAAAGAATAAACATCCACAAGTCCTGCCAAGATTTTGTGCATTGAATACCAAGGCACCCAAGTATCGGATGTGTCACCCTTTTCGATTTTGTCATAGTGGCTTTCGGGAATTGCATGAAGATAACCATTTGAGAGTTGACAATTCTTTAAAACTGAAATCATATAATCTATAATCTTCTTTAATTCCTCATTCTGTGATGTTGCATAGGCTTGGGAAACTGCTGTTAAATAATGTCCCAAGGTATGTCCCTGAATGTTGGAGGTTTCCCATCCTCCATATTTCTCTGCATTGATTTTTCTGCCTGAAATGTCACCAAAACCACGCATAAGACGGTCTGGCTCAAGAGATTTAAGATACTCAACCTCTTTTTGGAAAGCATTTATCTCATATTTATCTAAGAGTGTTACGTTATGCATTAAAAAAGTCCTCCGTTTTCGGTGGTATAAACTGAGTTTATTTTATCACATATATCTTTTTACTGCAATAATATAAATTTTGTGGTATAATATTTGTGTCTATAAATTATAGTTTATCGGTCCCTTATATAATACAAAAGATATTTAAAAAATCAACGAGGTTATTATGACAGTTTTTGAAAAAATTTATGAGATTGTAAAGAATATTCCCGAAGGTAAGGTTGCTACTTACGGTCAAGTGGCTATGCTTGCAGGTAATCCGAGGTGGGCAAGAGTTGTAGGATATGCACTCCATTGTAATCCCGAGCCCGGTGTTATCCCCTGCCACAGAGTTGTTAATCGTGAAGGGAAGGTTTCTCCTACTTTTGCTTTTGGTGGAGAGAATATACAAATAGACTTACTCAAAAAAGAGGGAATTGTCTTTGAGGCGGACGGCACAATTGACCTTTCAAAATATGGAATGTAGATTTTATTAACATTTTATATGTATTTTGTTGACTATCTTGTATAAATATGGTAAAATAAGATTACAATATTTAAAAGGAGGTGCCACAATGTTAGCAGGTATTTTTGAATTTGTTCTCGGAATCCTTGGCAGCGCAGGTGCAGACCCGGAATCAGCAGGTATCGTTGCTCAGGTATTTGATTTCATCCTTGGCATTTTTGGTGCATAATTAAATGAAAACATAAATTAAGCCATCCATATCGGGTGGCTTTTTAAATGCCGGATAACAAAACAGCATTGTGATTGTGATAATGATTTAAAAGCATCAAATAGACTTAAATTTTTATATGTACGGTACTATACTCGTTTAATCGACTGCATAATTTATAACATAAAATTTATGATTTTCGTAACACAAAATTTTAAAAATTTTCTATTGACAAATAATAAAATATAGTATATACTATCAAGGCTGACAAAAAAACACATACTTCGGGGTGTAGCGCAGATGGTAGCGCGCTTGCTTTGGGAGCAAGATGCCGCAGGTTCGACTCCTGTCACTCCGACCAAGGGATTTCCAATAGGAAGTCCCTTTTATTTTTGCAAAACATCGGCATCTTTGCGACCAAAACAACCTTTGGGAGCAAGTGACAAAGCCGAGCGCTGCCGGTGGCAGATGAAGGGAGGCTTAGGAAGATAAAAATACAGAGCATTACGATGTGCTCCAAACGAGTAATGCGACAATATTTTTATCGTTAGCCGCAGGTTCGACTCTTGTCACTCTGACCACCTAAGTACACCTTAGGTAATACAACCGAAATTCCTTGAAATATAGAGGTTTCTTTATTTTTGTCTTAAATTTGCATCCGATTTTTGGACTCTTTTTCGTTTTCAGAATATATGAAAAATTGTAATCGTAGACGGAGTATAGAAATCACACCCTTAACAACCTACAACAGCCTAAAAACTGTTGCTTTTTGTTTTGTGAGTGGTATAATCTATTTGTATTCAAGCATTATGAAAGAAGTGGTAATATGGTAAAAAACTACGATGCAGTTGTTATCGGTGCAGGTAACGGCGGACTTGTGGCATCAGCACGTCTTGCCAAAGAGGGGAAAAAGACATTACTTATTGAACGTCACAATTTGCCCGGTGGATTTGCTACAAGCTTTGTAAGAGGCAGATTTGAATTTGAGGCATCACTTCATGAGCTTTGTGGTATCGGCTCAATTACAGGAAAATCACCATTATTGAAGATTTTCCAAGAGGTTGGAGCAGCAGATAAAATTGAATGGGTTGCACTTGATGAAGCATACAGATTGCTCACATTGGATGAAAATGAAAAGTGCGACTATTTAATGCCTTTGGGTAAGGAAGCCTTTATAAATAAGCTTGAGGAATACGACCCGGGCTCTTCAACTGTAGTTACAAAGATTTTTGACCTTATTGAAAGCATTGAAAAAACTCTGGATTTCGTAAGCAACATTGAAGATTTCAAGCCATCAATGATTAAAGAAATTTTTTCTGAACATACAGATTTTCTTAAGGTTGCAAACTATTCTGTTGACGAAGTGTTGAAATCATTCGGAGCAAGTCAGAAAACAAGGGATATACTTAACGGATATTGGTGTTATCTTGGTCAACCTACTGACGAACTTAATGTTATTCACTATTTCACAATGCTTCACTCATATATAATTGATGGTGCTGTTATTCCAAGAGGCAGAAGCCATCAGATAAGCACTGCTTTGCTTGAGGCATTTACCGAAAATGGTGGCGAAGCTTGGTTTAACACAAGCGTTAAGAAGATAAATGTTGAAAATGGTGTAGCAACAGGTGTTGTGCTTGATGATGGCACTCAAATAAATGCTAAAGTGGTTATTTGCAACGCTTCACCATATAACGCAT
>JAZSFK010000048.1:0-55951 GCA_045532175.1 Candidatus Fimenecus sp. | reverse complement strand
GGGAATTCGTACTCATCAAGAGTTTCACGGATTTCCATTTCAACGAGTTCAAGAAGTTCTTCGTCGTCAACCTGGTCAACTTTGTTCATGAAAACGATGATGTAAGGAACGCCAACCTGACGAGCAAGAAGAAGGTGTTCTTTTGTCTGAGCCATAGGACCATCTGTAGAAGCGATAACAAGGATAGCACCGTCCATCTGAGCAGCACCTGTAATCATGTTCTTAATATAGTCAGCATGTCCTGGGCAGTCAACGTGAGCGTAGTGACGTGATTCTGTTTCATACTCAACGTGAGCTGTGTTGATTGTGATACCGCGTTCTCTTTCTTCAGGAGCCTTGTCGATATTTGCGTAGTCAACGAAGTCAGCCTGACCTTTAGAAGCGAGTGTCTTTGTGATAGCAGCTGTTAATGTTGTCTTACCGTGGTCAACGTGACCGATAGTACCAATATTAACGTGTGGTTTGGTTCTTTCAAATTTTGCCTTTGCCATTGGAATTTCCTCCCTTTATTTTTGAAAATATTTACAAATTATTGCGATACTTATTGTATCAATAAACTTGAGAAATTTCAAGTCTTTTACGAGAAATAATTAGTCTCTCTTGCTTCTTTCAGAAATAATTGATTCTGAAATTGATTTCGGAACCTCTTTATAGCCGTCCGGTTCCATTACGTACTGACCACGTCCCTGTGTTTTTGAACGAAGGTCTGTAGCATAACCGAACATTTCTGAAAGAGGAACTCTTGCGTTAATCTGTTTAACACCTGAACGGTCCTCAAAGCCCTGAATCTCACCACGGCGAGAGTTAAGGTCACCGATAACATCACCCATGTATTCTTCAGGAGTGATAACAACAACCTTCATAATTGGCTCAAGGATAACAGGATTTGCCTTCTTTGCAGCATCTTTGAATGCCATAGAACCGGCAATCTTAAACGCCATTTCAGAAGAGTCAACTTCGTGGTATGAACCGTCGTAAAGAGTAACCTTTACGTCAACAACGCTGTAACCAGCAAGTACACCAGACTGCATAGCACCCTGGATACCGTCGTCAACAGCCTTGTGGTATTCCTTAGGAATAGCACCACCAACGATGTTGTTAACAAACTCGTAACCGCCATCCGGGTTTGGTTCAATATTAATCTTAACGTGACCGTACTGACCCTTACCACCTGACTGACGAGCATATTTTGTGTCAGAAGATGCGTTTGTACGGATTGTTTCTCTGTAAGCAACCTGTGGCTTACCAACGTTTGCTTCAACTTTGAATTCACGAAGAAGTCTGTCAACGATGATTTCAAGGTGAAGTTCACCCATACCTGCGATAATTGTCTGACCTGTTTCTTCATCTGTATAGCTACGGAATGTTGGGTCTTCAGCAACAAGCTTTGAAAGTGCGATACCCATTTTTTCCTGACCGGCCTTAGTTTTAGGCTCGATAGCAACACTGATAACAGGTTCCGGGAAGTTCATTGATTCAAGGATAATCGGGTGTTTCTCGTCACAGAGAGTATCACCTGTTGTTGTGTTCTTAAGACCAACAACGGCAGCGATGTCACCTGCATAAACTGTATCAAGGTCTTCACGGTGGTTAGCGTGCATCTGCAAGATACGTCCCATTCTTTCTTTGTTGTCCTTAACTGTGTTATAAACAGATGTACCGGCATTAACAGTACCTGAATATACACGGAAGAAACAAAGTGTACCAACGAATGGGTCATTAGCAATCTTGAATGCAAGAGCTGCAAACGGTTCGTCGTCTGAAGAGTGTCTAACTTCTTCTTCCTCTGTATCCGGGTTGATACCCTTAATAGCTTCGATGTCTGTCGGAGCAGGCATAAAGTCTACGATAGCGTCGAGGAGTGGCTGAACACCCTTGTTACGGTAAGATGTACCACAGCAGATTGGAACGATTTCGTTAGTAAGTGTAGCCTTACGGATAACTGACTTGATTTCGTCAACTGTGAGTTCTTCACCGTCAAAATATTTCATCATAAGGTCCTCATCAAGCTCAGCAACAGCTTCGATAAGGTTATTACGATATTCAGCAGCCTTGTCAGCCATATCAGCAGGAATTTCTTCAATACGAACATCCTTACCCATATCATCATAATAAACGATAGCGTTATTGTTGATAAGGTCGATAATTCCTTTGAATGAGCTTTCCTCACCGATTGGAAGCTGAATCGGAACTGCGTTACAGTTAAATCTTTCTTTAACCATGTCAAGAACACGGTAGAAATTAGCACCTAAAATGTCCATCTTATTAACATAAATCATTCTAGGAACTTTGTATTCGTCAGCCTGACGCCATACTGTTTCAGACTGAGGCTCAACACCACCCTTTGCGCAAAGAACAGTTACAGAACCGTCAAGAACGCGGAGTGAACGCTGAACTTCAACAGTGAAGTCAACGTGTCCAGGAGTGTCGATGATATTGATACGATGGTCTTTCCAGAAACATGTTGTAGCAGCAGATGTGATTGTGATACCACGTTCCTGCTCCTGAGCCATCCAGTCCATTGTAGCTGAACCGTCATGAGTCTCACCGATTTTGTGGTTAACACCTGTATAGAAAAGGATTCTTTCTGTAGTAGTTGTTTTACCGGCGTCGATATGAGCCATGATACCAATATTTCTTGTTTGTTCAAGAGATACTTTTCTTGGCATAATGTCCTCCTAAATGTCTCTAAATTACCATCTGAAATGTGCGAAAGCTTTGTTTGCTTCTGCCATTCTGTGCATTTCTTCCTTCTTCTTGAATGCTCCGCCCTGTGAGTTGATAGCATCAAGAATTTCGTTAGCAAGTCTTTCCTTCATTGTTCTTTCTGAACGCTGACGAGCATAAAGAGTAATCCAACGAAGGCCGAGTGTCTGACGTCTTTCCGGACGAACATCCATTGGAACCTGGTATGTTGCACCACCGATACGACGAGCTTTACACTCGAGAACTGGCATTACATTTTCCATAGCGGCATCGAAAACTTCTAAAGCTTCCTTGCCTGTTTTTTCAGCGATGATGTCAAATGCACCGTAAACGATTTTCTGAGCAACGCCCTTCTTACCGTCTAACATAACACTGTTGATAAGTCTTGTTACAAGCTTTGAATTATAAAGCGGATCTGGCAAAACATCACGTTTTGCAATCTGGCCTCTTCTTGGCACTGCGCTTCCCTCCTTCATATTAATGATATCATAGGTACTCGGTGACAAAACCCCGTGGCACCAACGAAAAGCCATATATATTATATATAAACTCTCGTTGGACAAATATTCAAAAATGAATACTGCCTTACAAGAAGATTCTGTCTTTTAACATTAACCTATTATTTTTTTGCTGCCTTAGGACGCTTTGCACCGTACTTTGAGCGACTCTGCATTCTTCCGTTAACACCCTGAGTATCGAGTGTACCACGGATAATGTGATAACGCACACCGGGAAGGTCCTTAACACGGCCGCCTCTGATAAGAACAACAGAGTGTTCCTGAAGATTGTGACCTACGCCTGGAATGTAAGCTGAAACTTCAATACCATTTGTAAGACGAACTCTGGCAAGTTTTCTAAGAGCTGAGTTAGGTTTCTTAGGTGTATCTGTCTTAACAACAGTACAAACACCTCTCTTTTGTGGAGAATTGTTATTTGTCATAACATTCTTTTTTGAGTTGAGACCCTTACCAAGTGCAGGAGCCTTAGACTTCTTAACGAGAGTTTCTCTTCCGTTACGAACGAGCTGGTTAAAGGTTGGCATTCTTTGATTCACCCCCATACATATTTATTGCATAACTAATAGACGGACCTATGTCCGCATGCTCGAATAGTTTATCACAAATAAACAATATTTGTCAATATATTTTTTGCAAAATAACGAAAAAAGTATTGAAAACGCAAAACGTATGACCCATAGTGCAAAATTATTGTTAAACCGTTGGATTGTTGCTCCCCGGATTTGTACAAATTCTGATATTTTGCAAAAAAATAAGGCGGGATAAACCCGCCCTATAATTTATAGTTTTTCAACATCGGCATCAGTAATCATATGGAAGCCTGCGTCTTCAAGCACTTTTTCTGCTTGGGCATTGTCTGCAACACGAAGAACAACATAGGCATGTTTTTCCGTTCTTGCCATAAATGCGTAAAGATATTCCATATTGATATCGGCTTTATCAAGAACATCAAGTGCCATTGAAAGTTTACCCGGTTGGTCACCGATTTTAACGCCGACAACATCTGTTGTCTTTATAAGATATCCTGCATCGTGTAGCGCTTTTGTTGCAGTATCATTATCGTTTACAATCAGACGGAGAATACCGAAATCCTGTGTATCTGCAATAGATAACGCACGGAGATTAACATTGTTATCTGCGAGAGTTTTTGTAATATCAACCAACGCACCTTTTTTATTTTCAACAAATATAGTTAACTGTTTTAAAGACATAATATATTCCCCTTTCTATTAATCGTAAAGTTTACGTTTATCAATAACACGTACTGCCTTACCTTCGCTACGAGCAATACTCTTTGGTGCTACAAGTTTAACATTAGGGTTAATTCCAAGCATAACTTTCATAGCATTTGCAAGCGCTTTTTCCTGTTTTGTAACACCGCTGACTGTATCTGTGAACATTTCAGGATTCATTTCAACGAGCACGTCGAATGTATCGTTATTATTCACACGGTCAATAACAATCTGATAATTAGGCTGATAGCCTTCGTTAAGAAGAACTGTTTCAATCTGACTTGGGAACACATTGACACCACGGATAATAAGCATATCATCACTTCTGCCCATTGGTTTTGCCATTTTTATAAATGTTCTGCCACAAGAACACTTTTTACGTGAAAGTACGCAAATATCTCTTGTACGGTAGCGAAGAAGCGGAAAAGCCTCTTTATCAAGTGCAGTGAAAACAAGTTCACCCTTACTGCCCTCAGGTAAAACCTCACCTGTTTCCGGGTCAATAATTTCTGCAAGGAAATGGTCTTCGTTAATGTGCATACCTGTTTGTTCTTCACACTCGAAAGCAACACCGGGACCTGATGTTTCAGTAAGTCCGTAGATATCATAAGCCTTGATACCAAGTGTTTCTTCAATCTGATGACGCATTTCGTTAGTCCAAGCCTCTGCGCCGAAAATACCTGCTTTTAAAGGAATCTGGTCAGGTGTGTAACCTTGTTCTTTTAAGGATTCACCCATATATGCTGCGTAAGATGGTGTACAACAGAGAATTGTAGAATTAAGGTCCATCATGAATTGAATTTGTCTTTCTGTATTGCCCGATGACATTGGGAGGGTTAAACAACCAACCTTATGTCCGCCACCGTGAAGACCTGCACCACCTGTGAAGAGTCCGTAACCATAAGCTACTTGTAAAACATCTTCGTTTGAGCCACCTGCTGCAACGATTGCACGAGCACAACAGTCTTCCCACAAGTCAACGTCGTGCTGAGTGTAGAATGCTACAACTCGTCTTCCGGTTGTACCTGATGTTGAGTGAATTCTTACACATTCATTAAGAGGTTTTGCAAGCAAACCATAAGGATAAGCATCTCTTAAATCGGCTTTTGACAAGAATGGGAGTTTGTGCAAATCCTCAATACCTTTAATATCGTCAGGTGTAACACCTTTTTCGTCCATTAAGTTTTTGTAGTAAGGCACGTTTTCGTAAACATGCTTTACCTGTTTCACCAATTTTTCCGATTGAAGCTTTTTAATGTCTTCAACAGGCATGGTTTCCATTTCTTTCTGATAGTAACGTTTTTCCATTTTGATTTCGTCCTTTCTGCAATAAGCTTTAAGTTTACGGAGTGCAGAAGCAAAAAAAGTCCTCCGCATTCCAATTCGGAATACAGAGGACGAGAAAATTCCCGTGGTACCACCTCTATTTACCGTTATCTCACGATAACGGCCTCCGAGTGCAAACACACCCTTGTCGATATAACGGTCGAACCCGTTTGACCTACACAATCAAAAGACCTTCAGCCAACGACTAACGGAACGAATTCACCGACTTTACACTACTGCATCACACCAACCGCAGCTCTCTTTGAATGATATTTTCGGATACTGCTTTCCGCTCAAGCATCTTTATTACTTTATCATAGTAACACTCTAAAACCACAAAGTCAAGTACTTTTCAAAAATTTATATTATGAATTATATCCTAATTCAAACGCCTTTTTATTCATTTCTACAAATTTTGGAGCAACAGTATTTTCAATAGCAGTAATCCAACTTTCATAAGGAATGTCGAAATACTTTGCAGCCTTACCCATAAGAACAATATTAACCGCCTTTGAGGAACCAGCCTGTTCGGCAAGTGTGAGTGCATCAAGAGCATCAACACTAACACCTTTTGCAGTTAATTCATCAAGCACGTTTTCAGGATATTCTACTGCACCGATAATTACAGGCATCGGGTCAATCTGCTGTGTATTTACAACGATTTTACCGTCTTTTTTAAGGAATTTAGCATATCTTCCTGCCTCAAGTTTTTCAAATGAGATAATAATATCTGACTCACCATCCGTAATGATTGGTGAATAAACCTTGTCACCAAAACGGACATAGGTTACAACTGAACCACCACGTTGGCTCATACCGTGAACTTCACTAACTTTTACGTCATAACCCTCGTCAACGAGAAGGCGACCTAACAATTTTGATGCGAGAAGACTTCCCTGTCCACCGACACCAACTATCATAACACTAACAGTTTTCATTTTAAGTCCCCTCCCTTAAACGATTGCATCAAATGCACAGAGTTGTTTACAAACGCCACAACCTACGCACAATGTTGCATCAACTTTTGCTTTTCCGTCTTTCATACTGATTGCAGGACAACCAAGTGTCATACATCTCTTACAAGAACGGCATTTATCATTATCCACAGTAAGTGGTGCTTCAAGTTTAACTGATTTTAAAAGCACACAAGGTCTGCGTGAAATAATAACTGATGGTTCTTCTGCTGCCAATTCTTCTTTAACTGCAGTATCACAAGCCTTAAGGTCATAAGGGTCAACAACTCTTACACGGTTGATGCCGAGTGCTTTGCAAAGTGTTTCAAGGTCAACCTTTGCAGCAGGGTCACCCTTGATGTTATATCCGGTTGTCGGGTTTTGCTGATGACCTGTCATACCTGTAATTGAGTTATCAACGATAATAACAGTTGAATTTGTTGCGTTATATGCCACATTTACAAGCCCAGTCATACCTGAATGCATAAATGTTGAATCACCGATAACTGCAACACTCTTCTTTTCTGCATCCTTACCTCTTGCAAGGTTAAAGCCGTGAAGACCTGAAATTGATGCACCCATACAGAGAGTTGAGTCAAGGGCATTGAGAGGTGGTGCTGAACCGAGAGTATAGCAACCGATATCACCGAGGGCTGTAACCTTATTCTTTGCGAGTGTGTAGAATAAGCCTCTGTGAGGACAACCCGCACACATCATTGGCGGACGGTTTGGAATAGGAGAATCTGCTGAAACACTTGCAGGTAATTCCTTACCGAATGCCTTAGCAATAGTAGCTTGTGAAAACTCACCCAGAATTGAGAATTTCTCTTTACCAAAACAATCTATGCCAAGTGCTTTAACGTGGTTTTCAATGAATGGGTCAAGTTCTTCAATTACATAAAGAGTTTTAACCTTTGACGCGAAATCTTTAATGAGTTTTACCGGTAATGGGTATGACATACCGATTTTAAGAACACTTGCACTGTCCCCCATAACCTCTTTTACATACTGATATGAGCAACCTGATGTGATAATACCGATTTCATCAGAATTCATTTCAACAGTATTGTATTCGCAATTCTCTGCAAGCTCCTGTAATTTGAGTGTTCTTTCCTCAACCAACGGATGACGTTTGATTGCGTTAGCAGGTGCCATTATGTATTTTGCAGGATTTTTTTCGTAGTCTTTTAATGTTGCAGGAACTTTTTCACTTGTTTCAACAATTGACTGGCTATGTGCAATTCTTGTACACATACGCAGAAGAACAGGAGTATCATATTTTTCTGAAAGTTCAAAAGCATTTTTAGCGTATGTATATGCTTCCATTGAATCAGCAGGTTCAAGCATCGGAACTTTTGATGCCATAGCATAGTGACGTGAATCCTGCTCATTCTGTGATGAGTGCATAGCAGGGTCATCGGCAACGCAGATTACAAGACCACCGTTAATACCTGTATATGAAATTGTGAAAAGCGGTTCAGCAGCAACGTTAAGTCCAACGTGTTTCATAGCGCAGGCTGAACGAGCACCTGCAAGGCTTGAGCCAAATGCAACCTCACAAGCAACCTTTTCATTTGGTGCCCACTCGCTGTGAATATCATCAAATTTACTTAAAAATTCAGTAATTTCAGTTGATGGTGTGCCAGGGTAACTTGAAACAACACCTAAACCACCATCGTGCAGACCTTCTGCGACTGCCTGATTACCTATCATCAATTTTTTCATATCCATTCTCTTTTCTTATGATTTATTCTGTGAATCAACAAGACCTTCTGCCCCATAGATTTTACGAAGCTTTGGTTTTTCGATTTTACCCGTTGGGTTACGAGGTACATCTGCAAAAATAATCTTACGAGGTCTCTTATATCTTGGCAAACTCATACAGAATTCGTTGATTTCTTCTTCTGTACAAGTCATACCCTTTTTAACTTCAATAATTGCAGTTGCAATTTCACCAAGTCGTGGGTCAGGAAGACCGATAACAGCAACGTCCTTGATTTTTTCATGTGCTGCCATAAAGTTTTCAATCTGTACAGGGTAGAGGTTTTCACCACCTGTGATGATAACGTCTTTTTTACGGTCAACAAGGTAAATAAAGCCATCTTCGTCAAGCATAGCCATATCACCTGTCAAAAGCCAACCATCTTTAAGAGTTGCGGCTGTGGCTTCTTCGTCACGGTAGTAGCAGGTCATAACACCCGGGCCTTTAAGGCAAAGTTCACCAACATCACCTTGGGAAACTTCATTTCCGTCAGGGTCAACAATCTTTGTCTGCCAACCATAACCGGGAACACCGATTGCACCAACCTTATGTACATTTTC
This sequence comes from Candidatus Fimenecus sp., assembly GCA_045532175.1. Lineage (GTDB taxonomy): Bacteria > Bacillota > Clostridia > Oscillospirales > Acutalibacteraceae > Fimenecus. The sequence continues at coordinate 46,894 of JAZSFK010000048.1, read as the reverse complement.
AACACCAAGGTGAACTGCACCCGGACCGATGGACTCGGAAAGACCATAGTTTGTATCGTACTGTTGATTTGGGAAATATTCGAGCCAACGTTTAATCAAACTCTGTGGAACAGGCTGTGCACCGATGTGCATAAGTCTCCAGTTTGAGAAATCAAATTCGTTCAAATCAATTTCGCCACGGTCAATTGCATTGAGAATATCCTGTGCCCACGGAACAAGAAGCCAAACGATTGTGCATTTTTCATCACTTGCAACCTTAAGAATATTTCTTGACTGTGTACCCTTGAGGATAATTGCCTTTGAGCCACTTAAAAGGCTACCGAACCAGTGCATTTTTGCACCTGTATGATAAAGTGGCGGAATACAAAGGAAACAGTCATTTTTTTGTTGATTATGGTGTGCCTGTTCACAACGGCAGGAGTGAATAAGGCTTTCGTGGTTATGTAAAATCGCTTTTGGGAAGCCTGTTGTACCGGATGAAAAATAAATTGCAGCGTCGTCGGATTCTTCAAGCCAACATCCGTGGAAACTGCTTGAGCATTCAGAAACAAGTTCATTATAATCATCTGCAAAAGCAGGACAGCTTGCACCAAAGTAAATAAGCTTACATTTTTTACTGATTTTATCTGCAATAGCCTCAACACGGCCTACAAATTCATTACCGAAAACAAGGACATCAGCCTCGGCTAAATCAAGACAGTAATCTATTTCATCAGAAGAATAACGGAAATTAAGCGGTACTACCAAAGCACCTGTTTTTAATATACCAAAATATATGGGCAACCAGTCAATACAATTCATCAAAAGAATTGCAACCTTGTTGCCTTTTCCGATTCCGTTGTGGGAAAGCATATTTGCAAAACGGTTTGCTTTTTCCTCAAAAACTCCCCAAGTGATTTCACGTCTGTAAGGACGTCTTGCACCCGGCTCAACAAGTTCAAATTCACTCCAGGTGATTCTTCGGGTCTCTGGTTGCTCGGGATTGATTTCCACCAATGCTACATCATTTGGAAATTCACGAGCATTTTTTTCAAGTAAATGTACAATTGTCATAATGTGTTCTCCGGAATATATAATATTTCAACATTTTACTGCATTACAGTACAAAAATCAATAGAATTATACAAAAGAAATTTTATATTTTTCCCTATTGACTTATTTGCTTTAAAGTGCTAAACTTTAAAGCGTTAAAGCGAATATACCACATATTATCTTGTTTGTCAAGAATTTTTAATACAAAGGAGTGATAATTATGACAACAACAATGATGATTAGTATACCAATGCTTATATGTTTCTTCGCACTTATGATAGGTGTCGGTTTCTATTGCAAGAAAAACGCAACTAATGTTGATGGCTTCGTGTTAGGCGGTCGTTCGGTTGGTCCTTGGCTTACCGCCTTTGCATTCGGTACATCATATTTCTCTGCGGTTATTTTTGTTGGTTATGCAGGCCAGTTCGGCTGGAATTTCGGTCTTGCATCCACTTGGATTGGTCTTGGGAATGCATTTGTCGGTTCACTCCTTGCGTGGAGTGTGCTTGGCAGAAGAACAAGGGTTATGACACAACATCTCGACTCCAAAACAATGCCTGACTTCTTTGAGAAAAGATATGATTCCAAAGCACTTAAGATAGTTGCATCTGTAATAGTATTCATTTTTCTTATTCCTTACACAGCATCTCTTTATAACGGACTTTCTTCACTTTTTAATAATGTATTTGAAATTCCCTATGCAATTATCGTTATCGTAATGGCAGCTCTCACAGGTATTTATGTGATTTTTGGTGGTTATATGGCAACTGCAATCAACGATTTCATTCAGGGAATTATTATGCTCTTGGGAATTGTTGCAGTTGTTGCTGCTGTTCTTGTTAAAAACGGAGGTTTTACTCAGGCTGTTGCAAGCCTTACCGGAGAAGCAGGTGCAGAATACACATCAATTTTCGGACCAAACCCCGTTTTCCTTTTCTTTGTTGTGGTACTTACCTCTCTCGGCACTTGGGGACTTCCGCAAATGATTGGAAAGTTTTACTCCATCAAGGATGAGGGTTCAATTAAAAAGGGTACAATAATCTCAACTATATTTGCAATTATCGTTGCAGGTGGTTGCTATTTCCTCGGTGGTTTCGGTCGTCTTTACAAAGATGAAATGGTTGCAAGCGGATTTATTTCAGACTCCGGTGCAGTTATGTTTGACAAGGTTGTGCCAACAATTCTTTCAGACCTTGCTCCGGTTATAGTAGCACTTGTTATTGTGCTTGTGCTTTCTGCCTCTATGTCAACACTTTCATCCCTTGTGCTTACCTCCTCTTCCACACTTACCCTTGACGTGATTAAGCCAAGACTTGAAAAGAAAAATACAGTTGACGATAAAAAGAGTCTTCTTATTCTTCGTGTTTTCATTGTTTTCTTTATCGCAATTTCTGCAATTATTGCAATCCTCAAGGATACAATCTGGGCAGATTCTGTTTTTATCGCACAGATGATGGGTGTTTCCTGGGGTGCTTTGGCAGGTGCTTTCCTTGCTCCGTTCTTATATGGTTTATACTGGAAAAAGACCACAAAAGCAGCCGTTGCAGTAAGTTTTGTCTTCGGTACAGGACTTGAAATTATACAGTTACTTATAAGTATAGGACTTTTCAAACCCACCACACCGATTTTGAGTTTTGTTTTTACAAACTCATTATACTCAGGAGTTTTTGCTATGGTCGGCGGACTTGTTTTAGTACCGATTGTCAGTCTGCTCACACAGAAAACCCTGCCGAAAAACATCAATGAAAAATTCAGTTGCTATGGCAAAAAGGTCACAACAACAGTTACAACATCATTAGGATAAAAACTAAACCACCTGAGAAAGAAAAGAAATTCAGGTGGTTTAATTTCTAAATACGGTTTGTCGAAATCTTATTTATAATATTTCCCTTTGCTTTTTCATTTGAATATGTTACAATTATTTCATTGGGAGGGAATATTATGAAAACAAAACAATTATCCCCGGAGAAGCTTCGTAAAAAGCAACTTCGCAAGGAAAAAGAACTGAAATATTGGGAAAAACAAAAGGCAAGACCCAAGGGTAACACATATTTTTGGTATCTTGTTCTGATTATTGCACTTATTTATGCCGTGGATGAAATTGCATCACAAATCGGTTCACTTATGCAGACGGAAATTGCAAACGACTTTTTCAATAGCGGTAGTGCCGTTACACTTCTTAATCTTTTACAGATTGTGGCAATTCCGTTCCAAGTAATCGGTATTTTTTACAGACCGTTGGCAGACCGTTTCGGCAGAAAGACATTCTTGATTATCAACACATTCGGAATGGCACTTGCTATGTTTGTGATTTTCCTTTCACAGAATGTAATTATGTATTTCCTTGGTGCTTGCATGATTCTTTTCTTTGTACCACACGATATGCACGTTGTGTATATTATGGAATCTGCCCCTGCGAAAAGTCGTGCGATTACATATTCCGTTGTTAAATTCTTTGCCAATATGGCAGTTATGCTTGTGCCTTTCCTTCGCCGTTGGTTAATGACAAGTGCAAGTGAATGGCGTAATGTTTATTTTATCCCTGCAGTTGTCGGTATTGTCGTTTCTCTTATTGCCCTTCTCTGTGCCAGAGAAACTGACGCATTCATCGAGTCCAGAATCCGTTATCTTAGTATGACGGAAGAAGAGTTACAGGCAGAAAAGCTTCGTAAAACTGCACAGGATTCACAGGGTGGCATTATTGATGCCCTTAAATTTGGTTTTTCGCACAAACAGCTCCGTTGGGTATTCATCTGCTTTGCTCTTGCAGGCATAGGTGTTGTCGGCAGTATGAATTATCAAGCAATTCTCACTCACGGTTATGCACAGAGTATTTACGGCTCCAATGCGAAAGATTTTCTTGACCTTGTAAGTGTTAAAGAGGTTAGCCAAGCACTCATCTTATACCCTATCGGTATGGCTCTTTCACAGGTTATTATGGGCTTTATCTCTGACAAAAAAGGCAGAAAAGTCGCGGCAATTACAGTTGCCTCAAACTGCGTTATTTCCTTTATAATCTTCGCATTGGGTGCAAGAATGAATTTCTTAACACCTGAAATTATCGGCTTCTTCTGTGGCACATTCGTTGGTAGTTATTACTCCACAAACGACGTGCTTATTATGATGGCAAGTGAATCTGCACCGACAAATCTTCGTTCATCAGCAACTGCGGCACAAACTGTTGTTGGCTTTGCAGGATATGCTGTCGGTTTCCTTACAAATATGGTTTTGGCACTTATTTTCGACGATGGAATTATCGGCACAGTTGCCCTTTGTCTTCTTGTTCCGAGTTTTGTTGTTACAATTTATGCCCTTATTAAGAAAACTCACGATACAAAAGGCATTGACCTTGATAAAGTTACAGGAACAGAATGGGACTAATATAAGTGCTAAATGGAATAAAAACCTCATAAATATAAAAAGGGACGATTCGTGAATCGTCCCTATAATTTTGCACTTTGCGCTTTGAATTTTGCATTTAATTTATTTCACCTGTGAAATAAATTTCATAAACTGTGCTTTGCCTTCTTTCGTTCTGTCGAACACACCGCACTGACCGAGAATTGCAGTAAATACAATACCGATTTCGTCCTGAAGGATTTTTTCACAGTTATCAGCATTGATATTATCGTACTTATTCTTAATCATATCCGCCCATTCAGCGTGTTTTGCAATTCTTTCGTCTGCTGTAATGTCCTTATTTTCAAGAATTGCATCCTTTAAGATTGCCATTTCTGTTTTAAGACGAGCAGGAAGAACAGCAAGACCCATAACCTCAATAAGTCCGATATTCTCTTTCTTAATATGGTGATGTTCGGGATGTGGATGGTAGAAACCGTCAGGATAATCCTCTGTTGTAATGTTATTGCGAAGAACAAGGTCAAGTTCGTATTTTCCGTCACGGTATCTTGCAATAGGTGTGATTGTGTTATGAATCTGACCGTCTGTGTAAGCATAAATAAATGCATCTTCGTCTGTGTAATTACGCCATGTTGCAAGGATTTTACCTGCAAGTGCACACATTCTGTCTGTGTCTTCACATTTCAGACGGATAACACTCATTGGCCATTTTACAATTCCTGCTTCAACATCCTCATAGCCGTCAAATGTGAATTTTTCTTCATAATCAGCCTTTGCCATAGCGAACGTGTAGCTACCACCCTGGAAATGCTCGTGAGTAAGAATTGAACCACCTGCGATTGGCAAATCGGAGTTTGAACCAAGGAAATAATGTGGGAATTTCTTAACGAAATCGCAAAGTCTTCTGAATTTCTGTTCAGAAATCTTCATTGGTGTGTGAGCATCGTCAAAAACAATACAATGTTCGTTGTAGTAAACATAAGGTGAATACTGCAAAAATGCGTCAACACCGTCAAGGCAGATTGGAATAACTCTGTGATTCTGACGTGCAGGGTGATTAACTCGACCTCTGTAACCTTCGTTTTCCTTACAAAGCATACAAGTAGGATATGAACTCTGCTCCATTTTTGTTGCAGCAGCAATAGCCTTAGGGTCTTTTTCAGGTTTTGCAAGGTTGATTGTGATGTCAATATCACCATACTCTGTGCTTGTTATCCATTTAACATCATTTTTAATTCTGTATTCACGGATGTAGTCACTCTTACGGGCAAGATGATAGTAATAGTCAGTTGCATCTTTTGGAGAAACTGCATACTTTTCAGCGAAAGTCTTAATCACCTGTGACGGTCTTGGAGTCAAAACTCCCATTACCTTTGTATCAAACAAATCTTTATATACGATTGAGTCTTCGCAAAGTCCTTTTTCTACCGCAAAGTCGAGAATAACCTTTAAAATTTCTTCAAGGTTTTCACTCTTTACTTCTGCATCAGTTTCTATACTGTCCATATTAAGAATTTCAAGAACACGGTTAACCGCCCAAACCTTGTCTGATTCTTCAATTAAATTTTCTCTTACACCATAAGCCACAAGAGAATTTATTGCTTCAAAAATATTCATGGGAACACCTCACAAAATAATCTAATATAATTATAGAGAAAATTCATTTCATTTCAAGATGTTTTTAGAAATTATATTGAATAATTTTTCAATTGTGATATAATGTCTCAGTTATAAAATCGAGGTGTGAAATATGGTATGTAATAATATACTTGAAGCAATGGGACAGACTCCTATGATTCGTCTTAACAGAATGGTGGACGAGGACAGTGCCGAGGTGCTTGTCAAATACGAAGGTCTTAATGTCGGAGGCTCAATTAAAACAAGAACTGCTTACAATATGCTCAGGGATGCTGAAAAAAGAGGAATTATAAACGAAAACTCAATTATCGTTGAGCCAACAAGCGGTAATCAAGGTATCGGTCTTGCACTTATCGGTGCCGTTAAGGGCTACAAGACTGTAATTATTATGCCTGACTCTGTTAGTGAGGAAAGAAGAAAGTTAGTTCAGCACTACGGTGCAGAGGTTGTACTTATTCATGACGAGGGTGATATTGGTAAGTGCATTGATGAATGTTTACAGACTGCTGTTAAAATGCAGGAGGAAAACCCGAATGTGTATATCCCGCAACAATTCACAAATCCGAAAAATCCCGAAGTACACAAACACCATACAGGACTTGAAATACTTGAACAGGTTGCAGGGGAAATTCACGGTTTCTGTTCCGGTATCGGCACGGGCGGAACATTAAGCGGTATCGGAGAAGTCTTAAAAAGACAGTATCCTGACGTTGAAATCTGGGCTGTTGAGCCACAGAATGCCGCAATTCTTGCAGGTGGTACAATCGGTACGCATTTGCAGATGGGTATAGGTGACGGTCTTATCCCCGATAACCTTAATCAGAACATTTATGATGATATTTATATTGTTACTGACGAAGAAGCAATACAAACTGCACGTGATTTAGCAAGACTTGAAGGAATTATGTGCGGTATTTCAAGTGGCACAAACGTTGCTGCTGCACTTAAACTTGCGAAAAAGCTCGGCAAGGGCAAAACTGTTGTAACCGTTCTTCCCGACACAGCTGAAAGGTATTTCAGCACACCGTTGTTTGAATGATGCCGTGGCATTGTTCAATGAAGTAAATCCTTACGGATTTATGAAGTATTCTTGGAATATGAAGTAGCTGTCGCTATGAAGTATGCCTTCGGCATATGAAACGGATTTGCTTCACTTCATATTTACGAAGTAAATACTTCATAATTATCAGATTACTTCATATTGCGTAGCAATACTTCATTCAAAAAAATTAAGGCAGAGGTTTTATCCTCTGCCTTTACTTATTGTTTGATTAGAATGGTAACCAACTTGTTAAGAAATAAACTACGTCTGAAAGAAGTGCTAAAATTGCTAACATTGTTTTCGTCCTCCTTTATTTTGGTAATTTTATTATAACAAAAAACTTTACACTTGTCAAACTGCTTCCGTCGCTTTTTTAAGTGCAATTCTTGCATCCGCTGATGTAATTACACCGTCGCAGTTTACATCTGCTTCCTTAAGGTTTTCAGTCGGGAAACAAATCATACCTGAAGCTGCTTTCAGAATAAGACAAGCATCAATGGCACTTACCATTCCGTCCCCTGTCACATCACCGCTACCGCAAGTGTATGGCATAAGTGCAGGAATTTCACAGTTATAATACATAAACTGGGGGTATTGCGGGTTGCTGTCGATTGTGTATTGCTCGTTTGCGGTAAGTAACCACACATAAAAATCACAAGTACCGTCCTTGAGATTATATGCTATATGTCCCCAGTTTTTAGTAAACCAGGTCTGCATCGGTGCCTGACAAGTTGAAGCATCAACAATATTGTCAGGAGAAATCATATTTCTGCCCATATCAACTGTCTGAACATAACCTGCCCCAAGAGTTGTACCCATGTCGGCAACAGTCGCAAAGCCACTTGTATTGTATGTTTCAATAACGCCGTCCGAGTTCCAACGTGCAGCTTCTGTAACAGGTGCTATGTACTTATTGTAATTTGAAACGCAGAAATAATTTACGTCTTCGCTTTCAACCATTTCTTTTACTCTGTCACTTGTTTTACTTGCAACCTTTTCGTAGTATTCATTTACGAAATTCAAAAGTTCAGGACCTGCATCAGGAAGCATCTTTTCTATTGCTTCTTCAAAATGGTATTCAGGGATAAAGCACCAGAATGACGGAAGATAACCGAAAACAGGAATTAAAACCTCTTCATAAATTCTGTCCCCTGCTTTCTCGAAAAGGTCATTTGCAAAAAGTGCAAGTTGTTCAAATACCGGAATATATGGAATAAGTGACGCATATTCGGCACTGCCGTAAATACTCTGCACAATAAGTCCTGCAAGTGCCTCACCGTCAATTTCGGGATTGCCGATGAAAAGCTGACCCAACATTTCAAGTCCGTTAAAGGCTGAATTTGCCATTACAAGATTCTGGACATCATCATAACCATAAAGTGCAAGATATGTATTTGTCATACATCCGCCCATACTCTCGGCACAGATTGAAACTTTATCGTGACCTGACTTCTCTTTAACCTCTTCTATAAACTGATTAAGGTCTGCTGCAACATCAAACGGGTTTGCTGTCCAGTCATAAATGAAAAGATATGAATGACCTTCACCTAATTCATTATAAACTGCCTGAGCCAATGCATATTCAGAGCCGGAATGTTCTTCTGACATATCAACATAAGTTTCAACAGGGTCACTTGTGTAGCCCTCAACTGTAACAACTGTATCACGATTTAAATTGTTGTCATAGGAAACAGGTGCAAAAATGTCTTTAACTGCTATTTTAAGAGCATCAACAAGGACATCTGTATTCCCTGTTGCAAGGTAATATGTAAGTCCCGGAATTGCGGGTAAAATACCTTTGATAATATTTTCTGTTGAGAAAACCTCGTTTCCCTCACCGTCGTAAAGGGTTTCACCAATACCTCTTACCTGTATAACAGGTGCAGTGCCGCAATCACATTTTTTGCTTGTTGCGAATGCAGGTGCTACTGTTAAAACCGCCAATAAAACAGATAACACGATACTTAAAACTGCCTTTGCTTTTTTCATAAAATCACTCCCATGTTTTATTGAAATGATTTTACCATAATATTCTTATCTTTACAACCATTAAAAAATACTTTCAATTACCTTTTCGCATACGGTGGGTGAATAATGCCACGAATCAATATGTTCTTCATCCGAGTAATATTTAATCGGCATTGGCTTTCCTTCTTCGGGAAAGGAGTCCACAATGGAAAGCTTTATTTTCATTTTCTCAGGGTTGATGCTCTTTATGTAAACACTTGCCGAATTACCTTCTTCGACATCTTCGGTATATTCTGCAAGTCCTGCAAGATTCGGAGCAAGTTCTATAAAAACTCCGTATCTCTCGATTGAACGGACAATTCCTCCTACCGTCTGTCCTGCCTTAAAATTATTTGCGTTTTCCTCCCAGGTGCCGAGCAGTTCCTTTAAACTCAATGTAACTCTGCCCAATTCGTCAATACTTTTTACAACCGCCTTGATAATGGTGTTTACGGAAAACCTCACATTTGGATGCGGAATTCGTGAAACCGAGATACTGTCAATGGGCAAAAGTGCAGAAATACCGCAACCAATATCACAAAATGAGCCGAAGTTTTCATTATGGGTAACACGGGCCTCAACTACATCACCGGGACAGAGGTTTTTAATGTAATTCTCAACACACTCCTCCTGCACCTGTCTGCGACTTAAAATGGCTGTACGATTTCCCACCTCATCATCCATAAAGTCCGTAATTCTAAAGCAAACAGGCTTATTCACTCTTGAAACTATTGCAATATCACGAACTGTACCGTCAGAAATACCGATTGCACATTCTTCCCTCGGAATTATCCCCTCCATAACACCTAAATCCACATGAAGATTATGCTCATTATCGCAAAGTGTAACCTTTGCCTCTAAAACCTTCTCCGTAAAAAAACATTCTCGAAGACCGTTTACACTCTCCATATATTTTTTGTTCTGCTTTGTGTCAAATAAAATCCCCTCGGGACGGTATTTTTTCATAAATCTCACCTTCCTGTATATTTTCAAATTATTACATTGATATGATAAAAAATATGAAAAGAGAATTAAATTAGGGTATTTTATTTTTATAATGTTTATGATATTATATAATGTAATATATTTTGAGGTAGATTTTATGGATATTAAAGTAAACGATATTCTTGAAATGAAAAAAGAACACCCTTGTGGCGGTAAGCAATTTCTTGTGCTTCGTGCAGGAATGGATTTCCGTGTGCGTTGCGTAAAATGTAACCGCGAGGTTATGGTGCCAAGGGTGAAAATAGAAAAGAATATTAAGAAAGTAATGAGAGATGGAGTACAGGTAAATGTTTGATAAATTATTAGGAATTGAAACAAGATTTGAAACAGTTAATGAACAGCTTTGCGACCCTGCAACTGTAAGTGACCAACAATTATATACAAAGCTTATGAAAGAGTTAAAGCAGTTAACTCCTGTTGTTGAAAAATTCCGTGAATACAAGGGATACAAGGACACCTTTGAGGAGTCAAAAATGCTCCTTGACGAAGGTGGAATGGACAAAGATTTCAAGGAAATGGTGCAGGAAGAATATGAAACTGCAAAAGAACAACTTGACGTTACTTGGGAAGAACTCAAAATTCTTCTTCTCCCCCGTGACCCTAATGACGACCGAAATGTTATTATTGAAATCCGTGGTGGTGCAGGTGGTGAAGAGGCTGCACTTTTCGCAAATTCACTTTTCAGAATGTACACAATGTACCCCGAAGCACGTGGCTGGAATATAGAAATCATTTCCGAAAATCCAACGGAATTGGGCGGTTACAAAGAAGTGATTTTTTCCGTTGACGGTGACGGTGCATATTCACGCTTTAAGTTTGAAAGCGGTGTTCACAGAGTTCAGCGTGTACCCGAAACCGAAAGTCAGGGCAGAATTCAGACTTCAACTGTTACTGTTGCAGTTCTCCCCGAAGCAGAGGACGTTGACTTTGAACTTAACCCTGCAGAATTACAGATTGACGTTTTCCGTTCAAGTGGTGCAGGCGGACAAAAAGTTAACAAAACATCATCTGCAATCCGTGTTACTCACTTGCCTACCGGTATGGTTGTTGAGTGTCAGGACGAACGCAGTCAGCACAAGAATAAGGATAAAGCACTCAAAGTTCTTCGTTCCCGACTTTTGGAAATTGAACAGGCAAAGCACGATGCTGAAATTGCAGGTCAGAGAAAGAGTCAGGTTGGTACAGGCGACCGTAGTGAACGCATAAGAACATACAATTTCCCACAAGGAAGAGTAAGTGACCATAGAATTGGTCTTACACTTTATAAAATTGAGCAGATTATGAACGGTGACCTTGACGAAATAATCGACGCACTCATCACCGCCGATACTGCAGAAAAACTTAAAGCAGAGGAATAATTATGGAATTCAAACTTAACGGATTTGAAAAATTCATAATCAAGCATAGAATAGCAATTATTAGAGTAACAGCACTTTTTTCTATTGTTGGAACGACTATATCAGAGATAATGTCTATTTCTTTCGGTGCACTTTTATCATTTATTGTTCTGTTGTTGGTTGTACAACTCTACACATTTACTATTTTGAAAAAGTCTAAAGACTCTCTTGCTCTCCGTAATAAATATCTTCAACCTGCAAAGGCATTAGATGCAACAAACCAACTTATTGAAACAACAGGCGAAAAGGATTTCCAGAATAAGGCTGTTTTTTTGAATAACCGTATTGCATTTCTTATAAGCTTGGGTGAATTAGAACAGGCTGAAAATGAAATCCGTTTATTCTGGCAATGCTTCCAAAACAAAAAGCTTGTAGCATCAACAAATATGTGTATTCACACCAATATGGCAACAATCGCTCTCCGTAAGAGGGATTTCAAGTCCTACGAAGAGCAATTCAGGATTATACAAGACTATAGTAATAAAAAAATAAACAAACGACTTAAACGTCAGATGCAGCATATGGTTGTCAATCTCACACAGTATGCCGAGGCAACTGTTGCCAATGAAAACAGTAATTTTGATGAGTATTCAGCAAGAGTATGGCAAACTATGCATTTTGAACCGGTAAAAGAAAAATTTCTTACTGACGAACAAGTAGAACCCCACTCATATCTCTATGCTTATGAAAAGTTTTTCATTTTTGCCCAGAATAAAGGTGACGTTGAAAAAGCGAAAACTTATGCTCAACAGATTTTAAATATCGGTAACGAACAATTCTATATATACCGTAAAGCAAAGGAATATCTTGAAAATGAAAACAGTAGTAATTGACATTACAACTGAATATAACAGAGCATTAGAGACTGCAAAAAGGCTCATAAATGACGGTGAGGTTGTGGGAATTCCCACTGAAACCGTTTACGGACTTGCTGCCAACGCACTCAACGAAGACGCAGTTAAAAAAATCTTTGTGGCAAAAGGCAGACCGAGTGACAACCCTTTGATTGTTCACATAAGCAAATTTGAGGATATTGAACCACTTGTCAAAGAAGTCCCTGAAAAGGTTAGAATTATGGCTGAACATTTCTGGCCCAATGCTCTTACAATGATTATGAAAAAGAGCGACAAGGTTTCAGATGTGGTTTCGGGAAATCTCGATACAGTTGCTGTTCGTATGCCAAAAAGTGATTACGCAAGAGCAATAATAGAGGCTTGCGGTTGTCCTCTTGCAGCACCATCTGCAAATCTTTCGGGCAGTCCGAGTCCAACAAATGCAAAATATGTTTTTGACGATATGAACGGCAGAATTCCACTTATAATTGACGGTGGAAACTGCGAAATCGGTGTTGAGTCAACTGTTATTTCATTTGCTGAAGAACCGCCAAGACTTCTCCGTCCCGGTGGTGTGACTCTTGAAGAAATGACTGCCCTCATAGGTGAAATCATAGTTGATGATGCTGTTTTAAACAAACTGGAAGAAGGTGCAGTTGCCTCCTCCCCCGGTATGAAATACAAGCATTATGCACCAAGTGCCGACATTACAATTATAAAGAGTAATTTTAATATTTTTAAATCTATATGCGAAAATGAAGAAAACGTAACTGCGTTGTGCTTTGACGGTGAGAATGAAAATTTATCCTGCCCCTCTGTTACATACGGTAATAAAAACGACGGATATAGCCAAAGTGCAAGACTTTTTGATGCCTTACGTGAACTCGACGAAATGGGTGCTAAAAAAGTCTATGCCCGTTGTCCCGAAACAAAAGGAATGGGATTGGCTGTTTATAACCGTTTAATCAGAGCAGCAGGGTTTAAAATTAAGGTGATATAATGAAAATAATTGGTCTTACGGGGCTTACGGGTGCGGGGAAAAGCACCGTTGCACAAAAGTTAATGGCTTATGGTTGTTATCACATTGATGCTGACAAAGTTGCCCGTGATGTTATAAACAACAGCGAAGATGTCAAAAATAAATTAAAAGAACGTTTTGGTAACGACGTTATAAACGAGGATGGTACAACAAACCGACCACTCCTTGCAACTCGTGCTTTTGCAAACGAAGAAAGTATAAATGCTCTCAATGAAACTACTCACCCCGCTGTGACAGAAGAAATCAAGTCCATTATAGGGGATATGGAAGAAGTCGGTTATCGTGGTGTGATTATTGATGCAATCGCACTTTTTGAGAGTGGCGAAGATGCACTTTGCGATTTCACAGTTGCAGTTGTAGCCCCTAAGGAAATTCGACTCCAGCGAATAATGAAAAGGGATAACATCACAGAAGAAAAGGCACTCGAACGCATCAATGCACAGAAAGACGAAAGTTTCTTCACAAGTAAAGCCGATTTCGTACTCTGGAATTATCCACCTTATGATATAAATGTAGAAATTCGCCCAATAGTGGCACAAATTCAAATATAAACTTACCTTTTGAAAGGAGAAAATATTATGGAACTTAACGAAATGAAAAAAGAACTTTTTTATGAGCCAAAGCATGCTATGGAAACTGTTGACGAGTCAGTTGTAAAGGCTGCCGACGATTTCTGCGAGGGCTATAAAAGTTATCTTGACTTTGCAAAAATTGAACGTGAGTCTGTTGAATTTTTCGTTGCAGAAGCAGAAAAAAGAGGTTATACGGAATTCGATAACACAAAAAAGTATAATGCAGGTGACAAGGTTTATTTTAACAACAGAAACAAGGCAATTATCCTTTGCGTAATTGGTAAAAAAAGCATCGCAGAGGGTGTTAAAATCTCTGCTGCACACATTGACTCACCTCGTCTTGACCTTAAACCAAACCCACTTTATGAGGACTCAAATCTTGCATATTTCAAGACTCATTATTATGGTGGAATCAAGAAATATCAATGGACTGCAATCCCACTCGCACTTCACGGTGTTGTTGTAAAAGCAAACGGTGAAAGCGTAAAGGTTAATGTTGGTGAAGACGAAAACGACCCTCAATTCTGCGTTACTGACCTTCTTCCGCATCTTGCACAGGAGCAGATGAAACAGACAATGAGTGACGGAATCAAGGGTGAACAACTCAATATTCTTATTGGTAGCCGTCCATTCTCAAAGGATGAGGGTAGCGACAAGGTTAAACTCAATATTATCAAAATTCTCAACGAGAAATACGGCATTACTGAAGGTGATTTCCTTAGTGCAGAACTTGAACTTGTACCTGCATTCAAGGCTCGTGACATCGGTTTTGACAGGAGCTTAATCGGCGCTTACGGTCACGACGACAAGGTTTGTGCTTATCCTGCTGCACAGGCAATTTTCAATGTGGAAAATCCCGAATATACTTGCCTTACAGTCCTTACTGACAAGGAAGAAATCGGCTCTGACGGTAACACGGGTCTTAACTCATCATATATGAAATATTTCATTCACGACCTTGCAGTTATGGGCGGAGTTGAGCCTTGGAGAGTGCTTTCAAAATCAGAATGTCTTTCTGCTGATGTTAATGCTGCATTTGACCCAACATTCCCGGAGGTTAGTGAGAGAAAGAACTGCTCATTCGTTAACAACGGTGTTGTTATTACAAAATATACAGGTGCTCGTGGTAAGAGTGGCACTTCTGATGCATCCGCTGAATATATGGGTAAAATCCGAAGAATGCTCAATGCTAATGATGTTGTATGGCAGATTGGCGAACTCGGTAAGGTTGACGCAGGTGGTGGCGGAACAGTTGCTATGTATGTTGCCAACCTTGACATTGACACAATCGACCTTGGTGTGCCTGTCCTTTCAATGCACGCACCAATGGAGGTTGTTTCAAAGCTTGATGTTTACATGGCATACCGTGCATTCAAAGTATTCTTTGAGCAGAAATAAAAACTAAACAAACACAACTAGGCTCCCCTTGTCAGGGGAGCTGTTTTTTCGCAGAAAAAACTGAGGGGTAGTCGGTTTATTTGTTAACTATCTCTCCCTCCGTCTCACTTTGTTCGCCACCTCCCTCGTCAGAGGGAGGCATTTATAAATTGCGTCGCAGACCTTTCGTTCTGCACTCTGCACTTTGCGTTCTGCACTTACAATAAAATCGGTTGTGGTTGTGATTTTGTTGCAAGTACTTCACGTACTGTATCGGGAATATATTTAAAATCTGCCACGATGGAGTTGGGTTTGTTGATATAATCGTCCTGCTCCATCGGTACAAAATAGATATTCTTACTGTTCATTAAAAGTCCTATGTTCTTTGCCGAAGCGCCCAAAGCATCGTTAGTTGAAACTGCGATAATAACAGGTCGCTGATTTCTTAAATGTGCCTTTGTGGCAAGTGTTACGGATGTGTCGCTTATTCCGTTGGCAAGTTTGCCGAGAGTATTACCCGTGCAAGGAGCAATAACTAAAACATCTAATAGTTCCTTTGGACCTATTGGCTCGGCACCCGTTATTGTGTGAATTATTTCTTCCTTGCAGATTTTTTCAATTTCATCGTTAAATTCCTTTGCTTTGCCAAATCTTGTGTCTGTATTATAGGCTATATGTGACATAATGGGGATTACTTTGTAACCCTCATCTACTAATCTTTTCATTTGTGGGATTACTTTTTTAAAGGTGCAAAATGAACCGCACAAGGCAAATCCCACAGTGTTTTTTTGCATTTTTACTCCTCCTTTTGCAAGTTCAGTTGTATTTTTTTACCTATTATTTCACCTGCTGTTTTTGGTGTGTATTTTCCCGGAAGACCCAATGCCTTTACCACATCTATACCGTGTTTTCTGGCTATTTCGAAGTCAAGTCCGAATGGAGTTGAGGCAAGCTCGATAATCTTGCTGTCTTTTTTCATATTCATTATGGTTTCTTCATGGATAATATGGGTTGGTACTGTGTTGATTATTATGTCAAAGTCACCCGAAAGTCTTGACAACGAGGTTAATTCTTCTGCCCTGCAACCCTTGA
This sequence comes from Candidatus Fimenecus sp., assembly GCA_045532175.1. Lineage (GTDB taxonomy): Bacteria > Bacillota > Clostridia > Oscillospirales > Acutalibacteraceae > Fimenecus. Next base: position 30,500 of record JAZSFK010000048.1, on the reverse strand, counting down.
TTATTGCATCTTCCCTTTGTGACGGATTGCGTGCAAATACTGTTACGTCACAGGAAAGAGACTTTAAAACTGCAACTGTTTCCTTTGCAACTCTGCCGAAACCTGTTACAGCATATTTTCCCAAGGGCAAAGCAAAATCAATGTGTTCGAGAATGATTTTCAATGCACCAAAAGCAGTTAAAACTGCGTTTTTCTCAATAAAGGCTTGGTCATAATAATCAACAAACGGTATTTCGTTTTCACGAAGTCGGGACAACAATTCCCCCTTGATTATCCCACCGAAAACAAGATTTTTACTGTTTAAAAAGGAAAACAGACGTTCAATAGAAATCTCTTTTTTGGAAAAAGGCATAAAAATTGTCTTATCGTTTCTCGTAGCAGGTAGCGGAAGAATTATAACTGTATCCTCCCCTATTATGCCTTTGAGTTTATCTGTATCGTCGTCCCAATCAAAAAGACCATAGGATTTTACATCAAAGCCTTGATTTTCAAGATATTCTTTAAGGTATTTCTGTCGTTTATCCCCACCGATTAAGACAATGTTTCTTGTTTTCATATATACTTCACCTAACCTTTACAGTAACAGAATATGTTTTTTGAGAAAAATTGGTGATTAGGTGTTTAATTTTTTTGAAAGATGTAATATAATAATGGGTGGTGATTAAAATGAATGAAATTACAAAGGTTTTAGAACAAGTAAAAACAATACATTTCATCGGAATCGGCGGTAGCGGTATGTGTCCCCTTGCAGAAATTCTCCATAGCAAGGGCTACACTCTCCAAGGCTCTGACAATAACGAAAGTTCAATTGTTGACCGCATCCGTAAAATGGGTATTAAGGTTATGATGGGACAAAGAGCCGAAAATATTGAGGGTGCTGAAATGGTGGTTTATTCTGCTGCTATTTCAAAGGAAAATCCTGAGCTTAAAGCGGCTATTGAAAGTGGTATTCCAACATTCCAACGTGCAGAATTATTGGGTGAGGTTTCTCGCCAATTCTCTAATTGTATCGGTATCTGTGGCACTCACGGAAAGACAACTGTTACATCTTTAACTGTTCAGACTATGATAGAGGCAGGTCTTGACCCGTCTGCAGTTATCGGTGGTAAATTGCCACTTACAAACTCCTATGGCCGTGTTGGTGCTACTGAAACAATTGTTATGGAGTCCTGCGAATATCAGGATACCTTTCTTAAAATGAGCCCCGACGTTGCAGTTATTCTCAACATTGACGAAGACCACCTTGAATACTTCAAGACAATGGAAAACCTTATTTTGAGTTTCACAAAGTTTGCAAATTCTGCCACAAAAGCAATTATTTACAACGGTGACGATGAAAATACCCTTAAAGCCATCGCTGACATTAAGGGCAAAGAGATGATTTCATTCGGTTTCCAAAAGAAAAATGACTACTATGCAGAAAATGTTGAAGAATACAAGGGTGCATTCACAAAGTTTGATGTGATGTACAAGGGCGAAAAATTAGGTAATGTTGAGCTTTCAATCCCCGGTATTCACAACGTACTCAATGCACTTGCTGCAATAGCATCTTCAATTTATTCAGGTGCAAAGTTTGAGGATTGCATTAAGGGATTACAGGAATTCAAGGGTGCAGGTCGTCGCTTTGAAGATTTGGGAACATATAACGGTATTGATTTTATTGATGACTATGCCCACCACCCTGCTGAGCTTAAGGTTACTCTTGAAGCAACAATGAAAATGGGCTACAACACAGTTTGGGCAGTTTTCCAGCCATTCACATATTCAAGAACTGCTATGCATTTTGACGAGTTTGTTGACGTTCTTAAAATTCCTGACAGATGCGTTATGACAGAGATTATGGGTTCTCGTGAGGTCAATACCTACGATATTTACACATCGCAACTTGCAGAAAAAATCCCGAATTCTGTTTGGTTCAACACACAGGAAGAAGTTGCTGACTACGTTGTGAAAAATGCAAAAGCAGGAGATTTAGTTCTCACAATGGGCTGTGGCGACATCTACAAATCTGCATTTATGATGATAGAGAGATTGAAAAATGGTACAGTTTAATAATTCTTGGGATATACTTTTAAAAGACGAATTCCAAAAGCCGTATTATCTCAATTTGAGAAAATTTTTGGTACAGGAATATAAAACACAGACCATATATCCGAATATGCACGATATTTTCAATGCCTTAAAATATACGGACTACAAGGATGTCAAGGTTGTAATTTTAGGGCAAGACCCTTATCATCAGCCAAATCAGGCACACGGACTTTGTTTTTCCGTTAAAAGAGGTGTTAATCCTCCACCCTCATTACAAAATATGTATAAGGAAATCTATGCTGAATATGGATACCCAATCCCACAACACGGTGAACTTACATATTGGGCAGAACAAGGCGTTCTAATGATGAACACAGTTTTGACAGTAAGAGAAAGTCAACCAAACTCCCACAAGGGAATGGGTTGGGAAATCTTTACGGACAATGTGATTTCATTACTTAACCAAAGACCTGAACCGATGGTATTTTTGCTCTGGGGTGCAAACGCAAGGGCAAAGAAGAAAATTATTACAAATCCAAATCATTTAGTGCTGGAATCTGCACACCCAAGCCCACTTTCGGCATATAACGGATTTTTCGGCAACGGCCATTTCAAAAAAGCAAATGAGTTCTTAAAACAACACAAAATGACGGAAATTGATTGGCAGATAAAATAAGTGGAAAATGCAAAACGCAAAGTGCAAAGTTAAAGGCAGTTCAAATGAACTGCCTTTTCTGTATGATATATTTATTTCTCAAAATCAGCCAACATTTCATTTGGTGTTGTTTCAAGACATTTACACAGACAAGCCAACTCGAAATCTGTAACTTGCCTATTATTCTTTTCTATTTTGCTAATCATTTGTTGGTCCATATTAACATTCATTGTCTGCATTCGTGCTGCTAACTGTTCCTGTGATAAATCTAATCTAATTCTTAACTCTTTTACACGAGCAGAAATAATATTTTTATTACCATAATACTGAATTTGTTTCATAAAACCACCCTAACGTTAATATAACGTAATTGACTTTATCACATTGTTATGGTAAAATTACGTCACATTAGCGTATAGGATGATAATTATGTTTTTTGAAGAACTAACAAAATGCCCGTTATTAGAAGATGATGAATCTATCTGGTGTGATATCCCATACTGTACAATGATTTATGATGAATTGACAGCATGGGCACTTTCGGAATTATGCTATAAAAACTATGAAGAATGCCCTGTTTACAAAAAATATCTTAATAAGACAAAGAAATAACGCCTTACAGAATTATCTGCAAGGCGTTTAATACTTTTTTAATCATTCTCCTCTTTCAATGCTCTTTCTTTGTCTTTCTTCAAAAATGCCAACATAGGGATAAAAATAAGCATCGCTATAATGGCTGCATAAAGAAACATTGACTCGGTAGGAAGCACTTTTACTGCACCGTTTTCCATATAGGTGACCTCAGAATTCTTTGCTGCGATGTTGCCGAGTGTCGGGCCAATAATTTTTGGTGCGAACACCAAAAATATCATTCTGATTCCCTGAAAAAGTCCGACCTTATCCTTTGGTATGTTGTCACGCACAGTTGCACCAAACTGAATCATAATAATAATGTAGCCTATAAGTGCGGGGGCTAAGCCTATTATAATGCCCACAATATTCTTTGTGGAGGACAGGATAAATAAGCCCACAATGAAACAAAGAACACTTGCAATAAATGACATTGCCTTATTCTTCGCATAAACCTTCATAAGAAATACTACAGCTACTGCTACAACAGCAATTGCAATTATTAGAGGTAAAACCACCTTTGAAGACAGGAGATTTACACCCCTGTTTGCAGGAATAATAACTGAACCTATATAAATGAAAAGGTATGGATAAAACACCTGAAAAGCACAGTTAAAAAGACAACCTGAAGCAAGCATAAGATAGAGATTGAGGTTTTCCTTAACGGCACTTGGCCTAAAACCATAAAAGAGGTCCGACCAATAGGTTGAATTATCTTCTGTTTTTTTTGTTTTATTCTGTCTTCTTGGATTTTTGATAAGCATGAATCCAAGAGCACCTATAACAATTGCCACACATCCTAAAAGAACACAATTGTCACTGTAATTTCCTTTTCCTGACTGAGCATTTGTAATTAAAACTGTAATAATAGCGGTTGCAACAAATCCCATAACAGTAAACAAGGTTTCAATTATCGGTGATGTTTCAGGTGTTGAAACGTCAGTAACCCAAGAACTAAAAGCAGCATCACCTGTTGTTGAACGTAAAAATGCCAATACAAGTGAAAAGGCAACAACCGATACAGCTGTAGCGGTAATAATATCAGCTCTTTCATCAAGTCCGAAAGTCTTTGCAATATTGCCGCCTCTTACAAAACTGAAACCCAACATAGCTATACCCCAAAGAATATATCCTACTGAGATAAACAGCTTTCTGTTTTTCATTTTTTCACTAAGAGTACCCATAACAAAGGTAGTAATTCCTGTTACCACTGCTGACAAGGATGCAATAAGATTGACAGTATCAGTAAGTGTTAATGATGCACCCATTGCTCCGTCTTTATAAATGGTATTATCCAAGAAAAGACCAATGTACATCCCTTCAAAGTTACCGGCAATTGAACCAATAAACATAAATAGAATTATAGTTGTCCATATTCTTAATGAAAGTCGTCCTTTTTTGTCGCTCATACCTTCTCACCTCCGATTTTCTCAAATATCAAAAACGCCCTTTTCAGGCGTTTTTAATGTTTTTATTTTGTGTTTTTCTTTTCTTTTTTAAGAAGTGCAATCATTGGAATAAATACAAACAATGCAACAACACCTGCATAAAGGAAGATTGCCTTTGTTGGAAGTACGCTGTCCGCACCTGTTGTATTCTTTGTTGCAAGATTACCAAGAGTAGGGCCAACTACCATAGGAATGAGAACGGAGAATACCATTCTGATGCCCTGGAAAAGTCCTACATTATCCTGTGGAGTATAGTCGCGTGTTGATGCACCAAGCTGAATTGTAAGAACAAGGTAACCAATAAGCACAGGAGCAATACCAATGATAATTGTAAGAATGCTTGTTGATGTTGAGAGAATGAAAAGACCTGCAACCAAAAGTGCTGAGCTTGTAAGGAATGCTACAGGCTTACTCTTTTCAGCAACCTTCATAAGAATTACGATACCTGCTATGATTGTAGCTACTGAAATAACCGCAGGAAGAATAATTCCTACTGAAAGGAAGTTTACACCTGCATTTGCCGGTAAAACAACATCACCAAGGTAAACGAAAAGATATGGGAAGAATACCTGGAATGCGATATTGAAGATACAAAGTGCTGAAAGAACTAAATAAAGTCCGCTGTTTGCTTTGATAGTACTTGGTCTGAAACCATAGAAAAGGTCTGCCCAATAGCTTGTATTTTTCTTTTCTGCATTTTCAAATTTCTTTGGGTTATCAATAAGGAACACACCTGCAACACCAACGATTGCAACAACAGCACCCATACCAACAAAGAATACGCTGTATGAAATTGTACCGCCCTGTGCCAATGAGCCTACAACCATAATTACAGCCATAGCAATAAAGCCCATAAATGTAAATGCAGTTTCAACCTTTGGTCGAGATTCAGGCGTTGTCACGTCAGTTACCCAAGCATTAAATGCGGAGTCATTACTTGTTGAACCCATAAATGTCATAATCATATCCATAATTACAACAACCCAAGCCGTAACTGTAATAACCTGAGCAGGGTCACTGAGTCCAAAAATCTTTGCTACATTTTCTTTTGTAATAAAGCCGAAAAGTGCTGTTACAATACCCCATGCAATATAGCCGAAGGAAATAAACGCTTTACGGTTTCTCAGTTTTTCGCTGAGTGTACCCATAATAAATGTAGTTACAACAGCTGTAATCGCTGAAAGTGTAACCATAATATTGATGGCATCAGTAAGTGTAAGACTTGCACTAAGTGCAGCTTCGTTATTATAAACACAGTCACTTAGGAATGTGTTAAAATACATATTTTCAACATTCCAGGCAAGTGAACCCATAAACATAAAGAGAAGGATTCCTGCCCAGATGCGTTTTGAAAGTTTACCGCTATTACTCATTTTATGTACCTCTTATTTGAAATAATATACTCGACATTCGTAAGGTCTTGTTACGAATGAGTTATGTGTTACAGGGTTAAGACGGTAGTTTGAGAGTACCAATTCACCATTCTTAAGGTCATAACCCGCAGGTGCTTCAAAGTTTACGCACTTTTCAGAAAATGAACAAACAACAAGAATTTTTTCATTGTCAAGTGTTCTTTCATAAACAAAAAGTTTATCGCTGTTTTCATAATACTGTTTGAAATCACCATAAATTGCAACTTCATGTTCCTTACGGAATTTAAGGAGTTTACGATAGTAATTAAGAATTGAGTTTTCGTCTTTTTCTGCCTGTGCTACATTGATTTCTGTGTAGTTAGGGTTAAGGTTAAACCAAGGTTCAACAGTTGAGAAACCAGCATATTCACTGTCATCCCATTGAACAGGAGTTCTTGAGTTTTCACGAGAACCTGCGTTTGCCATCTTAACGAATTTGTCACCCTTGATACCAAGTTTATTGAACATCTTCTGGTTATTAAAGGTAATCATATCCTTGAACTCATCAATTGAGTGAAGCTCGATATTTGTCATACCGATTTCCTGACCCTGATAGATGAATGGAGTACCCTTTTGGAGATAGCACATTGTTGCAAGCATTTTACCACTTTCAACTCTGTATTTAAGTGAACCGTAACGGTCAATAATTCTTGGGTGGTCGTGATTTTCAAGATAAAGAGTATGCCAACCCTTGCCGTTCATAGCGTCGTACCATTTCTGATAGCATTTCTTCATCTTTTTAAGGCTGAAAGGAACTTTAATCCAGTCTGTCATAAAGCAGTCTGCTTCAAGATGGTCAAAACTGAACATTGTTTTAAGCACCTGTGTTTCGTCTTCCTTAACAAAACGAAGAACTTTTTCAGGAGTGATGAGTGGACCTTCACCAACTGTGAAACAGTCGTATTTTGAAAGAACATCATCGTGGAATTCTTTAAGGTATTCATAAAGGTGTGGACCACAGTTATAATGTTCCATACCTGCTGCAACCGGAATCGGAATAGCGTTTGGAAGTCCCTCTCTCTTGGAGATATATGTAATAACGTCCTCACGGAAACCGTCAACACCCATATCAAGCCAGAATTTCATAATATTCTTAACTTCTTCACGGACTTTTGGGTTATCCATATTAAGGTCAGGCTGACCTTTTGTGAATACGTGAAGATAATATTCGTCAACTTCTGGAACATATTCCCAAGCGCCACCTTCAAATGTTGACATCCAGTTGTTTGGTGGTTTTTTTCCGTTTTTGCCCTTACCTTTTCTCCAGATATAGTAATCGTGGTAAGGATTGTCAACACTCTTACATGCTTCTTTGAACCAATGGTGTTCAGTTGATGTATGGTTAACAACCAAGTCCATAAACACTCTCATACCACGGTCGTGACAACCTTGGAGAACTTTTTTGAAGGTTTCCATATCGCCGTATTCAGGATTGATGTCCATATAATCAGCAATATCGTAACCATAGTCGGCATTAGGTGATTTGAAAAGTGGTGAAAACCAGATAGCATCAACACCTATGCTCTTAACATAGTCAAGCTTTTCATAAATGCCCTCAAGGTCACCGATACCGTCGCCGTTTGAGTCCTTAAAGCTTCTTGGCCAAATTTGGTAAACTACCATTTCTTTATACCAAGCTTTTTTCATAAAATAACACCCCTATTGCTGTAAATTATATACATAAAATAAGTATAACATATAAAATGAAAAATGCAAAGTCAAAAGTATAAAATAATAAAAAAATAATAATAGTCATTCTCAGCTAAATGGTGTTGACTTTAGCACATTAAAGTTATATAATTATTTAGTATATATTTTCTTACAGGAGTTGGAAAAAATGAGCGTTACAAAATCAGTTTTTGGTGTTACAAAGGACGGAAAGCAGGTTGACTCTTTCCTTATTGAAAACAACAACAATATGAAAATTAACCTTATTACTTACGGTGCCACTTTACAGAGCATTCTCGTAAAAGATAAGGATGAAAACGAAATCGATTTATTACTCGGTTTTGACGATATGGATGGCTTCCAGAACCGTCACGATTATCAGGGTATGATAGTAGGTCCCGTTGCAAACAGAATTTCTGCAGGTGGACTTACAATTGACGGAGTTAAAGTCCCAGTTACAACAACTCACGGTGATGTTACTCTTCACAGTAACGGAGAATTCTCAACTGCTGTTTGGGATGCAATTATCGTTGACAGCGATGCTGTTGAATTTTCATATTTCAGCCCTGACGGCACAGAAGGTTTCCCCGGTAACAAGAAGGTTACAGTTAAATATACTCTCACAGATAAAAATGAGATTATTATGGACTACACAGCAGTTTCCGACAAGAAGACTGCTTTCAACCTTACTAACCACGCATATTTCAACCTTAAAGGCTACCAAAATGGCGACATTCTCGACCACACTCTTTACATAAATGCAGACGCATTTACTCCTATGGGTGAGGGACTTGTGCCAACAGGTGAAATCCGTGATGTTACTGGCACTCCATTCGATTTCCGTGAGCCAAAGACAATCGGCAGAGATATAGGTGCTGATTATGAGCAATTAGATGCAGGTAACGGCTACGACCACAACTTCTGCATTAACGGTTATAACAAAGAACTCCGCCTTGCTGCTACTGTAACTGCTCCGAACGGTGTTCGTCTTGATTGTCTTACAGATTTACCCGGTATGCAACTCTATGTTGGTAATTTCCTTGAAGGCAAAATCGGTAAGAATAATACTCCAATGGATTTCCGTTGTGGCTTCTGCCTTGAAACACAGTATTATCCAAATGCAACAAACACACCTTCGTTTTATAACTGTGTGTTTGATAAGGATGAGGTTGTAAAAACAACTACTGTGTATAAAATCACAGTGTGATTCTATACAATGAATTTGCAAAATTCAATTCATGGAGCAAAGCGAGAAATCATGGCGATAGCCAATTCATGCGTAGCAAATCATTTATAAAAATGAATTGCAACTTCGTTGCATGAATTGATTTCATCATGAATTGTGATAAATCACATGAATTGCACCTGACGGTGCGTTATATTGAGGTACTTACTATGGAAAACACAAAACGAATTTATTTATCAGCACTTGTTCACAACCGTACAGGTGTGTTATTACGAGTTGCAGCGCTTTTTGCACGTCGCGGATACAACGTTGTATCCCTTACAGTTTCCGAAACTGAAAGTCCTGAATTTTCACGTATGACTATTGTTTCCGACGTTGAGGAATATAAAGTAACAATGGTGCATCAGCAACTTTCCAAACTTGAAGAAGTTATCAATGTTATTTGTCTTGACGAAAGTGAAACCATTCAGTCCGAATTACTCCTTATTAAAGTTCACGCACTTAATAAGGACAGAAAGAGAGTTCTTAAAACTATCAACTCTTTTGGTGCAAGAGTTATGGATATCGGCCACACAACAATTACTGCCGAACTTACAGGTCTTCCAAGCCTTATTGATAAGTTTATTGACAAAATGGAAAAACACGGCATCTGCGAACTTTCTCGTTCAGGTCTTACTGCTCTTGAAAGTGGCGACAGAAATATCAAAGGAGTTGAATAATATGGGAATGACAATGACGCAAAAAATCCTTGCTGCACATGCAGGACTCGATAAAGTTGAAGCAGGACAGTTAATCAATGTCCGTCTTGATTTGGTAATGGGTAACGATGTTACAAGCCCCGTTGCAATCAACGAAATGAAAGCAAAAGGCTTTACTGACGTTTTTGACAGAGAAAAAATCGCTCTTGTTATGGACCATTTCACACCTAACAAGGACATTAAATCTGCCGAACATTGTAAACAGGTTCGTCAGTTTGCAAGAGAATATAAAATCAAGAATTTCTTCGATGTAGGACAAATGGGTATTGAACACGCTTTGCTCCCTGAAAAAGGAATTGTAATTTCGGGTGACACAGTTATCGGTGCTGACTCACACACTTGTACATACGGTGCTTTGGGTGCATTCTCAACAGGTGTCGGCTCAACCGATATGGCTGCAGGCATGATTTCAGGTATGGCTTGGTTTAAAGTGCCATCTGCTATTAAAGTTAATGTTACAGGCAAGTTCAATAAATGGGTTAGCGGTAAGGATTTGATTCTCCACTTAATCGGCAAAATCGGTGTTGACGGTGCACTCTATCGTTCACTTGAATTCTGTGGCGACGGAATCGCAAATCTTTCAATGGACGACCGTTTCTGTATCGCAAATATGGCTATTGAATGTGGTGCAAAGAACGGTATTTTCCCTGTTGATGAAAAGACACTTGAATATATGAAAGGCAGAACTGACCGTACTCCTGTTATTTTCGAAGCAGACGAAGATGCAGTTTACGATGAGGTTATCGACATTGACCTTTCTACACTTAAATCAACAGTTGCATTCCCTCACCTTCCTGAAAATGCTCACATTGTTGGTGAATTTGATAAGATTTACGTTGACCAGTCAGTTATCGGCTCTTGCACAAATGGTAGAATTGAAGATATGCGTGCTGCTGCCGAGGTACTTAAAGGTAAAAAGGTCAACGAGAACGTTCGTTGCATCGTTATTCCTGCAACACAGAATGTATATCTCCAATGCGTAAGAGAAGGTCTTGCTGAAATCTTCGTCGAAGCAGGTGCAGTTTTCTCAACTCCTACTTGCGGACCTTGTTTAGGTGGTCATATGGGTATTCTCGCTGCAGAAGAAAAGGCAATCTCAACAACAAATCGTAACTTTGTAGGCAGAATGGGACACCCGACAAGTGAAGTTTACCTTGCAAGTCCATATGTGGCTGCTGCAAGTGCAATCGCAGGTTATATCTGCACACCAGAGGAGGTTATGTAAAATGAAGATACAGGGTTCAGTACATAAATACGGTGACCACGTAGATACAGACGTTATTATCCCTGCAAGATACTTAAATACTGCCGACCACAAGGAATTGGCGGCACATTGTATGGAAGATATCGACAAGGAATTCATAAATAAGGTTAAAGACGGGGACATTATGGTTGCAGGTGTCAACTTTGGTTGTGGCTCATCCCGTGAACATGCTCCTATCGCTATTAAGGCTGCAGGTGTTTCTTGCGTTATAGCAAAGACATTCGCAAGAATTTTTTACAGAAATTCACTCAATATCGGTCTTCCGATTCTTGAATGTCCCGAGGCTTGTGACGACATCGCAAACGGTGACGAGGTTTCAGTTGACTTTGACACAGGTGTAATCACAAACGTTACAAAGGGTACAAGCTACAAGGCTCAACCATTCCCTGAATTCATTCAGAATATTATTTCAAAGGGTGGACTTCTCGCATCATTGAAATGATGCGAAATTCGAAATTCGCAATTCGTAATTCGAAATTAAAGCACAAACTAACTGATATAATAATTACGCATTACGAATTCAGCATTACGCATTAAGAATGTAACACATTCCCCTCTTTTCCATAAAATGTAATGTAATTACAATTTGGAAGGAGGAAAAATAAATGTGTAACTTCTTCGGTAACAACACTTGGTTGATTATTATCATCATCTTAATTCTTCTCTCTGATAATAACAATGGCGGTTGCGGTTGTGAACGCAGAGACAACTGTGGTTGTCAGCGTAAGGACTATGACTGCTGCTGCTAAATTAAGTGCAAAATGCATAGTGCATAGTGCAAAATGAAGGACGAAATAATAATGGTGGTGGAGAGAAATTCTCTTCACCACTTTTTTAAAATGCAAAATATCGTGTCTGCGACACGATTTATATATCTCACCATTATAGAACACAAAACTATGTAGGGTCGCTTCACGAAGCGACCGTTCCAAAGTGTGCAATAAAACTTTTTCGGGCGATTCGTGAATCGCCCCTACAAGATTACATAACCATATAAAAGAGTTCGATAAATTCAAATTTGTTTTCCGTTTTACGTTTTCAACTTTCAACTTTACACTTTTTACGGAGTAAATACTATGGACTTTTACGAAATCACACAAGAACCTGAAAAGGCACTGCTCATTTCCGTTGACACGGGGGATTTTGATGCAGATGCCAGTATTGAAGAACTAACGCTCCTCACGGAAAGTGCAGGGGCTTCTGTCATTGGCTCAATAATACAGCGAAAAAGCACTCCTGACGGTGCAACATATCTCGGCAAAGGCAGACTTGCCGAGGCAGAACTTTTCTGCCATAATCAAGAAATCGACTTAATCGTTTGCGACGGCGAACTCACTCCGTCACAAATTCGCAACATAGAAAATGCCACAAAAGTCCGTGTTGTGGACAGAACACAGTTGATTTTAGATATTTTCGCACTCCGTGCCAAGACAAGCGAGGGTAAATTACAGGTTGAGTTGGCTCAACTTAAATACTCCCTCCCCCGACTTACAGGTAAGGGTAAGGAACTCTCCCGACTGGGTGGCGGTATCGGTACTCGTGGTCCGGGTGAAACAAAACTTGAAAGTGACCGTCGTCACATTATGAGAAGAATGCACGCACTACAAGAACAACTTGATGAGGTTGAAAAACGTCGTGGTTTCTTGCGTAAACGTCGTGAAAAAGACGGTGTGATTACCGTTGCTCTTGTCGGCTACACAAATGCAGGAAAATCAACTCTTATGAATGCTCTCACAGATGCAGGAGTACTTGCCGAGGACAAGCTTTTTGCCACTCTTGACCCAACGTCGAGAAAACTCACTCTCCCCAACGGTCAGGATGTTATGCTCATTGACACAGTTGGTTTTGTAAGCCGTCTGCCCCACGATTTGGTTAAGGCTTTCAAATCAACTCTTGAAGAAGCAAGTGAAGCCGACATCATTCTCAATGTCTGTGATGCATCGGACATCCATTGTAGTGAACACATTGAAATTACCACCGACATTTTGCGAGAATTGGGCTGTAAGGGTGACAACATTATCACCGTAATGAATAAATGTGACAAGGCAGAAAATGTCTTTGACATTCTCACAATGGGCAAGACTGTTATGATTAGTGCCTTAAAGGGAGTAAACCTTGATTTGCTCTTAAAAGAAATCGAAAAAGCCCTTGAACTTAAAAGTGTCACACTCGATTTGCTTATCCCCTTTTCAAAGGGTGCATTGGTCAACAATATCCGTAATTCGGGCAAAATTTTCTCGGAAGAATTCACCCCTGACGGCACAAGAATCAAAGCAATACTCCCCACAAGCGAAGCGGATAAATACAAGGATTATGTGCTTTGAATATAAATATTGAATAAAGCAATGTTTTATGATAAAATCAAACAAATACATTTTAGGAGTGTGATTTAATGGATTTTTTTGATATTCCTGACCTTGATTATACCGAGGTTGCATGGAATCATATGTATGATGCGGTTGACGACGAAAAATTCCTTCAGCAGGATGCCGTTCTCATCTATAACTCCTTGAAATACAAATTAAAATTCATACCCTTTGGTGATTATCTTAAAAGGTATATCTATGTAAAGGCAGGGCTTGAGGGTCCTGCGGCAGATGTTCCTTTACAGACATACCAGTCAATTATCAAGGAATCATTTCGTGAAAACTACACTCCCCCGTCATTTGCTCCAACAACTGCAAAACTCAGTGCTTTATCCAAAAACTGGCTAACACAACAGACCGTTAAGAGAAATGTTGTTTTTCTTTTGGGCTTCGGACTTAAGATGAGTGTGGGAGATGTAAACACCTTCCTTACAAAGGCATTACGTGAGCCTGAAATCAACCCTAAAAGCCCGTTTGAAGTTATTTGCTGGTACTGTTACAAAAACGGCTACAATTACGGAAAATTCTATGAGCTGTGGAGCAGATTTTCAACCTCTGACCACGATGAGTTTACCCTTAACTCCATTTACAGCGAAAACACAGTAGTTGTGAGAAATTCTCTTTCCCTTATTAACGATGAAAAGTCACTTATGGCTCATCTTTCACGCCTTACCACAAAGGATAATGTTGCGCATATGAGCATAACCTCAAGAAAATGCTTCAATGAGCTTTATTCGCAGGCAAGGGAAATTGTTGCCAATATCTACAACAACGAAGAGGATGAACGTCACCACAATGCTCTTGTGGATTATCAAGACAAGCTTCAGAACAGCGACCGTCTTTATGATTACGAAAAGGTTGACAGAATCCAAAAATTTCGGGATAACAAAAAGGTTTTCACAAGGGACGATATTACTGAAAGCGATATTGAGCATATTATCTGCTCTGCCATCCCTACTGACCGCCACGGAAATCTCACTCCAAGCAAGGCATCCCAACTTAATGAGCAATTTGCAGGAAAAAGATTCAGCCGACAGAGAATTAGCGAAATTCTGATAGGTAACAGTGAAATCAATCGCTTTGACCTGATTACACTTAATTTCTTTATCTATTCACAGAAGACTGCTCAGTACCCCGACGCAAAGCAGAGATACTCCGGATTCTTAAACTCAACCAACGAAATCCTTGAAAAATGTTCAATGGGTTCATTTTACATTCAAAATCCTTATGAATGCTTTGTGCTTATGTGCATACTTACCCTCGACCCTCTCGGCACTTATGCTGACGTTTGGGAATTATCTTATAATAAAGATTAAAGAACTCCCTGCGGGGAGTTCTTTTTTTGCAAGAAGTCACAGCGAAAAAGTGTTTATAATTAGTTTTTTAGAAATAATCCATATAACATCTCATTCACCGCAAGGCGACGGAATGGTGGAATAAAAGAACCCGACAATTTCTGATTTATAAAAAGAAAAAGGCAGAGAAACCTCTGCCTTTCATTTTGTGCTTTTTAAATTACACTTTTTGCTTTTTTCTTAAAACTGAAACAAATACAACTGCTGAAGATACTAATGTAATCATTGCAACATAAGCGAAAATGCTTTCTCTTGCATCTGCATCAGAGCCGTCTGCGTTGTCACCTGTGTTGCCGTTGTTACCCTGTTCGTTATCATCAGGATTTACAGGCTCATCAGGAGTATTTGGCTCATCGGGTGTTTCAGGCTCAACCGGTGTTTCCGGAGTTTCGTCATCAAGAATTGTTGTCTTTTGAATTGCGAACTGGTCAATTCTTTCTTCCTCGTCACCATCTACTGCATAGGAGTCAAAGTAGAGTGTGTCGCCATCAATCTGAATGTATGAGTATGATGGTAATTCAAGATAAAGCACGGTTTCACCACTTGGGAAGAGTTTGCTTGTTTCTTCTTCCGGTTTTGGTTCATAGTGTTTAACACCGATTGTACCGTTGATTGAGTAAATTGTTCCGTCAGGGTCAACCTTTGCGGTGTAATCAAGACCGTTGTATGAGATATCCTTAGTTTCAGTTTCCATAACAACATTGTCATTCATAACGCCTGTTCTCATGAACACATGGTCATGACCTTGGAATACAATGTCGATGCCAAGTTGTGGCATAAGAGTTTTAAGCTGTTCACGGATTGCAATTACATCGTCATCATCGTAGTGTGAACCATTTGTATAAGGTCCTTTATGAAGAGCAACAAATTTCCAGTCTGCGTCGGAAGCATTCATATCAGCGATAAGCCAATCAATCTGTTCCTGTGAAAGACCGTCGTCCTCACCAAGATTGTTTGAATTGAGAATTGCAAAGTGTGCATTATTATAGTCGAATGAGTAGTAAACACCTGTTGTGGTATCCTGTTCAGGAAGATTTGCGTAAATAAAGTTATCTACGTTAGCGAAATCACCCTTTTCTTCGTGGTTACCTGTTACAGTCATCATTGATGTGTTCATAAGAGTACCTGATGCTGTGTTGAACATTCTCTGCCACTGACGGAAGCTTTGTCCGTCATCAACAAGGTCACCTGTATTGAGAATAAAGTCAGCATCGTGGTTACCGAATGCAACTTCAAGCGCGCTTGCCCAAGTGTTGAGATATTGCTTTTCAGTTGTTGACTGAGGGTCAGTTACGTGGAAGAAACTGAGTTCATTTGAGTTGTCGGCTGTGTCAATAACACCAACATCACTCCACCAACCACGGTCTGCATCACCAACACGATAACAATATTTTGTATCTGGTTTAAGGTCGCTGATGTATACATAATGACGGTTTACGTTAATTGTATGGTACATAATACCAATGAAACCTAAGTCAATTGACGGATAACTACGTTCAACCTTAACATCACAATCAGTTTCAATTGTAACGTCAACTGTTGTACCCTTTGAGAAGTCAGGATTTTCTGAATATGGTACAATCTGAACATCTGTATCTGTAAGGCTGTACTTTGTAACGTAGCTGATGTTTCTTGTTGTAGCACTGTCTTCGCCAAAGGTTACTGCAATATGTGATGGAAGACGAAGGTTTGACTGTGAAAGAGGTGTCGCAACCTTACCGTCATAAACGACTGTACCATTATGGTCCATCTTAGGACCGGGATTTTCGTCGTGAGTAAGGTCCTTCATAATTCTGTAGAATTCAGCATCAATAATATCGTACTGACTCTGTGTAAGGTATTCGCCAAGGAATGAGTTGAGAACGTCTGTAAGAGTGTCGCCCTCAAAAATTCCAAGGATAAGAATGAAAGAAACTACGTCATTAAGGTCAAGTGTAAGATTTTCCTCGCCACCAACAAAACCGCTGAGTGTATCCATAAGTGCTAAAGCATCTTCTGTGTTGATACCGTAGAT
Source organism: Candidatus Fimenecus sp. (assembly GCA_045532175.1). Classification (GTDB taxonomy): domain Bacteria; phylum Bacillota; class Clostridia; order Oscillospirales; family Acutalibacteraceae; genus Fimenecus. The sequence continues at coordinate 13,713 of JAZSFK010000048.1, read as the reverse complement.
ACCAAGTGAAAGCGGGTCAATCTTAATGTCGTTGAGGATTGTGTCCATAAGGAGGTCTTCAAGAACAACGTCAATAAGAGTATTGAGGATTGTTTCAGCATTCTGACCGTTGTCAAAACGTTCAAGAGCACTCATAAGGAATGGGTCATTAGTTGGCTCTTCGTCGTTAGTGTAGTGGTAAGTAAGAACTGTTGAAGCAAGGTCACCGAGAGTACCCTGTGCCTTACCGCTACCAAATCCGAGAGTATCCTTAAACTTTGTACATTCATAGTCAGAAACAGGAATGTCAAGAACTTTAGTAACAATTCTGTCAACTGTTGCAAGTGTGTAGTCAATATCGTTAAGATATTTGTTTTCAACCTGATTGCAAAGAGACAGGAGTAATGCATTAATTGCAGTACCTGTAACATTACCGAGAATTTCGTTACCGATAAGGTCTGTCATAAGTGCATTCATATCAAGGATTGTACCAAGGTAATTAAAAAGACCGCCTGCATCCTTAACGTCCTTACCAAAGCCGTAACGGAGCTGGTATTCAATAAGGTTAAGTACAAAATTCTTAATGTTATCGCCACCGAAGTTGTAGTCAAAACAGATGTTTTTGAATGGAACAGGCTGTTCTTCACCGAAAAGAACAACAGGCTCAAGCTCATCAACCTCGTGTGTTCTGTATGTCATTTCCTGCTTACCGTCAGCATAAGCTGTGAAAGAGCAGGTTCTGAACTGGTTAGGATAGTTTGCAATTGATGTTGATGCAATATCAGTAATTGTTTCACCATTGTCGCTTACATATGATGCAACGTCCTGTTTGTGAACGTGACCTGTTGCTACAAAGTGCATACCTGAGTCTGCAAGATTGTCGGCAAGTTCTTCCCAGTTACGAAGAACGAAGTTGTCGAAAAGGTCATTTTCTGTTTCAAGGTGTGGAACAACATTTGTATGGCACATACCGATAATTGTTTTACCGTCTTTCTTTGCCTTTTCACATTCATCAACAATCCATTTGAGTTGTTCTTCTGAAATGCTACCTGCTGTTTCCTGCTCGGACTCACCGCTGTCTGTATTGTCAGCACTGTATTTCTGTGAGTCAATGGCAATAAGACGGAATTCGTCGTTAATGTCAGTAGCATAAGAAAGTGAGCCTTCTGAATTGCCGGCATCCTTGTAACGGCTGTAGTAAGCATCGCCTTCCTGTGAATAACCAAAATCCTTGTAAATTTTCTCAAATTCTTCAGGTGTTGTATCAAGCTCATCTCTCAATTCAGGATGTGCCTTTGCAGTGATGAATTCCTCACCGTCATAATACATTGCTCTGCCATTGTTAACGTCGTGGTTACCAACGATAACATAAACAGGAACACCTGTTGTTTCTTCAAATTCCTTAAACATTCCTGCGAGTCTGGTATGAGCAGTGTACTCTGCGTTTCTTGTAAGGTCACCGGGGATTAACAAGAAGTCAATTTCACCGTCAAGTGCCTTCTTTGTGAGATTCCTCATAGCAGTCTCTGTCAAAGCAGTGGTAAGTCCGCTTGATGAATTGTTCATTTTTAAAATTTCGTTTGCCTCTTTTTGATTCTCAAGAGTTGTGCCCATTGCTGTTTCATCAAAAATATGAATGTCACTTAAAATACCGAAATTAACGGTATCAGGTGTACTTGCAAGTGCTGCGAAAGGAATACCGACAGCAGTAATTGCAACAGCAAGAACAACACAGAGAATTCTCTTGAATGTCTTGTTCATTTTTCGTCCTCCTAAATTAAACAAATTAATCATAAAAATTTTACCACATAAAAAAAGAAAATGCTACACTTTTCGGTAACATTTTCTGTAATATTTTTTATATTTTTTATTATATATAATATATTCGAATAATGTAATGGACAAATTTCAGTTATGTGTTCATAACATCGGAAACAATTTGTCCGTCCTGGATACGGATAACACGTTGTGCCTCTTTTGCAATGTCATTATCGTGAGTAATCAGAATAACCGTTCTGCCTTCTTGGTGCAATTCGTGAAGAATTTTCATAACCTCAACACCTGAATGTGAATCAAGGTTACCGGTTGGCTCGTCAGCAAGGATAATAGGAGGACGTGCTGCAACCGCACGTGCAATAGCAACTCTCTGTTGCTGACCACCCGACATCTGCTTTGGCAAATGGTCAAGACGATGAGATAATCCAACCCTGTCGAGAGCCTCAATAGCAAGGCGATGCCTTTCATCCTTTTTCATTCCGCGATAAACCAACGGCAATTCAACATTTTCAACAGCAGTAAGACTTGTAATCAGATTAAAGCCCTGAAAAATAAAGCCGATTTCCTTATTGCGTATTTCGGAAAGCTCGTCGTCAGTAAGACCGTCAACATCCTGTCCGTTAAGCAGGTATCTTCCGCTTGTAGGTACATCAAGAAGGCCTAACATATTCATAAGCGTTGATTTGCCTGAACCCGATTGTCCGATAATGGCAACAAATTCACCGTGCTCAATGGTAAGGTTCACGCCGTCAATGGCACGAACCTCATTTTCGCCGGGATTATAGATTTTATACATATCCTTTATTTCGATAAGACTCATAATACACCTCGAAATCAGTATAAAAGAATTATTGCCATTATTTTACTCTTTTATTTAAAGTAAATCAATAAACAATTTGTAAACAATCATACATTGAAGCGGAAAAGTACAATATCTCCGTCTTTCATAACATATTCTTTGCCTTCGGAACGAACAAGTCCCTTTTCCTTTGCAGCCTGCATTGTGCCGTTTGCCATAAGGTCGTCAAAGTGAATTACCTCTGCACGGATGAAACCACGTTCAAAGTCTGTATGGATTTTACCTGCTGCCTGTGGTGCTTTTGTGCCTTTTTTGATTGTCCAAGCACGAACTTCAGGTTGTCCAGCAGTAAGATATGAGATAAGTCCCAAAAGGTTGTATGAACGCTGAATGAGCAAATCTAGTCCACCCTGTTCAATGCCCAAATCTGCAAGGAACATTTCTTTTTCTTCTTTGTCAAGCTCGGCAATCTGTGCTTCAAGTTCTGCACAAATCGGGAGAGTTTCTGCACCCTCTGCCTCTGCGAGCTTGCAAACTGCATTATAACGAGCATTTTCACGGATATTGTTTGCGAAATCCTCCTCGCTCATATTACAAGCATAGATAACCGGCTTTGATGAAAGGAGTGCAACAGCGGAAAGAAATTCCTTTTCTTCTTCATCAGCTTCAACTGCACGGGCATTAACCCCGTTTTCAAGTTCACCACGAAGTCTTTTAAGGAAATCAAGTTCCTTTTGAAGTGACTTGTCGCCTTTTAAGTCCTTTTCTACCTTTGAAATTCTTCTGTCGAGAATTTCAACGTCGGAAAGAATAAGCTCAAGGTTGATTGTTTCAATGTCTCTCTGTGGGTCAATACTTCCTTCAACGTGGATAATATCGTCGTTATCGAAGCAACGGACAACGTGGATAATTGCGTCAACCTCACGGATGTGAGAAAGGAATTTATTGCCAAGACCTTCACCCTTTGAAGCGCCCTTTACAAGACCTGCAATATCAACGAATTCAATAGTTGCGGGAGTGATTTTTGCAGGGTTATACATCTCTGCAAGTTTGTCAATTCTGTAATCGGGAACTGCAACAACACCAACGTTTGGCTCAATTGTGCAGAAAGCGTAGTTTGCAGACTGTGCACCTGCATTTGTGATAGCATTAAAAAGTGTACTTTTACCTACATTCGGTAAACCTACGATACCTAATTTCATAATATCATCCTTTCCGCCCCATCTTTGAGGGGGCTGTCTGCGAAGCAGACTGAGGGAGTTTAAATATAAATTTCCAAAAATGTATTATACACTATTGCGGGAAATTTTTCAATATGGTAAAATTGAAGAAAATATGTGGGGCTATTCACGAATCGCCCGTTTGAATCCCTCCACCGTCTTCGACGGTCCCCCTCCCTTTAACAAGGGAGGCAAATATAGGTATGGTGACAAAAATGAAAGAATTTTCTCGTACTGAAAGATTGATAGGCACAGATAATCTTGAAAAGTTAAAAAACAAGAATATTATAATCTTCGGGCTTGGTGGCGTCGGGTCTTACGTTGCCGAGGCTCTGGCTCGTTGCGGAATCGGCAAAATGACGGTTGTTGACAAGGACACAGTTGACATCACAAACATCAATCGTCAGTTATATGCACTTCACTCAACAGTTGGCAGAAACAAGGCAGATGTTGCGAAAGAGAGAATTCTTGATATAAATCCTGAATGTGAAGTTACTGCTATTGTAAAAATGTATCTTCCCGAAAATGCAGATGAGTTTGAACTTGCAAAATATGACTATATCGTAGATGCCATTGATAATGTTACCGCAAAAATTGATTTGGCAATAAAATCACAGGAATTGGGAATACCAATGATTGCTTCAATGGGTACGGGTAACAAACTTGACCCTACTGCATTTAAAATTACGGATATTTACAAGACTGATACCTGTCCCCTTTGCAGAGTCATGCGAAGAGAATTAAAGGCTCGTGGTGTTAAGAAATTAAAGGTGCTTTATTCAACGGAAACACCTAAAAATGACGGCGAAAGAACTCCTGCAAGTATCAGCTTTGTACCAAGTGTGGCAGGACTCATTATTGCAGGAGAGGTTGTAAAAGACATAATAAACGCTGAATAATTATGCGTTTAATATATCTGCGCTTGTAGCTCAGTAGGATAGAGCGTCAGACTCCGACTCTGAAGGTCGCTGGTTCGATTCCAGTCAGGCGTGCCAAAAATCCGTCCACGAAATGGGCGGATTTTTTTGTTGCCATTCGGACTTATATATCAAAAGAAACAAATTACACTTGACTATTATTTGTCGTTTTGATATAATGTTTTGCGATATTGAAACACAGTGAAAAAGAAAGTAGATTAAGAAAGTAATCTTACCAGAGAATTGTGCCGTGGCTGAAAGCACATAAGCCGAAATCTTAATTGAAGTTCCCTTTGGAGTGGCATCGTTGAACTGACAGTAGATGATGACGGTTTATTCCCGTTACAGGATACGGAAAGTGTTTGCTTTTTGCAAAAATTTGGGTGGTACCGCGGATTTTTATTCGTCCCATACTCTTTTGGAGTGTGGGATTTTTTTATTTCCCTATTTCCGAACATATATAATAGAAAAGGATTGAGATTATGAGAGAAAAACTTGAAGCTATCCGTGCTCGTGCGGAAGCGGAACTCAGCACTTTTACTGAGCAGAGTCAACTTGAAGAATTCAGAGTTCAGGTGCTTGGTAAAAAAGGTGAACTTACATCATTACTTAAAATGATGGGTTCATTATCAGCAGAAGAAAGACCTGTTATGGGTCAGATTGTTAACGAGGTTCGTGCCTTTGTTGAACAGAAAATTGCAGAAAAAAGTCAGGAACTCAAAGACCTTGAACTTAAAAAGGAAATCGAAAGCACACCAATTTTCGACATTTCTGTTCCTGCTAATTTAACTCGTGGTTCATACCACCCCATTACACTTGTTCAGCGTCAATGTGAAAGTGTTTTCCGTTCAATGGGTTTCCATATTGAAGACTATTCAGAAATCGTTACTGACTATGAATGTTTTGAGGCTCTTAACATTCCAAAGGACCACCCTGCCCGTGATATGCAGGACACATATTACCTTGATAACGGTCAGTTGCTTAAATCTCACACATCAGCAGCACAGAATGCTATTTATAAAAAGTATAAGGATGCACTTATCAACGACGGTATGCCAATCAAGGCTATTTTCCCCGGTCGTTGTTTCAGAAACGAGGCTACTGATGCTTGTCACGAAAACACATTCTTCCAGATGGAAGGCGTTATGGTTGACAAGGACATTTCAATTTCAAACCTTATTTACTTTATGAAAACAATGCTTTCAGAGGTTTTCCGTAAGGACATTAAAGTAAGACTTCGTCCCGGTTTCTTCCCATTCGTTGAACCCGGTTTCGAGCTTGACATTTCTTGTCTTATCTGTGGTGGTGAGGGTTGTCCTTCATGTAAGCACAGCGGTTGGCTTGAGCTTTGCCCATGCGGTATGATTCACCCTGAAGTTCTTAAAGCAGGTGGAATTGACCCCGAAGAATACACAGGTTTCGCATTCGGACTTGGTCTTACCCGTCTTGCAATGATGAAATACGGTGTTAAAGATATCCGTGATTTGAACAGTGGCAGTCTTAAAACTCTCACACAGTTCACAGACGACGAAAATTAAGGAAGGAGGAGTAGATTATGTTTTTATCAATGAACTGGATTAGCGATTTCGTTGACCTTTCAGGTCTTGACAAAATGGACTTAATCCGTAAATTTTCACTTTCAACTGCAGAAGTTGAGAACGAAATTTTCTTTAAAGGTAGCGACTTTTCAGGTATCGTAGTTGCTGAAATCAAAGAAATTGAAAATCATCCAAAATCAGAAAAACTCCACCTTCTCAAAGTTGATATTGGTGAAGCAGAGTTAGTTGATGTTGTTTGCGGTGCACCAAATGTAAGACTTGGAATGAAAACTGCATTCGCAAAGGTTGGTGCTAAACTCGGTGAAATCGAAATCTCCCCTCGCCCACTTGCAGGATATATGTCAAACGGTATGTGTTGTTCTGAAAAGGAAATCGGCATTTCTGACGACAACTCAGGCATTATGGACATTACAGATGAGGTTGCAAACGGTACAGACCTTAAAGACCTTTACGAAATTGACGATATCGTTTTTGAGGTTGACAATAAATCTCTTACAAACCGTCCTGACCTTTGGGGTCACTACGGTATTGCCCGTGAATTCGCTTCTTTGGCAGGTCGTGAGTTAAAGCCGTTACCACAGGTTGATTTGTCACAGTATGACAATCTTCCAAAGGTTGACCTTAAAATCGAAGACCATCTCTGCCAGAGATATTCTTGCTTACAGGTTGCAAACATCACAAAGAACACAAGCCCTGTTAATATGAGAATCCGTCTTTACTACTGCGGAATGAGAGGAATCAACCTTCTTGCTGACCTTACAAACTACTTGATGCTTGAAATGGGTCAGCCAATGCACGCTTTCGACTCAAGAAAAGTTGAAAAAATCAGAATTAAACGTTTCGACAAGCCTTTCACATTCCAGACTCTTGACGGAATCGACAGAAATATCGACGAAAATACTCTTATGATTTGCAACGACAACACTCCTGTTGCTATTGCAGGTATTATGGGTGGTTTAGACTCTGAAATCGTAGAAGATACAACAACTCTTACACTTGAATCTGCAACATTCAATGCTGCATCAATCCGCAAGTCAACTGTTCGACTTGCACATCGTACAGACGCTTCAAACCGTTACGAAAAGTGCCTTGACCCCGAAATGACAGTTCCTGCTATTGCAAGATTTGTTAATCTCCTTATGAGTATCGACCCTGATGCTGAAGTTGTTTCTGCTCTTACAGACGAATACGCATTCAAATATCCAACTGTTACACTTGATTTCGACAAGGCATTTATCGACAAGTACACAGGTATCGAAATCGCAAACGATACAATCGTAAATACTCTTAATTCTCTTGGTTTCAAGGCTTCTAATGACGGGGACAACTTCACAGTTGAAGTTCCAAGTTGGAGAGCAACAAAGGACGTTACTATCAAGGCTGACATTGTTGAAGAAATCACTCGTATTTACGGTTACGACAATTTTGACATTCACACAGCAGCTGCTCCACTCTACCCTGTTCGTGCAAAGGCAGAAAAGACAGTTGAGGACAGAATCAAGGATATGCTGGTTCATCGTTACTCACTCCACGAACTCCATTCTTACGTATGGCAGTATTATGATGAATACAAGGCACTCGGTATGGAGATTGAAGATAACATCAAACTCGCAGGTGCTACAAATCCTAATATTGAAACAATCCGTAAGTCAATTATCCCAACTCAACTTTGTCAGGTTAAGACAAACACTAATTTCTCAACAGATTTTGGTGTGTTTGAAATCGGCAGAACTGTTGACGGACTTAAAGATGACGGACTTTGCAATGAGAGAAAGAAGCTCTGCGTTACACTTTACAGTAAAACAAAGTCTTTGGAAACTCTTTATGTTGAACTTGCAACAATGCTTTCAGTTATTTCTGACAACATTAAGCACAAGGCTCTCTCATTCGTTCCAATGGAAGCAACTCTTAATTACGAGCATCCGAGAAACCTTAACGAAATCTCTTGTGATGGCGTAAGCTTAGGTAAAATCGGTGTTGTTCACCCAACAGTAAGTAAGAAAATTGACAAGAAAGCAGCTATCGTATTTGCTGAAATTGATGTGCCTGCATTTACAGAGATTACTGACGCAGGTATTCACTATCAGGAGCCTTCACGTTTCCCTGAAATGGAAATTGACCTTTCATTTATGAGTGAAACATTTGCTCCAATCGGCAAGGCTATCGCAGATGCTAACTGCTCACTTATCAAAGACGTTCAGGTTGTTGACACATACCGTGACGAAAACGGCAAGTCAATTACTACAAGAATGACTTTCTCACACCCTGAAAGAACTCTCACAACTGAAGAAGTTATGGAAGTTGCAAACTCCATTATTGATGCGCTCAGCAAAGACGGAATTGCACTTAAATCATAAACGCTTTTTGTAGGGGCGGATGCCCACATCCGCCCGTTAAAGTTTCATATAATTTATTGCGGGACGATGTGGGCATCGTCCCCTACTTTTTTTCATTTAACTATTGTAATTTAATAAAATTCAGTATATAATATATTCATCTATTATTAGGAGGTGGCGAAATGCTTGATTCTAACAAGACAATTCAATTTTCTTTAAAGGATGAGCGTGAAGAAACAACCCGTCAGATTCTTGTGACTGTTTATAATGCTTTGGTGGAGAAGGGGTATAACCCTATTAACCAAATTGTAGGCTATATTCTTTCAGAGGACCCGACCTACATTACAACTCACAACAACGCAAGAAGCCTTATTCGTCGCCTTGACCGAGATGAACTTTTACAGGACCTTGTAAAGGAATATCTTAAAAACTCTAAAAGATAAGTAGGTGTTTGTTTTGGCAAAGGATAACGGAAATTTCCTCACTTATAAAGGCAAACCATTAGTCAGAAACGGTAACACAATTTACTATGGCTACCCCAACGAAAAATATGTTATTATGATGCAGATTCTTGCAACAAAGCCTGTTGATGATGTTGAGGTTGCTTCGAAGGTTTCAATTCAGTTGATTAACACTGACCCTAATGTTAGCATTCGTGAAAAAATCGTAAAATCAAGTGAGAAAAAAGGCCTTTATGCCGCATTGGATATTGCCGAAATATGGCTTAATCGTGCATTGGCTGAATAATTGAAGTTAAACGGAACGGTGGATGGGTTATCCGCCGTTTTCTGTTGTAAGGTGAGAAAAGGAGAATTATTATGTTTCATAAAATGACTATCGCGGGACACGAAAGACATTTACCACTCTGTCCCCTTAATGACCAACTTATGATTGCGGGATTTGTAATTTTTGGCGACCCTGAACTTACAACTGCCTGTGCAGAGGAATTACTTAAAAAAGCCCCTGACTACGATTACATAATTACAGCAGAGGCAAAGGGTATCCCACTTGCTCACGAAATGGCAAGACTTCAGAATAACGAAAAGTATTTTGTTGCACGTAAAAAGCCGAAACTTTATATGACCGGTGTTTTTGAGTCAACAGTTAACTCAATCACCACTGAAGGTGAACAAAAACTGTATCTTGACAAAGCAGATGCCGAACTTATGAAAGGTAAAAAAATTCTTATCGTTGACGACGTTGTTTCCCTTGGTGAATCATTAAAGGCTGTTGAAAAGCTTGTTAATGACGCAGGAGGAATTGTTTGCGGTAAAATGTTTATCTTAGCCGAGGGAGATGCCGCAAAACGTGACGACATCATTTTTCTCGAAGAATTACCACTCTTTACAAAAGACGGAAAAGCACTATAATAAAACAAGGGGTTCTACAGGTGATTAAGCCTGTAAGAACCCCTTAAATTTTGTTTATTAAATTCTAGTTGCAAAAATTAATATACACCCTGTGCAACCATTGCTTCTGCAACCTTTTCAAAACCTGCAATATTTGCACCCGCAATAAGGTCATAACCCATACCGTAGCGTTCTGCTGCACTAACAGAAATATCATAAATATTCTTCATAGCATTTTTAAGCATTTCGTCAACCTTTTCTGCTGTCCATGCAAGACGCTGACTGTTCTGGCTCATTTCAAGACCTGAAACGCAAACGCCACCTGCATTAACAGCCTTTGAAGGAGCAACTGTTACGCCGTTCTGAAGGAAGTATTCAACTGCCTCTGCTGTTGTTGGCATATTAGCAACTTCAATGTAGTACTTTGTGCCGTTGGCAACAATTTTCTTTGCTTCCTCAAGTGTAACCTCGTTCTGTGTAGCACAAGGAAGTGCAACGTCAACCTTAACACCCCATGGTTTCTGTCCCGGGAAGAACTCTGCACCGAACTTATCTGCATAATCCTTTGCCTTATCTCTGCCTGATGCACGCATCTCAAGAAGATAGTTAATCTTCTCCTCTGTCACGATACCATCTTTATCGTAAACGTATCCGTCAGGACCTGAAAGAGTAAGTGGGATACCGCCAAGCTCTGCAATCTTCTTAATTGCACCCCAAGCAACGTTACCGAAGCCGGATACAGCAAATGTTTTGCCTTTAATATTCTCGCCGTCATGTGCAAGAACCTCGTTTGTGTAGTAAATTGCACCGTAGCCTGTTGCTTCAGGACGAACAAGTGAACCACCGTAAGTAATTCCTTTACCGGTAAGAACACCATTTTCAAATGCACCGACAATTCTCTTATACTGACCGAAAAGGAAACCGATTTCCTTACCGCTAACACCAATATCACCTGCAGGAACGTCAATACTATCACCGATATGGCGTTGAAGCTCTGTCATAAATGCCTGACAGAATCTCATAATTTCGCCATCGCTCTTGCCAACAGGGTTAAAGTCAGAACCGCCCTTAGCACCACCCATAGGAAGACCTGTAAGTGAATTCTTGAAAGTCTGTTCAAAGCCAAGGAAGTAAATAATACTTGCGTTTACGCTTGGATGGAAACGAAGACCACCCTTGTATGGTCCGATAGCAGAGTTGAACTGTACACGCCAACCACGGTTTACCTGTGTCTGTCCGTTGTCATCAACCCAAGCAATTCTGAAACGAACTGTTCTGTCCGGTTCAGCCATACGACCTAAAATATCATATTTTTCATATTCAGGATGTGCTTCAATGACCTTTTCGAGAGAACCGTAAACCTCTCTTACACACTGCATAAACTCTTTCTTGTCGCCATCGCGTTCTTCAACTCTTTGAAGAATTTTTTCAATATAACTGTTCATAAAAAAGACCCCCTAGTCTTGATGCTAAAAATAATAACATAAACACAAGATTTTTTTCAATTCGCAATATCCTAAAATATAGTTATATTTTAACACTTTAATTTGTGAAAAATGACAATATGGCAATTGCCAAGTTGCATTTTTGACAAGATTTCCTGCAAAACTACAATTAAAATGCAAGAAATCCTGTATAGCTATGTCAAAACCTCACTTTGAAAATCATTTCCCCTGTGATTATATACAAATTGACAAACTTACTTGTGTTTGGTAAAATATAAAGGATAAAATTGATTATGGTGTAGTTATGCAAAAATTTATTTCAAACTGTACAGAAGATACAATTGAACTGGGTGAAACTCTTGCAAAAACGCTTAAGGGCGGAACCGTAATTGCTTTTTACGGTGGTCTCGGAATGGGAAAAACTGCCTTTACAAGAGGTATGGCAAGAGCTTTGGGTGTTGACGAGGAAGTCAGCAGTCCTACTTTTGCTATCGTGAATGATTACGGCGGAAGCCCACCTTTATATCATTTCGATATGTATCGTGTTGAAAGCTGGGATGACCTCTATGCAAGCGGCTTTTTTGATTTCTACGAGTCAGGTGGCATTTTAGCCGTTGAGTGGAGCGAGAATATTGAAAATGCACTTCCTGAAAATACTATAAGAGTTACAATCGAGCGTGGCGAAAAAGATAATCAAAGAATAATTACTATTGACGGAGGCGAAGAAATATGAAAATCTTATCAGTTGATTCTTCATCAGTTACCGCATCCGTTGCCATCACCGAAAACGGCAGAATTTTAGCCGAGAACTTTATCAATAACGGGCTTACACATAGTCAGACCTTGATGCCGATGGTTGAAAAAACAATCAATGAAAGTGGTATTTCGGTTAAAGACATTGAACTGTTCGCAATTACAAACGGTCCCGGCTCATTTACAGGAGTCAGAATAGGAATTGCGTCAGTCAAGGGTATGGCAGATGCTCTTAATAAAAAATGTCTTCCTGTTTCAACTCTTGAAGCAATTGCTGAGCCATTGAAAAACGAAGATGTAATTGCTTGTTCTGTTATGGATGCTCGTTGTAATCAGGTTTACACCGCACTGTTTTATAAGGGAAACCGCATTTCTGAGGACAAGGCTGTTTTGATTGATGAATTAGGCGAAGAACTTAAACAATATGATAAAAAAATTGTATTCATTGGCGATGGCTCACTTTTATGTTATGAAAAACTATGCGAAATTATCCGAAATTGTGATATAGCAGACGAAATAATCCGTTATGTTCACGGTAGTAGCATTGGCTTTGTTGCTGAAAATCTGATGAAAAACGGAGCAGAGCTTGTAAATTCAGAAAATTTAGTTCCTTTCTACCTGCGATTACCACAGGCAGAAAGAGAACTCAACAATAAACTAAAGAAATAAGGAGAATTATTATGATAGCATTAGGCGCAGACCACGGCGGATTTGAATTAAAAGAAGCGATAAAAAAACACCTCGACGAAAAAGGTGTGGAATACATTGATTGTGGCACATACAGTGCCGATTCAATCGACTATGCTCCGATAGCAAAAGCAACTTGTGAAAAAGTTACAAGCGGTAAATGTGAAAAGGCAATCCTCTGTTGCGGTACAGGTATCGGTATTTCAATGGCAGCGAACAAGGTAAAGGGAATTCGTGCTGCTTGTTGTTCCGATTATTTCAGCGCAAAGCTTACAAGAATGCATAACGATGCAAATGCACTTTGCATGGGTGGACGTGTTGTTGGTGTTGGCCTTGCACTTGAACTTGTTGATGTTTTCCTTGAAACAGAGTTTGAAGGCGGACGTCATCAGAGAAGAATTGACCAGATTACGGAAATAGAAAATTCATAAAAATCTTGCCAAACGGAAAATATAGGTATATAATATTTTTTAAAGAAATTTCCAAGAAAATTTGGGGGAATATAAAATGTCAGTTACAATTACTAATCATCCGCTTATTCAGCATAAACTTACTCTCTTGAGAGATAAAAACACAGGTTCAAAGGAATTCAGAGCACTTGTTTCCGAAATCGCAACTTTGATGTGCTACGAGGCAACTCGTGACCTTCCTCTTGCAGAGGTTGAGGTTGAAACTCCGGTTGCTATGGCAAAGACAAAGGTTATTTCAGGTAAAACACTTGCTTTTGTGCCGATTCTTCGCGCAGGTACAGGTATGCTTGACGGTGTACTTTCACTTGTTCCGTCTGCAAAGGTTGGACATATCGGTATGTACAGAGATGAAGAAACAGCACTTCCTGTTCCATACTATTGCAAATTACCTTCAGATATTGAAGAACGTGAAGTAATTGTTCT
>JAZSFK010000050.1:0-39141 GCA_045532175.1 Candidatus Fimenecus sp. | reverse complement strand
ACATAACTGACGGATTTCGTGGACCACCACGGGGGAATGTAAACTAAATAAAAAGCCGACCGTCTGGGCAATTCTATTTTGTTTACAAAGTGGGATTGCCCAGTTTTGTTTTTCTGAGCAATTCACAAAAAGAAGAAGGAGGAAAACAGATGGTAAAACACTTAAAGGAATTCAGTTATGCTGTACTTGCAGGTATGGCAATCAGTATTGGCTGTGTGGTGTTCTTGTCAATCGAAAATCCGGTTGCAGGCTCAATACTTTTCGCAGTGGGACTTTTAACAGTTCTTGTTTTTAAACTGAATCTATTCACAGGCAAAGCACCATATATGTGCAAAAACAAACCTGCATACTGGGGTTTTGTGGTTCTTGTCTGGCTGGGTAATTTTGTCGGAACAGGTATTTCTGCAACACTTATCAGATTTACAAGAGTTTACGACAAAATAATTGACCGTTGTACAAGTGTGGCACAGACAAAGGTTGATGACGACCTTTTAAGCCTTTTTATTCTCGGAATTTTCTGCGGAATAATGATGTATATAGCAGTTGATACTTTTATTAACCACGGTCAGGAAAAGAATTTCTCTTCAGCGCTTGTAGTAGTATTTTGCGTAAGTGTGTTCATTCTTGCGGGCTTTGAGCACAGCGTTGCAGATATGTTCTACTTTATGCTTGCGTTACCAATCAGCAAATGGATTTTACCGCTTATCGTGATTACACTTGGTAACGTCTTAGGCGGAAATCTTTTCTGCTTGCTTACAAAAATTAAAAGAGATTGATAAAATTTGTTCCCTCTGTGAGGGAGGGAATATAGGAATATAATTTATAATTGGAGGAAAAATTATGCTTACAGACATCCAAATCGCACAACAGACAGAATGCTTACCAATTACAGAAATCGCAAAGAAACTCAACATTGATGTGGACGACCTTGAACTTTACGGAAAGTACAAGGCAAAGCTTCCGCTTTCTCTTAACAAGAAATATGCAGACAGAGAAAATGGTAAACTCATTCTTGTTACAGCTATTAACCCAACTCCTGCAGGTGAGGGTAAAACTACTATTACAGTTGGTCTTGGTCAGGCTATGAACAAAATAGGCAAAAATGCTTGTATCGCACTTCGTGAGCCATCAATGGGACCTGTTTTTGGTGTTAAAGGCGGCGCTGCAGGTGGCGGATATTCACAGGTTATCCCTATGGAGGACATCAACCTTCATTTCACAGGTGATATGCACGCAATCACTGCTGCAAACAATCTTCTTTGTGCTATTATCGACAATCATCTTCAGCAGGGTAATGACCTTAAGATTGACCAGAGAAGAATTCTCTTCAAGCGTTGCCTTGATATGAATGACCGTGCACTCCGTAACGTAATCGTTGGCCTTGGCGGTAAGGTTAACGGTGTTCCTCGTGAAGACGGCTTTATGATTACAGTTGCAAGTGAAATTATGGCTATTCTCTGCCTTGCTACTGATATCGAGGACCTTAAAACAAGACTTGGAAACATTCTCGTTGCTTATACTCTTGACAATCAGCCTGTTTATGCTCGTGACCTTAATGCGGTTGGCTCAATGGCAGCACTTCTTAAGGATGCTATCAAGCCAAACCTCGTGCAGACTCTTGAAAACACACCTGCAATCATGCACGGTGGACCTTTCGCAAACATTGCTCACGGTTGTAACTCTGTTACTGCAACAAAACTTGCTCTTAAACTTGCAGATTACTGCATTACAGAAGCTGGCTTCGGTGCAGACCTTGGCGCAGAGAAATTCCTTGACATCAAGTGTCGCTATGCAGGTCTTAAGCCTGATTGTATCGTAGTTGTTGCAACTATCCGTGCTCTTAAATACAACGGCGGTGTTGCTCGTGCAGACCTTCAGAATGAGAATGTTGAAGCACTCAAAAAGGGTATCGTAAATCTTAAAACTCATATTGAAAATATGAGAAAATATAATGTTCCGGTTGTTGTTGCAATCAACAAATTCCACACAGATACAGACGCAGAGGTTGCTTACATTAAAGAATTCTGTGAAGAAATGCAGGTTCCCGTATCTCTTGCAGAGGTGTTCGCAAAAGGTGGCGAGGGCGGTATGGACCTTGCAGAAAAAGTATGTGCAGTTATCGACGAAGGCAAAGCAGATTTTGCACCACTTTATGACGAAAAGCTTTCAATTAAAGAAAAGCTTAACACAATTGCAAAGGAAATTTATCGTGCTGACGGCGTAATCTTCACAGCAGCCGCAGAAAAGGCAATTAAGGATATTGAGGCACTCGGACAGGACAAGCTTCCCGTTTGCGTTGCAAAGACACAGTATTCACTTTCAGACGACCCGACAAAGCTTGGTAAACCTGAAAACTTCACAATGACTGTTCGAGAAGTAAAGCTTTCTGCAGGCGCGGGCTTTATTGTAGCACTCACAGGCGACATTATGACAATGCCCGGACTTCCAAAGATTCCTGCAGCATACAAGATTGATGTTGATGCTGATGGCAAAATTGACGGTTTGTTCTGATATCTGACGCAATTAATACTACACCGCAGGTCTATGACTTGCGGTGTTTTTTGTTGCTGTAATGTCCGGCAGAAGTGTCAAAACAATGAGCGTAATCGGATAATTTATAACTCGCATTCAGTCAGGTAAAATCCAACTTGTGAGTTCACATAAAACTTCTTAAAAAAGAAAGGAAAAATCAAAAAACATCTATGATTTTTGAAAAATGTATGATATGATATTATTTGTATAAGTATATTTATTTCATTTTTGAAAGAAGATGAAGTTTAATGAGTAAAAAATGTGACGTGCTTATAGTGGGCTGCGGTGTCGCAGGGCTGAATACGGCACTTTCATTACCGAAAAATCTTAATATTATAATCCTTGCAAAAAAAAGCAACAAGGACTCCAACTCATCACTTGCACAGGGTGGTGTTGCTGCTGTTCTTGATTTGGAAAATGACAGCTATGAGCTTCATATAAATGATACAATGATTGCAGGTAAACACGCCAACGACATTGATGCGGTTACAACCTTAGTTCACGAAGGACCTGCAGAAATTTACAAAATCATTGACTACGGTGTTGAGTTTGATAAAAGAGAAGACGGCGGACTGAATATGACACTTGAGGGTGGACATTGTCGTAGAAGAATTGTACACCATAAGGACACAACAGGTGCAGAAATGGTACGTGCAATGGTTGCTGAGGTGCAGACAAGAAAGAATATTACTATTCTCGAGAATAGCCCTGTTTTCAAACTCACGAGAGTTAAAAGCGGTATTTGTGCCCATATCTTAACTGCTGATGGTCAGGACGAGATTTTTTCTTCATATTGTGTTTTGGCGACCGGTGGTATAGGTCGTGTTTACAAATACACAACCAACCCAAAGGTTGCAACGGGTGACGGCATCCGTCTTGCATTTGAATTAGGTGCTAGAATAAAGAATTTAAGTTTTGTTCAGTTCCATCCTACGGCATTTAATTCCGATGAAAATGAGCAGTTTTTAATCAGTGAAGCAGTTCGAGGCGAAGGTGCATATCTTCTCAACTGTAAAAAAGAAAGATTTATGCATCGTTATGACGAACGACTTGAACTTGCACCTCGTGACGTGGTTTCAAAGTCCATTATCATTGAGTCACGTCGTACAGGCAGTAACGAATTTTTTCTTGATATTACCCATCGTGACCGGGAATATCTTTTAAACCGCTTTCCGGGAATTTATCAAGGTTGTCTTAAATACAATGTTGATATTACAAAGGATTTGATTCCCATATTCCCTTGTCAACATTATCTTATGGGCGGTATAGAGGTTGACTTGAATTCCAGAACAACAATTTCACGACTTTATGCCGTTGGCGAATGCTCAAATACAGGTGTTCACGGTCGAAATCGTCTTGCAAGTAATTCACTTCTTGAAGCTCTTGTTTTTGGCAAGCGTTGTGCTGACGATATTGTCCGTTGTATAGAGATGAAATACCCTGAAGTGCAAGTATCCGAAATTGAAAAACAAGACCTTGATGGTGCACCACTTTTAAAGGGTGTACGTACTGAAATTCGCAATATTATGCAACGCTCATATTTTGTAATGCCTGCCAATGAAGATGCAGTTCGAAACGGTTATAAACGTGTCCGTGAAATTCTGACACGACTTAAAAACGGTAAATTCAGAATTACCCCTGACTATTGTGAAGCATTAAGCCTTGCAACAGTTGCCTATATAATTCTCAAGGAGGTCAATGACCAATGAAATTAAATCAGTTTTATGTAGATAATCTTATTAGGGAAGCAATCAGCGAGGATATTAACTATATTGACGTTTCTGCTGACTATTTAATTCCTGAAAATCAGAGAAATGACTCGTATTTCGTAGCAAAGGCAGACGGTGTGCTTTGTGGTTTGGATATAGCTATGAGAGTTTTTACACTCCTTGATGATACCTTCACTTATACAGCTCATAAAAACGATGGTGACGAGGTTAAAGCAGGGGACTTGATTGTTGAATTTAACGGCAAAACTGCTTGTCTTTTAAAGGGTGAAAGAACAGCACTCAACATCATTCAGCACATGTCAGGTATTGCAACTGCTACAAACAAGGCAGTTAAACTCTGCGAGGGTACAAATGCTTCTGTTACAGATACAAGAAAAACACTCCCGGGACTTCGTGCATTACAGAAATATGCCGTTGTGTGTGGTGGCGGAAAAAATCACAGATACAACCTTTCTGATGGTGCTATGCTTAAAGATAACCACATTGATGCAGGTGGCGGAATTACAAATGCAGTTAAAATTCTTCGCTCAAAACTTGGTCACATGGTAAAAATTGAAGTTGAAACAAGAAACTTTGACGAAGTTAAAGAGGCAGTTGCAGCAGGTGCGGATATCATTATGCTTGACAATATGAGTAATGAGCAGATGAGAGAATGTGTTGCATTTATTGACGGCAGAGCAAAAACAGAGGCATCAGGCAACATTACACTTGACAATATCGCAGATGTTGCAAAAACAGGTGTTGATATTATTTCTCTTGGTGCACTCACACACTCTGTAAAAGCCTTTGATATTTCAATGAAAATGAGATAAATATGAATTTTAGCGAATCAGTAAAATATATTCATTCACTTTTGGCATTTGGAATCAAACCGGGTTTGGAGCGAATTTC
Organism: Candidatus Fimenecus sp.; assembly: GCA_045532175.1. Taxonomy (GTDB): domain Bacteria; phylum Bacillota; class Clostridia; order Oscillospirales; family Acutalibacteraceae; genus Fimenecus. The sequence goes on along the minus strand of JAZSFK010000050.1, from coordinate 33,988 downwards.
AATGCTACTCGACTTACTCGGTAATCCGCAGGATAAGCTTAGAATTGTGCATATCGCAGGTACAAACGGTAAAGGCTCAACCTCCACAATGATTTCAAATATGCTTATTGCGAGTGGTAAGAAAACAGGGCTTTTCACATCTCCATATGTCATTGACTTCTGCGAAAGAATTCAGATTGACGGTGAAAATGTTGACAAAACACTCTTTGCAGAGTGCGTAACAGAAGTTAGAGAGAAAATTGAAGAATTAAACAGACAGAGTATTATCATTACCGAATTTGAGGCGATTACGGTTTCTGCTTTTCTCTGTTTTGTAAAGGCTGAATGTGAATATGTTGTTCTTGAAGTAGGTCTTGGCGGTCGCTTTGATGCAACAAATGTTGTGAAAAAGCCCGAAGCAGTTGTAATTACTTCAATCTCACTTGACCACGTGGCAATTTTAGGTGATACCATTGAGAAAATTGCTTTTGAAAAATGCGGAATAATCAAGGAAAATGTGCCTGTAATCACATCTTCAAACCAATGTGATGATGCCTTAAAAGTAATAAGAGAAACTTGTGAGAATAAAAACTGTAATTTGGTTATTACAAATCTAAAAGAAACAGAAATTCTTGACGATTCCATTTTCGGCACAGTTTTTGCATATTGTGATAATGTTTATAAAACAAGACTTGCGGGTAATCATCAGATTGAAAACACAGTAAATGCCATTGAATGTGCAAAGGTGCTTGAAATAAATGACATGGCAATTGCACAAGGTATTGATAATACAAAAATGATTGCACGAATGGAGATTATCGGTGAAAATCCGCTTATTATTCGCGATGGTGGTCATAACGAAGGGTGTGCCGAAGCACTTTACAATTTCCTTATAAAATACAATGTGAAAAATATTAATATGTTAATCGGTTTAATGGCAGATAAGGATGTAGAAGGGTATGTGAAGAAGATTGCACCACTTTGCAAATCAGTTGTAACAGTAACTCCTTCAAACCCAAGAGCCATAAGCGGTGAAGCTTTAAAAGAAATCACGGAAAAATATTGTGATGATGTAAGCTATATAAATAATCCCAAAGAGGGTTATAAATACATTCTTTCTAACAGCAAAGAAGATGAAACAGTTTTAATCTGTGGCTCGTTCTATTTAATGAGCGATATATTTTCAGATTAAAACTTGCGAAAGGCGGAATACCTTATGTACAAAGATTTTATTGAAGACAGAATTAACGTGTTTCTTGAAGAGTTTGAGAAACTTATTATTAAGGAGAATATCCCGATAACAGATTTTCTCTATAAAGAGTGTGATTATAAACTTGATAACATTCTCCCAGAAATTGATGATAGTTTTACACTTTTCACTCCCTACCTTAACCGTTGGGGTGGCAAAAAAGACAAACACGCTTGGTTTTATAATGAAATCAAAGTGCCTCAGCATTGGGATGGTGAAATCCAACTTGCAGTAGCGAGTGACGCTCGTCTTGGTTGGTGCGACATCAACCCTCAGTTTATTGCTTATGTTGACGGTAAGCTTCAACAGGGTATTGATAAAAATCACCGTGAGGTATTCCTGACAAAAGGAAATCATAAGGTTTATCTCTATGCTTATTCGGGCAGTATTCACGACGAATATGTTGACTTTGTGACAAATCTTCAGTTAATAGATGCTAAAACAAAACAGCTTTATTACGATATAAAAGTACCTTTTGAGATTTTAGCCTTTGAAGACGAGAATTCAAAAAACTACTTTGAAATTAAAAAGCACCTTAACACTGCTCTTAATTTTATTGATATGCGTTCACCATATTCTGAAGAATATTACGCATCACTTGACAAGGCTATCGACTATCTTAAAACAGAGTTCTACGGAAAATATTGTCGCAAGGGTGACGTTTTTGCATTCTGCATAGGTCATACTCATATTGACGTTGCTTGGGAATGGACTCTTGCACAGACTCGTGAAAAAATTCTTCGTTCTTTCTCAACTGTGTTGGCACTTATGAAGAAATATCCTGAATACAAGTTTATGTCAAGCCAACCACAGCTTTACAAGTATCTTAAAATGGATGCACCTGAACTTTACGAAGAAGTTAAAGAAATGGTACGTCTTGGTCGTTGGGAAGTTGAAGGCGGTATGTGGGTTGAGGCTGACTGTAACCTCTGTTCAGGTGAAAGTTTGGTTCGTCAGTTCATTTACGGCAAACGCTTTATGAAAGACGAATTTGGTGTGGACAGTAAGATTCTTTGGTTGCCTGACGTTTTTGGTTATTCTGCGGCTTTACCACAGATTTTACAAAAGAGTGGTATTGACAAGTTCGTAACATCAAAAATCGGTTGGAACGAAATGAACAAAATGCCTTATGATACATTCATCTGGCACGGTATTGACAACACTCCTGTTTTCACTCACTTTATGACTGCACAGGATAAATACAGAGGTGTTGAACCTGCAACAAATGTTACATATAATGCAAAACTCAATGCAAATCAGCTTCGTGGTGCTTATGACCGTTATCAGCAAAAGGATTTGTATGACAATGTGCTTATTACATTCGGTTTTGGTGATGGTGGTGGCGGACCTTATGCCAAGGATTTAGAGTATTTTGACAGATTAAAGCACGGTATTCCCGGCACAAGCACACCAATTATGGCATATTCAGGCGAATTCTTTGACGACATTAAGTCAAAGACAGAGAATAACCCTAAAATCCCTCATTGGAATGGTGAACTTTATCTTGAATTCCACCGTGGTACATATACATCTCAGGCAAAGAACAAGAGATATAATCGTAAATCTGAATTTATGTTCCAAAGAGCAGAAACTCTTTCACTTATTGACGAACATCTTAACGGATATAAATATCGCAAGGAAGATTTGATGAATGCTTGGGAAACAATTCTTCTCAACCAATTCCACGATATTATTCCGGGTTCATCAATCAAAGAGGTTTACGAAGTTTCGCACCAGCAGTATGAAGAAATCGGTGCAGTAGGTAACGAGATTATTGACGATACAACAACTGATATTGCAAATAATGTGGAGGCAACAGATGGCTATGTAGTATTTAACCCACATTCATTCGTAAATAGTGGTGCAGTTGAGATTGACGGCAAATGGGTTTATGCTGAAAATGTTCCTGCAAAGGGTTATAAAGTAATCAATCCAACAGTTGCGGAAAGTAAAGTTTCAGTTACAGAAAACTCAATAGAGAACGATTTCTTCCATCTTACTCTTGATGAAAAGGGTACATTTACAAGTATCTTCGACAAGAGAAATAACCGCGAAGTTCTCAAAAATGGTCAACGTGGTAATGTGCTTACTGCTTATGAAGACTACCCAAGAGAATACGATAACTGGGAAATGAGCAGTTATTATACTGAAAAACATTGGGAAGCAGATGACGTTCAGTCTGTTGAAATCCTTAACGAAGGTGAACGTGCAGGTCTTAAAATTACAAAGAAATTCAAAAACAGCACAATCGTTCAGAATATCTATCTTTACAACAATATTGATAAGATTGATTTTGAAAACTATATTGATTGGAAAGAGTCTCACCTTATTCTCAAAACCGCTTTCCCTGTTGATGTGAATACAAATAAGGCAACTTATGATATTCAGTTCGGTTCAGTTGAAAGACCAACTCACAAAAATACAAGTTGGGATGCTGCAAGATTTGAGGTTTGTGCTCATAAGTATTGTGATTTGTCAGAATATGGCTATGGTGTAAGCCTTATGAATGACTGCAAGTACGGTCACGCAATACACGATGGTGTAATGAGCCTTACATTACTTAAATGTGGCACATTCCCTGACCCTGATGCTGACAAGTGCGAACACAGATTTACATATTCATTGTTCCCACACGCAGGGGATTACAGAGAAGCAGGAACAATTCAAAAGGCTTATGACCTTAATATTCCAATGATTTGCAAGAAAGTAGGGGAAAACAAGGGTAATCTTGCAAACGAATATTCATTCTTTACAGTTGATTGCGACAATGTAATCTTTGAAACTGCAAAGAAAGCAGAAACAGAAGAAACAATTATTCTTCGTGGTTGTGAATATTACAATAAGCGTACAACTGCAAATGTTAAATTCGGCTTCGATGTGAAAAAAGCATACCTTTGTGATATGCTTGAAAACGATATTCAAGAATTGGATGTTGTTGATAATAAGGTAACTGTTGATTTCAAACCATTTGAAATTAATACAATAAAGGTTATTAAATAAAACAGAAAAGGGGATTGGAAATATGAAAAAGTTTTTATCTGTTTGCTTAGTAATTCTTATGATGTTATCCGTCTTTGCGTTGCCAACCTCGGCAATAACAATGGACGAGATGCTTCCTGACGAACCCATAGATGATGTATATTACTTCTTTTATGATGACGTTGCGCTTGTTATAGGCTTTGATTTCGATGAAAGCGACACATCACCAAAGCCGGGTATAGTAATTCCTGAAACAATTGCTTACGAAGGAAACAACTATGAGGTTTCTGGTATCCTTGGTACAGCATTTGAAGAGTGTGATTACACATCAGTAACACTTCCATCAACAATCAGCTATATTGGTGACGCAGCGTTTGCTTCAAGCCCTTATCTTGAAGAAGTTGTAATTCCGGTAGCTTGTCATTTTGAATATTTTGGTGACGATGTATTCCTTGGAACTCCTTTTGAGGCGGAGCTTTATTCAAAGGACGAAACAATCCTTGGCGATAATGTTCTTTTCTCATATATCGGTAATGCAGAGGAATATGTAATTCCCGAAAACATTGAAATTATTGCACCAAAATGTTTCTTTATGTCAGGTGCAAAGAGTGTTGTATTTAATGACAAGGTTACAGAAATTCCTTCCTTTGCATTTGCTTCTTGTCGCAACTTAACAGAAATAAATATTCCTGATAGCGTTGAAACAATCGGCGAAGGTGCTTTTAAGGATTGTACAAATCTCCGGAAAATAACACTTGGAAAAGGTGTTCAGGAAATAGGCTTGGATTGTTTTGCAAATACAAAAATCAAATCAATTCATTTGGGCCAAAGGGTTTATGAGATTTCAGGAGCCTTCAGAGGTTGCAAAACACTTGAAACCATTACGGTTGAGTCATCCAACACCGCCCTTCTTACAGACGGGAATGCAGTTTATTTTAAAACAACATTCCTGTTTGACGGCAAGGAAAGGGACGGCTTAATTCTCGAGTATTATATTCCGTCAAAGGCACAGGGGAATATTACAATCAAATCCAATGTTGGTGCAATCGGAGAATACGCTTTCTACGGTTGTGATGGAATTGAAAATGTTGTTGCAAATGAATTGGAATTTGTTGACGTAGGTGCTTTTTGCAATAGTAGTATCAAATCCTTCAGTGCAAAGGGAAACTATATGATATGCGATTATGCTTTTAAGAATTGCAATGAGCTTGAAACCATCAGTCTTGAGAATGCCGAGTATATCGGTGTAGGCTCATTTGAAAATTGCACTTCACTTGAGACAGTTACATTCTCGCCAAGTCTTGATTGTATTTCAGAACTTGCATTTTCAAACACAGGACTTAAAAATATTGTGATTGCGGGTAATGATTGCTGTATTTATGAGTCGGCATTTAAGGATTGTAAAGCCCTTGAAACAGTAAAACTTGAAGAGGGTGTTTACTATCTCGGCACAAATGCTTTCCTCGGATGCTCCGAACTTAAAACAGTTTACATTTCAAAGACAGTTAAAGATTTTGAAGAAAATGCACTTAACGGTTGCGACAACGTGACTTTCCAGGTTACAGAGTCCACAGAGGGCCACAAGATTGTTAAAGAGTCAGGCTACGATTTTGAAGTAGTTGCCCGTTTGTCGTTCTTTGAAAGAATTGCTGTATTCTTCGAAAACCTTTTCAGTATATTATTTGGTTGGATAATCTGATAAGTAAATAGTTAATGCCTTGGTGGGAAGTATCACCAAGGCATTTTTTATATTTCTACTATTTCAATTCCCGTGTAGTAATGCTTTAAAATTCCTTTATAATCAAAACCTTGGTTTGCCATGTGGTTTGCACCGTATTGACTCATTCCTACACCATGACCGTATCCCTTTACTGTGAAAATGAATTTGTCATCTTTAAATTCGACAGAGAATGTACTGCTTTTTAATCCCAAGGCTGTTCGTATTTCTGTACCTTTAATGTCCTTGCCACAGATTTTTATAATATCTACCATTCCTGATTCGGTGTTGGAGATTTTTTCTACCCATTCCTTAGGAGTATCTGAAAAATCGATATTGTATTCTTTTAGTTTTTCTTTAAGCGTTTTTGAATCAAATTCAACTGTGGAAATATAAGCAGGTGAAAGAGTGTCACCAATACTTGTAACAGACTTAAGATAAGGAATTTCTCCGCCCCATACATCCTTGGCATCCTCAGTTTTGCCGTTACTTATAGCGTGAAATACGGAATTTATGTATTCGCCGTTGTATTGCAGGGTGAGATTTAATACCTCGTCAATGCATTTTCCTAACTTTTCTGCATACATATCATAGTTTTCACCCCATTTTTCTTTTTGCTGTTCAGTTGTCAAATATCCCTGGTGACTTGCGGGACTGTCACTGATATCTGCACTGCCTAGTTCATCACTTCTGTGATTTTTCAGGTACAAAAGCAGGGTGTGTGATGCAATTATCTGTGCTTTGATTGCTTCCTCGTGGTAGGTGGGGTTCATTTCTGCAGCCACAACACCAAGAAGATAATCACGAAGATTAATTTCTATAATATTCTTGCTACTTGCTGACATAACCTTTACAGTGGTGTTTGTTTTGTCTTCAATTACATTGATGGTTTCAGTATCATTTTCGGTTGTGAAAACATCCTTTATCTTGTCCGTTGATATCAAAGGACACAGAATCATTGTAAGCGATAGTAAAAAGCATATAAGTGTATAACTTTTCATTTTTTGTATCTCCCTTTTTGTTGACTTTACTGCTCATTTGTATTAAAATATACAGTGTATAATTGTATATATTGGAAAACTATCGTAATTTTTATAGAAGGAGGTAATAGTTTTGTCAGAATATATTTCAAGTATCTCCAAAGAGGCTCTTTCAACATTATGCGAAGAGCTGTCAAAAAATTCTCATATCAATCCTGAATTTTATACTCGCTTTGATGTAAAAAGAGGTCTTCGTAATGCCGATGCAACAGGTGTTCTTGCAGGACTTACACGTGTTTGCTCTGTTGAGGGCTATTACATTGATGACGGTGAAAAGGTACCGAAGGAAGGTCGCCTTGTTTATCGTGGAATAAATTTGAATGATATTGTTGCAAACTGTGAAAAGGAAAACCGTTTCGGCTATGAGGAGGTTGTATGGCTTCTTCTTTTTGGTGTTCTTCCTACAAGGGAACAATTAGCATGGTTCCGCAATATTTTAGCTGAGTGTCGTGAACTTCCAGACGACTTCATTGAGGATATGATAATGAAGGCACCGTCTCCGGATGTTATGAATAAATGTGCTCGTAGCGTTCTTGCTCTTTATTCCTATGACCCTAATCCGGATGATTTTTCACCAGAAAACGTATTAAGACAATCAATTCAGCTTATTGCACAGCTTCCTACAATTATGACTGCTGCTTATCAGGTTAAGCGTCGTGCCTATGATAAAAAGAGTATGTTCTTCCATCAGAACAAGAAGGAATTGAGTACAGCGGAGAGTATTCTTCGTTCAATTCGTCCTGACAAGCAATTTACAGATGAAGAGGCAAAACTTCTCGATATTTGTATGATTATTCACGCTGAACACGGTGGCGGTAATAACTCTACCTTTACAACACGCTGTATTACCTCAAGCGGAACTGATACATATTCAGCAATTGCCGCAGGTATAGGTTCGCTTAAAGGACCTCGCCACGGTGGTGCAAATATTAAGGTTCACAAAATGGTTGAGGATATTAAGAATAATGTTTCTGATATTACTGATGAGGGACAGGTTGCAGATTACCTTACAAAGATAATGAATAAGCAAGCCGGGGACGGTTCGGGACTCATTTATGGTATGGGTCACGCTGTTTATACTCTTTCTGACCCGCGTGCGGTTATTCTTCGTCGCTATGCAGATGAATTTTCAAAGAAAACAGGCTGTGAGGACGAATTTAAGCTTCTTAATCTTATTGAAACACTTACTCCTGAACTTTTTGCAATGAACAGAGGAAGCAAAAAGAAAATCTGTGCTAATGTTGACCTTTACTCAGGTCTTGTTTACGATATGTTGGGTATTCCACAGGATTTGTTCACACCATTGTTTATGGCGGCACGTTCAGCAGGTTGGGCTGCACACAGGCTTGAGGAAATTACAACAGGCGGAAGGATAATCCGTCCTGCATATAAAAATGTTACAATTCCACGTGCTTATGTACCTATGTCAGAGAGAATAATTCGTACAGAAGCAGTGCAGAAGGAGTATATACCGATTGAAGAAAGGTAAGGAAAATATGAAGATAAAAGGCAATTTTAAAAAGGTAAATCCTATGCTTCCTCTTTATGTACTTGTAGGACTCTTGGCAGTAGCAATACCTTTAAGAATATGTCAACTTTTGTTTATTACGGAAAGTGATACAGGATTTTATAAATATGAGCATTGGTCCACTTATGTTATGTACATTTTATCTGGTTTGGCAGTTTTAGTGCCTTATGTAGTAATGTTTTTGGCAAAGAATGTACCTTCATCAAAAAAAACACCAAGTAGAAAGAATCTTTTCCTGGCATCAACATCAATTCTTTTTGGACTTGGGATTTTACTCGATGTTTTAAACTGCTCCATATCGTTGTTTTTCAATGAGGACAATCAGTTGACCGAGGCACTTACAGGGCAGGGAAGTATTGTTCCAACATTGTTGGAAATAGTATTTGGTGCATTTTCTGCAATTTATATTATCATTTTCGGCATTTCATATATTGATGGTAAAACAAAGTATTCTCAGTATAAATTCTTGGCTTTAACCCCTATCGGTTGGGCAATGGGAAGAATAATAATAAGATTTCTTAAAAAAATTGCATATATTAATATTGCAGACTTAATGCTTGAACTTTTTGCATTGATATTTATGCTCTTATTCTTACTCGCATTTGCACGAATTTCTTCAGGACTTGTAAACGAAGGTTCAATGCGTAGCTTATTTGCCTCCGGATATGCTTGTGTATTCTTCTGTGGAGTTGCAAATGTTCCAAGACTTGTTCTGACAATTATAGGTCAGAGTTCAGTTTTGCCGATTGAATATCCACTTGAGTTGTGTGATTTATTCTGTGCTGTTTTTGTAATAGCCTATATTATCAATGCTATGAAGCACGCAAGGGAAAATGACCATGCGGAGCTTTATGAGTCAGATACAAACAAATAAAAGGAAAATGAACTAAACAATGGTATTTTTAAATAACGTATATACCTCTTTTATTCAGGTGGTTATTCTTTTTGTTGTGGCTATGGTAGGCTTTATTTGCCATAAGGTTGGTATTTATACTGACAAAGCCTCACGTCTTACAACGGATTTGCTTTTCTATATTGTAGCCCCGGCTATTATTATCCGTTCTTTCTGTGGAATGGAATATAACAGAAGTGCGTTGACGGGATTATTGTTGGCACTTCTTGGCGGTATTTTGTTTCATGTTGTGGGAATTATTTTCTCGCGAATTCTCTTTAATAAAGGCGATAAGAATACAGCCTGTATTTTTAAATATGCCTGTTGCTACGGAAACGTAGGGTATATGGCTTTGCCATTGGCACAGGCGATTTTGGGCGATGAAGGTGTGTTTTATTGCTCGGTAATTCTTGTACCGTTTAATATTCTGTCATTTACCCATGGTGTTGGGATAATGCAGAAAAAGGACGAAAAAGGCAAAATCAATATAAAAAAACTTATAGTTAACCCGGGTGTAATCGGTGTTGCAATAGGCTTACCGCTGTTCCTTTTGCAGGTAGATTTGCCACAGGTGATTTATGCACCTGTTTCATATCTTGCAGACCTTAACACACCTCTTGCGATGGTTATGTTCGGCACATACCTGGCATCTGCCGACTGGAAAACATTGTTTTCTGACAAGCGCATTTTTGGGTCTGCATTAGTTAAGGTGATTTTAGTTCCGCTTATTACAATTGGGTGCTTAAAACTTTTTGGATATGGCGGTACACTCCTTGCTGCCTGCGCTTTAAGTGCTTCAGCACCAACTGCAAGTAACACAGTAATGTTTGCGGCTAAATATGACAGGGACACAGCTTTGGCATCAAAGGTAACTGCGTTTATAAGTGTTTTGTCAATTCTCACAATGCCCGTTATGATAGCAATTGCACAAATGTTAGGATAGTGATTTTATGAAATTGATAGTTGCAATAATCAATAGTGATGACGCGAATAAGGTTATGTCAAGCCTTACGGAGAAGGGTTATTCCGCAACAAAGCTTAATACCACCGGCGGATTTTTACGAGCAGGAAATATAACACTTTTAATCGGTGTGGAAAAATCCAAGGTGGATGATGTTATAAATATTATTGGAGAATTCAGCAGTCAGCGTAAAAAGGTTACCTCTGTCAGCACACCATATATCGGTGAGGGAATATTCTCATCAATGCCCGTGGAGGTTACGGTTGGCGGAGCAACAATTTTCGTGCTGGATGTTGAACAATTTTATAAGATATGATTAACGATACACAAATTAAGATTGATAAATTATATAATCAGGTTATAGCCACCATAGGGCAGGGCAATTTTCCCCACGGTGTTTTGGTGGAATGTCAGAATGAGCAGGATGGAGAAGCATTTGCACGATTTATTGCAAATTGTCTTGTTTGTTCAGGTGTAAATAAGCCTTGCGGAGTGTGTTCTGATTGTATAAAAGCACAGGGTAAGGGACATCCTGATATTTTCATAACCGACGGAATTAAGGGTAAAAGCAAGAACTTTACAGTTGACGCAGTTCGTGAAGTCCGTGATGATGCTTTTATTATTCCTAATGAAAGCACAAAAAAGGTTTACATATTAAAAAATGGTCAGAATATGAATGACCAGGCACAGAATGCTATTTTGAAGATATTGGAAGAACCACCTTCCTATGTTTTCTTTGTTTTACTTACAACCTCAAAAAGTACAATGCTTGAAACAGTGCTTTCACGAGTTCAGGTGTTTTCACTATTAAGTGACGAGGGTGAAATAACAGAAAAAGAAAGAGAAACAGTAAGGGTTTTTGTTTCGGCACTTTTAAGTGTAAACGAAACGGCACTGATGGAACAGACTGCAACTTTTCAGAAAAACAATCAGTTTGCAAGGTCAGTTCTGGTGTTGCTGACAGAGGTTTTTCGAGATGCGCTTGTTGAAAAAAGCGGTTACACAAGGAAAGGTCGTTTTCCTGACGAGGTAAAGGCCTTGTGCACCGGGCTTACAGGTAAATCACTTCTGCAATTGGTGACGGTATGTGACGAACTTATTGAGTCCATTGACAGAAATTGTAATAATAATTTGCTCGTGGTTCGTATGTGTTACGAATTTAAAAGAGCAATTGGGAGATAAATGATGATAGAAACAGTTGGTATTAGATTTAAAGACGGTGGAAAAATCTATGATTTCGATGCCGATGGTAAAATTTTCAATAAAGGTGATTATGCCATTGTTGAAACCGTTCGAGGAATGGAATGCGGACTTGTTGCAAAGCCAAACCACGGTACAAATGAGGATGATATAAATAAGCCTCTAAAAAAGGTAATTCGTGTTGCAACTCAAGAGGATATTAAAACCTTACAGGAAAATAAGGAAAAGGAAAAAGAAGCCTTTAAAATCTGCGAAGGTAAAATTGAGGCACATGGACTTGAGATGAGCCTTGTTGATGTTGAATATACATTTGACCGCAGCAAACTTCTTTTCTATTTTACTGCAGACGGTCGTGTTGACTTCCGTGAATTGGTTAAGGATTTGGCATCTGCATTCAGAACAAGAATCGAACTCCGTCAGATTGGTGTCCGTGACGAATCTCGAATGGTTGGTGGATTTGGTATCTGTGGCAGACCATTCTGTTGCAATACATTTTTAAATGACTTTCAGCCTGTTTCAATTAAAATGGCGAAAGAGCAGGGTCTTTCACTTAATCCTACAAAAATCAGCGGTACTTGCGGAAGACTTATGTGTTGCCTTAAATATGAGCAGGACACTTACGAGCATCTTTTAAGGGTTACACCAAAAGTTGGCGCCATTGTTGATACACCTGACGGAAAGGGCAGAGTAATTGAAAACAACCTTATTACGGGAATGTTAAAAGTCACTCTTGACCGTCGTCCCGATGCTGCACCTGCTGTGTTCCATCGCCATTCGGTTAAAATATTAAAGGATGCGTACATCAGAGTGGAAAAAGAGGAATTAGAGGCATTAAAAGGAATAGAATAAATTAGTACTTGATTTTTAAATTTTATGTGCTACAATGTAGATATACCAAAAAAGGGAGGGTACATAACATGGCATACAAAATTACTGAAGACTGCATTTCATGTGGCGCTTGCGCAGCAGATTGTCCAGTTGAGGCTATTTCTGAAGGCGACGGCATCTATGTAATCGACGCTGATACATGCATCGATTGTGGTGCTTGTGCTGATAGCTGCCCTGTTTCAGCACCAGTTGCAGACTAATTAAAAATAAAAAAGAACCGCCGAAGCAATTTCGCTTCGGCGATTTTTTTATTACCCTAAATCGTGTTTATCAGTAATTGTGATTTCAGGTTTTTTCATACCCAGTGTTTCAAGAACAACGATTTCGTTTTCTTCCTTTAAAAGACAACCCGGAAGATAAAGTGTTTTCTGTGGGCCTACTTTCCAATATCTGCCAAGGTTAAAGCCGTTAACCCATACATAACCCTTGTCAAAGTTGTCAAGACGAACAAAGCAGTCAGCCTGTGAATTTGCCTTGAATGTACCCTTGTAGAACATAGCACCCTTGTCCTTGTTGAAACTTTCGGCAGGTTTATATGTAAGTTTTTCAAGGTTATCAAGTGGTAATGTCCACACATCATAACCCATCTGTCGTTGATTTGCGATGTAGATATCGGAGAAACCTTTACGGTCAATCATATTTTCACCATAGTTAACACGTCCCATTGTGTCAACAAGAAGACCGATTTTCTTTTCACCGTCAACAGCACCCACCATAACAACTTCTGTATCCTGAGCACTCTTTGTGAATTTCTTGAAAATTGAACCAAGTGAGAATTTACCTGGCTTTGTATAAACTGTTCTGTCAATGAATTTCTTGTATTTTCCGTCAACGTAAACAAAACCGAAATCATGCACATTTCTTATCATCAAAGGAATCGGGTCATAGTGTCCGCGAATTACTGTTTCGTAGTAAATCATACCGAAATTCTGACCGAAAAATTCCATGCTTTCGGGAACAGGAATACGATGCTTTTCGCCGATTACATCAAGATTTTCAAAAAGACTTGCAGATTCAGTAAGCTTAACTGTACCGATTGACTGAAGCTGTGGTGATGGTGGCAATTCTTTCATTTCAAGTCCTTGGTGTTTGTGTAAAAGTTCACGGACTGCGTGGTAAGCAGGAGTATAGTCACCATATTCATTAAGTAAAGCACAGTAGTCGTAACTTGTGATTGTTGGCTCGTAAGCACTACCCGGATTGTGGTTGGCACCTGCATTGAAACCAAAGTTTGTGCCACCGTGGAACATATAAAAGTTGAAGCTTGCACCACAGTCTAAAAATTCCTGAACTTCTTTAACTACGGATTCAGGCTTTCTTGTGTGGTGACTGTCTCTCCAGTGGTCAAACCATCCGCACCAGAATTCACCGCACATATTCGGTCCGTCGTTAGGGAAATCCTTTAAGCAGTTAAATGCTGTTTTTGCTCGTGAACCAAAGTTGAGAACTTTATAAATATGTGGTAATGAGCCACCTGAAAGCATATTCTTCCAATTTCCGTCAGATGTGAAAAGAGGAATATCAACACCACAATCTTTTGTGAGCTTTTCAACAAAACGAAGATAATCCTTATCGTTACCGTAAGAGCCATATTCGTTTTCAACCTGCATCATAATAATATTGCCACCATTTGTTTCTAAAAGTGGCTTTAATCTGCCTAAAAGTTCCTTGTAATATCTTTCAATGCACACAAGGAAATCAGGATGCATACAACGAATTTGCATATTCTTATCTTTTAAAAGCCAAGCAGGAAGTCCGCCGAAATCCCATTCAGCACAGATATACGGACCTGGTCTTACAATACAGTAAAGACCAACTTTTTGAGCTGTCTTGACAAATCTTTCAATGTCGAGAATACCGTCAAAATGGAATTCACCGGGTTTTGGCTCATGAAGATTCCAGCAAGTATAAGTTTCAACTGTGTTGAAACCTGCAAGCTTTAACTTTGTAAGTCTGTCTTCCCAGTATTCAGGCACAGTGCGGAAATAGTGCATAGCACCTGAATAGATTTTTATTGGTTTACCATCCATGTAAAATTCTTTGTTTTTAATTTCAAACATATCAATACACCTCTAATGTGTTAGCATATTCTTGAATTATATCAACGAGTAATTTTTCATTTTCATCAAAAACTGTGTCACATTCCTCGATTTTCTTTTCTGTTTCCTCATTTTCTTCATTCACAAGAACAACATAATGCGAATATGCTGTTTTCAGATTTTCAGAAAGAACCTCAGGAAGTTTGTCAGCAATTTTTTCAACAGCTTTTTCTACTTCGCCTAAATATGCGATATTGATAAAAAATCTTGTATGACCGCCCTTTTTGATTTCTTTATAGTAGGTCATAATTGTGTTTTGCGGTTCAGGTACTTCTTCAAGTCTCCATTGTTCCCATGCAAAATTCCACTTTTTCTTTTCTTCGCTAATTGGTTCTTTTTTCTTAAAACTAAATAATCCCATAATCTATTTCCTTTCAATTAAACATACACATTTCATAATAGTCAAGATTTTATAAGGTATTAAATCTCATTTTCTTGCTTGCAACACATTCTATTTACCATAAAGTTACATAGTTTTTGCTCGTTGCTTTGTTCGTAACTTTTGCCATGAAGTATACATATAAATAACTCATACAGACCTGCACATATTACACAAAGTAATATAAAGGGTAAAATCATGATAAACACAAGTATAGACAGAATTTTTTGGAATATATTTTTCTTCTTTTCGGGTTTGATATTACATGGTGCAGTTACAATTTCTCCACGTATGAAAGAACCACCATTTTCGTCTTCGACTATCGTAGCTTTATAAATAACCTCACCACCGTGATTACTGCCAATTTGCAAAATGAAACCTTTTTCGACTTGTTCAATCTTTAGATTAGAATTAAGTGCCTCATCTTCAACTCTTGCGATAAAATCCTGTGGTGAGGAAATACTATGGAATGAATATATCTTTTTAATAGACTTTTCCTTTTTCATAATATTCTCCTTTCGATATGTTATACTTTATTACTGAAAAATACGATATAAAGCACATTTCCGTAATGAAACATATCGCATCCATCAATATACCACGACATAGGTATATCGCAAAATAATTAGTAAACATAAATGATTTGACGCTATGCGTCATGAATTGAAACTTTGTTTCGTGATTTCTCGCATCGCTCCGTGAATTGAATTGCCAAAATCTAATGACCAAAGGTCAATTCATGGCGAAGCCAATTCATGAGCATCTATGCTCGATTCATGCTTTTAGGCAATTCATTATGTCGTTTTAGTAAAACGACGCATTCTATATGGTCAGTATGTGGAAACATATCCACAGGCTGAATTTTACGAACTTTATATCCGTTTTTACTTAAATACATCAAATCTCGTGCAAGAGTTTCGGGGTTACAACTCACATAAACCACTTTTTCGGGGTTGAGTTTTACAAGCGATGATAAAAAGGGAATATCACTACCGGCCCTTGCAGGGTCCATGATTACCGCATCAATCTGCTCGTTGTTATTTGCCAAATCAACCATAAATTTTCCTGCATCAGCAGAGAAAAACTTGATGTTTTCAATGCCGTTGAGCTTGGCATTTTCTTTAGCATCCTTAACGGCATCCTTATTGATTTCTACACCTAAAACACTTTTGACATTCTTACTTGCAATAAGTCCTATTGTACCCGTACCGCAATAAGCATCAATAATTCGCTCCGTGCCTTTAAAATCGGCATATTCAAGTGCTTTGTTGTAAAGAATTTCTGTTTGCACAGGGTTAATCTGATAAAACGCCTTTGGCGAAATACGAAATTTAAGTCCGCAGAGTTCTTCGGTAATCTTGCCGTCACCGTAAAGCACTTCACTTTTGTCACCCAATACCATACTCGTAAACTTGTTGTTCACATTCTGCACAATGGTTGTGATTTCGGGGTGACGACCCACAAGTGCGTTGATGAATGAACGCTTTGAAGGAAATTGAGGTGTAGCAGTAACAAGCACAACCATAACCTCACCGCTTTTAAAAGCGGTTTTCACAAGAACGTGACGCAAAAAGCCTTGTCGGGTGTTTTCGTCATAAGGCTTAAGCTTAAAACTCTTTAACAATTTTTTTACAGTGTTTGCAATTTCATCAGCCTTGGGGTCTGTCAGCATACATTTTTCAATGTCAATAATTTTATGGGTTGAGGACTGATAAACACCCGCAATAATCTGATTGTTTCTGCCCCTGCCAAAAGCATATTGTGCCTTGTTGCGATAATTATACGGATTCTTCATTCCTATAATTTCTTCTATATGACAGTATTTACCTAAAAGTCTTATTGCTTTGACTTGTTTATGCCTTAATTGCTCTTCATAAGAGAGATTTAATAACTGACAGCCACCACATTTTTTTGCGTGGGGGCAAACCTGTTTAGATACACTCATAATTAACCTATTTTTCTTCCGTTTTTAATTTCAATTTTTCCCATAAAAGGTACATTGAAATATCCGGTGAATGTGTCACCGTTAATCTCAACACACACATCGACTATCATTTTACCCATAAGGTCGATTTCAGCTTTTCCTGAAAGCATATTTCCGTCTTCCTTTATATCATAAACTCTGAAATTAGGAAGTTTTTTTAGTGAGGGGACAGTGATATTGAAATCATATTCACCGTTATTGTCACGAATTTCAACAGTAGCACTTCCGCTGAGCAGGGTAGTATTAATTTCACCTGTCCAAGTACCTATGCCAATCATTTTAAACACTCCTTAAACGAGTACATTATTAATCTAATTTTATCATTATAAATAAATATTGTAAAGTGTAAAAATATCAACAATTACAAGAGATTTTAAACACTTTTCATTGACAATGATGAGGAATAAGTGTAAAATATAAAGTTGAAAAATAATAAGTATAAGAGGTGTTTTATATGAAAAAAATCTATGAAGTTATAAAACCACATCAAATTTTATTATTCTTATTGGATATAGTTGTTGTCAACGGTTCATATTTTTTATCGGCACTTTTACATAACACATATCGTTTTGGTTGGTCAACAATTATTTTCCTTTCAAGAAGAATTGTTTTTGTAACAATAATTTATATTGCACTGTTCTGTTTGCGAAAGCTTTACAATAACATGTGGAAATACATGGGCTTTTACGAACTTGTTAATGCTGTAATGTGTGCAGGTTTTGGTACAGCCCTTTGCTGGATTTGCGATTATGTTGGTATGAAAATATGCCAGGCAACAGGCAATAAGGGCCTTTTCCAGACAATGAACCCTATCATCTATATTGATGCATTTATGTTCATCTGCTTCTTCTCAGTAGGTATCAGAACAGTTTACCGTGCATATAACGCATTGAAAAATGATTCAAAACGTAGAAGAAAAGACTCCAATAAACGTATTATGATTATTGGTGCAGGGGATATGGGTAACTCCGTTCTTTTTGAGATGGGCCTTACAGGATATAAATCAGGTACTCCTGTTGTAATTGCTGACGACGACGTTGCAAAGAAAAATATGAGAGTACGTGGTGTTCCTGTTGCAGGCAAGATTGCTGATATTCCTGCCCTTGTTAAGAAATACGACGTAAACGAAATTATCTATTGTATTCCAACTGCTACACCTGAAAGAAGAAAAGAGATTTTTGAAATTGCAATGTCAACAGGCTGTACTCTTAAAAGAGCACCTAATATTGACGAGCTTGGAGCAGAGGGTAAGGTGGAAGTGGATAAGATTAAGAAAGTTGATGTTCTCGACCTTCTTTCACGTCCGGAAGTTAAGCTTGACCCTGATGTTTGTAAGTATGTTACAGGCGAAACTGTTCTTGTAACAGGTGGCGGCGGTTCAATCGGTAGTGAGCTTTGCCGTCAGATTGCTCGCTATAATCCTGAAAAAATTGTTATTTTTGATATTTATGAAAATAATGCATTTACACTCAAAAACTCACTTGACAGACAGTATCACGGTGCACCTCAGATTGAAATTCGTATCGGTTCTGTTCGTGAACTTCGCAGACTTAAAGAGATTTTTGAGGAATTCCATCCGTCATCAGTTTTCCATGCTGCAGCACATAAACACGTGCCTTTGATGGAAGACAGCCCATATGAAGCAGTTAAGAATAATATCTTAGGTACATACAACACAGCATTCTGTGCTAATGAATATGGTGTTAAGAATTTTGTTCTTCTTTCAACAGATAAGGCTGTTAACCCAACAAATGTTATGGGTGCTACAAAACGTGTATGTGAAATTGTTGTTCAGCATTTCAGCAAGATTTCAAAGGGTACAAAGTTTGCAGCAGTTCGCTTTGGTAACGTTCTTGGTTCAAATGGTAGCGTTATTCCGATTTTTAAAGAACAGCTTGAACAGGGTGGACCGATTACAGTTACACACCCTGACATAACAAGATACTTTATGACAATTCCTGAAGCAAGCCAGCTTGTTGTACAAGCAGGTGGTCTTGCAAAGGGTGGCGAAATCTTTGTTCTTGATATGGGCGAACCTGTTAAGATTGTTTCCCTTGCAGAGAATCTTATCAGACTTTCAGGCTTTGAGCCATATAAAGATATTGAAATTCAATTTACTGGTCTTCGTCCCGGTGAAAAGCTTTATGAAGAACTTTCTCTTGAAGAAGAGCTTGATGAGAGAAAGAAAACCGGTAATGACAAGATTTTCGTTACAAAACCGCTTGAGATTGATGACGAACAGCTTGAAAAGGATATCAAGGCTATTGCAGACTTGAAACCTGAAGAAGTCCGTACATACTTAAAACGCCTCGTACCAAACTATCGTGGCAAATAAAATCCGGCAAAACTTTTAGCAAATACATTGGAGATGTTCACAAATGCAAATC
This sequence comes from Candidatus Fimenecus sp., assembly GCA_045532175.1. Taxonomy (GTDB): domain Bacteria; phylum Bacillota; class Clostridia; order Oscillospirales; family Acutalibacteraceae; genus Fimenecus. The sequence continues at coordinate 14,706 of JAZSFK010000050.1, read as the reverse complement.
AGAATTGAAAAAACAACTACCCCTAAAGCAAAACCCGACTGGAAGAATTTAGGCTTCGGTCATATTTTCACAGACCATATGTTTATTATGGATTATGATGAGGGTATGGGCTGGCACGATGCAAGAGTTGTGCCATATCAGCCAATCGCACTTGACCCGTCAGCACTTGTTTTTCACTATGCTCAGGAATGCTTTGAGGGACTTAAGGCATATCGTATGGCAGACGGTAATGTTCAACTTTTCCGTCCTGACAAAAATGCAGAAAGAATGCAGTCAACACACGACAGACTTTGTATTCCGCAGATTCCCGTTGCTGATTTCGTAGATGCTGTTAAAGCACTTGTTTCAGTTGATAAAGATTGGGTACCGTCAGAGCCTGACACAAGCCTTTATATCAGACCGTTTACAATTGCAACTGAGCCGGTTCTCGGTGTTAAGGCATCAGCGAAATATCAGTTTATCATTATCTGTTCACCATCAGGTGCTTACTATGCTGAAGGTCTTAATCCTGTTAAGATTTATGTTGAAGAAGAATTTGTTCGCGCAGCACCGGGCGGTACAGGTGCTATTAAATGTGGCGGTAACTATGCAGCATCCCTTGCAGCAGGTGAAAAAGCGCATAAACTTGGTTATTCACAGGTTCTTTGGCTTGACGGTGTTGAAAGAAAATATGTTGAAGAAGTTGGCGCTATGAACATTATGTTCAAACTCAACGGCGAGATTTATACAGCAGCAACATCGGGTACAGTTCTTCCGGGTATCACAAGAATGAGTTGTATTGAAGTTCTTAAAAACTGGGGCTACAAGGTTAATGAAGGCAAACTTGCTATTGACACAATTATGGAAGCAGGTAAAAACGGTACTCTTGAAGAAGTATTTGGTACAGGTACGGCAGCAGTTATTTCACCTGTTGGTTCATTAAGATACAAGGATGATGTTGTTGAAATCAACAATTTTGCAATTGGTGAACTTACACAGAAGCTTTACGATACTCTTACAGGTATCCAGTACGGTAAAATCGAGGATACCTTTGGTTGGACAGTAAAGGTTGACTAATTAAGAAATAAGGACAGGCCATTTTGAAGCTTGTCCTTTTTTTATTACATTGATTGTATAGTGTTAATTTATGAACGGATTGCAAAATTATTTGCAAACCCTTAATATGTGATGTTATAATGAATTTGCCATATAAACTATCATCTTAATATATCTGTGTATTTTCAATAAAGAAATGTCTCCATCTTTATTTAAAAAAGAGAATTACCAATTCCAATCACTTTTTAGGTAACACAATTCCTATGCTATACGATTTTAGTAGTGAGGAGCAGATTATTGCTCTTGCAAATGCATTGTAAAAAAGAAGTGATTTCAATGAACAGTTTAACTGTTTGTCAGAGATGTAAATTATACAGTATGTAAGTATTAAACAATGTAGAGAGACAGAAAGTCTGTAAAGCATTTTCTTTAATATATTAAATCGTACCTACAACAAAAGGGGGTATATTATGTCCAAGCTAAAGTTGAATAAGCGTGTATTAATTATTATCTGTCCATTGATTGTTGTAACTGCTTTAATAATTGCGGTCATATTAATTAACTCTAATTCCGCGTTTGGTAATCCCGTACAAGGGGAAAACAGGACGGATGAGCAAATGCCACAAGACTCTGAAAAGGTTGAGAGTCCGTTTAAGGGACTGACTGCTGAGGATGTTAAAAGTATTTCCATTTATTCAATGAATAAGGAGATTGTGTATACTGTCAGCGATGAGGAATGTGCTGAAATCGTAGGGCTTTTGAGCCAGATTGAGATTGGCGAAGAGGATAAAACTCAGTACGATGGTATATACTATCCGGCATATCGTTTAGAAAAAAACGACGGAACGATAATTGATTTCAGTATGGGCGGACCTTTGGTTTTTAACGGCAAACAGTATGAGGTTGTTGAGGGAAAGGACGCAATGTATAGGATAGATGTCATAACCAGAGAATACTTTTCAAAATACGCTGTTCTGCCACTGAATCCTAATTATGGTGCTAATCTGCTCAAGGATTTGTCTGTTGACCGTGTAAAGAGCATTTCACTGTATTCTCAAAATGAAACAAAGGAAATCATATATACCTTTACTGATGCAGAATGTGAGAAAATCGTAAAACTTTTAACTGAAATCAGATTAGGTGAAAGAGATTATAATGAGTATGCAGACAGTTTTGACTGTCAGTTTTGTTTGGAGAAAACAGACGGAACGATAATAGAATTCGGTGCAAATACGTATTTTTGGATTGAGGGTCAACGTTATAAGGTGCAGGGCGGTGAAGATGCACTGAATGAGCTTCGCGAAATACATACTGAATACTATAAGGAGTACTAAATAATCAAACATAAAAAAGGTGGAGTTTTGCTCCACCTTTTGCTTTTTGATAACTGTAGCTTTATTCTATTGTTATAGTCTGTCTTATAGTTTCGCCACGTCTTGCATAAGGGCTGTACGCCACAATTTTCACCTTATATTCTCCTGATTCAAGCTGACCTATATTTACTGTAACATCGTCATTTGTAGCACGAACATACTCCGAAATAACTGTCTGCTCATAAACTGTTTTCAATTTTTTAGTAACTGTGATTTTGTAGTTTTCAGCATAGTAATAGCCCTTTGCTTCGGGGAAGGATATGATAGTTTCTCCATTCTCATTTACAAAAGAAGTCACTTCTGCATTTTCAGGAAATTCAGGAGCAGTATCAAGGGACTCCTGCTTCTGCCAGTTATGTGTTCTCTTTGATGTATCACTCAAATCAGTGAGATAATAATCAATGTCAGAGAAGAAAACTCGGTTTTCAGCGTCGTAAAGCTTCATACTTACGTTACCTTCTGCATCTACCTCAACAAGCCACGCACCACCTGAATTACCGGGAGCATCCTTGTCACCCTCAATGTAGTTAAGGTTACCCATGAATGCAGATAAAGAACCGCAACCAACAGCTGTAAATTCACCCTGCCAAATGCTTCTTGGGTCACTTGCTGCATAGTGAGAATGACCTGAGAAACTAACAACCTGAGGATATTTGCTCAAAACTGCTCTTGTGTCAATGTCGCCCCAGTTTACACTGCCGTAAACAGTAAGAGCAGGGTGTGGATGTTGATAAACAAAAATCGGTTTATCCGGGTCTTCCGCTGTGGCTTTTGCGAGTCTTTCGTTAAGCCATTCTTTCTTACCACTATATGTTTTACCATTATCATCATAGGAAACACCAATAAAATGATAACCGTTTATTACAACATCTGTGTCAACATCTTCATTTACATATTTGCGGAAAACATCATAGCCGACACTTGCATCTACATCACGATAATCGATAAATTCGTGATTTCCGAGGATTGTAAGCACCTGTGTGCCTTCTTTACAGTTCTCGTCAATGATTTTGGTATAAATCTCGTATTCTTTTTCTGAACCGCCACCTGTAAAATCACCTGCAACGAGGACCGCATCAAGGTTTTTGTATTCGCAACCCTCGGCATATTCATACATATCTGTAAATAAATTAGCAAATCTTTTAGCTGCCTGTTGGTCTTCGTCACCGTCAAGGTGAATATCTGAACAAGCAACAAAGCGTACAACCGGTGTGAAATCATCGGGAGTGTGAACTACCTCCTCAGGTTTTACTCCACCAACGGGGCCCGAAAAAGAAAAGGTGATGCCAAGTACAATAGAAAGAATCTTAAAAATCAACTGTGAAAAGAGATTTGTCATAATTTTCTCCTCCTTATATGTTGGTTTTATTATATCATAACAGAAGAAATTTTCAAATGTTTTCTTTCAGCAATATTCATATTTGTTTTATTGAACTTATTTTTACCTTTTTTCTTGACGGAATTAAATGGGAATGTTATGATATTATCGTAATTAAATAGGGTGTTTTTGAAAATGAAAACACAAAAAGGAGAGTTGTTATGAAAAAGGTAATTGCATTTGTTCTCACACTTGCTCTTATGGTGGTAACATTTGGACCTATCACCGCATTTGCCTGCTTTGATGACGATGACGCGATTTTACGTCTTATCGTTCCTGAAAATTGGGAAATGTGTATTGGTGACAGCAGAACAGTTGATTATGCAATGGATGGAACAGAAAACAGAATGCTTACATGGTCAGCAGAACCTGCAGATGTTGCTTCAGTTGATACATGGGGACGTGTTACAGCACTGAAGGAAGGCGAAGCTGTTATTACTGCATGGAATAGCGACGGCGTTGAGGACAGTATTGTGCTTAAAGTTGTAACAGAGCCTACAATGATGACTGACAGAGCTGAAAAGGTTGACTACACACTTGGTTCTGTTGCAGAAGGCGATAATCTTCAGAAGGTTGTTACAAGATACGAACTCGGGGATAAGAACGTTCCTGCAAAGGTAAAAGATACAAGTAAATATGCCGATGCACAGACAGTAACAACAAAGGACGGTGCTGTTTGGACAATTACAGATTACGGTGTTCTCAGAGTTGACGAAAATGCAACTAACGAAAGAGACGTAGAACAGCGTTTTATGGGTGACAGATATTTCTATTCCGCAGATACAGGTGACGGAAACGTACTTGCTATTTTTGCAGACGGCGAATATGGTATCTGGACTGTAATGGCAGGCGGATATTCACATATTGAGATGCTCGAAATGAACGGTACTGAAAAGGCTGAAGTATTAAATGAGCAGACTTGGGACTATGTTGCAAGACGTGGTATGGTTTCAAATGCCTATTATATAAATGGTGAATGGGAACCGGAAGAAAGTGATAATGACGGTCTTTGGACATCTATGTATGCAGGTGGCGAACTTATGCGTTATGCAGTTCTTAAGGACGACCCGAATGCAACACCTGAACAGATTGAGGATGCAAGAAAGACTGCAACTCTTTCAACAGAAGCAGTTCTTTTACTTACATATATTTCAATGCGTCAGGGAACAGTTCAGTCTTATAACCGTGCACAGAGAAGCGGTACTGTTGTGGACCTTGAAACAGGTAAGTACTACACAAGTGAAGCAACTCTTGTTGGCGGTGACTATTCACAGAATATTCCTTTTAACAGCCCTGCTGAGGAATTTGACGATATGTATTCACGTTATATGCTTTTTGGTGTACGTTCTTACGTTCAAAAACAGGACGAAAACCTTAAGCTTTATGATATGAGTGGTTGGGCTGACCCTCTTAAATATGATGGCGAATATGCAATGCGTACAAGAAATCTTGAAGGCTTTTGGGCAAGAACATACTCCTTCAAAGATGAAAATGATGATTTTGATGCTTATGCTTATTGGTCACATAATGGTGACGGCACAGCAACAGGTGTTTCAACAAAAACTTATGAAGACGGAAGCGACTTCCTCCTTCACGGCGAAAATTACCGTGGACTTAAGGTTGATGCATCGGGAGAAATTCCACAAAGACTTTGGGATGACCTCATCGGCTCTGGTAGAGATATTGAAGACATTTTCTATAAGGGCGACACAAGTTCTGACGAAATTATCGGTCACGTTTATCTTTACAAACTTGCTTATGATATCCTCGGTCCTGAAGACCCTGAACTTGCTGAAATGATTTCATATACAATGGACAGATTTGCACAACACCTTGTTGATAACTCATATAACCTCGTTGACGGTTCAGGTCAGCCAACAACATGGGCAAAGTTCTCAAGAACTTATATGCATAACGGTCAGGTTCTTGGTGGCGCACCTCTTAATACTATGGTTCTTCTTACCGTATTTAAGGTTGCAGCACACGTTACAGGCTACCAGAAATGGGAAGACGAATACAGAATGGCAGCTCTTGATGAGCAGTATCAGTATGCTGAAGTTATGACCCAGGAACTTGAGAGATATTATCTTTCAATTCTTGAATATGCAAACAGCGTATCTCCTATTTTGGGGTATGTTCTTCGCCCGATAGTGGGAACTGAAATTTTTGATACCCTTTACAAGTTGATTCTTAACCATTCCGACGAAGAAATGGCAATGCTTGGCTTCTACACACTCTTCCAGCTTGAGGATGATGAGGAACTTCTCGGATATTACAGAGAAGCTCTTGATGACTGGTGGTTCTCAATCGGAAGTAGTGAAAATCCGCTTTGGTATTATATTTATCAGCTTGCATATCCAAACGAAGAAAAGACAGATGCTTATGGCAACAGCCTTATTGAGGTTGCATCCTGGTCACTTTCACGTCATCCGATGGATTTAAGAAGATTCCTTGCAACAAATGAAAATCGTGAAGATGTTTACGAACTTGACCTTGATGATATTGGTATTGGCGGAACAAATGAACTTTCATTTGACCCTGATGAATATACACCACCATTCTGGCATTCAGATAATGATGTATTCAAATTGCTTGGTCTTGTAGCAGGTCTTGGTAAGTATGAATGGACAGTTGCAGCTCCTGATGAAAGAGCATTCCATAAATACAACGGCTCCACATTTGACCTTAATGATGCTCATAACATTTATGAAATGGAAGGTTCAACAACTTATTCACTTCCATATTGGATGGGCAGATACCACGGTATGTTAGGTTAATTTCTAATACAAAACCATAACTATCGTAACATATTAAACAGCAGAAAGAGTCAACACTTGGGTGTTGGCTCTTTTGATTTGGCAAAATACTTATTGTTCAAAAGCATAAAAACCAGAGGAGGAATTTGGGGAAAAGGTAGAATTTTGAATTTATCATTGAAAACAAAAATAATAAATGATACTATATATTCAGTATATATTCGAAAGGAGTTTTATAAAGATGAAAAAGCTTATTGCGGTTTTTCTTGCTGTTGTAATGGTAATGTCTATTGCTTTAGTTCCTGCAGCAAGTGAAAAGAACCTGAAAATAACTACTGCTTCCAATATGGAAAGTGTTTTTGCTGACGGTGAAAACAGCCTTATCGTTTTCGTAACAGGTATCGGGCAGAGTTATTCATATCTTTTTGATGAAAGCTATACAGAGGAAGGTGCTTTTGAAAACGGTACACTTCAGGATTATGAAAACTATGCTCCTCTTATTGCTGAAGGCAAATATAGTACAAGATGGAATCTTTTCAATTCCTTTGATGAGGCGTTTTCTGACCCGTCAACTATCGCAACATTAACCGGTGTGATTGGTGACTTTCTTGCTTCTGCAATCATCAGACAATGTATAATAGATGAAGAAGACGTTAAGACAGTAGTACGCAATCTCTTTAAATTTAACCTCGTTGACGAAAATGGCAATCCGCATCCGAGAGTTGTAACTCCAAGATACGCAATGCCTGTTTCAGAGTACCCTTGGGCAATGGGTGAGGATGGTGAAATGCGTAGCGAAGCAAGAGAACGGTTCTATTCATCCATTCCTTGTGAGGATATAGCAAAAGAAAAGTTCGGCGAAAACTATGAAGATTATCTTTATGTTTTCAACTACAATGCATTCTCCTACACATCAAAAAATGTAAACGGACTCCACAACTTTATTGAAACAATCCTTGCTAATAATAAAGTCGGTGCTGAAAATGTTGTTCTTGTTCCTATGAGTATGGGTGCATCAATTACAACAGCTTATATTGACGCATACCCGACAGCAGCCGAAAACCATATCAAGAGAGTTGTTGGTATTGTTGGTGCTTGGGATGGCACAGAGGTTATTGCTGATTTACTTACACAAAGTTATTGTGATATGTCCGCAGACCTTTTCTATAACGGACTTATCAGTGACCTTGTGGGCGAACCATGGGGATATATGGTGAATATGGCTCTTCGAATCGCACCTAAACAGGTCCTTCGTGACTTTATTGATATGGCGTTACGTGCTCTTTCAACGGAGCTTTTTGGAACAACTCCTTCACTCAGCAATATGATTCCTCTTGCAAGGTATGAGGAAGCTATGGCGACAAACTTCATTACATCCGATGTTGTGAGAAATGAAGTTGAAGACTTCTATGAAGCAAAGGCAAGACTTCATAAGAATATTGCAAATCTTCAGTCCGAAGGCGTAACATTCTCCTTTATCGCAGGTTATGGTCTTACTTTTGGTGCATGCACAGCAGATTATAGTCTTTTTGGATTTATGAAGAGTGCTCCAACCACAAACTCTGATGAAATTATTAATATTGACTCAACTGCTCCGGGAACATCTTTTGTGCCTTTCGGAACAAAGTTTGAGGATACAAAGGGTAGAGAACTTTCACCCGACGGTTCAATAGATATTTCAACTTGTCTTTACAAGGATTCAACTTGGTATTTCTATGAGCAGAAACACGAGCTTGAACATAATAATACAGCCCTTTCTCTTGCTCTTAACCTTGCAACAGGTCACGTAACAACAGTTGATAGCTGTGACGACCCTAACGGAGAGTATTATTATCCACAATTCAATGAAGCAAGAAACCTTAAACCTCTTAAATGGTACAAAGAAGACCTTGAGAGATATTGTGAAGAAACAGGTTATGTTCTTACTGCGGAAAACAAGGCAGTTCTCAAAGAGGCTGAAGAAATGACCAAAAGAACAATCAATGATTATGATAAGGACAACGAGGTAATTGAAAAGGTTCACGATATGCTTGTTGAAATTGGTGTTTATGAGCCTGAGGCAGAGCCCGGCACTTTGGAAAAGATTCTTAATATCGCCTTAAAGGGTGCTAATGATATAGTTTACTTTATCTTTGGCGCAAAGGGCTTCGTTGATTTTGAATTTCCTTTAGTACGATAAAAACTAATCCCCTTGGATTATACTCCGAGGGGATTTTTGTTGACAAATTACGCAAAATAACGTAATATAGTCCTGTTTTGTCACAAGATTTTTAGAGGTTATATTATGAAAAAAAGAGTTTTTTATACAGAAATTTCATACGTTCTGGGACTTGTTATAATGGCATTTGCCGCTGCATTTACCGAGAAGGCGGATTTTGGTATGTCAATGGTAGTTGCCCCTGCTTATATATTACATTTAAAAGTGTCAGAATTTTTGCCTTGGTTTTCGTTTGGTGTGGCGGAGTACATTTTTCAAGGTGTTTTAATTCTTATAACTATAATTGTAATGCGAAAATTTAAGCTTTCATACCTGTTTTCATTCGTAACCGCTATCCTTTACGGTACTTGCCTTGATGGTGCTATGGCATTGATTTCCGCACTTCCCGAAAATACCATTGCAGTCCGTATTATATGGTATATTCTTGGCACAATACTATGCTCTTTTGCAGTTTCTCTTTTCTTTCATACATATCTTTCGCCTGAGGCCTATGAATTGATAGTAAAGGAAGTTTCACAAAGATTTAACCTCAATATAAATAGAGTGAAAACTTCCTACGATTGTATAAGTGTTGTTTTGGGTATTGTAATGTCCTTCTCTTTCTTCGGCTTTGGTGTGTTCAAGGGCGTTGGTATAGGCACTGTGGTTTGTGCATTTATTAACGGATTTCTTATTGGAAGATTCTCGTCTTTTCTTGAAAAACGCTTTGATTTTAAAAATAAATTCAAAATTCAAAAGTTCTTTGAATAGTCGATTCCCCATCTTATGATGGGGATTTTTTTATAAAAAAACGAGTAGTGTGAACTACTCGTCATAATCATCAATAAATACCATTATATCCTGCACATTACAGTGGAGAATTTTGCACAAGTCATCAATGGTGACCGTGCTTAAAGGTTTGTTATGCTTTAATCTGTCCAGTAAGCTTCGGCTGATGTTATGTTCCTTAATCAACCTGTAGGTTGTCATATCTCTGCTTTTAAGAGTCTTGTAGAATGGTTCAAAAGAAATCATATACTCACCTCTAATATTATGTTAAAATATTATCTTTTTATTGACAATTGTCGATAAATAGAGTACAATTTACCTCGAAAGTAATCATAATTACTTCATTTTAGGGGAATCGGTATATGATTCAAAATTGGAAAAGGAGAAAAAGCACTTATGAAAAAGAAGAATGACAGAGGATTCTTTGCCGTTATTGGCATTGTGGCAATTGTGTTGGCAGTTGTTTGCTTGCTTATGAGCAGTGGTTCTTATGAAAGCTATAAAACATATGGCGGAGATGCTTATACAGGTATGCAACAAGCAGCAGCACAGACAGCAAATAACATTCAGGACCTTATTACAGTTGTGAAGTTCGGCTTCTCATCTGTTCTTTTGGTAACAGGCTTGTTGTCGATTGCTTATGCTAGGGGTGGTAAAAAAGAGGAACAGGCACCTGTTTTCACAGGATATGTTGCACAACAAACACCTGTTTATCAGGCACCTCAACCGGTTGTTCAACCAAATGCTTATGTAGCACCACAGCCTGTAAATCAGCCAGTTACAGGTGTACCAAATCAGACACTTTGATTTAATTAACTGCATTATATGATAATTTTTATGGAGGAATAAAAATGAAAAAGGTTATAGCTATTTTATTAGTACTTGCAATTTCAATGACCTTCTTTGCTTGTGGTACAAGTAAGGACGGAGGAGCAAAAGGGGATTCTAAAAAAGAATCAACTGTAATGAAAAATGACACTATCAATATTGATGGTATCTATGTTGACAAGTCCTATGTTGACGATGAAGGTCCATTAAAAATGGTATATCTTTTCTTAACAATTACAGCAAAAGATGCAAATGTTAAGGCAGACTGCAAATACACAGAAATGAAAATCGGTGATAATACATATAAATCAGATTTCTACAAACACGCTTGTGAATATGCACCTTCTTATTATTACAGCTCATTTATTGAGGATGTATATATTGGCGAAACCCTTAAACTCGTTATGACATTTAAAGTGCCTGAGGCAGAATTAACAAGTGGTAAGGAAGTTACTCTTACTGACGATGCTATGCCTTTTGATGACATAGAGTTTACAACAGAGGAAATCGTTTTCTGTGAAAGTGTTGAAGAAGTTTGCGAAAAGGGTGACCCGGAGGGTTACGCAGAGGAAATCGTAAAGCATGAACCTGCAGACGAAGCAACAGTGAAAAAGGTTAAGAAAGAAATCAATGGCTACTATTGGACATTCTATGTATCAGCAGGTTCTTCAGTTCAGGTACAGGAAATTGAGTTCTCTTCACCAAATAAGTTTGAAATGAGAACTAATTTTGGTTCAAATGGCGGTACATACGAGATTAAAAATGGTTATATCTATGTTACATATTCAACAAATAACCAAACATACAAGATTCCTTACGAATTTGAAGATGGCGAAATAGTATTGTACTGCGAAGAAGCATTCAGCATTTACGAATAAACCCCTAAACAAAAGCCTCTCAGGATAAACTGAGGGGCTTAATTTTTTTGTTGAGAAAAGATTGTAACTATGTTATACTTGTAACGAAAGGTAGGGCTGGTTATGACAAATAAAAAGACGGTTAAAAATATTGTTAAAATTATTCTGTGTATCCTACTTGCGTTTTTAATTGCCGTAGGCGGATATTTAGCATACGTTCTGCTTAGTTATTCCCGAATTGGGGATAATCAGGAAATTATATCACTCAGAACAGGTGAGGACAGTGCTGTGAAGCTTGGCGAAAGTTACACAATAACAACTCAAAATATTGGTTTTGGTGCTTACACGCAGGATTTTACATTTTTTATGGATGGTGGCACGCAGAGCTGGGCAGATAGCGAAGAAAGTGTTATGGAGTGTATAGAAAAAGCAGGGGATACTGTTGAAGAAAGTAATCCTGATTTTATTCTCTTTCAAGAGGTCGATTTTGATTCAACCCGTAGTTATCATGTAAATCAACGTGAGATTCTTGAAAATCGTTTTAAAGGCTATTCAAGTGCCTTTGCTGTAAATTATGACTCCGCCTTTCTTATGTATCCTTTTACAGAGCCTCACGGTGCATCAAAGGCAGGAATTTTAACCTTAAGCCGATTTAATATCACTTCTGCGTTAAGACGCAGTTTGCCTATATCAGAAAGTGTAAGCAAGTTTTTAGACCTTGACAGATGCTATTCTGTTTCAAGAGTACCTGTTGAAAACGGAAAAGAACTTGTTATTTACAATGTGCATTTATCAGCTTATGGCGGTAGTGATGAAATAAGGACTGCACAGATGACAATGCTTTTCAATGATATGAAAGCAGAGTATGAAAAAGGAAATTATTGTGTTTGTGGCGGTGACTTTAACCACGATTTTACGGGGGATTCCACTCAGAAACTAAATGGTGGACAAAAGGTTGATTTTGGTTGGGCACAACCATTTCCAACTGACCTTTTGCCCGATTGTATCAGTAGGTGTACAAATTATAAAGGAGAATCACTTGTGCCAACCTGCCGAAACTGTGATGTTCCATACAAGGAAGGTAATTTTACCATTATTGTTGATGGCTTTTTGGTGACGGATAATGTGGAAACTGTGTCCGTAGAAAATATCAAAACAGACTTTGTATATTCGGACCATAATCCCGTTGTTTTAGAGTTTAAATTGAAATAAGGAAGAAATATTATGTATAGAATTGAACTTGGTAAAAGTGGTTTGCAGGTTCCTACTGTTGCCGTTGGTTGTATGCGAATCAGTAATATGAACGAAAAAGAAGTATCTGCTTTGATTGATACAGCATTAAGCTTTGGTGCAAACTTCTTTGACCACGCAGATATCTATGGTGGCGGTAAAAGCGAAGAGGTATTTGGAAAAGCAATTAAATCCCTGAACAGAGAGGATTTAATCATTCAGACAAAGTGTGGCATCAGAAAAGGAATGTTTGACTTTTCTTATGACCATATTGTGAATTCCGTTGACGGTAGTCTTAAACGACTTGGTACAGATTATATTGATGTGCTTTTACTCCATCGCCCGGATGCACTTATGGAACCGGACGAGGTTGCAAGGGCATTTAATTACTTGAAATCGTCAGGGAAGGTCCATCATTTCGGTGTGTCAAATCAAAACACGTATCAGATGCAACTTTTACAGAAATCACTTGATATGCCAATCTGTGTAAATCAGTTGCAGTTTGGTATTATGCATACACCTATGATTCAATCAGGCATTAATGTCAATATGTATAACGAGTCGGGTGTTAATCGTGATGGTGGTGTGTTGGATTATTGTCGTCTTAACAATATTACCATTCAGCCTTGGTCACCGATGCAGTATGGCTTTTTTAAAGGCTGTTTTATTGACAATGAGGAATTTCCTGAACTCAATAAAACCATGGATAATATAGCAGAAAAATATGGTGTTTCAAAAACCACGCTTGCCTTCGCTTGGATTCTTCGTCATCCTGCGAAGATGCAACCTGTAACGGGGACAACAAATCTTACACGACTTGCAGATTGTTTAAAATCTAATGATATAACTATCACCCGTGAAGAATGGTACGAGATTTATCGTGCTGCAGGAAATATACTTCCATAAAAAATGACTCCCTACATTTAGTAGGGAGTTTTAATTTGGTTTGATTTTTATTTTTTTCTGACAGATGCGATGTAATCTGCCATCTCACCAACTGTTTTATGGTCAATAAAATCGGTTGCCTTAAGGTCAACACCGAAGACACTCTTAACATCTGTTATAAGACACATTGTGTCAAATGAACTCATTTCAAGATTAGCTTTAAAATTGCTATCGGGAGTGATGTCTTCGACTTCCACGTAGTTTTCAAGGATTTCAATAAGCTGTTCGAACTCTTGCATTCCGGTTTACCGTTCCTTTCTGCATCTGTAAGTGCGATTTTGTCTAATATTTCTCCGACTGTAATGTCAGGATTTTCAGCACCTAAAACAAGTGCTTTAGCGATTTTCTCATAAAGAATACGAAGGTCGTATTCTGCTGGTGGTTCTTTTCTGTATTCAAAACAGAAGTCAAGACCGCCATCCTGTTTTCTATGTCTGATTGTAACATAGAGAGGAATCATTGTAGAGCCATTGTTGTACCAAATACTCTTTACACTTTCTTCCATCTTGTCGTCAATATATGTACTCTTCATAAGTGGTTGGTATGAAAGGCCAAAACTGTCGTAAGTCGAGTCAGCTTTTGCTTCTTCAGGCATTGACTTATGTCTTTCCTTGAGAGTATCCATAAAACTAAGACTTGCGTGTTGATACATTTCATTTTGAACTTCAGAAATCTTCTGCACAGCACCGCAGAATGTTTCTTCAGGTTTGATAATGCTTCTCATAGGAAGGAAGTTAATTCGAAGACCACCTGATTTCTTTTCAGCGAGTGTACCACGACGATTGATAATCATTTTGAAGGAAACATCTTCCTGATTATCGTTAAACCCGGAAAGAGCAGTACGCACACCCATTGAAAGCACAGCAAAGATTGAAAGATTTCTGTCCTCGCAAAGCTTCATAACTTTTGCACTGTCTTCAGCACTCATGCTCATATTGAAAACATCTGCGTCAGGAAGACCTGAATGAATGTCGGCATATCTTTGACCGGGATTCTTTTCCTGCTGATGTTTAAGACGGTTGTCAATCATAAAGTCAGTAAAGATTGGCTCAGTTGCCTTTGCGAGTGAATCATACCAATATTGTTTGTCAATTGCACACTGTTCTGATTCCTGATATTCAAGCTCTTTTTCAAGGACCGGAATATATGGTCTCATTGGCTTCGGATAAGCAGTACCCTGAGTCTTACTCTTGTAGATTTCGATAACGTCATTCAGGAACATCTTAACTGAATAAGCATCCATAGCAAGGTGGTGGAATCTGATGAAAAGGCCCTTATAACCATCCTTGAACTTAACGACTGCAATTTTGTGAATTTC
>JAZSFK010000039.1:0-7848 GCA_045532175.1 Candidatus Fimenecus sp. | reverse complement strand
ATAATAGGACCTACTATTTTTCCCTTGATTTTTCACTGCATTTTTTCCGAAGAAAATTCTTTAGAACCCGCGAGAATACTGGATTTTCTCGCATCCGATAGTATATGTAAATATCAAAATCGGCAAACTAATCTTTAAATTGATACATTCTCAAACACCGCAGAACCATTTCGTGTGTTGAACAATCAGGTGCTTCATCTGATTCTCTCATACCCATTTATTGGACAATTTCTTTAAGTTTTGGAACTATTGTACCATCATTCACATCTGTTATTACATCATACAACTTATGTATTTCTTCCGTTACCGCACCTTGTCTTACCAAATCATTAATCAATGCAATTAACGTATCATAAAATCCATCAAGGTTTATCACTACAATCGGCACATCAATTCTTCTTAAGTATTTCAAGGTAAGAACCTGAAAGAATTCATCCATAGTTCCTATTCCACCTGGAGCGATAAAGAACACATCTGCATGTTTTTCCATAAGTATTTTTCTCTCAGCCATCGTGTCAACCATGACATTATTGTCACAATCGAATATATCTTCAAACTCGCTGATAAAGTCAGGCGATATTCCCATTACAAATCCACCATTTTCTTTAACACCTCTTGCAACTGCTCCCATGCAGCCTGTTGCTCCTGCGCCGTAAACAAGCGAGAATCCGTTTGATGCGATTATTTTTCCTAATTCTTCTATCTTTTCTTTATGCTGGCTTGCAATTCTTTCATTCGCTCCGCCATACACACATGCAAAATATCTTTTTGACATATCTTTAACCTCCTTACCTATGTCTTATTTTGATTTCCTTGCGTATTTATCACACAAGTCATTTATCTGATCTGTAAATTTAGATAATTCTTTATTTGTCAGATTACGGCTAAGCTCTGCAACTGTTTTTAGTCTCTGGCAAGCTGCCATAAGTCTGTCAAATACAAGATTTGCTCTCCGCCTGCCTTCTGATACCTTAGTCAGTTTTACAATTCTACCTCTTGCGGTACATTCGCCTGTTGTAAGATCATATTCATCACCGCTGTATGGTGCTGTTGCTTTGAATTTAAGCTTGTTATATATCGTCTGTGAAAATGCATCACAAACCAAGTCATCGCCGTGATTTACAAATACCTTCTTCGGCGGCTTCTCCATACTGCCAAGCCAACCAAGAAGCATATCTTTGTCTGCATGACCGCTTATACCGACTATGGATTCAATTCTTGCATTAACCTGAATGTCTTCTCCAAATAACGAAACGTGCTTTGCTCCGTTTATAAGCTTTCTTCCGAAGGTACCTTCTGCCTGATAACCTACAAAAAGTATGGTACTGTTTTCTCTCCACAGGTTATGCTTTAAGTGGTGTCTGATACGACCTGCCTCACACATACCTGATGCAGATATGATGACCTTTGGTATTAAATCGAAGTTTATAGCTTTTGATTCTTCAGAGGTAACACTCAATCTTAATCCGGGGAATGAAATAGGATTGATGCCCTGTTTTACAAGAGCAAGTGTTTCTTCGTCGTAATATCCCATCAGATTATCCTGATATATCTTTGTGGCTTCAACTGCAAGAGGCGAATCCACATACACTATAAAATTTTCATGACCTTTTACAATTCCCTGCTCTTTAATTGTTCTAAATAGGTATAATAGCTCCTGTGTTCTTCCAATTGCAAAGGATGGTATAACAAGATTTCCTCCTTTTGAAAAGGTTTCTTGCATTATTTTTGTAAGCTGCGCAATGTAGTCCGGTCTTTCTCCATGAACCCTGTCACCATAGGTTGATTCTATAACCACATAATCGGCATAAGGCGGATTTTGAGGATTTCTTATAAGAGGTCTGTCTATGTTTCCTAAGTCTCCTGAAAAAAGAACAGTTCTTTCCTCACCATTTTCCTTTACTGTAATGTGGATGCTCGAAGATCCAAGCAAATGACCTGCATCACAGAAATTTATCGTTACACCTTCAAATATTTCAACTGGTTTATTATATCCGTGTCCCTCAAACAATTTTAGAGACTCTAAAGCATCAGCAACAGTATATACGGGTACATACTGTTGATAACCAGAACGCTCCGCCTTTCTGTTCTGCCACTCTGCTTCCTGCTCCTGAATGTGAGCAGAATCCTGAAGCATAATATTACAAAGTCTGTGCGTTGCTTCTGTACAATACACTGGTCCTGCGTATCCTTTTGCAACCATTGCCGGAATCATTCCGGAATGGTCTATATGTGCATGAGTAAGACATATCGCATCTATTTTTGACGGAGCAATAGGTAACTCACAGTTTTCATATGTATCTCCGCCTTGCTCCATACCACAGTCAATAAGTATATGCTTTCCGCAAGCCTCAAGCAATGTGCAAGAGCCTGTAACCTCATGAGCTGCTCCTATAAATATTAATTTCATATTCACTTACTCCTCTCCTAATATACTTATTAGTTTTATCTCCTTGAATCTGTTTTGAAAATACTTAAAATACTCTCTTTATTGCGAGGCATAAGGTTTAGATGCAAACCTTATCCATCAAAAGTTCAGATCAAGTCAAGACTTAAAATTTATGTATGTCGTTTTCCTGTTTCTACAACAACACCATTCTCAAAGTGAACACAGAACATTATAGGATCCATGAAGCCGGGATTTACGAAATACTCATAACATTGAGAGGTCTCTCCACTAATAAAATCAGGGTCTCCCAACAACCATTTCACATGTTCTTCGGTTGTTCCTTTATATAAATAATCTGTTTCTAAATCATCCAACATATAAATTCTTAATTTTCTATGTTGATCCCACTTTTCTCTTGAATACATTCTAAGATCATCCTCAATAAATTTTAATATACCATTATTAAATATGGGTGTAATCAAAACCATTAGGCACAACACAATTGGTAAAATCCATTTCTGTTGGTATTTTCTGTATTTAATGATTGGTAGTATAATCCCCAAAATCATAATTAAGATAAAAACATATTTTAAAATCCCACCATAATAGTAATTAAGAATATCATCAAAAGTAAAAGTAAAAAGCCAGTAAACTCCAGTAGCACATACTATCAATGTAAGTAATATGTATAAAGAAATCGTAATCAGTTTTTCTTTCATTTTAAAAGTTCCTTTCGACAACATTCGACATATTTATATTACTCGTGTCAGGTTAGGCTAAAAACATTGTTTCTAAGACAATCAGTTCACACCCATATGTTCTCAATCTATAATTTCTATTTGAACTGCCTTCATAGCCTCGAGTGCTGTTTTGTGACTTTCAGCACTAACTCCTGCACAGCACTTACCATCAATAATTATTTTTGTTTCAGGAAAGTTTGCTTTTAATATAATAGCATTTGAAATTACGCATATATCTGTACACAGTCCGCACAATTCTATTTCATCTATCTCGTCACCATAATCTTTCAGCATCTCCGGTAAATTGATACTTCCAAATGTAATTTTATCAACAACATCATTAGCATAATCCTTAAGTTCATCACAAATCTGCCATCCGTCAGTATCTTTTATACAATGCTGTACCGGAAGTTTCTTTCCTTCCTGTGTCTGCATATAGTCGGCAAAATGTGTATCTCTCGTAAATATAACTTTTCCAGCAAAGTTCTTTACTTTTTTAACAACATCAGGCACAATTTTCTCGGCATGTTCACTGCCCAAACTCCCGGTTATAAAATCATTCTGCATATCAACTACAATCAAATACTTCATTTCTTTCTCTCCTTTATAGAATGTAATCCATCATATAAAGACTGTATATTCTGGATGCCAATGTTTTTTGTCGATATGCAGACTTCGTCTGCTCGATATATTTACTTTGTAAATTCGATATGTTTTCGCTACGCTCAAACTCGATATGATATAAATCTCGTCGCGTCAGCGACATATCGAGTGCATAGCACATATCGAGTCATTTATGACATATCGAAAATCTCACAAGAGATTTATATCGCTGCGGTGCTATGCACCGCATATATTCATATCAACTTAAAACCAAATTTTTCAAGTTACTATTCAAGCTATATTTGTCCAATATTTCACTTTCGGAAAATCAACGTATTTCCCGGCACAAGCAAGCCCCTACCCTACAACCAATCATATCACACCGTCAATTTATTGTCAATTATATAAAAAAAATATAGCGGACAAATCACACCTTTTAAATATGGGCGTATAATACAATATACCTACAAAACAAACAAAGTCAAAAAGAACTCCCTGACAAATCTCAGAAATTAAAATATTCATCAGGAGGTGCTGAAAAGTATGGGATGCTTCGGTGGATGCGGAGGAAATAATTGTCTTTGGATTATTATAATCCTTCTTCTCGTTTGCTGTTGCGGTTGCGGCAATACAACAGGTCGTTCAAACGACTGCGGTATCGTTACACCAAACGACAACTGCTGCTGTAACTAAACTGACGGCAATGAATTACATTTTAGTTTGAAAGGGGGTGCAAAAGTATGTGTTTCGGCGATAACAGCTGTCTTTGGATCATCGTTTTGATTCTTTTATTCTGTTGCTGCGGTAACGGCACAAGCACTGCATCATCTTGCGGTTGCGGTTGTGGCTGCTAAGCAAAAAAACCAAAACCGCCGTGCAAAGCCTGCACGGCGGTTACTTTTTTTACTTAAACTCTTTCAACAGCAATTTTAACCTTTTCACCGTTAATATTCCATTCCTTGCCGTCATTCTCGGCACACTCGATGGAAACAGCAAGTGACTGTGCTGAAATCTCGTCTTTATTGGCTTTAATGATTGCATCAATCTTATCACTGCCAAAATAGCAAATCTTGATGTTGTCCTGAACTTCAAAACCGCTGTCCTTACGCATTGTCTGGATTTTGCTTAAGATTTCTCTTACAAAACCTTCTTCAATAAGCTCGTCTGTAAGGTTGGTGTCAAGCACAACAGTATAAACCGAATCACTGTCAGAAACAAATCCGTCTTTCTGGAGTGTTTCAACCAGTACATCGTCAATACCGAACTCAACATCAGTACCCTCAACATTAAGCTTGACAAGCTCGCCTGCATTAAGTGTTGCCATAACTTCGGCACCGTTCATCTTGTTCACTTCTTCA
Organism: Candidatus Fimenecus sp.; assembly: GCA_045532175.1. Taxonomy (GTDB): domain Bacteria; phylum Bacillota; class Clostridia; order Oscillospirales; family Acutalibacteraceae; genus Fimenecus. The sequence goes on along the minus strand of JAZSFK010000039.1, from coordinate 2,758 downwards.
AATATAGCTCTTACAATCTTGCCGTACTTGGGACCCATTGTCTTAAGCTGTGGCTTGAAGTTATATGAGATAAACGAGCTTGCATCCTCGGTAACCTCAAGAGTCTTAACATTAAGCTCGTCAAGGATGATATCACGGTATACGTCATCAAGCTTCTCGTTTGTCTGGACAAATATTTTTGCAATCGGCTGTCTGTTTTTGATGTTTGCAGCATTTCGGCAGGCACGACCAAGAATTACTATCTTTCTTGCTGCGTCCATTTCAGCCTCGATTTCAGCAAAATCAAATTCAGCATTTGCCTCGGGGAAGTCGCAAAGGTGAATACTTTCAGGAGCATTCGTATCCACATTGAGGACAAGGTTTCTGTAAATCATTTCGGTCATAAACGGAATGAATGGTGCACATACCTTTGAGAATTCGGTAAGAACTGTGTAAAGGGTCATATATGCACAAATCTTGTCATCGGTAAGTTCACTTGCCCAGAATCTCTCTCTTGAGCGGCGAACATACCAGTTTGAAAGCTCGTCGGTAAATTCCTGAATAACACGTGTTGCCTCGGTAATCTTGTAATTTTCAAGGAATTCGTCAACTGATCTGATTACACCGTTGAGTTTTGACAAAATCCACTTATCAAGAAGTGTAAGCTTTGACTTGTCAAGTGTATATTTTGTGGGGTCAAACTTGTCGATATCCGCATAAAGCACATAGAATGCATATGTGTTCCAGAGTGTACCAAGAAACTTTCTCTGAGATTCCGAAACAGCCTCGTCATGGAAACGGTTAGGCAGCCACGGCGCACTGTTTGAATAGAAATACCATCTTACCGCATCCGAGCCCTGCTTATTGAGGACATCCCACGGATTAACAACATTACCTATATGCTTGGACATCTTGCGACCATCTCTGTCCTGAACGTGACCAAGAACTATAACATTCTTATAGGGTGACTTGTCAAACAGAAGTGTTGAAATTGCAATAAGGGTATAGAACCATCCTCTTGTCTGGTCAATCGCTTCACTGATGAAGTCAGCAGGGAAGTTCTGCTCAAACATTTCCTTGTTTTCAAATGGATAGTGCCACTGTGCAAAGGGCATAGAACCTGAGTCAAACCAGCAGTCAATAACGTCAGAAACTCTCTTCATCTTCCCGCCACACTTTTCGCACTTAAGGTATACATTATCAACATAAGGCTTATGAAGCTCGATATCCTCGGGCACATCAATACCCTTGGTTTTAAGTTCTTCAATCGAACCGATACATTCATGGTGACCGCATTCACACTGCCAGATAGGAAGCGGTGTTCCCCAGTATCTTGAACGTGAAAGACCCCAGTCAATTACGTTTTCAAGGAAGTTGCCGAATCTGCCGTGCTTAATGTTGTCGGGCATCCAGTTTACTGTTTCGTTGTTTGCAAGAAGTCTGTCGCGTACAGCTGACATCTTGATGAACCAGGTATCACAAGCATAGTAAAGAAGCGGTGTGTCACATCTCCAGCAGAATGGATAGCTGTGTCCAAAATCTATTACCTCGAAAAGCTGTCCTCTGTCACGGAGGTCACGGATAACAAGCTTGTCCACATCCTTTACAAACATACCCTTCCATGGTTCAACCGCGTCAACAAACTTACCCTGTGGGTTAACAAGGTTAACAAAGGGCAGGTCATTTTCCTTACCAACTCTTGAGTCGTCTTCACCAAAGGCAGGTGCTATATGAACAATACCTGTACCGTCGCTCATTGTAACATAGTTGTCAGCAACAACAAAGTATGCCTTTTTATCAACAGTTGCATAGTTGAAAAGCGGCTCGTATTCAAGGCCACAAAGGTCTGTGCCGATATACCTTTCAACAACCTCGTATTCAGCCTTTATAACTGTATCAAGAAGTGCCTCGGCAAGAATATAAGTTTCGTTTTCAACCTTGATTTTAACATAGGTTTCGCCTGGGTTTACGCAAAGTGCCACGTTTGACGGAAGTGTCCAGGGCGTGGTTGTCCAAGCAAGGATATATTCATTGGTCTTGCCCTTTACAATGAACTTTGCAATAAGTGATGCTTCCTTTACATCCTTATAGCCCTGTGCAACCTCATGGCTTGAAAGAGAGGTGCCGCAGCGTGGGCAGTAGGGCATAATCTTGTGACCCTTGTAAAGAAGCTTTTTGTCCCAGATGGTTTTAAGCGCCCACCAAACAGACTCGATATAGTCATTGTGGTAGGTAACATAGGGATTTTCCATATCAGCCCAATAACCGACACGGTCACTCATTTCCTCCCATTCGCTCTGATAGGTAAATACGCTGTCCTTACACTTTTTAACAAAGTCCTCAATACCGTAATTTTCAATCTGAGGCTTGCCGCTGATGCCAAGCTGTTTTTCAACTTCAAGTTCAACGGGAAGACCGTGTGTATCCCAGCCTGCCTTTCTCTGCACGCTGTAACCCTTCATTGTGCGGTAACGGGGAACAAGGTCCTTGATTACACGGGTCAGCACATGGCCGATATGAGGCTTGCCGTTTGCGGTAGGCGGACCGTCAAAAAAGGTATAAACCTCACCGCCTTTGCGGTTTTCAATACTCTTTTTAAAGATATCATTATCTTTCCAGAAACTGACGATATCTTTCTCTCTGTCCACAAAGGACAGGTCGGTTGATACTTTATCGTACATTTTATGACCTCCTGAATATATGTAAAAGTAATTTTCAAATTAACATACTTAATCATTTTACAGGAAAATTTGGAATTTGTAAAGTAATTTGTGAAAAT
>JAZSFK010000065.1:0-49749 GCA_045532175.1 Candidatus Fimenecus sp. | reverse complement strand
CATGTTAAGCACCTCTTTAATAATTTATTAACATTTTATAGTTTACTCTTAATAATCCCAAGTGTCAATGAGAAATTGTTAAATTTTTGACTAATTTGACAATAATATTGTATTTATAATTTTTTATGATATAATTTCAATATAAAATAATAAGGAGGTTCACTCCCTTGATTTACCCAATACCACAAAAAAATGAACTTAACGGTAAGGAAATAGTTGTTAAATCCGTTTCCCTTTCAGGTGATTTTAAAGAAACTGCAGAAAAGGTTTTTAACGATTACGGTATCAATTGCAATGGTGGTTTAAACGTTGTTATTAAATATGAAAACAGCAAGGATACAACCTATTGTGAAGATACTGCACGACTTACTGATGAAAAATATATAATTATTGCTTCTGAAAATGAGGTTATTGTTAAGGCATCTTGTGAAAAAGGTGCTTTCAGAGGTGCTCATACCCTTGCAAAACTCATTGTAAAAAATGAACTTAAAGAAGGTAAACTTATCGACTACCCTCTTTTTAAAACTCGTGGATATATTGAGGGTTTTTATGGCCCGACTTGGGAAAACGGGAAACGACTTTCTGTTATGAAGCTTATGGCATCATACGGAATGAACACTTTTTTCTATGCTCCAAAGGACGATATTTATCACAGAGAAAAATGGAGAGAATTATATCCTGAAAATGAGCTTACACAGTTAAAAAACCTTTTTGACTATGCTTGTGAAAATTATTTTGATTTCCATTGGACAATTGGTCCGGGACTTACGTATAAATACACATCTGACGAGGATTTTACACTACTTATAAATAAAATCAAAAGTGTATATGATATCGGTGTTCGCAATTTTGGTCTTTTGCTTGATGATATTCCTTGGGATTTCCAATATGAGGATGACAAAAATGCCTTTGACTCAACTGTTGATGCACACATTTATCTTGTCAACAAGACATATACTGCTCTTAAAGAGTTTGATGCATCAATTAGATTAACGGTTTGTCCTACTCAATACAGCGGTAACAGTAACGAATATTACATTACAAAATTTGGTTGCAACATTCCTGCAGATGTTGACCTTTTCTGGACAGGTGCTGAAATCTGTTCACGTGTACTCACTGTCAGAGAGGCAGATGAGTTTACATACGCTACAAATCATCGTCCACTATATTGGGACAACTACCCTGTCAATGATTGCGAAATGTTCCAGGAAATGCATATGGGTGCATATATTGGCAGAGATAAAGAACTATATAAGCACAGCGAAGGCATAATCTCAAATGTTATGGAATATGCTGAATGTTCAAAAATTCCTCTTATGACAGTTGCGGACTTCTTATGGAATCCGCTTGCTTACAACCCTGATGAGTCATTAAAAAATGCTCATCATGAAATATTGGGAAGTGATGCCGATATTTTTGCACTATTCGCCGACCATCTTTGTGTTTCATGTCTTTCAAGATATGCGTCATCATATATGGGTGATATTTTATCAAAGGTTTCATTCCTTGAAGCAAGTGACAGAAAAGATGAATCACTTAAGCTTTTAAGTTCTTATATTTCTGATATGAAAAAATGCTTAGCTCTTATTAGTGACACAAATATTCCGCTTTTTGACGAATTACAGAAATGGGTCAAAAAATTCTCCATGTGTTGTGATTTGCTTGATGACATATATAAAGCAAAAGAAAATCCTACACTTGAAATGAAAAATACTCTGTCAGAAAATCTTGAAAAATACAATAATGACGGTACTATTCTTACAGGTTTTTGTCTTAGAGAAATGGCTGAAAAAACAATATCAAAGATATAAATTAAAAATGCAACTCTACATAGCTAAATGCTTAATAGAGTTGCATTTTTTGTGTTAGTAAATTATCGTATAGTCTTATAAATCAATGGCATTGTTTCAGGTTTTTCGTCACCGATTTCATAAGATGTGTTGAAAAGCTTTTCTCCCTTTTTCAATAACTCATCATTTTCTGCATAAAGAATTGCAATTGTGTCCCCTGATGAAACCTTATCACAGGTTTTCTTGTAAAGAATAATCCCTGCGCCGTAGTCTATTGTATCAGTTTTCTTTTCACGACCTGCACCAAGTAAAACTGCACTTTCACCTACAATACGAGAATCAATACTCACAATATAACCATCATTCATAGCCTTAATTTCAATGGATTTTTTAGCAACGGGTAACATATTAAAATCCGTATTGCCACCTTGTGCATTCACAAATTCAATAAACTTTTTATAGGCTGAACCGTCAACAATTGACTGTTCGGCTTTTTTATATGCCTCTTCATAAGTCCAATTATAAGAAATGCTTAAAATCGTAGCAGAAAGAACAAGGCACAGTTCTCTCAACTGTTTATCGCCCTTGTTATTTAGAATATCTATAACCTCTTTAATTTCCAAGGCATTTCCGATATATGAGCCAAGGGGAATTTCCATATTTGTAATGACTGCAACAACATTACGACCGCATTTTTTACCTATTTTAACCATTAATTCGGCAAGTTCAGTTGCACTTTTTTCATCCTTCATAAATGCACCACTGCCACATTTAACATCAAGAACAATATTTTTTGCTCCTGCAGCAATTTTCTTACTCATAATACTTGATGCAATAAGAGAAATATTTCCAACAGTTGCAGTCACATCACGAAGAGCATAGATTTTCTTGTCAGCAGGTGCTAAATTACCCGTCTGTCCAATAATTGATACACCGATATTATTGACTTGTTTGTAGAAAATATCAGTATCAAGTGCAACATTAAAGCCCTCAATACTTTCAAGTTTATCAATTGTACCGCCTGTGTGTCCAAGTCCGCGACCACTCATCTTAGCCATCTTGATTCCAAGTGAAGCACAAATGGGAGCAACTACAAGTGATGTTTTGTCACCTACGCCACCCGTGGAATGTTTGTCTGCTGTGATTCCATCAATAACGGATAAATCAAGCATATCGCCTGAAAAAGCCATACTTTCAGTAAGATTGACTGTTTCTTCTTCATCCATTCCGTTGATATAAATCGCCATAAGAAGTGCAGATGCCTGATAATCTTCGATGCTACCTTCAATATATCCTTTTACAAAAAAATCAATTTCATCTTTTGTAAGTTTTAATCCGTCACGCTTCTTCTCAATAATGTCGTATATTCTCATTTCAGTCACCTAAATTTGATTTGTTAAATGAAAATGGTAAAAGCTCTTTCAACGTGTATTCTATAATATTACTTTCGTCAATGCCTATAAAAACTTTAAAACCAGCGTCGCATAACTCAGATAAAGCCTGTCGGCAAGCTCCACAAGGCATTGCATAATCAGTAATTTCACCTTTCTTACCACCAACAATGCAAATTGCTTCAAATTCTTTTTCGCCATTTGCAATAGCAGAAAAAAGTGCAGTTCTCTCAGCGCAATTAGTAACTGAATATGAAGCGTTTTCAACGTTGCATCCCATATAAATTTTTCCACTTTTACAAAGTAAAGCTGCGCCAACGTTATAGTTTGAATAAGGAGCATAAGAATTCTGCATAGCTTCATTAGCTATTATAAAAAGGTCTTTTTTATACATAAAATCACCTTAAAAAATTGTCTAAAATCAGTTTGCTGATAAAATTATAGCCTTTAATTGTACCAAGATTTTCAGGCTTAATACACTTTGAATATATAAGTAACGGCACTTGTTCTCTTGTGTGGTCTGTACCTTTAAACATAGGGTCACAACCATGGTCAGCGGTTATAATAAGCAAATCATCATTTCTCATTTTAGGCAGAAATTCATTTAACCAACTGTCAAATTCACTGATTGCATTTGCATATCCGTCCACATCTCGTCTGTGACCATATTTCATATCAAAATCAACAAGATTTGTAAATACAAGACCACAAAAATCTATATCAGTTAGCTCAAGAGTTTTTTCCATACCTTCATCATTTGAATGTGTATAGTATTTTTCAGTAATTCCACGATTAGCGAATATATCTGCAATCTTGCCAACTGAAATTACATCAAAGTTATTTTCTTTTAACTTATCAAGCATTGTTTTTTCGGGTGGCTCAACTGAAAAATCGCGTCTGTCTGCGGTTCTTGTAAACGAATATTCCCCATTGAAAGGTCTTGCAATAACACGGCCAACAGAATGTTCACCAACGAGTATTTTTCTTGCAATTCTGCAATACTCATACAATTTTTCAAGTGGAACAATATCTGTATGAGCAGCAATCTGAAAAACACTATCTGCAGATGTATAAACAATCAATTTACCGGTTTTGATATGTTCTTCACCAAAATCCGCGATAACCTGAGTGCCTGAATAAGGCTTATTACAAAGAATACCACTGCATGTCTGTTTTTCAAACTCCATAATGATTTCTTCAGGAAAACCATCAGGGTAAGTTGGCATCGGTTTTTCTGAAATTATTCCTGCAATTTCAAAATGTCCGATTGTGGTGTCTTTACCTTTAGATAATTCCTGCAATGCACCAAATTTACCAATGGTTGATTTTGAATCTGTAAGCTCAACACCGTCAATATTGCAAAGACCGATTTTTTTTAGATTTGGAATATCAAATTTACTTGATTTTGAGATACTTTTAAGTGTATTTGCACCTAAATCACCAAAATTCTCAGCATCAGGAGCATCACCAATACCGAAGCTATCAAGAACAATTAAGAATATTCTCTTGTATTTCATCAATATCCACTACCCTGTTCGTTTTTAACGATTTTTACAATTCTGCTTGTACCGAGTCTTGAAGCACCAAGTGTTATAAAATCTTCTGCATCTTCAATTGATGCAATTCCACCTGCTGCTTTGATTTTCTTACCATTTGTAGTATATTTCGCAAAAAGTTCAATATCCGCCTTTGTTGCACCACCGGTTGAAAAGCCTGTTGATGTTTTAATGAAATCTGCGTTTGAGTTGCTGACAATTTCACACATCTTGATTTTTTCATCATCAGTAAGAAGACAAGTTTCAATAATAACTTTCAATAGTTTACCGCTACATGCATCCTTAACTTCATTGATTTCGTTAAGAATATCGTTATATTTTTTGTCTTTTAACCAGCCGACATTGATAACCATATCGATTTCATCTGCACCATTTTTAATAGCATCTGCAGTTTCGTAAACCTTTGTTGCAGTAGTTAAATATCCGTTTGGAAAACCAATTACAGTACAAACAGCAAGTTGTTCTCCAACATATTCCTTTGCCTGTTTTACATATGATGCAGGAATGCAAACAGATGCAGTTCCATATTTTATACCATCATCACATATACACTTAATATTTTCCCAAGTTGCATCTTGGGAAAGAAGAGTGTGGTCTACCTTTGATAAAATCTCTTTAATATCCATTATATTAACCTCCGCATCTACTGCACATAGTGTGACCATTGCTTTTATATTCTTTCAGTTGCTCATCTGTTAATTCAACAACTTTTTTATTTTCTTCACTCATATTATTGGTAAACGAACATCCGGGATAATGAATCTTTTTACTGTTCTTATTTATAATGTAAGTCTTTTTAGGTGATGTATCATCTATTTTTTCTGTAGATTCTTCCTCACTCTCTGAAGATGTTTCAGTTGTATTTTCGAAATTTACAATTTCAGAGTAATATTCGCTTTCATTCTCTTCAAAAACCTTGGAAACAGCCAAGTAATCCTTATCTTCTGTGATAGTGTTTAACTTACCTGTATCAATATAATTGCATATAGTCTCTAAATACTTATTCGTTTCAAAAAGTTTAAACAGAAGTCCAAACAGAATAACCATTATTATGATTAAAAGAATTGTATTTAGACCCAATTTTGTTTCATTATTATCACTTTTTTGCTTTTCTTTTAACTCATTATTTTTATCATTCTTCAATTCAAGCACCTCTTTAAAATAATAACATTTTTAAATATATATTTCAATAGAATTAACATTTTCATTTAGTAATGAATAGAATATCACAAAGCAATAAAAAAGGAGATTTTAAAATATGGAGCAAAAAGAATGTATGTGCATTTGTAAAAAAATGCCACATCTTCCTGAAAAAACTGTTGTAGCCATGGCTTATGTACCATTTCAGACAGATTTAATCACTTATAAAAGTGAAGAAGCCCTTTGTAATGGTACACTGTTTCCTGTTTTAGATAAAAAATTCTATGGAGGTAAATGCTGTGGATAAATGTAAACTTATGCGTGAACTCTCGGCTGTAAAATTTGCTGCATGGGAACTTCACTTATACCTTGATACACATCCTTGTGATGAAAAAGCATTGGAAATGCATGAAAAATATTCAAAAAGAGCTATGGAGCTTACTGAAGAATATGAAGAATGTTACGGTCCGCTTACGCACCATTCCGGCAGTGGACTTGCATGGATAAAAAATCCTTGGCCATGGGAATATATGGAGTGTGATTGCTGATGTTTCAATATGAGAAAAAACTACAATATCCTGTAAAAATTAAAAACCCCAATCCCAAATTAGCACAAATAATTATTTCACAATTTGGTGGTCCTGACGGTGAATTGGCAGCATCAATGAGATATTTTTCACAGAGATATGCTATGCCGTTCCCGGAACTGAAAGGTCTGTTGACTGATATTGCCACAGAGGAACTTTCTCACTTAGAAATGGTTGGTGCTATTGTTTATCAGCTTACAAGAAACTTAACTATTGACGAAATAAAAAAGAGTGGTTTCGACAAATATTTCGTTGACCACACTACAGGTCTTTATACAGTTGCAGCAAGTGGCACTCCATTTTCAGCAATGTATTTTCAATCCAAAGGCGATGTAATAACTGACTTGCATGAGGACTTGGCAGCAGAACAAAAAGCAAGAACAACTTATGATAACATTCTTCGACTTGTTGATGACCCTGATGTGCGTGACCCAATAAAATTTCTTCGTGAAAGAGAAATAGTTCATTACCAGAGATTTGGTGAGGGATTACAATTAACAACAGATAAACTTGATTGTAAGAATTTCTACGCGTTCAATCCAAGCTTTGACAAACATTGTAATAAAAACGACTGTGTAAGCAATCGTATAAACAACATGACTAAAACAAATAAAAGACAGTACAGATAAAAAATATAAAATCCCACATTACTGTGGGATTTTTGTTATATATGGTCTTATTTTGTATGAACAAATTGATGCTAAAACTATGCAGATTATTTCTTTTGGTAAGAATGGCAGGAAAACGGTCTGAATAAACCAAATTGCAGAGTAATTGTTGTTATTATGTGCATTTGTGATGAATGCAAAGTACAAAACGCCGATTATGTAGATTATTGCTGCACCAAGTAAAGAAATACAAATAAATTGCCATAATTTGCGGTTATTCATTTTTTTTACAATTAAACTCATAATTACCGTGGCGATAACAAAACCGATTATAAAGCCGAAATTGGGCACTAAAACATAGCCCAATCCCCCACCACCAGAAAAAATTGGTAAGCCAACAAGTCCAAGTGCCATATAGGTTGCAGTTGCAAGTGTTGATGCCTTTAATGGCAACACAAGTCCTGTGAGTAATACAAAGAATGTTTGTAAGGTAATCGGCATCGTATTGGGCATTGGAATTCGTATAAACGAGCCAACACATATCAATGTGCAGAATAATGCTGACAATGTTAATGTTACAATTAAATTTCTTCTTTTCGTTTTACTCTCACACTTACATCGCCCGACGAAATCTCTTCTGTTTCGCCATATTCATTTTTAACAAGCAAATGACAATCATCAGTAATATCGATTACAGTAGCAGGTCTTGTGTTTCCACCTGAAACAATATTGATTTCTTTTCCTGTTAAATATGAATACTCTTTATATCTTTTTACAAAGTCAGTATCAATTCCGTTATACATCTCAAAAAATCTGTTAACTATATCTGCAACGATTTTTTCTTTAATATTCTCTTCAGTTTTTCCCGGGAAAATTGCAGTTGCAATATCTTTAATCTCTTGGGGAAAACCATTTTCCGGTGCAATTACATTTATACCTATACCGACTACTGCATAATCAAGCATTTTATCAGAGTTTATTGCACCTTCTGTGAGTATTCCACAGACTTTTTTACCGTCGATATAAATATCATTAACCCATTTGATTTTGACATCATTCGAGTTGTATTTCATAACGGTTTCTGCAACGGAAACTGCTGCCATAACTGTTAGAAAAAGTGATTTTTCAGCAGAAAATTCAGGGTGTAAAAGCAGAGAAAAGTAAATTCCTGTTCCATTTGGAGAATAAAAAGAACGACCCATCCTACCTCTGCCACCTGTCTGACTTAAAGCAATAACGAGTTGATTTTCTTTTTCACCCTGTGAACCTAACTTTTTCAAATAATTATTTGTAGAATCAATTTCATCAAAGATTGTAATATCCAATTTTTGTTTTAAATATTGCTCTAATATTTTCTTATCCAAAATTATTCTCTCTCATTCGTTACAATATGCACTATTTCTTTCGGCATAGTTTTTAAATAGTCTTTCATAAAAGTCGGATATGCTTTATATTTGTCTAAATCTTCAATAGGAATCCAATGAACTGTTTCTTTATATCCACCACTTGTATAACTGTCACTATGTAATTCTTTTGAACCTCTTGGTTTCATCAAATAATAAAATGCTACTTCGTGGCAAAGTGTATTAGGTTGTGTTCCACCGTCACCATAGAAGAAATTCTCGTGAATTACTGCCAATCGGTCAATTTCATAATGAACTCCGGTTTCTTCAAAAACTTCTCTTTTAACCGCATCTTCAGATGATTCGTTCATATGTATTGCTCCACCGATTGAGTAAAGATAGTCTGCAGTTTCATTCCCTGCAAAAAGAACACAATTATCTTCAACTATAATTGCCGCCGCACGATAACGAAACCAATTATTTTCTTTTGTTATACCACAATCAAAATTCATACGAACACCACCTAATAAAATTTAATCATCTTATTATATATTGAAAATATAAATTATGCAACAAAAAAGCGGACAAATTGCCCGCTTTAAGTTTTTAGATGTGCCAAATATCCATTGCATATTCCCTTATTGTTCTATCTGATGAGAATTTACCTGCATTACACATATTAAGCCAACATTTTTTATAAAACTCTTTTTTGTTCTTATAGTCAGCGTTGACTCTTTTCTTTGTTTCAAGATAATCGTTAAAATCGAGAAGCAAATAGTAATGGTCAGGCTCGTGCCAAGACGCACCTTTAAGAATTGAATCGTAAAGTTCTTTAAATATTTTTGTTCTGCCATCTTTAAGAGTGCCGTCAACAAGGGCATCAAGCACACGTTGAATTTTCTCGTCATTCTCATAGAGATTTTCAGAAGAATAATAGTCTTTTACCTTTTCAACGTCTTCTACACGAGCACCGAAAATATAGTTATTCTCTTCCCCCGCTTCTTCAACAATTTCAATGTTTGCACCATCATAAGTGCCAAGAGTTACAGCACCGTTGAGCATAAGCTTCATATTACCCGTTCCGCTTGCCTCTGTACCCGCAGTTGAAATCTGTTCGCTGACATCCGCGGCGGCTACAAGTTTTTCGGCATAAGAAACATTGTAATTCTTAACAAAAACAACCTTGATATACTGCGAAACCTTTTTATCATTTTCAATAAGCTTTGCAATTTCGTTGATAAGCTTTATTATACCCTTTGCACGAGCATATCCGGGAGCAGATTTTGCACCAAAAATAAAAGTTGTAGGGACAAAATCTGTGAGCGTACCCTCTTTTATTTCAAAGTATAACTCAAGAATTGCAAGTGCGTTGAGGAACTGACGCTTATACTCGTGAAGTCGTTTAATCTGAATATCAAAAATTGAGTTTTCGTCGATTTCCACACCATCATGAACTTTTATATACTCAACCAACTGTTTTTTCTTTATTTCTTTTATCTCTATGAAACGGTTAAGAACATTTTCATCATCTGCATACTTTTCAAGTTCCTTGAGTTTATCAAGGTCAGTTACCCACTCACTACTACCTAAAAGTTCTGTAACAAGTGCAGAAAGTTCACGATTACAAAGCAAAAGCCATCGTCTTTGAGTAATTCCGTTTGTCTTATTTTGGAATTTTTCGGGATAGAGTTCATACCAATCTTTTAAAACATCCGTTTTAAGAATATCAGTATGAATACGAGCTACGCCGTTTACGTATTTAGAACAGAAAATTGCAAGATAAGCCATGTGTACTCGTTTATCCTGAATTATCTGCATTTTATCGGCTTTTTCTTTATCAATCTTTGCAAGTTTAAGCTCTTTTTCAAGCATCTTATCAAGTTGTTTAATAATATCAACAACTTGTGGGATTGTTTCACGTACAATCTTTAAATCCCACTTTTCAAGAGCCTCTTGCATAATGGTATGGTTTGTATAATTGAACACATTTTTAGTAATTTCAAAAGCAACATCAAACTTAACACCCTCGTTTTCTGTTAGAAGTCGAATAAGTTCAGGAATCGAAATTACAGGATGTGTGTCATTAAGCTGAATTGTTACAAAATCTGCAAACTTTGTAAAATCATTACCATGAATATTCTTGTATTTTCTTATAATATCCTGCAGTGATGCACTTGAAAAGAAATACTGCTGTTTAAGTCGTAGTTTTTTACCCTCATTGTTGTCATCATTCGGATAAAGTACTCTTGAAATGTCTTCGGCTCTGTTTTTCAAAGCAACTGATTTGTCATATTTTTGTGAATTGAACAAATCAAAATCGAATGGCATGAGGGACTCACTCTGCCAGAGTCTTAACGTACCGATATTATTCGTACCATATCCTATAATCGGCATATCATAAGGTACAGCTTTGACAGACATATCTTTAAAATCGACTGTTACAGCATCATTTTCGATTCGCTTTGACCAAGGGTCACCCCATCTTGTCCAGTCATCGGCGGTTTCTGTCTGAAAACCATTTACAATATCCTGCTTGAAAAGGCCGTATTTATAACGGATGCCATAGCCGTTAAGTGGTATATCAAGTGTTGCTGCACTATCAAGAAAACACGCTGCAAGACGACCTAAACCGCCGTTACCAAGGGCAGCATCTTCAACATCTTCAAGAGCCTTTAATGATACACCATATTCGTTTAATTCATTTTCAAGCTCATCGTAAATGCCCAATGAAACAAGGTTATTATATATTGAACGTCCCACAAGAAATTCCGCAGAAAAATAAAATGCAGTTCGGTTTTTTATCCTCTTATTTCGGCTTTTTTGCCAATTGTCTGAAATAGAGGACATAACCGCAGACGAAATGACATCGTGTAATTCATAAGAGCTTAACTCTTTGATATCTTTTAAATATTTACTTTTTGAAAGCATTATTGCTTCGTTTACAATCTGTGACATTTATTTAACTCTTTTCTTTGTAGGTATTCTTTGATACAACTCTGTATAATATCTGACTTTTTCAGTAAGCTCATCAGTAATATAATCAGATTTAGCTCGCCATTGCCAGTTATCTTTTGTTGTTGACGGGAAATTCATTCTTGCTTCATTTCCAAGTCCTAAAAGGTCTTGCATAGTAACAATGGCGGTATCCGAATTGCTTGACCAAACCGCTTTCATAAATCCCCAATTATACCCTTCTCTTCGTGTTAATCTGAGATATTCTTTTGCTCTTTTACGTGTCTTTCTCGGAGCAGTTTTAGTCATATAACCGATAATCGTATCATTATCGTGTGTACCGGCATAAGCAACTGAATTTTTTGTAAAATTATGAAGAAGGTAATCATTTTCTTCATCAGTATCAAAAGCAAATTGCAAAACCTTCATTCCGGGATACTTGCTTTGCTTAAGCATTTTTTTAACTGCCGGTGTTAAAAAACCTAAATCTTCCGCAATGATATTCTTTTTACCCAAATCACGCTCAATCTCACGGAAGAATTCAACACCCGGACCTTTCCTCCATTCACCGATTTTTGCGGTTTTTGAGTCGGCAGGAATAGAATAATATGATTCAAATCCTCTGAAATGGTCAATACGAATTACATCACACATATTGCAAAGATGCTCAATGCGTTTTTTCCACCAGGAATATCCGTCTTTCTTCATATATTCCCAGTTATAAAGGGGATTTCCCCATAATTGACCCTCATCAGAAAAAGCATCTGGCGGACAACCTGCCACTTCAATTGGATTACAATCATCGTCAAGTAAAAATTGTTTTGGATTTGCCCATACATCAGCACTGTCATCTGCAACATAAATGGGTATATCGCCTATAATTTTAATACCGTTTTCGTTGGCATAATTTTTTAAATCAAACCATTGTTCAAAAAAGAAAAACTGAATCGTTTTATAAAATTCAACTTCATCTTCAAACTCTTTTTTCATGGATGAAATAACATTCTTTTTACGAAGCTTAATGTCTGTATTCCATTCTTTCCAGGGCTTGCCAAGGTTTACTTCTTTAATTGCCATATACAGAGCAAAATCATCTAGCCAAAACTCATTTTTATTACAAAAGGTTTTATAATCAGAATTATTCTTATCAAAGACTTTATATGCCTTTCTTAAAACTGAAAACCTGTTTCTGTATACTTTTTCAAAATCAATTCTTTCGGGATTTTCACCCCAATCAATATTTTCAAAGTCTTTATTAGTTAATAATCCGTCATCACAAAGTGAATAAAAATCAATAAAAAAAGGATTACCTGCAAAAGTAGAAAATGACTGATAAGGCGAATCACCATAGCTTGTCGGACACAACGGTAAAACCTGCCAGTAAGTCTGACCTGCAGATTTCAAAAAATCAACAAATTTATATGCTTCTTTACCTAAAGTGCCAATTCCTGTATTACCCGGCAAAGAGGAAATGTGCATTAAAACACCACTTGTTCTCATAAAATCACCTGACAAAACTATATAATTTTTTTATCAAAAAGTCAATCACATATAAGTCTTTCATTGATTTTATCAAAGATATGAATTCTGTCAATATCAATTTGAAATTTATAACTTTTATTACTCAATATTGCATTATTGGATGATATATTTGCTATTATTTTTTTATCATTTAATGTTCCGTAAAGAAAATAATCCGCCCCTGTCATTTCAACGATATCAATATACAAATCAAAGGAATTAATTGTATTGTCGTCATTTACAATAGATAAATTTTCAGGCCTTATTCCTAAAACAACTTCTTTATTTTCATACATAATCAGATAGTCATTCATTCTTTGGGGAAGTTTTATTTCATAATTGTTGAAAAGTAATATATATCTTTCGTTTTTCTTTTTTACTTTACAATCAATAAAATTCATCTGCGGAGAACCGATAAAGCCTGCAACAAACATATTCTTAGGATGGTTATACAGCATTTGAGGTGTATCAAATTGTTGAACAATACCATCTCTCATAACAACTATTCTGTCCGCCATTGTCATAGCCTCTGTCTGGTCATGAGTAACATATACAAAGGTAGTTTCCAGTTCCTTGTGAAGCATAGAGATACGATTTCTCATTTCCGTACGAAGTTTTGCATCGAGATTTGATAATGGTTCATCCAATAAAAACACAGCCGGTTCTCTGACCATAGCTCTGCCAAGTGCAACTCTTTGTCGTTGTCCGCCTGACAATGCTCGAGGTTTTCTGTTAAGATAATCCTCAATATCTAACATTTTTGCCGCTGCTAATACTTTTTTGTCTATTTCACTTTTTGGAACTTTTCTGTTTTTTAATCCAAAAGCCATATTCTTATATACACTCATATGAGGATAAAGTGCGTAGCTTTGAAAAACCATGGCAATATCCCTGTCCTTGGGCGAAACATTATTTACTACCCTATCTCCTATTTTTAATTCACCATCTGTAATTTCTTCTAAGCCCGCAATCATTCTGAGTGTTGTTGATTTTCCGCATCCTGATGGGCCAACGAGAATAATAAATTCCTTATCCTTTATCTCAAGATTAAGCTTATCAATTACCGTTACGCCGTCCTCATAGGTTTTTTTAATATTTGATAATGTTATTGATGCCACTAAATCACCTTAACCTTTTACAGCGCCGTCAATAACGCCTTTAATAATATACTTTTGACAGAATAAATAAAATATGATTATTGGGATAATTGCTAAAACAAGCATAGACATAAATCCACCCCAATCAATGGCTCCATAAGCACCCTGCATTGTAAGCTGTATTGCAACGGAAAGTGTTTTATCTGTCGAACCTAATAATAGATATGGTAAAAGAAAATCGTTCCAAATCCACATAGCATTAAGAATTGCAACTGTTATTGCAGTGGGTTTTAATATTGGAAATACCACATAGAAAAATGTTTTTATTGGGTTGCAACCATCAATCATAGCCGCCTCTTCTATTTCTCGTGGCATGCCTTTGACAAAACCGCTGAACATAAAAACAGATAACCCTGAACCAAAGCCCAAATAAACAGGAATAATACCAAGAACAGTGTTGAGTCCCAATTTGTAACAAATATCAGTCATTGTAAACATAACCATTTGAAAAGGAACAATCATACTGAAAAGAAATAAATAATAAATTAGTCTGTTCAATTTGGTTTTAACCCTTGTTATAAACCATGCAGACATAGAGGTAAACACTACAATTGCAAGTACAGAACCAACCGTAATGATTAACGTTCTGATAAATGCACCTAGTATTCCTGATGAATTGATGCCATTAATATAGTTTTCTAATCCTACAAAGGTTTCTTCATTGGGAAACGAAAACGGGTCACTAATAATATTGAATTTTGATTTAAAAGAATTTACTAAAACAAGATATAGAGGAAAAAGAAAAACTATAGATAGTAACAATAGAAATGAGAAGGATAAAATGTTTGATAATCGTTTACGACCACTCATTAACTCTCAACCTCTTTTCTGCCTGTTATTTTTAATTGGACAAAGGCAATAACTGCAACTATCAAGAAGAAAACGACTGCCTTTGCCTGACCAACACCCTGCCAACCAATACGACCATAAAATGTGTTGTAAATATCAAGAGCAAGCATAGAGGTTTCTCTTGCCGGGGCACCACCGGTAAGTGCTAAATTCTGGTCAAAGAGTTTAAAAGAATTCGTAAGTGTCAAAAACAAACAAATTGTTACTGACGGCATTACCATAGGAACAGTTATATTTTTTAATATAGAAAAAGATGATGCGCCGTCTATTTTTGCTGCTTCCTTTAATTCTCTAGGAATATTCTGTATTCCTGCAATATAAATCACCATCATATAACCTATTAACTGCCAGTTAAGAAGAAAAACAAGTCCCCAAAAACCAAAATCAGCATCATAAGTTATATCAAAACCGAAAATACCTAAAACGGCATTTATAAGCAAGTTCCAAATATACCCTAACACAATCCCGCCAATGAGATTCGGCATAAAAAATACAGTTCTGAAAAATGTTGTTCCCTTTAATGCTCTGGTCAAAATCAAAGCAAGTGAAAAGGAAAGTAAGTTAATTGTTATTACTGAGACAACCGTAAACTTAATTGTGAACCACAGAGCATTTATAAAATTTTCATCCTTTGTAAATGCCTTAATATAGTTTTCTAATCCAACCCATGTTGAACTCTCTACTGTTGTAAATTCTGTAAAGGAAAGATATATACCCATTATAAATGGAATCAGGAAAACAACAGTAAAAGAAATAAAAGTTGGTAAAACAAAAACCGGAAAATATTTTTTTATATTCTTTTCCAATATTATCCCTCCTCTATAATTTAAGGTTATTCGCTTTCACTTTTCCATTTCTGTACAAAAAGTGTTTTTACGTCATACCAATTTTTTGTTCCTTGTGAATATTGTAAAAGAGCAGAACCAAAATCATTTTTAAATGTCACACTTGGAAAAACGGTAAAATTCCATGGAATCGTATTAATATCATCTTTATTCATCCATTTGATTACTTCTTGTGCAAGTGGGTCATTAGGCACTTCGTTTTCGTTAAAGGTATCAAAAGGTGCAATTAAATCCAATTCATTTATAACAAAGTTCTTTCCTGTTTCACTTGAAAACAACCAATAAATAAAATCTGCTGTCGCCTTCTGCTCAGCCTCACTTGCCTTTGAATTTATTGCAAAAAAGTTCTCTGTTCCGATACAAAGTCCTTGGTTTTCTTCGCCATTCAACCCC
The DNA here is from genome assembly GCA_045532175.1 of Candidatus Fimenecus sp. Lineage (GTDB taxonomy): Bacteria > Bacillota > Clostridia > Oscillospirales > Acutalibacteraceae > Fimenecus. The sequence continues at coordinate 33,617 of JAZSFK010000065.1, read as the reverse complement.
ATATATATTGGTAAATATTTAATATTCTCTTGCTTGACAACATTACCTTTTACACCATTTATCTGACTCCAAGCCCAATTTCCGTTCTGTACCATAGCACACTGGCCAAGTGAAAATTCAGCCATAGACTCGTCAACAATTTTTGAGCCTAATAATTTCCTGTCTGTTACGGAATTATTTATATATAAATCAAAAATGTTTTTGAAATTATCTGAATATTTGAATTCGACTGTTTTTGTTTTATCCCCGGTCAAATCTACATTATTATCCTTAAACTCATAGTAAATCGGAATATTTGCAAGATGAGTATGCCAACGCCAATCCTCGCCTGTTTTCATAGATGTTGAAGCAAAAACACCTTTAATGCCAAGCTTGTCAGCATTTTTTTGCATATCCTCAACAAGTGCTTTAAGTGATGAAAAGCTGTTAATCTCATCCATTGAATTGTAACTTGTTGATTTATCGGATAATGCAAAGTATTTATCTGTTATTTCCTCGTTGTAAATAATTCCATATCCCTCAACCACATAAGGAATACCATAGACCTTACCATCCACGGTTACTGCAAGGGATTTGTCAACAAGATGCTTATAGAGTTCTGTATTAGATAAATCAGCACAGTAATTCTTCCAATTTGCATAACCTTTTGGTCCGTTAATTTGAAACAGTGTCGGAGCTTCCTTTGTTCCCATTTTTGCTGTCAATGTCTGCTCATAGTTACCACTTGCTGCCGTTTCAACAATGAGCTTAATACCTGTTTCTTTCTCATAAGCTTCTGCAATTCTTTCATATGAATTTGCAATTTCCGGCTTAAAATTAAGGTATCTTATTGTTGTTACTTTTTGAGTTGAATTATTTGAGTTTCCTCTGTTGCAAGAAGCAAACAAAGAAACAACAATACATAAAGAAACTATAATTGATAATAATTTTTTCATACTATTCTCCTATCGGTTTTATTATCTTTTTCTATTTTTAACAGTTTAACTGCAAAAATTCTGATAAATAACAAGATATATTCTTTTATTTTTTAAGAGAATAATGTATAATGAATTTTAAACAATAAAAAATTTAAAAAGGTTGTTTAAAATGCTTGTTTCATTAAACGGAATATCCAAAGGATTTCTCGATAAATCAGTTTTAAAGAATATTACATTATCAATCGATGATAATGATAGAATAGGATTATTAGGAATTAACGGTGTCGGGAAAAGTACACTTCTCAATATAATTGCAGGTAATCTGGAGCATGATGATGGTGTCATATCTTTAAGTCACAATTTGCGTGTTGGTTATTTAAAGCAAAATGAGGCACTGAACACCTCAAACAGTATGCAAAAAGAGATTGAAAATGCATTGCAACTTGTTTTTGACACAAGAGCACAGCTTGATGCTATTTCAAAACAAATGTCTGTAGCAAATGAATTGGAATATGAATCACTTTCTGCAGAATATGAAAGGCTTACCAATATATACAATGCTGCAGACGGATATAATGCCGAGGTGAGAATCAACACCGTTCTCAATGGTATGGGATTTGGCAACTTTGATATGAACACTTCTGTTTCCGTACTGTCAGGCGGTGAAAAAACAAGGTTTGCACTTGCAAAAATTCTTGTAGAAAACCCAAATTTACTTATTCTTGACGAGCCGACCAACCACCTTGATTTTTCAATGCTTAATTGGCTTGAAAACTATCTTTCAACATATAAAGGTGCTGTAATTGTAGTATCTCACGACAGATATTTTTTAAATGCAGTTTCATCTGATATCTGTGAAATTGAAAATGGTGAATTGGTCAGATATAAGGGAGGATATTCATCGTTTCTTATACAAAAACAAGAACGAATCAAAACCCTTACAAAAGAATATGAAAAACAACAACGTGAAATTGAGGCACTGCGTGATTACGTAAGAAGAAATCTTGCAAAATCAAGTAGTATCAATAGTGTGGGTTCACGTGTTAAAGCACTTGAAAAAATGGAACTACAAGCTAAGCCTAATCCACAAGTAAAGGATTTGTACATATCCTTCCCTTTTGATATTGAACCACACAAGACAATTCTTGAATGTCATAATTTAAAAGTTTGGGTTGGTAAAGGTGAAAACAAAAAGACTTTATTTGAAAATTTTAATTTAGAAATATCCCGTGGGGAAAAAGTTGCATTTGTAGGTAAAAATGGCGTAGGCAAATCTTCTCTCCTTAAGGCTATCCTTAAGAAAATCCCCTGCGAAGGTGTTGCTCGTTGGGGTGGAAATGTTAAGATTTCATATTTTGACCAGGAACTTACGTCTCTTGACCTTAATATGACAGTTTTAGAAGCTGTTCATCGAAAATTCCCAACAAAAACGGAATATGAAATTCGTAGTATGCTTGCAAGATTTCTCATTGAAGATGAAGATGTTTTTAAACGAATTCGTGAAATGAGTGGTGCAAACAGAGCAAAAGTTGCATTATGTATAATTGTTTTCGAACGTTCAAACGTACTTGTTCTTGATGAACCAACTAATCATCTTGATTATAAAGCAAAAGAAGCACTTGACCTTGCTTTAAAGCAATATGACGGTACAATTATTATGGTATCTCACGATAGATATTTACTTAATTCTGTACCGGATAAAATAATAGAGATGAAACCTGATGAAATCATTATTTACAAAGGTAATTATGATTATTACAAAGAACATCTTCAAATTGAACAAAAAGAAAATGCGACAAAACCTGAAACGAAAAGTGATGTCGCAATTAAATATGAAGAGTCAAAGAAAAACAAAGCACAAGATAGAAAACGTCGTGCAAAGCTTATGAATACGGAAAAAGAAATGGAAACTCTTCAATTTGAAATTGATGAATTAAAAAAATGCATTGAAGAGCCGGAAGTTTCAACCGACTATGCCCGACTTTCTGAAATTCTTGAGGAGATTAGAGTTAAAAAGGAACAACTTGAAGAATTAGAGAATCTTTGGTTGGAATTGGCATAAAAAATCGGCGGGGTCAATAACCCCGCCCTAACTTTATTATGCGAATGATAAAACTGACATCAGTGGAAAATGGTCACTTGTGTAAACTCCATCATAAGCATCTGTAATAACTTTATATGAATGAACTTTGAAATCAGACTTTGAAATCATTATATAGTCGATACATTCGCGGTCAAGTTGTGTACCCCAACCTTGGTATGTGCAGCTCTTCATTGTGTTATCTGTCATATACTTGGTATCATCAAAAAATTCAATTGCACTCTTGTATGTATCGGATTTTTCCTCTGCATTAAGGTCACCCATAAGAATAGCAGGAACTCCGCCAAACTCATTAATTTTATCAAGAACAACATTGATTCCGTTAATACGAGCCTCATCACTTACATGGTCAAGATGGGTGTTGAACACGATAAACTCTTTGCCTGATGCATTATCTTTAAGCTTTGCATAGCTACAAATTCTGTAACACGCTGCCCCCCAGTCTTTACTCATTTCATCAGGAGTTTCTGATAGCCAGAATGAACCCTTGTCAACGAGTGTGTATAAATCCGTTCTGTAAAATACAGGACAACCCTCAGAGTATACCGGAATATCATCACGATAAGTAATAATAGAATCATACAGAGGCATTGACTCGCATAAATAATCATACTGCCAACTGTTTACTTCCTGAAAACCAATAATTCCGGGCTGTGCTTTTTCAATAGTATCCGCAACAAGATTTGCACGATAGAACCAATTTTTCTTTCCTAAATCATCGGGAGCATGACAACGTATATTGTAACTCATTACTCTTATTTCATTAGGATTTACATTTTCATCCATTACAATTTCACTTTGATTTTTCTTATAGTGCGGATAATAAACATAAATTACACCAACCCATAAAAGAACAAACGCAAGAAGTGCAGACACAACGCATATTAAAATTCTTTTAATCGTCTTTTTCATAAATTAATCACCTCTGTGCTATTCTAACACAAAACTAAACAAAAGGTAAATAGAAAATTGTTAAAATATTACTTGCAAATTATCTTTTATTGTGATATTATATCTTCCGTTACAAATATCGGGGTGTGGCGCAGCTGGGAGCGCGCTTGACTGGGGGTCAAGAGGCCGCAGGTTCAAGTCCTGTCACTCCGACCAAAACGGAAAAGGTGCCTTTTTAGGTGCCTTTTTTGTTTTGCATTGAAAATGAGGACTTGAACCTCATGGAGGTTTTTGCGTTAAGAAAACGATGTAGTATATCGTTTTTAGCAAAAAGCGGTTGGCGGGTACCGAAATTCGTAAGAATTTGGGTCGCCAAGCGAGTAGTATGCAAGGCGTTGCCGAAGCAGACGTTCAAGTCCTGTCACTCCGACCAAAAATCCAAATTTGACCTTTAGGTTGAGTTTGGATTTTTTAATTTTAAGGGACTTATATAGGTGACCGTACATATCATCATAAAAATAAAGGCACTCATTTGAGTACCTTTTTGATATATTTTGATGCACGCAAAAGCTTAAATATTTTACCCGAAAGAAAAGTTTCAAGAATATGAGTCATTTTTTCCTCTGACATTTCGCTGTTGTTTCGTGCATAATATGTCATAAAATGCGTTAATGCCCCCGAAAGCAAAACAACATGGTATGCAAAATCAGGTTGATTCTCAAAGTTAGGAATAAATCTGTTAAGGAAACGGGTTATTGACTTAAAAATTTCATCAGAAACGATGTTTCCCATATTGTTTTTTACAATAACCTCAACGAGTCTGCTCTGTTCCCTTGTACTACAAACAAACAATGAAATTGCTTCCTTTGAGCTGGGAATTTCTGTAAGTGAATCCAATTTATCTTCATATATACGTCTTAATGCATATCGGAACAATTCATCCTTGGATTCAAAGAAATTATAGAAGGTCTGTCTTGACAAATCTGCGTGTTGACAAATATCCTTTATAGATATTTCTTCATATGGTTTTATCTCCATTAAATCAATTAAAGTATCTCCTAACCACTGTTGAGATTTCAAAGCGGTAGGATTATTTCCTTCATACATTGACACTCACCTCAAATGTGTATAAGTTTTTAAAATTAATTGACAATATTGTCTTATTTTGTTAATATATTACCATAAATGTTTACAGATGTCAAACTTACAATTATATGCATTTGTAAAAAACGAGGAGTATAAATATGGCAAAAAAACATATCAACGCTGGTAATGCGAATATACCTGATTACAAAACCCTTAAAGAAATCATCGTAACCGGTGCTCAGAAGGGTCAAGATAAAAGACAATTTGTTTTCTTAGATAAAAATAAGAACGAGTGTGAAAGAAGTTTTAATCAGACTTGGAGTGAAATTGCAGCTCTCGGTACTTTTTTCTATGTAAAAGGTCTTAACGGAAAGAAGAAAATAGCAGTTATCGGTGAAAACTGTTTTGAGTGGATGATTGCATATTACGCAACTATTTGTGGTTGTAATATTACTGTTCCGATGGACGCAAAGTTACCTTATGATGACCTTGCAGACCAATTGATTCGTTGCGACTGTGATGCTCTTTTTTATACACCAAAATTTAACAAAGCTGTTGAAGAATTTAAAGCAAATCCCGATATGCCAAAAATGCAGTATTTCTGCACTGATGACTATGACCAATTCCTTAAGGAAGGTCAAGCTGCATTGGATGCAGGAAATAAAGATTTTATAAATGCAGAAGTTAAGCCTGACGACCTCGCTTGTATTGCATATACATCAGGTACAACTGCAAAGAGTAAGGGTGTTATGCTTACTCACTACAATATAGCAAGTAACTGTTCAGCTTCTTGTCGTGCACTCAACGGCAGACACGCTATCGGTTTCTTACCATTGAATCATACCTATGCTTGGGTTAGTGGTCTATTCTCATCATACATTCTTACTGAATGGGGTTATTTGTGTGATGGTATTAAGAATATTCAAGGTGATATGAAGAAGTATCAGCCATATAACATCTGCGGTGTGCCTCTTGTTGTTAATACAATTTATAACAGAATCTGGAAAACCGCAAGAAAGACAGGCAGAGAAGAGATTCTTAAAAAGGGTCTAAAAATCAGTAATGCCCTTTTAAAGGTTGGTATTGACAAAAGAGCAAAGATTTTCAAAACAATTATTGATAACCTTGGCGGAAACCTCAATATGATTGTTTGCGGTGCTGCAAACCTTGACCCGAAAATTGAAAAAGGTATGCACGAATTTGGTATCGACATTTATAATGGTTACGGTCTTACTGAATGTTCACCTGCTGTTACATGTAACAGACCCGGAAAATTTAAGTTTGGTAGTGTTGGTACTCCGCTTGACTGTTGTGAAATCAAGATTGTCAACCCTGACGATGAAGGTGTTGGTGAAATCTACGTAAGAGGTACTAACGTAATGCAGGGTTATTATAATGACCCTGAAGCAACCGCCGCAACATTTGATGGTGAATGGTTAATTACCGGCGACCACGGCAGAATTGACGAAGACGGTTTCCTCTTTATGGTTGGTAGAAAGAAGAATCTTATCTGTCTTTCTAATGGTAAAAATGTTTCTCCTGAAGAAATTGAAGATAAGCTTTCAAGAATTGAATACGTTGAAGAAGTTCTTGTTTATCAGGAAGACGAAAAGATTATTGCTGAATTTTTCCTTAATGAAAAAGAATTCCCAGATGCTCGTGACAGAATTGACGATGATGTTGCACAGTACAACCGTGAAAATCCAATTTTCAAGAATGTTGCAAGAATTAAAATCCGTGACGAGGAATTTCCAAAAACAACAACTCTTAAAATCGCAAGAAAATATAACTGATAATCTATGTCAGGTAACTAAACGTTACCTGACTTTTTTCTTTGTTACAGATAAAATTCAATTTTGTACTTGATTTAATTTGCGAAATGAAATATTATATATAAGATAAATATATTGACGGAGGATTCAGTAATGAAAGACGAATCAAGAAAGTATGTCCAAGAAGCATGGGATATAGTAAAACATGCTGCTGAAAAAGTTGGTCCTCGCCTTCCGGGTTCTAAAGGTGAAAAGGAATATGCCGATTATATGGGAGAAAAACTTCGTGAAATCGGAATTGAACCAAAAAAAGAAGAATTTGCGGTTTCTCCACGTTCAGGTATCGGCGGACTTCCTTATGCAGGCTGGTTTGGTGTAATAATGAGTTTTCTCGTTTATTTTGCACTTCATAATTATTACATTTGGTTTGGTATGGCTCTTGCAGGAATATGCATGACAATTTGGCTTGTATTCAGTGCATTTCTCTATAAACCATGGTTTGATATGTTCTTTAAGCAGAGAATTTCGCAGAATGTTTATGGTGAATTAGTTCCTGAGGACGGAAAATATGACTATACAATCATCCTTTCCGGTCATACAGACACATCATGGAACTGGAAACACTCAGAAAATGCTTCCAGATATCCTGAAAAACCAATTTATGGCCTTCTCACTACATACAGTAAAGTCGGTTTTGGTGCAATTTGTGTTTTCTTTAACATAATTGTTGCTATTGTTATGTCAGTTATTTATATCGGTCTTTATCTGAAAGCTGATTGGGCGATTATCGCTTCATCCTCAGAGGTTCTTAACAGATTCTACTTCGCATTACATTTCTTGCCTATCATTACTGCTATTGGCAGCTATTTTGTTGTTATGTGGAATGACCCTGATGATGACATGGCTTCAAAAGGTGCTATGGATAATGCTACCGGTTGTGCTTTAAGTTATGCTGTAATCAAGTACTTCAAGGAAAATCCTGAAAAAATGCCAAAAAATTGTCGTATAGTTGACTGCAATGTTGGTTCAGAAGAAGCAGGTCTTCGTGGTTCAATGGATTTTGTTCACAAACATAGAAATGATGATTTAACACAGAATGCTTGGAATATCAACATTGACTCAGTTGCAGATAAGGAATATTTTGAGGTTGTTATCAAGGACGATTGGCAGGGTTGCAGATTTGACACTGACCTTGAGAAAATGTTCAAGGATACATTCAATGAAATGGGTATTGAAAGCAAAACAAATGGTTGTATTCATAACCCAGTTGGTGGTTGCGACAGCACACCAATGACACGTGGCGGAATTAAATCAGTTACATTCGCAGCACAAAACCCAATGCTTACTTGGTACTACCACACATGGCATGATATGCCTGACCGTTTTGATATGGAAACAGTTGGTACAGGATTTGACGTAGTATTAAGTGTTATTGATAAAATCGCTGAATTCCAAGAAACAAAAGGATTTAACGGTCCGCAGAAGAAATAAATTATATAATAATTACAAGGGTATGTGGCTACATACCCTTTTTTATTTAAAAAAAATTAAGAAAATAATTGACTTATAGTGTGATTTGGTGTATATTTACTTTATCTATTTAAAGAGATAAGTTTAAATACATATTTCAAGTGTTTAAACACAAATTAAGGAGGAATTTTCAATGAAAAATCTCAAAAAAGTCCTCGCAGTGCTTATGGCATTAGCTCTTGTAGTTACATGCTTTGCAGCTTGCGGCGGCAAAGAAAACAAAGATGGAAACGACAGCAATAAGAATGCCGGTGAAGCTGGAACACTTAAAATTGGTTTCACAGGTCCGCTTACAGGTGACTATGCTCAGTATGGTCTTGCTGTTCAGTATGGTGCTCAGCTTGCTATTGACGAAATCAATGCAGCCGGCGGTGTCAACGGAATGAAGCTTGAACTTCTCTATGAAGATGATACAGCAACTGAACAAGGTGCAGTTAGTGGCTATGGTGCTCTTATTGACAATGGTATGAAGATTTCACTTGGTAGTGTTACTTCAGGTTCATGTGCAGCATTCCTTGGTGAAGCTATCAACGACAACATGTTTATGCTTACAGCATCTGCAACAGCTGTTGAGGCTATTGATGGTGATAACGCATTCCGTGTTTGCTTCTCTGACCCTGCTCAGGGTACAGCTTCTGCAAACTATATTGCTGACAACAATGTTGCAAAGAAAGTTGCAGTAATCTATGATTCATCAAATGCATACTCTTCAGGCATTTATGAAAAATTCAATGCACAGGCAAAAGTAAAAGGTCTTGAAGTTGTTACAGCACAATCTTTCACAGATACAACTAATACAGACTTCTCAGCTCAGATTCAGGCTGTTAAGGCTTCTGGTGCAGAGCTTCTTTTCCTTCCTATTTACTATAGCGAAGCAAGTCTTATTCTTTCTCAGTCAAAGGCAGCAGGACTTAACGTAATCTTCTTCGGTTGTGATGGTCTTGATGGTATCCTTGGTATGGAAAACTTTGATAAATCACTTGCAGAAGGCGTAATGCTCCTTACTCCATTCACACCAACAGCAACTGATGACATTACAAAGAATTTTGTTACTAACTTTACAGCAAAATATGGTACAACATACCTTAACCAGTTTGGTGCAGATGCTTATGATGCAATCTACATCCTTAAGATGGCTATTGAAAAATCCGGTGTAACAGCTGATATGGAAGCTGATGAAATTTGTGACCTTCTTAAAGTTGCTATGACAGAAATCACATTTACCGGTGTTACAGGTACTAACATCAAATGGGGAGCTGACGGTGAGCCGGTTAAAGCACCTATTGCAGTTAAAATTGTAAATGGCGAATACGTAGTTCAGTAACTTTTTTTACTAAATCAACAGTAAAGTATGCCGTATGTTTTTTCATACGGCATACTTTTGAATGTTATATATGATTTTTAAAAAGATACTTTTGATAATGGTGTCTTTTTAAAAACCATATATGGAGGAGAAAATATGGAATTTTTATCAGCACTTATATCCGGAATTAGTCTTGGTGGTATTTATGCCCTTATTGCATTAGGATATACAATGGTTTACGGTATTGCAAAAATGCTTAACTTTGCACACGGCGATGTCATTATGGTTGGTGCATTTGTTATGTTTACCGCTTTAACAAAACTAGGACTTTCCCCAATATTATGCATTTTGTTCGGTACAATTATATGTACAATACTTGGTATTACTATTGAGAAAATTGCCTATAAGCCATTAAGAAAAGCTTCATCACTGGCTGTTCTTATTACTGCTATCGGTGTTAGTTACTTTTTGCAAAATTCAGCTCAATTGATTTTTGGTGCAGGAACAAAAACATTTACCCCATTGTTTGGTGATGGAAGTATCACTCTTTTTGACGGACAAATTACAATCTCTAACAACACATTAGTTACTATAGCTGTTTCAGTTGTTATTATGATTGTTCTTACATTGTTTATTAATAAGACAAAAACGGGACGTGCAATGTTAGCAGTATCAGAAGATAAAGGTGCGGCACAGCTTATGGGTATCAATGTTAACGGAACGATTTCCATTACTTTTGCTATTGGTTCCGCCCTTGCCGCCATTGCAGGTGCTTTGCTTTGTTCTTCATATCCAATTCTTTCACCAACAACAGGTGCTATGCCCGGTATCACAGCCTTTACTGCTGCTGTATTCGGCGGAATCGGTTCAATTCCCGGTGCAATGATTGGTGGTCTTCTTCTTGGAATTATCGAGAATTTGAGTAAGGTTTATATTTCAACTCAACTTTCAGATGCAATTGTTTTCGGAATTTTGATTATTATTCTTCTCGTAAAACCAACAGGAATTATGGGTAAGAAAATCAGTGAGAAAGTGTAAGGTGATAATGATGGCAAAATCTAAAATGAAAATCAAATCTTCATCTATCAGCAATCTTATTACCTATGTAATGTTGATAGCACTTTTTGTTGTTGCTCTTGTATGGCTTGAAAGCGGTGAAATGCCTCGTCAGATAAAAAATCTTCTTATCCCTCTTTGCATTTATGGTACCGCTGCCGTTTCACTTAATTTAGTTGTAGGTATCTTGGGCGACCTTTCATTAGGTCATGCAGGATTTATGTGCATTGGCGCATATTCAAGTGCTTTATTCTCAAATGTTTTTAAAACAATGATTCCCGATGAATGGATTAGATTTGGAATAGCTTTGCTCATCGGTGGTATCTGCGCTGCTATTTTTGGTTTTCTTATCTGTATTCCCGTTTTAAGACTTAAGGGTGACTATCTTGCAATTGTTACACTTGCTTTTGGTGAAATAATTAAAAACATATTCAATCTTATTTATCTCGGAATTGATTCAACAGGATTAAAGTTTTCCATTGATGGTACAAAATATACAAATATGCTTGCACCTGATGGAAAAACAATTATTAAAGGTGCAATGGGTATTACAGGAACACCAAGAGATGCAACTTTTATAATTGCATTTGTAATTTTATTTATGACAGTTGCTGTTTCTCTCAATCTTATCAATTCTCGAACAGGACGTGCCGTTATGGCAATCCGCGACAACAGTATTGCTGCACAAACAATTGGTATCAATATCCCGAAATATAAACTTATAATCTTCACTGTCTCGGCATTCTTTGCCGGACTTGCCGGTGTACTATATTCACATAATCTCCATTCATTCTCATCAAGTACATTTGATTATAACACATCAATTCTCATTCTTGTTTATGTTGTTCTTGGTGGTATTGGTTCAATCAGAGGTTCTGTAATTTCAGCAATACTTCTCTATGCACTTCCTGAGTTGCTTAGAGAAGTTGGTGAATATAGAATGTTATTCTATGCAATCCTCCTTATTGTAATGATGATTGTAAATAATAATGATAAAATAAGTGATTTAAAAAAAGGCTTTATAATGAAAATCAAGGGCAAGAAAACTGCTAAGGGAGGTCAAAACTAATGGCATTACTTGAAGTAAAGAATCTTGGTATTGTTTTTGGTGGACTTCACGCGGTTGAAGGATTTAATCTTTCACTTGAAAAAGGAAGTCTATATGGTCTTATCGGACCAAATGGTGCAGGTAAAACAACTGTTTTCAACCTCTTGACAGGTGTTTATAAACCTACGACAGGCACTTTTACACTTGATGGTGTTAAAATGGTTGGAAAATCTCCGGTTGAGATTAACAAGTGCGGTATTGCACGTACATTCCAAAATATCAGACTTTTCAAAAATCTTAGTGTAATTGATAACGTTAAACTCGGGCTTCATAATCAAATTAAATATACAACTGTTGAAGGTATGTTAAAACTACCTCGATATTTTAGTGCTGAAAAAAAGATTAAGAATAAAGCAATGGAATTGCTTGAAGTTTTTGGTCTTGAAAATGAAGCTGATACATTAGCAGATAATCTCCCCTATGGTAAGCAGAGAAAACTTGAAATTGCTCGTGCATTGGCCACAAATCCAAAGTTATTACTTCTCGATGAACCTGCTGCAGGTATGAATCCGAGTGAAACGCAGGAACTTATGGACACTATTCGATTTGTACGTGACAAATTTGATATGACAATACTTCTTATTGAGCATGATATGAAACTTGTCAGCGGTATTTGTGATGAAGTCACAGTTCTTAATTTTGGTCAGGAACTTGCACAAGGAAAAACAAGTGATGTTCTAAATAACCCTGAAGTTATTAAGGCATATTTAGGTGATTAAGGAGGTAAATAATATGGCACCACTCTTACAAGTCGATAATATCGAAGTATATTATGGTATGATTAAAGCTTTAAAAGGTGTTTCCTTTGAAGTTAATAAAGGTGAAATTGTTGCTCTTATTGGCGCTAATGGTGCAGGTAAAACAACAATCCTCCATACTGTTACCGGACTTCTTAAACCTAAAACAGGCACAATCATTTATAATGATAAAGACATTACAAAGATTCCAGCTCATAAAATTGTAACTATGGGTATGGCACATGTTCCTGAAGGACGCAGAATTTTTTCTCAGCTTTCGGTTATTGATAATATTAAACTTGGAGCATATACAAGAAAAGATAAAAATGAAATCGAAGAAACACTTAATTATGTTTATGAAAGATTTCCAAGACTAAAGGAGCGTAAAAACCAAATTGCAGGTACTCTTTCCGGTGGTGAACAACAAATGCTTGCTATGGGCAGAGCATTAATGTCCAAACCTGAATTTGTTTTAATGGACGAACCGTCAATGGGACTTTCTCCCCTTCTTGTATCTGAGATTTTTGATATCATAAAAGCTATCAATGAAAACGGAACAACAGTTCTTCTTGTTGAGCAGAATGCAAAAAAGGCACTTTCAATTGCAGATAGAGCTTATGTTCTTGAAACAGGTTCGATTGCACTTTCAGGTAATGCAAAAGACCTTTTAAACGATGAATCTGTTAAAAAGGCTTATCTTAGCGAATAATTGCTGAAAGGTGGATAAATTATTATGAAAAACAAAATAGTAATTACTATTGCACGTGACTATGGTAGTGGCGGTAAAACTGTTGGTCAAATGCTTGCAAAAGAATTAAACATTCCCTTCTATGACCGAGAAATTCTTTATATGGCATCCGATGATAGCGGTATTAACTTAGGTCTTTTTCAGAAAAATGACGAGGAAATCAGCAAAGGTCTTTTTGACCCCTCTACATATAAATATAGTGGTAATGTAATTCCACCTGAAGACAGTAAGTTTACATCAAAAGAGAATCTTTTTAATTATCAAGCCAAAATTATAAAAACCCTCGCAGAAAAAGAATCTTGTATCATTGTCGGCAGATGCGCTGACTTTGTTTTAAAAGATTATGAAAATGTTATCAAGGTTTTCATCTGGGCACCGCATGACGTTTGTGTTAAAACAGTAATGGATATGTTTGGCATGAGTGAAAAGGATGCTGACAAGAAAATCAACAAGATTAACAAGCATCGCAGTGAATATTATCACTATTACACATGTCGCGAATGGGATAATGCACGTAACTATGACTTATGTCTTAACAGTGCCGATTTAGGATTTAATGGTTGTGTTGAGGCAATTAAAGCATATATCAATGTGTTAGAAAACGTTAAATAATAAAGTAAAAAGGACTATCAACGTATAGTCCTTTATTTTTGCCCTTAAATCCTTTTAATATAAAACAAAAGGAATTTTCATTGTCTTTACATGAAAACATAAATAAAGTCAATTTAAGCATAAAAACACCCTATCCAATTAAGGATAGGGTGTTAAAATTTTAATTATTCAATTATGCTTTTTTCTTTGAAACTGCTTTGATTACAAAAAGTGTTCCAAGCATAAGAGCAATACCAATTGGAAGTGCAATTACTGACTGAACAAAACCAGCTATAACATATGTTACAAATGACACCCCTGCAGCTGTAAGTGCATAAGGCAACTGTGTTGATACGTGGTTAATATGGTTACTCTGGCTACCAGCACTTGCCATAATTGTTGTATCGGAAATTGGTGAACAGTGGTCACCACAAACTGCACCAGCCATACAAGCAGAAATAGCAATAATAGAAATCGGTCCGCTACTATATGGGAATACGCTGAGAACAAGTGGAATGAGAATACCAAATGTACCCCATGATGTGCCTGTAGCAAAAGAAAGGCCAACTGCAATAAGGAAAATTACTGCAGGAAGGAAGTTAGCAAATGTACCTGCAGTTGACTCAACAATACCTGCGATAAATTCTTTTGCACCAAGGCTATCTGTCATTGCCTTAAGAGTCCATGCACAAGCAAGAATCATAATTGCGGGAACCATTGCTTTGAAGCCTTCAGGAATAGATGCCATACACTCTTTAAATGTAACTACACGACGAATCATAAAGTATGCAATTGAAAGAATGAGTGTGCAGAATGAACCATAAAGAAGACCAACTGATGCATCAGCACCTGAGAAAGCATCAATAACATTATGGTATGCACCGCTTGTTGCATCAAAGAATCCGCCTGAATAGATAAGACCAATAACACAAGCAATTATAAGAACTACAACTGGAAGAATAAGGTCAATAACCTTACCTTTAGAATTTACATTACTATCATCAGCTGAATCTGCAAAATTTTCAGCATCACTTGTAAAAAGGTCTCCACCAAGCGCGTTTTCTTCGTGAAGTCTCATTTTACCATAGTCAAACTTCATAACAGTAATAGCAATCATCATTACAATTGTAAGAAGTGCATAGAAGTTATATGGAATAGCACTGAGGAAGAGTTGGAAACCACTAACCTCTTCTTCTGCAACGAAACCTGCAACTGCTGCTGCCCAGGATGAAACAGGAGCAATAATGCAAACAGGTGCTGCAGTAGCATCAATAAGGTATGCAAGTTTTGCACGTGAAACCTTGTGACTATCTGTAACAGGTCTCATAACTGAACCAACTGTAAGGCAATTGAAATAGTCGTCGATGAAAATCATACAACCAAAGAGGACTGTTGCAAGCTGTGCACCAACTCTTGATTTAATATGTTTTTTTGCCCAACGACCAAAAGCAGCAGAACCACCTGCTTTGTTCATCATTGAAACCATTGCACCAAGAACAACAAGGAATATGATTATACCCATATTGTATGAGTCTGCAATGTTTGCAACAAAGCCGTCGCTAAATACATGTGTTATTGTACCGACAATATTGCCTTCTGCGTAGAGCAAACCGCCAACAACTATACCAATAAAGAGTGATGAGTAAACTTCTTTTGTAATGAGTGCCAACGCAATAGCAATTACAGGTGGAAGAAGAGCCCAAATAGATGAATAGAATTTAGTTGGTGCTTCTACAGAACCTGTACCACCACAATCAGCACAAGTATTTTTCTCTGCATCACCCACACAAGCTTCGCAATAAGTGTTGGTATTTTCACATTCTTCACAATATGTAGAAAAACCACTACCGCCACAAGTACCGCAATCAACAGTAACCGGGTCTTTTGCATTCCCGTCACTTGCAAATGCCATAAATGACATCATAGAAACAAGAACCAAAGCGATTGCGAAAATTGAAATGAGTTTAACATTTAATTTTCGTTTCATTTTTACATCTCCTTTTTTGTATATTTATACAATAAAATAATACTGCACAATATACATATTAATGGTAAAAAGATAACATATTTAATGCATTTTGTCAATCGAAATCAAAAAAAGAAGAATGTTAAATATATAACATATACAAATTAAAATAATTGTGTTATAATACATATACAAGGAGATGGTATTATGATAAGAAATGAAGCAATGTTTAAGTTAAGTTATGGTTTATTTATTTTAAGCGCCAATTGTGACGGTAAGGACAATGCGTGTATTATCAATACTGCTACACAGGTTACTGACAGCCCAAAAAGACTTACGATTGCAGTTAATAAAAGCAATTACACTTGTGAAATGATTGAAAATTCAAAGAAATTTACAATATCTGTCTTATCTCAGGATGTTACTTTTGATATGATTAAACGTTTTGGTTTTGCAAGTGGAAGAGATACAGATAAATTCGCAGGATACAACGACCATTACCGTACAGAAAACGGAACATACTTTATTTGTGAAGGTACAAATGCTTATATTTCTTGCACAGTTACAGATATTATAGATTGTGGCACTCACCTTTTATTTATTTCTGATGTTACCGAAGCAGAAACACTTTCAGATGTCCCATCAGCAACATATCAATACTATTTTGACCATATAAAACCTAAACCTGAAACACAAAAGGTAAAAGGCTATGTTTGCAAAATTTGTGGTTATGTTTATGAGGGGGAAGAATTACCTGCTGATTTTATTTGTCCTTTATGCAAACACGGTGCAGAGGATTTTGAGCCAATTAAATAAAAGTTTTGACCTTCATCCAATACGGACGAAGGTCATTTTTTAGTCTTTTAGTGATGAACTTAAAAACTCTTTGAGTCTCGGGCTTTGTGGGTTATTGAATAATTCCTCAGGAGTACCAACTTCCTCAATAATACCATCAGCCATAAAGATAACTTTATCAGCTATATTCTTTGCAAAATTCATTTCGTGAGTAACAATTACCATTGTGTTCTCACCGTTTTTAAGTTCTTTAATTACACGGAGAACTTCACCTGTAAGTTCAGGGTCAAGAGCGCTTGTAGGCTCATCAAAGCAAAGTACATCAGGAGAAAGGGCCAAAGCTCGAGCAATAGCAACACGTTGCTGTTGACCACCTGATAATTCGCAAGGATAGGAATTTACTTTTTCTGAAAGTCCAACACTATTAATTAATTCAATCGCCTTATTATTGATTTCTTCATCCGTTCCCTTTTTAAGCAATGACGGAGCCAATGTAATGTTCTTAAGAACAGTATATTGAGGGAAAAGGTTAAAATTCTGGAAAACTAATCCAAAATGAAGTCTATTTTGTCTCATTTTCTCATCATTGAATTTTGTTTTTACACTTCCGTCAAATAAAACTTCTCCCTTTACACTAATAATTCCATCATCGGGAGTTTCAAGAAAATTTAAGCATCTGAGTAAAGTTGTTTTACCGCTTCCCGAAGAACCAATAAGCGCTAAAACTTCACCTTTTTCAAGAGAAAAACCTATACCCTTAAGGACTTCTGTTTTTCCAAAGCTTTTATATATACTATTAACTTCAAGCCAAGACATACAAGTACCTCCTTAAGTTCTGAAATAACTGAGTTTTTTCTCAATTTTGCCTAATACAACTGTCAGGATACCGCTAAATAAAAGGTAATATAAACCTGTGAAGAACAGTGGCCATATTTCACCTGCAATACCCTGTGAGCCTTTCATAAATGCTTGACCGGCCCATATAATCTCCTGTAAAGCAATAATTCTTGCAAGAGAAGTATCCTTAACAAGGGTAATAATTTCATTTGACATTGGAGGCAATACATTTTTAACCATTTGCAAAAGTGTAATTTTGAAGAAAATTTGCGATTTTGTCAGACCAAGCACCTGACCTGCTTCCTGCTGACCACGAGGAACCGCCTGAATACCGCCTCTGTAAATCTCTGAAAAATAACAAGCATAATTTATAATAAAAGCTGTTACTGATGCTATGAAACGACCGTCCTCACCACTACCCCAAATATTGTTATGGAAAACAAGACCCGGTAAATAGTAAATAACTAAAAGCTGAAGCATCAAAGGAGTACCTCTGATAACCCAAACCAAAGTTTTAACAGCAGCACTTAAAGGTTTAAACTTGGACATAGAGCCAAACGATATTATTAGGCCAAGAGGTAATGCACCAACTAATGTGATTATAAATAACTTTAATGTTTGAATAAATCCAACATTCAACGCATCAAATACTATTGGAAATTGCTCGATAAATGACAATTATAACACCCTATCTAATTTATTACACCAAAAGAAGAGAGTGCCTGAACACACTCTCTTCCTGATAGTTCAAAGTTGAAAATTACTTAATAAGAGCTTCCTGAACTCCATAAGTTTCAGCAACCTTCTGAACATTGCCGTTTGCTACTTCAGCAGCATAGAATTTATTAAATTCAGCAACAAGGTCTGAACCCTTACGGAAACCTACACCATACTCTTCAGTATTAAGTCCTGCAGTGTAAGTAAGATTTGAATAACCTGTTCCTTCACCAATCATAGCACCAGCCATAAGTGAGTCAATAATTGCAGCATCACATGTACCTGCAGCAACCTCTGAAAGAGCTGTAGCCTGGTCAAGAACTTCAGTATATTTAAAGCCGTTTGCTTCTGCCTGTTCCTTACCTGCTGAACCTGCTTCAACAGCAAATGTAAGGTCTTTACATGCTTCAGCAGTCTTATACTGGTCAGCCTTATCAGCAGGAACAACAATTACCTGAGCATTGTTGCAATATGGGTTTGAACAATCCATACCTGCCTTAACTTCGTCAGTAAGTGTCATACCATTCCAAACGCAGTCAATGTTTTTACCGTCAAGCTCCATAATTTTGTTGTCCCAGTTGATTTCAACAAATTCAACCTCAACACCGAGATGTTTAGCAAATGCCTTTGCCATATCAGCATCAAAGCCTATCCAATTACCATCTTTATCCTGATAATCCATCGGTTCAAAATCTGTGATACCAACAACAAGTTTACCTTTTTCCTTAACATATTCCATGTCAGTTTTCTTTACATCCTTATTTGTGTCATCATTCTTTCCTCCACATGCAGAGAAGCAAAGTGCAACCATAAGTACTGCCATAAGAACAGCAAGAATCTTTTTCATTTTCATAAGAATAACTCCTTTTTAATGTAGTAAAGTGTTAATACGTTAGTATAATACAACATCAAATTATGTTTGTCAAGAGTTAATACATTTCCTCAATGATTTTTTCAAACAAAACTTCAGCCTTTGTACACTCTTCTGCTGATTCCTTAGCTTTTTTAAACACTAAAGTTGTAGACAAAGCAACCAAGGCACCTAACACCGACGCAGAAGTCATCCCCATTACTTGTTTTTTGTAAAGATAGAACAAGTATGCTAAAACCGCACATACTGCCAGGACGTATACTAATCTGATTAACGGGTCATATAGTTTATCGTAAACCATCACATACTCAATATATGCCCCCTGCTCATCCTCCCCTATATCAACAAGATAATGATATCGGTCAAAAGTCATCGGTTGAAGCTGGTTATTTCTTTTATAGATATATTTCAACTTGTACATTTTGTCAAGCTTATAAAATTTCCCGAAAATACCTGTCATATCCTCTTCAGCCGTGGGTGTTTTAAATGCAGTATTAAGTTTTTGACGAATTTCAAGAGTTGACATATCAAGATAAACCTTTTTAGGCTCACTCAAAACCTTATAATGAGTTTCATTTATATTCATTTTAATCACCTTGTTTATTCTATAATAAAATCTTACAAGTTTCAAGTTGAAAAGCAATTTAACTTGTGGTATATTAAATTGAAATAATCTTGAGGTGTAAAAATGAAGAGTTTTACAATTAACAAAAATGATGCAGAACAACGTCTTGACAAATTCATTACAAAAAGTGTTCCATTGTTGCCAAAAACACTTTTATATAAATATATCCGTATAAAACGAATTAAGGTTAACGGTAAACGTGCAGAAATATCAACACGTCTTAATATAGGTGATGTTGTTGATATGTATATCAATGACGAGTTTTTTGAGAAAGCACCTGAAAAGTATGATTTTCTCAAAGCATCAAAGAATCTTAACATTATTTACGAGGATGAAAACATTATTCTTTGTGATAAAAAGGTTGGTGTACTCTCCCACCCTGACGATAACGAGTATATTGACACCTTGATTGGCAGAATCAAGCGTTATTTATATGAAAATGGTGAATACAAACCCGACGACGAAAACTCATTTGTGCCATCTTTGGTGAACAGAATTGACCGTAACACAGGCGGTATTGTGATTGCAGCAAAAAACGCAGAAACACTCCGGATTCTTAACCAGAAAATGAAGGACCGCGAATTGCATAAATTTTATCTTTGTATTGTCCATGGTGAAATCAAGAAAAAGAGCGGACTATTAGAGGGTTATCTTGTAAAAGATGAAAACAAAAACAAAGTTACTGTTTCCAAAAAGAAAGTGGCGGATTCAAAGGAAATCCGTACAAAGTATAATGTTATTGATACCGATGGTGAATTAACTCTTGTTGAAGTTGAGCTTTTAACAGGTCGCACACATCAAATCAGGGCACATTTTGCATCAATCGGACATCCGCTTTTAGGTGACGGAAAATATGGCACTAATGCTCAAAATAAGAAATATGGTTATAAAAGGCAGTTTTTATATTCATATAAACTTGTATTCGATTTCACAACAGACGCAGGAATGCTTGATTACTTGAATCATAAAGAATTTGAAGTTAATGATGTATGGTTTAAGGATGAGTTTTATAATAAGGGATTATAATTATGGATAAAATCAAAGCAATAGTTGAAGAACAATTGAATACAACAGTTACTAATGTATCTTCCGTTGGAAATGGTGCTACCGCTACCTGCTATTGCGTTCAGATTATTGACTCCCCTTTTCAACTTATTGTTAAAACAAGCAAGCATTACGAACTTATGTACGAAGAAAAGAATATGAATGAGTTTTTACGCAAAAATGTCAGTTTTAAAACTCCTGAAACATATTTTCTTGCAGAGAAAAACGGGATTTCATATCTTGGTATGGAATTCATTGATGGTACTAGTGGTAGAACATTAAAACTCAGGCAAATCAAAGACAAAAAACATCTTGCAAATAACATTATTGATTGTTTTCTCAATATGCAAAGTGTTCACAATGATAAGTTTGGTACTTTTGATAATCCGACCTATAATTTATGGAAAGAATACTATAAAGAATTTTTTGATAAAATATATACCTTTTCAAGTAATAAGTATAATAATGGTGAACTGAATAAAAAGATTTTTAAAGCTCTAAATCTTATTAAAATTAACTTTGATGAAATATTTGATAATACAGATAACACGCCATGTCTTTCACACGGTGATTTCTGGACACCAAATATGATTATTGACACAGAAAATTGTGAAATTGCAGGTGTTATTGACCCATTTAACACAAGATTTGTTGAACCTGAATATGAGCTTTTCTGTTTGACATTGGGACTTGGTGATAAATTAAAATTGTATAAACAATATAAAAAACGAGTAAATGTCAGTAAGTATTGTGATTTAAAGGTCGAGCTTTACGCATTATGTAATGAAATTGACTGGTGGATGAGATTAGGAAAAATTGACACAGTCAATTATATTAAAATGAGGTCAAAAAAGCTTATTAAACAGGTTAAAAAGAACAAACTAAAAAGGACGGTTTAACCGTCCTTTTGTCATTTTATCATTTCAGCAAATTGTTCTTCGTTGATTATTGTTACGCCTAAATCTATTGCTTTTTGTAGTTTTGAGCCTGCCGCCTCACCTGCTAAAACATAAGTTGTTTTCTTTGAAACTGATGAAGATGCTTTTCCGCCAAAAGACTCAATAATCTCTTGTGCTTCTTTTCTGCCGTAAGTTGAAAGTGTACCAGTAAGCACAAAGGTCATACCCTCAAATCGATTATCCTTGATTTCTCGCTGACTTTCCATATTAAGTCCAAAAGATTTTAATTCATCAACCATTTCTCTTGTCTGTGGAAGTGAGAAGAATTCAACAACTGAATCAGCCATAATTTCGCCAAATCCTTCTATTGTAAGGATTTCTTCTTTTGATGCTGAAATTATATTGTCAAGGGTTAAAAACCTATCAGAAAGCAATTTTGAAGCCTTTTGACCTATGTGACGAATACCAAATGCGAAAAGAAGTTTTGAAAGGTCATTTCCCTTTGATTTTTCAATAGCCTTTCGCATATTGTCAGCACTCTTTTTTCCCATTCCGTCAAGATCTGCAATTTTATCGTAATCAATACGATAGATATCTGCAATTTTACCAATTAAACCTTTGTTCAATAGAGTTTCAAGGACTGCATCACCAAGTCCTTCAATATCCATAGCATCGCGTGAGCAGAAATGAATAAGAACTCTCAAAAGCTGTGCGGGACAATCGGGATTGTCGCAACGAATTGCAGATTCACCGTCTTCACGATGAACGGGAGAATTGCAGGACGGACAGAACTTAGGCATTTCATAGGCACAAGTGTTTTCTTCGTGCTTAACTACTGAAAGCACTTCGGGAATTATGTCACCGGCTTTACGAATTATAACCGTATCGCCTATTCTGATGCCTTTTTCATTGATAAAATCCTGATTGTGAAGTGTTGCTCGGCTTACTGTTGAACCGGCAACTAATACAGGCTCAAATACTGCGGTTGGCGTAAGCACACCTGTTCTGCCAACATTGATTTCAATATCAATGAGTTTCGTTTCCTTTTCTTCGGGTGGATATTTATAAGCCAATGCCCATTTAGGAAATTTTGCAGTACTGCCGATTGCTTCTCGCATTGAAAAATCGTCGGTTTTAATTACTGCACCATCAATATCAAACGGTAAAGTATAACGTATATCGCCAATACGTTCAATCTCTATTAATGCATCATCAATACTATTGAACTTATTGAAGAACGGAATTGTTTTGAAGCCCAATTCTTTTAAGAACACAAGAGATTCATAGTGACCTTTGATTTCAATGCCCTCAATTTGCTGAATATTAAAAACATAAATATCGAGATTGCGTTCAGCAGTTATTTTAGGATTTTTTTGTCTTATACTTCCTGCTGCTGCATTTCGTGGGTTTTTAAACGGTTTCTCACCATTAAGTTCTTGTTTTTCAACAATCTTCAAGAAAACATCACGTGGCATATAAACCTCACCACGAACTTCAATAAAAGGAATATCCTTTTTAAGCCTTAAGGGAATTGATTTTACTGTACGAAGATTTGCTGTTATATCTTCACCCTGTACACCATCACCACGAGTTGAGCCACGAGTAAACACACCATTTGAATATTCAAGCGAAACAGAAAGTCCGTCAATTTTAGGTTCAACAACATATTCAGCATTTGAAAATACATCTCTGACTCTTTTATCAAAATCACGAACTTCTCCGTGCGAAAAGGCATCCTGCAAGCTTTCCATTTTAACTGTATGGACAACTGTTTCAAACAAACCATCTGCCTGACCGCCTACTCTGTGAGTGGGCGAGTCTGCCGTTAAAAGCTCAGGATATTCTTTTTCGATAGAATCCAACTCACGCATAAGCATATCGTACTCATAATCTGAAATATCATTTTCGTTTTCAACATAGTAACGATAAATATGATGATTGAGTTCATTTCTCAATTGTTCAGCTCTTAATTTTTTTTGTTCAAAATTACTCATTTGTTTCACCTTAAAAAACTAAATAAAACTTACCTTTTAGGACATAATATATTTTGGTGATTAGATGAAAGACTTGGAAAAATATATTATCTTATTTATTATTGGTGGGATTGGCTACGGTTTAATTGAAATCTTATTTCGTGGTTTCACTCATTGGTCAATGGTTATAACCGGCGGTGCAGCTTTTGTGTCCCTTTATATTATTAACAATGCACTTAACGATACATCCATATTTATTAAAGCAGTTTTGGGAATGATTGTAATTACTGCTTTGGAATTTACCGTTGGTATTGTGGTGAATAAAATATTTGCCCTTCAAGTATGGGATTATACTAATATGCCAGGGAATATTATGGGACAAATTTCACTTCAATTCTCCGCTTGTTGGTATGGAATATCAATTGTCTCATTTATTATATTTGACAATATTCATTATATTACCGATTTGCAGAAATCCTAAATACCTTAACACCGTGGGGAGATACAGTTGTTGTTATCTTATCAGTAATAATTTCTTCAGTTTTATACCAAAGCTCCTTACTGGTATAGCTTTCTGCGTTTGGTAATGAAACCGAAACAACATTGTGAATATCTGAAATATCACAAGACATCAATGTGTTTGAATTAGTTTTATTGAAGAAGCATACCGCCACCTCGTTATTTTCAAGAGGTTTAACAAGAACATCCTTTAACCCCGTTTTAATTCTCTTACACTGAATTCCCAACTTATCTTGATTAATGGCGATAATGTCCTTATTAGTCAAAATCTGCAACACTTTGTTATCCTTGTCAACAGTGCCGTCTTCTTTAATGAAAGCTCTGATGTCATTACCTAAAATAAGCGGTGCAGCCATCATAGACCACAAGGTAAAGTGGGATTTATTCTCTTCATAAGTAAGGTTACCGTTACCAACCTCAAGCATATCGGGGTCATTAAAAGCACCCGGACCCGCGTACTTATCAAGACGGACATTAACTTCATAAATTCCAAGCACAGAGCCCCAAACAGGTCTTATATCAGGTGTTGTGCGCCAGATATTACCTGCTTTTCCACCCCATTTCCAAGGTTTGTTGTTGCCCCACTCACAAATCGAGTAAAGAATTTTCTTTTCTTCACAGTTATTTTCTTCAGCATATTTTTTAGTTGCTTTAACAAGCTCTCTGCCCATTTTTTCATACTGCATAGCAGCACTATCCATTGGAGATGCAACAGGGTTGGTAATTGAAACAGTATTCACACCGGCTTTAAGACTAATTTTAATCTGACGTCTGCCTTCACGTGAAAATGCCTTCTGCTCAGCAATAAGAAAATCGTACTTATCGTTTCCGTTTACTGTGACAACACAAAACTGACCATCACAGGTATTCTTACGCATAATTAAAGTAAGAATGTATTCGCCATCTTCCGGAACCTCAATATTATTAAATTCAATACTACCTAATCCGCTACAAAGACCCTTTACATAACTCTTGCCATTTTCCTCATTAACAACCTTTGCCTCACCTTTAAGTACAGCATCTTTTGCATCAAAAACAATTTCATTTTCCATACATTTTCCGATAATCGAGATACTGTCAATATAGGGTGCATCTGTCGGGATGAGTACGTGGTGACAGTAGTCATATTTAAAATACTCAATACCCCACTCGGCAAAAGTTTCAGCATCAATCTGTTCATTATAAAGCGACGCCGGTAAATCTTCACAAGTAAGTGTACCATTTGACGAATAGATACCCACTTTAAGTCCTAATTCGTTAATCTGTTCAACAAGCCATTTTATACCATGTGGGAAAGTTGAAAAATCCCCTTGTAATTTACCGTTTTCGTCACGCATTGAGGATTGCCAGCAATCATCAAGATTCACATAAACGTATCCTGCATCAGCAAGACCTGATTCTTTTAATGCTTTTGCAATATCCAATATTACATTTTCATTGATATTATGTCTGAAAATATTCCAGCTCGACCAACCCATTGGCGGAGTAAGTCCTGCACCATTATTATACATTTCATCCTTTGTGTAGTGAATTTGTGTTTTTGCAAGAAGTTTTTTGATTTCACATCTTGGGCAGATATCTTTATTTTTCAAATATAAAACACTACCACCTACGGCGGCGGTAAGTCCCGATAAAACCGCTAAACCTTTTTTCATAAATATTACCTCATAAATACAAAACAGGTCAGACGGTGTTTTGCATCATCTGACCTGACTATTTACGGCCTTAATGCCGAATTAATTATTCTTCAACAGGAGCTTCAGCACTAACCTCTTCAGCAACTGCTTCTTCAACAGGAGCTTCTTCAGCAACCGGTGGGTCGATTAAAGCTTTGATTGAAAGGCTAACTCTCTTCTTATCAAAGTCGATTTCCATAATCTTTGCCTTAACTACTTCGCCAACCTTAAGTACTTCTGCAGGTGTACCGATGTGCTTATGAGCAATCTGTGAAATATGAACAAGACCATCTACACCGGGAATAATCTGTGCAAATGCGCCAAATGATGTAAGACTAACAATCTTTGCATCAACTTCACTGTCAACAGGATAATCACGTCTGAGGATTTCCCATGGATTATCTTCAACCTTCTTATAACCAAGGGAGATTTTCTTGTTTTCTCTGTCAAGTTCCTTAACGTACACTTCAACAGTATCGCCAACTTTAACAACCTCTGACGGGTGCTTGATTCTCTGCCATGAAAGTTCAGAGATATGTACCATACCATCAACACCGCCAAGGTCAACGAACGCACCATAGTTTGTAAGGCTTCTTACAGAACCGGTATAAACAGCACCTTCACTAACATTTGCCCAGAATGCATCTTCAACCTCTCTCTTTTTAGCAGCGGCAACTTCACGAATTGAGCCTACAACTTTTCTTCTCATCTTATTAACTTCAATGATTTTGTATTCCACAGTTGTCTTAACAAGGTCTTCAAGAGAATCATTCTTTCTCATTTTAGCAAGAGAAGCTGGAACAAATACTTTAATTGCACCACTCTGTACGAATACGCCTTTGTTATCTCCAACGATACCGGTAACAACACCTGTATGAATTGTGTCGTCTGCTTCAATATTTTCCCAAATTGCACCACGGTCATAAAGACGTTTTGAAAGCTTAATTGTGCCTTCAACATCATTTGTCTTCATAATGCGAAGTTTGATTTCATCGCCAACTTTAAGCTCTGCTTTTGGGTCAGCTGATGGGTCATCACTATATTCATCAAAAGACACATAGCCTGTGTGCTTTCTGCCTGCAATTTCAACCTGAATTTCGGTTGCTGTGAAACCAACAACAGTACCAATAACATTCTGGTCAGAACTCATACTGTTTAATGATTCCTCAAGCATCTGCTCAAAGCCTGTCTCCTCCATATTAATTGTGTTTGCATTTTCAAATTTCTCGGACATAGTTTTTAGTACCTCCTTAATTATACCGTCGGGAGTTGATGCACCCGCAGTAACGCCTATTGATTGAACATCACCAAAAGCTATGTCCAAAAGCTCATCAGCCGTTTCAATCAAATAAGTCGGGCAATTAGGTTCGCAAACTGCTTTTAATTTTGCAGTATTTGAGCTTGTCCTACCACCTACTATTATCATAGCGTCATTTTTCTTTGACAATAATAGTGCTTCTGCCTGTCTTTCTTCGGTCGCACTACATATTGTATCAAAAATATTTGCATTTGTATAGTGTAAATTTATAATTTTTACACATTTTTTCCACTCTTTTATGCTGAAAGTTGTCTGTGAAACAACAATAAACGGATTTTCCTTATTGAAACTGTGATTTTTAAATATTTCCTCCAATTCATCGCAGGAATTAAATATAAAGCAATCTCCTACGCAATAGCTTTCAATCCCTATAACCTCGGGATGGTTTTTATCACCTGCGATAAGAACCGGCATTATTTCACTTGAATTCTTTTCAACAATTTTATGAATTTTCTTAACAAAAGGACACGTTGCATCAATATAATCCAAGGAATTATCCTTACAATACTTTAAAACATTTTTTTCAACGCCGTGAGTTCGAATGACAACCTTTCTGTCGTCTGATGCATTTTTTATGTCATCAAGTATTGTAACGCCTTTGCTTTGTAAGTCATCAATAACCTGAGGATTATGAATTATAGGACCGAGTGTACAGATGTTCTCACCTTTGGAAATCAAGTCATAAAGCATGTTTACAGCACGATTGACACCAAAGCAAAATCCTGCAGTTTTTGCAAGAGTTATTTTGACTTGCATTGTTTTCTGCACTCCCTCCAAAGAAGGACAATTTTATCCATAATCATATTCGCAACTTCTTTGTTTTCCTTGTTTCCGCCATCTTCAGTAAAGTTCATATCTTCGTATTTGATTGCTTCACCGAATTTTACGAAAACTCTGGCACCAAATTTGCCTCTTTCTTCAACACAAATAGCAGTTGGTATAACATCGCACTGCGCATTTCGTGCAATAAGAGCTACGCCAGACTTCGCTTTTTTGGGGTAACCATCTCTTGAACGTGTACCCTCAGGAAAAATGCAGAGTGCTTTACCCTTTTTTACAAGGTCACTTGCATAGTTAAGCGCTTGTAAATCACCCTTACCACGAACAATCGGAAAAGCATTACAGCTTGTTAAAATTGCTCTTGCTATTGGATTCTTAAATGCTTCATATTTTGCAACAAAATGAAGCAGTCTCTTTTTAGATGCTGTGGCAACAAAGATTGGGTCATAAATAATTGAATGGTTTGCTGCAATAATAAATCCATCATCGCGGTCAATATTCTCTTCACCCTCAACTATTAGTTTAACACGTGTTTTGCAGCAAAAATTGCTTAAGGGTCTGTACAAATTAAAGCCTTTGTGGGTTTCATAATTAGTAAAATCAAAATATTTTTTCTCTGACATTACATTTTCTCCTTAACGGTTTCTATAATTTTGTTAATTGATTCTTCGAGTGTTAACCCTGTTGTATTGATTACAACAGAATCTTCTGCAGGTTTAAGCGGTGCAATTTCACGATGTGAGTCATTGTAATCACGAACAAGCAAATCGTCAAGTACTTCTTTAAATGTAACTGTACTACCCTTCTCCTGTAATTCTAGAAATCTTCTCTTTGCTCTTTCTTCCGGGTCAGCAGTTAAGAAAATTTTAACCTGCGCATTCGGAAGAACCACAGTGCCAATATCTCTGCCATCCATAAGGCAATTATTTTTCGCAGCAATATCTCTCTGCAAGTCAAACAAAAATGCTCTGACTGATGGAATTGCTGACACATTTGACGCCGCCATTGAAGCCTCGGGAAGTCTGATTTCTGTTGAAACATCAACACCATTTAGAAATACATGCTGAATTCCATCAATGAACTTGAGTTCAACCGTAATATCCTCTAATATTGTTCCAACCGCATCAACATCTTTTGTAACAATATTGTTACGCAGGCAAAACACACCAACTGCTCTGTAAAGTGCTCCTGTATCAACATAAATAAAGCCCAGTTCCTTCGCAGCAGCACGTGCAACCGTGCTTTTTCCTGCTCCGGCAGGACCGTCAATTGCTACATTAATCATAACACCATTCCTCACTATTCTTATTACTTGCAGATATTCCTGCTAAATGTCCTGTTGAAAATGCGATTTGTAAATTAAAACCGCCTGTATATCCGTCACAATCAATAATCTCCCCTGCGAAATATAAGCCCTCACACAGCTTACTTTCCATTGTTTTAGGATTTATTTCACTGATTTTTATACCTCCTGAGGTAACAATCGCCTCGGAAATATCATTAAAATCCATAACGGTAAGCTTTAATCCCTTTATAGTATCTATAAGGTTTAATCGCATTTCTTTAGTTATTTGATTAATCTTTTCACTCGGTTTGATTTTTGATAATCTTAAAACAGGAGAAATCAACGATTTTGGTAAGAGCAACGACAATACATTAGAAATTGATTTGTTACTGTTTTCGGCAAAATCACGAAGAATTCTCGCATCAAGTTTTTCATTAGATAAGGCAGGTTTTAAATCAATATAAAGTTCATACCTTTCCTTCTCCATATCTCTCATATGTGCACTTGCAGAGAGAATCATCGGACCGGACACACCAAAATGCGTAAACAGCATTTCTCCAAAATCATCATATATTTCTTTTTTCTTTTTTGTATCGTAAACCCTTATCGCAACATTTTTTAAGGAAAGACCCATACATTCACTACACAGGCCATCTCGACAAACTAAAGCTGAAAGAGATGGTCGTAATTCTGTAACTGTATGACCTAAAGCCTTTGCAAATTTGTATCCGTCGCCACTTGAACCTGTTCTGGGATAAGAAAGACCACCTGTTGCAACAATCACAGAGTCACAATCATAAAAATTTCCTGACTCTGTTTCAACACCTTTTACAATATTGTTTTCGGTAACTATTCTGTTGACTCTTTCGGTTTTCCTTTGAACTCCTGAATCTGTTATGTAGCGATTAAGCGCATCAACAATATCAACTGCCTTATCACTTACCGGGAAGACACGATTTCCGCGTTCAACCTTAAGCTTTACACCATAATCCTCAAAAAAATCAATTACATCCTGTGAATTAAACGAAGAAAAAGCACTGTATAAGAATCTGCCATTACCGGGAATATTTGAGATAAACTCCTGAACATCAGTTACATTGTTAGTTACATTACATCTGCCCTTACCGGTAATCATAACCTTACGAGCAATCTTTTCATTTCTTTCTAATAATAGTACATCCGCACCATTTTCAGCAGCGGTTCCTGCTGCCATAGTACCTGCTGCACCTGCACCGATAACAATTACTTTATTACTCATTTTCATCACCATCGGATTTATCATAAACCTGATATTCATCCCAAATGCTTTCAAGTTTATTGAAATTATTGTAAACTTCTTCTCTTCGGCTAAAAGTAAGTGCAACAATAAGAGCATTTATAAGGCTTAAAGGTGCAACAAGTGAATCAACAACAGAAACCATATCACTTTTTGCAACAAGTAACGTATCGGCATATTCCGCAATTGGGGAAACAGCAGAATCCGTTATAGCAATAATTTTTGTTCCCCTGTCATTTATAAATCTAAGCGCATTAATAGTCTGCTTTGAGTATCTTGGAAAACTGATTGCAACACAAACATCATTCTCACTAATTCTAAACATCTGTTCAAACATCTCGCTGCCACTTGACGTATCGACAAGCACAACATTTTCAAAAACAGGATGAAGATAGAAATACAAGAAGCTTGCCAATGCAGCAGAACTTCTAACTCCGAGAATATAAATTTTACTTGCTTTATTTATTATTTCAACTGCATTTTTAAATTCTGTATCGCTTACAGAATCAAGTGTATCACGAATCAATTCAATATCACCATTCAAAACCTTTTTAATGGCATCGTCTTCTCCTATAAGATTACTTGATACTTCCATTCTTTGAACGGCTGTCAGTTTAGATTTAATCATCTGCTGTAGTTCTTTTTGCAATTCCGGATAACCCTTATATCCCATTTCGGACGCAAAACGAACAACCGTAGATTCGCTGACTCCAACTGTTTCACCAAGTTTTGATGCAGTCATAAAAGCTGCTTTATCATAATTTTCAGATATGTATTTAATAAGCTTTTTGTGTCCTTTAGAAAGCTTTTTTGTTGTTAAATCCACATTTGAAAAATTTAAAGATTTCATCTGCAAACATCTCCAAATTAATTATCAACATATCTTTATAATTATACATTTATCAAGACAAAAAAGCAATAAAATCTGCAAGTTTTCCTGCAAAATATTATATTTTTTTCAATGAATATGTCATTTCTTTTGAACAAATGTCATTTTTGTATAACATAAGATTATATATGTCAGTAGTCTTGATTTCCAACTCAAAAATTCTTTTAATTTCTGAATTATTAAGATTTGAGAAGTCGGAATAATTAACTACAAAAGGTAATTTACAGTTATTAACAATTTCGCCCAGCTTTCCTGCTATTTCAGTGTTAAATCCTAACATTCTGCAATATGGTGCATCAATCATAAGGTCACTTTCAGTAACTCCAAACATAGCACACAGAACCGCACGTCTTATTCTTGAATAAGTAAACCTTTTAGTTTTGACTTTATCAAATAAGTCACTAATATCAATACTGTTTTTTAGAGTTTCTACAATACGATTTTCAAGCCCTTCTGCCATATTTGCAATGTTGCTCAAATCAGAACCGATTTTCTCGCGCAAAAGAGTTAATGCAATTAAATTATATTTATCATAAGAAACGTACGCAGTATTTTTGACTGACTCCTCATAAATTTGCAAAATATTTTCGGGAATATATTTACTATAATCTTCTTTATTGTTTATAAGTGAACGAATATGTGTTGCAGAAGCATATTCATCCACAGCAACGTTATCGTTATACCCCGCCCCAATTCTTTTAACCGCAACAGGTGTCATTTTTGATTTCAGTTGTTTGATTGCCTTAACATATTCTATCGCTAAAATATTATTTGGTGATGAAATATCAAAAGTTAAGTTATATTCATCAAATGCCTTTTGACGAGCAACGGGATAACTTATGCCATCACTTAAATACATACTCACTTTGCTATCAAATTTACTATCCAATAAAATATACACCACATCGGATAATGCATCACTACCGGCATTTTCAGTACCAAAAGCAATTTTGTCACAGCCTATTGAATCAAGGATTCTAACTGCATTTCGTGCAAAAATTTCTGCAGACGCAGTAGCGTAGACAAATGGCAATTCCAAAACAATATCAGCACCGCATTTAAGCGCCATTTCAACACGTATATCCTTTGGGAATATTGCAGGTTCACCACGCTGTACATAATTACCACTCATAACACATATAACTATGTCATCCTGCTTTTTTACAGAGTCTATCAAATACTTATGGCCATTATGAAAAGGATTAAACTCACAAACGATACCAATTAAAGACATAAAAAATATCCTCACTTAAATAAATAAAATACCTTGAAATTAGACAAATATAAGTATATAATAATACAGGTTTAAAATTACTTCAAGAAAAATTTATAAATGGAGATGTTAAAATGAAAGTTCTTGTTATTAACGCAGGTAGTTCATCACTTAAATATCAGCTTATCGATATGGCTGATGAAAGTGTAATTGCAAAAGGTATTTGTGAAAGAGTTGGTACTCCCGAAGCATGTATCAGTTTCAAAACTCCTGACGGACAGAAAATCGAATACAATGCTCCTATGAGCAATCACACAGAAGCTTTTGCTGCTGTTAAACAGGCTCTTACAGAGGGTGAATACAAAGTTATCGACGATATCAGTGAAATCACTGCTGTTGGTCACCGTGTTGTTCAGGGTGGTTCACTTTTCAACAAGAGTGTTCTTATTGACGATGAAGTTATTGCAGGTATTGCAAGTCTTAACGACCTTGCTCCACTTCACAACCCTGCAAATATTATGGGTATCAACGCAAGTATTGAGCTTTTCGGTAATGACGTTCCTCAGGTTGCTGTTTTTGATAATGCATTCCACAGCACAATGCCGGCAGAAGCATACACATTCGCTATTCCTCATGAACTCTCAAAGAAATATTCAATCCGTCGATATGGTTTCCACGGTACATCACATAAATTTGTCAGTGCAAGATGTGCTGAAGTTATGGGTAAAAATATTGAAGACCTTAAGATTGTTACCTGCCACCTTGGTAATGGTTCATCAATCACAGCTGTTAAGAATGGTAAGGTAATCGATACAACAATGGGACTCACTCCACTCGATGGTCTCGAAATGGGTACTCGTTGCGGTGCTATTGACCCATCAGTTGTTCTTTTCCTTATGGAAAAAGAGAATCTTACCGTTAAGGAAATGGATACTCTTCTTAACAAGAAATCCGGTCTTCTCGGTGTTTCATGTCTTTCTTCTGACGACAGAGACCTTAAGGCTGCAGCTGCTGAAGGCAACGAACAATGCGCACTTGCAAGAAATATTCTTGGCTACCAGATTAAGAAGTATATCGGTGCTTACACCGCTGCT